>JBIIYZ010000002.1:0-101666 GCA_044346555.1 Candidatus Planktophila sp. | reverse complement strand
TCTGGGTGTAGTAGAGAGCGGTCTTGGTTATTTCAGCGCGCTCCTCAGAATTTGTTAGACGTAACCCGGCGTTTAGACATTGATTAACCGCAGCATCGCAACCCGCACGCGAGAAGATAAAGGTAATCGCCGGAAGCAAATTTTCGCGATTTAGTTTTTCAATAATGTCAGCCCGCGATAAGCGACTTTCATTCTGTCCAAATCGCTCACGCCGATTTCGGTCAGTGTGTACTTTGCGCATTGCTTCACGTTCGAGTTTTAGAATTTCAGGGTTGACTTGACCGGGCTTACTAAAGAGATCTACTAAGCGTTGACCAATCAGCACATGTTGGTATAGTGGAATTGGCCTAACTTCACTAACCACAACTGTGGTGTTTCCGCGAATCTCGTTTAACCATTCGCCAAACTCTTCGGCGTTAGAAACGGTTGCTGAGAGTGAAACCACCTGGACACTTTCCATTAAGTGAATTAGTACTTCTTCCCAGACTCCACCTCGGAACTTATCGGCCAAGTAATGAACTTCATCCATTACGACCCAACCTAAGTTGTTAAGCGTGTTTGAACCTGCGTAGAGCATGTTGCGAAGAACTTCAGTAGTCATTACCAAAATGTCGGCTTCACTATTGATGCTGGTATCGCCAGTTAGTAAACCAACTTTTTCTTCGCCAAAACGCTCAACAAATTCGGCAAACTTCTGATTTGAAAGCGCTTTGATTGGCGTTGTATAGAAACACTTTTTGCCGTTTCTAAGGGCAAAGTAGGCCGCAAACTCACCCACAACGGTCTTGCCAGCACCCGTCGGGGCTGCTACTAGTACCCCGTGCCCATCTTCGAGGGCCTGGCAGGCTTGAATTTGAAACTCATCGAAACCGAAATCAAATGAGTCAATAAACTCCTGAGTTACTGAGTGTTTCGCGCGAGCTTTGGCTGCTGCGTACGCTTCGGCCGGTGAAAGTTGATCTTGGCCGCTCATGCGGGCCAAGTTAGCAGGCTTTGTGGCAAAGATTCGACTTGAACGGGCAGTTGTCCGATTCGTTCACCATCTGCATAAGCGATAGCCGCAGACTCGATGCGAACTTTCTTCGCTCGGATCACTTCAACTTGGGGATGCTCAATATGGGTACCTTGGTACACCGTCGGAAAAACCTTTATGAACTCTAATTTTGAAACTGGGTGCAGAATCATTATGTCGAGCAGTCCATCGTGTAAATCGGCATTGGGGCAAACTCGCATACCGCCACCGTAGGACTGACCATTGCCGATCGCGATTAACATAGCCTCAACTTCTAATACTTTTTCATCCGCAAATATCTTGAACTCAATTGCGTTGAACTTTGGAAATTCCAAAGCAATCGCCACATTGTATTTAGCGGGACCTTTCGGCCACTTCAATTTATTCGCCCGCTCGTTCACCACTGAATCAAAGCCGCTTGATAGAACTGCACCAAAATATTCACCATCAGCTACTCCAACATCAACAAAAATTGGTTCCGTTGAGATCAGATGTTCTAAATAATCGATTAGCTCACAGCCAAACCAGCCTAAAGTTCGGTAGAAATCATTGCCGGTTCCACCAGGGGCAACAGCCAGAGGTACTTTAAAATCCACAGCAAGTTGTAATAAGAGATGAAACAAACCATCTCCCCCAACACTTAACAATTTGCTCGCTTCACCATTACGCAACGATTCGCTAACGAGTGATTTTGTTTCGGCAGCACTATTTGGCGAAATCATGCGGTAGGAAATTCCACGAGAGGCTAAGAATCCAACAACTTGAGTCGCAATTGAGGCTGCAGCTCCTTGGCCAGCTTTAGGGTTTACTACAACCAGCCACATGAGCCAAACTTACCGATTCAAATCAATCTAGTGGTGATGCAGAAGGATCGAAATCTGCCGAATCTTCGCCTTGTTTGCGTTTATCTCGGCGTCGATCGAGTAAAAGTGAAATTAAGCCGGCTAGGAAGTAAAGAACTATCAATGGTCCAGCTAGGAAACTCAAGGTGATTGGATCAGATGTTGGTGTTAAGGCGGCAGCAAATAAGGTAATTGAGAATACCCAGATGCGCCATGGTTTGAGGATTGTTGATCCCCTTAAAAACCCAATCAAGTTAAAAGTTAGCAGGAATACTGGTAGCTCGAAAGCAAGACCAAAGAGCAGAATAATTCTCAAGACAAAATCTAGGTAATCATCAAAGCGAACTAGATTCGCCAGCGCATCGGGCGTAAATCCAAAAAGAACTTTGATTGCTATCGGCAAAATCAGGTAACCAATGGTTGCCCCTAGTGCAAAGAATGGTGTGGCTGCGAATAAGAATAAAATTGAATAACGCTTCTCTTTGCGATGTAAGGCTGGTGCTATGAAAGCCCAAAGCTGATAAAGCCAGATTGGTGCTGCCACGATTAGGCCGCTCAGAATCGCTACCTTGATCTGCAGGTTAAGCGGACCCAGAACACCGCTTATGTAAAGCGAACCGCATTCATCTGAACCGGTAGCTCTAGCTGCAGCTAAGTCGCAAACAGGTTTTGCTAGCTGCGTGATTATTTGGTCATAAAGGAACCAACCCGCGGTAGATGCGAGTACGATGGCAACTACAGAACGAAGAAATCTTTTTCGAAACTCATTTAGATGCTCGAGCAGGGGCATCTTGCCTATGTTGCGTTTAGACATTGCGAGCGTTACTACTTAGCGGATGAGTCGTCATCTTTCTTCTCGTCATCCTTCATCTCTTTCATTTCAGACTTGAAAATACGAAGGGATCGCCCAAGGGAGCGAGCTGAATCAGGCAGACGCTTAGCCCCGAAAAGGACGGCAATAACAATCAGAATTATGATTAACTCTTGACCACGAGGCATTTAACTTCTCCTTTAGACTCAACTTCTATGGGTAAACGCTAGCGTATTAATTAGGACTGGCGACAAGATCGCCCTTTAGAAATTAATGATAATTCCCCAAAGCAGCCGTCGCTCGAGCATGCACCGCCGACCTAATCTCAGCTGGCTCAACTGCTTCAACCTGACCGGCCAATGACAGGATGGCTCGGGAAGTCCATGGTGCGCTATAGCCCTCGATAGTGGCAGACGTTGCCCCGGCTTCTATTTGTGGCAGAACCTCAAGCACCTGTCGAGTTGCTGCGTGAACTTTCACTTCATATTTAATTGCCTGGTCATTGACAGTAACTTGATTACTTGGCCAAACTTGATCAGCAATTTCAACAACAGTGACAATTCGATCCGCTCGAAAATTACGAATCGCCTTAGCGTTATCGCAATAACCCTGCAGATATTCATGCGAACCTGATTGCGATAGTTCGTAAGGGGCAACGCTTCGTTTGGTAACTTGATCGGTTGCAGCCGAGTGATAAGTAATTTCAAGCCAACCGCGGCGACGAATAGCGCGCAAAATCAAAGCTCGGAACTCGGATTTAAGATTTGCTTCAATTTGAACTTGGGGCGCTGAAATCAATTGAGTGCGCAATTGATCTTGTAAATTAGAAATCTCTGAAGCTAACGACTCATTGGAGCTACTCAACTCAGCGCTTAAGAGATCAAGACCCATGTAAACCGAAAGTGCTTCTGCTCTATCAAGTGCCCGTGGTGCCGCCAAAGTTTCGGCATTACGGATTGAAACAAAGCCAGATTCAAATTCAAGATCGATTAGTTCGAGCGGTGTGTACCCAGGCAGGCCACACATCCAGAGGGTATTTAAATCATCGGTGATCTCTTTAACTGTTGCGTTAAACGTCTTCGCTAACTCTGAGATTGCAACACCTTGGTGCGTGGTTAAGTACGGAACTAAATCCAGCAATCGAGCAGTGCGCGCCAGACCGGTCTCTTGTTTAGCCATGAGTGCTCACCACCTTTTCCAGACCCGTAATCACGGCGCTTCGAAGTTGTAGCGGTGATGAAACAATTACATCTTCGCCGTGCCAAAGAACCAAACTGGTAATGAACGCAAGATCAAAAATTGGCACCTCAAGTAGATCCCAGTCATCAGCAGTTTCGACGGTTGTGGCCATGCGTCGAAGTTGGTAACCAGCGCCGGGTCGAACCTGTAAAACTGCTAACGGGGTCTCGATAGCTGGTTCGAGTTCTGCGATCTCAAAGCTTGGAGGGATGACATAGCTTTGAGATTTTCCGGATGGCTTTACCTCACCTTGAATTCGATCCACTCGGAAATTTCGGATCGCATCTTTTTCTGTGTCTAGCCCAATTAAGTACCAGTGCGATTTACGTGCCTGAACCCCGTAAACAAGTAGTCGTCGCCGCTGGGCTACGCCTTGAATATTGAGGTAATCAAATTCGATTGCAGTTAGTGAGGTGAGCGCATCTAGTGCACTACGTAAGTTTTCATCAGCACCAATTAACTTTGGTGCCATAACTGGCAACTGCGAAGTATCAGTATCAAGACCAATCGAAGTGAGTTTGCGAAGTGCTTGTTGTGACAAATCGGTAAAGGCGGCGTCTTGCCAAGCTTGGGCGGCCAACGAGAGCAGCGTCACTTGAGATGGCGTTAAGTCACGCAATGAAAGGGCGTAACTTTCGGGACGAATTCGATAGCCAGCTTCGTCATCGAACAGTGGGTCTAATCCCCCAACTTCGATTTGTATGCCTAACTTGCGCAGGTCATCTTTATCGCGTTCAAACATGCGCTCTTTGGCTTCGGCGTTACCCTCGTAGCCTTCGATATTTCTAAAGATTTCATTCTTGGTTAAATATCGTTTAGTTGCGAGCAACGCGATCGTTAAATTTACTAAGCGCTCATTCTTCCGCGACACCGTAAGCTCCTTTCGCTGGGCGTCGCCTGCGAGCTAATACTTCTACGCCAGGCGCCATGCGTCGGCTAATAATTAGAAAACCAGTATGAGCGATCATGCGTTGTTGTGGGCGTACTGCTAAACCTTCATGGTGCCAGCCGCGAATCATTGATTCGTTACTTTCCGGTTCAGTGAAACGACCATCAGCCTTTAGCGCTTCGGCAGTTGCTGACAACTGTGTTGTGGTCGCAACATAAGCTAAGAAAACCCCGCCAGGTCGAAGAACTCTTGCGGCCATATCTACACATTCCCATGGCGCTAACATGTCGAGAACGACGCGATCGAACTGATGCGAAAACTCTTTTTCTTGTACTGAACCTAGATCGCAGCTCCAGTTGCTAGGTGTTTGACCGAAGTAATCAGCGACATTTGCTTTAGCAATATCGGCGAACTCTTCCCGGCGTTCAACTGAATGAACTAAACCGTCGGTACCAACCGCGCGAAGTAGCGTGATTGTTAACGCTCCGCTGCCAACACCAGCTTCTAATACGCGAGCGCCTGGATAAATATCAGCAAAACCTAAAATAAAAGCGGCATCCTTTGGGTAAACAATGGTTGCTCCGCGGGGCATCGACAATACATAGTCACCCAGCAAAGGCTTGAAAGCGGTGAACTTTAAGCCAGCCGTAGTGCTAATTACTGAACCTTCAGGGATTCCGACTAATTCGTCGTGAACAATCCATCCTTTATGCGTATGCCATTCCTTGCCGGGGGTAATCGTTAAGGAATACATCTTGCCCTTGGGGTCGGTCAACTGAATTCGATCGCCATAGGCGAAAGTCCCTGCCTGAAGTGAGGCAAGTGATTTCGGAGCTGGCGTGCTTTCAGACATGTCGACATCCTAGTTCAGCCAAGCTATGAAAGTCAGCCTAACTTTGTCACACCTATGGCCTATCTTGAGGCCGTGGCAAATATGCGGTTATCCCCGAGTCGAGTTTCCGAGTTCACCAATTGTCCACAACTCTATAAATATCGCAGTATTGATAAATTGCCCGAACCGCCAAGTATTGATGCCGAACGCGGAACTTTAGTTCACACCGTGCTACATGACTTGTTTGAATCTCCCGCCGAAGAACGAAACCTAGATACCGCAGTTGAGCTGCTCCCCTCACGATGGCAGGCACAGTTAGCTGCTAAACCCGATCTTGCTCCGCTAATTAGCAATGAGAAAGAATGGATCGATCGAGCAAATGCTCTGTTAGCCACTTACTTCAAGTTAGAAAAACCCGAAACTTTTGAACCAACTTTTCGAGAATTGCATCTGGAATTCGATTTAAACTCTGATTTATATCTGCATGGTTATGTAGACCGACTCGATGTTGCACCTACTGGTGAAGTTCGAATCGTTGATTACAAAACCGGTAAATCGCCTAAGCCAGGCTGGGAAGCTAAAGCCCTTTTTCAGTTGCAGGTTTACGCACTTCTTTACTTCAAGACACACAATGTGCTACCTAAATTGCTACTTCTTATTTATTTGGGCGATGGTGCTCTTGTACGAAGTACTCCAACTATGGCTGATCTAGCTGCAACCGAGGCAACCTTGATGCGAATCGCCGAAGAGATTAAAACCGCAATTGAAAAAGATCTTTGGCCAACAAAGCCTTCCCGCTTATGTGACTGGTGCTACTTTAAAGCGATTTGTCCTGCGCATACTTAAGGGCCAATTTTTCATAACTCCAGTTGGCAAGTGAAGTAGTCGTATCTACTCGGCCAAGTTTCTCAATTGGCACTAAATGTGGAACTGCAAGCACCCAAGCGCCGGAAGCTTTCGCAGCTGTTACGCCAGTTAGCGAATCTTCTAAAACAAGACAATTAGTTATGTCATGTCCCCCACTGGTTGCAGCTAGCAAGTAACCCTCTGGGTCAGGCTTTGAGACTTTAACATCGTTGCTCGAGATCGATTTAGAGAATGGATTAACTTCGAAGTTGCTTAGCGTGGCATGAACAAGTGATCTGGGACTGGCTGAAACTAAAGAGATCTCTACATCATTTTTACGAAGGCTATGGATCAGTTCCAGCGCCCCTGGCATGAAGGAGATACCACCCTTAAACTTTTCAATCATCCGGTCAATCATTTCTAACATAAGTGAGTTTCCATCACGCTTGCCGTCAATCAGGTTTGACATGTAGTTGCCGACGCGATCTAACGGCCCACCTAAAGAAAATGCTTGATCTGATGCCGACCAGTGATAGCCAAACTCAGCCATCAATTGCGTTTCAGTTTCGAGCCAAAGCGGTTCAGAATCGACCAACAAACCATCCATATCAAAGAAGACTGCGCTATAAAAATCAGTTCGCGCGTTAGTTGGCATTGAAATATTTTGCCTCTGGGTGGTGCACAATGATTGCACTCGTAGATTGTTCTGGATGTAATTGGAACTCTTCGGAAAGCTCAACGCCAATACGACCAGGCTCAAGCAGTTCGCAGAGTTGAACTTGTTGTTCGATATCTGGGCAAGCTGGGTATCCAAATGAGTATCTGGAACCTCGGTAACCCTGGTCGAGAATGCCTTGTAAATCAGGAGCATCTTCAGCACTAACTTGCATTTCTTCACGAATTCGCTGATGCCAATATTCAGCAAGCGCTTCAGTCAACTGAACCGATAAGCCATGCAGCTCTAAATACTCGCGGTATTCATTTTTGGCGAAAAGTTCGGCGGCAGCTTTACTGATTGTGTTACCCATTGTTACTACATGGAATGCAACTACATCAACTTTTTCAGAATCTCTGGCGGCAAAGAAATCACTTATGCAGAGACGGCGATCGCGGCGTTGACGTGGGAATGAAAAGCGAGTTCGCTCTTTTCCTTTATCTGGCCCTTCATGATGGAGAATTACTAGTTCATTGCCTTCGCTCACGCATGGGAAATAGCCATAGACAACTGCGGCTTCTAGCCAGCCTTCGGACTGAACTTGATTTAGCAGCGCGCGTAAACGCGGGCGGCCTTCAGTTTCAGCCATAGCCTCGTATTCGCCACGAGCTCCCTTAAGTCCCCATTGCCCCATAAATAGCGCTCTTTCATCGAGCATTCCCGAGTAATCAGCTAATGGAATGCCCTTAACGATTCGGGATCCAAAGAACGGAACCTTTGGGATATCAATATCGAGAGCAACATCGCTGCGTTTCGTATCAATTTCATCGTTGATTTCAATGTTGCGAGTGGACTTAACTTTACGTTCGCGTAGTGCAGGTAGCGCAGCTCCTGGTTCGCCCCGTTTTACCGCCATGATCGCATCCATTAAACGCAAGCCTTCAAAAGCGTCGCGTGCGTAACGGACTTCGCCAGGGAAAATTTCGGCCAGATCTTGTTCTACGAAAGCGCGAGTAAGAGCGGCGCCACCTAAAACAATTGGCCATTTCTGATCTAAACCTCGAGCTGTGATCTCTTCCAGGTTCTCTTTCATAATGACAGTGGATTTAACCAGTAGGCCGCTCATGCCGATCGCATCAACATTGTGTTCTTGGGCGGCATCGACAATCTGATTGATGGTCTGCTTAATTCCAATATTAACTACTTGGTAACCATTATTAGAGAGAATAATGTCAACTAGATTTTTGCCAATATCGTGAACATCGCCCTTAACGGTAGCTAGCAACATGCGGCCGCGACCTTGGTCATCGGTCTTCTCCATGTATGGCTCTAGATACGCAACTGCGCTCTTCATAACCTCGGCACTTTGTAGAACGAAAGGCAACTGCATCTCGCCCTTACCGAACAGCTCTCCAACTACTTTCATGCCTTCTAGCAGATGGTCATTAATAATTTGCAGTGGCTTAATTCCTTGCGACATTGCTAAATCTAGATCCGCATCGAGGCCGACTTTTTCACCATCGATGATTCGACGTTGTAGACGTTCTTCGAGAGGCAGCGCAGCTAAGCCAGCAGCTCGCAAGTTACGAGTTGCGGCAACTTCAACGCCTTCAAACAATTGTAAAAACTCGGTTAGTGGATCGTAAGTGCATTCTCCGTCGGCGTAAGTGCGTCGATCGTAAATCAGATCAAGGGCGACTTCGCGGGCTCTGGCATCTATGCGAACCATCGGGGTGATCTTGGAAGGATGAACAATTGCCGAATCAAGCCCAGCTTCAACGCACTCATGCAGGAATACTGAGTTAAGTACGATTCGAGAAGCCGCATTTAAGCCAAAGGAAACATTGCTCACGCCGAGAGTTGTTTGTACTTCTGGGAATTCAAGTTTTAGCGCGCGAATAGCTTCAATAGTTTCAATACCATCGCGACGAGTTTCTTCTTGACCAGTAGCAATCGGGAAAGTTAAACAATCGATCAAGATATCGCCGGTGGCCATCCCCCAGTTAGTTGTTAAATCCAAAATCAGGCGACGAGCAACTTTAAGTTTCCATTCTTTAGTGCGCGCTTGGCCTTCTTCATCAATTGTTAACGCAACAACGCTAGCACCGTGTTCTTGTACCAACGGCATAATCTTGGCGAAGCGTGAAGTGGGACCATCGCCATCTTCGTAGTTGACCGAGTTAATTACGCTGCGGCCACCTAATTGTTCAAGACCTGCTTTTAAAACCGCAGGTTCGGTCGAGTCCAAAACAATTGGCAAGGTAGAGGCAGTTGCGAAACGACTTGCGAGCTCAGTCATATCCCGTGCACCATCGCGGCCAACATAGTCAACTGAAAGATCGAGCATGTGCGCACCTTCACGAATCTGATCGCGTGCGATTTCAACGCAGGTTTGCCAATCTTCAGCAACTAGTGCGTCACGAAAAGCTTTAGAACCATTGGCATTCGTGCGCTCACCAATTGCTAAGTAAGTTTTATCCTGGCGGAACGGAACAAATTGATAGAGCGAAGAGGCGCCACGTTCGGTAACTGGGCTGCGATCTTTGATTTGGTGACCTTTAAATTTTTCAACCACTGCAGCTAAGTGCGCAGGCGTGGTGCCGCAACAGCCACCCAAAAGTGAAATGCCGTAGTCAGCCACGAAAGTATCAAGTGCGGTTGCTAATTCATCAGGACCAAGTGGATATTCGGCACCCTTTTTGCCGAGAATAGGTAGTCCCGCGTTCGGCATAACCGAAAGTGCCACCTGGGAATTTTGCGCTAAATAGCGCAGGTGCTCGGACATCTCAGCTGGTCCAGTCGCGCAGTTAAGGCCGATCAAATCGATCTCGAGCGGGGCAAGAGCATTTAGCGCAGCACCGATTTCGGAACCAAGCAGCATAGTTCCGGTCTGTTCAACCGTAACTTGAGCTATCAAAATTACATCGCGATCTACTTTGGCCATTGCGGCACGAGAACCATTGACTGCTGCTTTGGCCTGCAACAAATCTTGCGTAGTTTCAATTAGAAGCGCATCTGAGCCACCATCAAGTAAGCCTTGCGCAGCGGTTTCATAAGCGTTACGCAGAAACTCATAAGTTGTGTGTCCCAAAGTTGGCAACTTGGTACCTGGCCCAAGTGAACCTAATACGAATCGTGGTTTGTCAGGAGTTGAAAATTTATCCGCACACTCACGTGCAATTTTGGCACCAGCGAAAGCTAATTCGTAGATTCGATCTTCAATGCCGTATTCAGCCAAATTCGCCCAGTTCGCACCAAAGGTATTTGTTTCAATCGCATCTACGCCGACCGCCAAATATTCATTGTGAACAGCGGAAACAATATCGGGGCGAGAAATATTGAGAATCTCATTACAGCCTTCATGATTTTGGAAATCTTCAAGCGAAGGATCGGCAGCCTGCAACATTGTGCCCATGGCGCCATCAGCAATAACAATGCGCTCGGCCAACGCCTGACGAAGCAAAGAAGGCGTTTTAACAAGGCTCATTGGGCCAAGGTTACCAGTAGATAGATTTTGGCGATTAGATCGCAATACCCAAGAAGGTATCGATAGCTCTACTTAGCTCACCACTACTGCCACCAGTTAGGCCGCTTTCGGTTTGCTCAATCCAAGTATCTAACGCCTTGATGGCTCGAACTGTGTCTAAGTTATCGGCCAAACTAGCGATTATCAGGGCAACGCATTCTTGGGTAGGTGCAACCTCATTGCGACTAAGAGCACTTTGCAGTCGAATCATGCGAATTTTCGCTTCATCTAAGACTGCCTCAGTCCACATGCGATCTCGACCATAAGCAGCGCCGAGAAGTGCTAGCCGAATAGCCATTGGTTCAACACCCGACTCGATCAATTTACTGACAAAAACTAAGTTGCCTTTGCTTTTGCTCATCTTCTCGCCGTCGAGTCCGACCATGCCAGCATGAACATAAGTGCGCGCATACGGCTTTCCAGTCATGATCGCTACTTGCGAGGCACCCATCTCGTGATGCGGAAAAATCAAATCACTGCCACCGCCCTGGATATCAATGGCGAAATCTTCAGCCGGATCTGGTTTCAAATATGCAAGTGCGATTGCGCTGCATTCAATGTGCCATCCTGGTCGGCCGGCGCCGAAAGGTGAGGGCCATGATGGTTCACCTGGACGCGCAGCTAACCAGACTAAGCAGTCGAGCTCATCTTTCTTTCCGATTCGATCTGGGTCTCCCCCGCGTTGAGAAAAAATCTCGGTCATCTCGACTTGAGAATAATGTGAACGAGTACCAAATTCAGAATCACTTCGAACCGAGAAGTAAAGATCGTTCTCCACTGGATAAATAGTGTTTTCCGATTGAAGAACTTCGATTGCTTCCGTAACCAGCGGTATAGCTTCAACGGCTCCAATGTAACTTTCTGGCGGTAACACATGAAGATTGACCATATCGCTTCGAAATAGCTCAATTTGGGAATGGGCTAAATCTTCCCAATTAATTCCGTCGCGCTTAGCTCGCTCCAGCAGCGGATCATCGATATCAGTAATGTTCTGTACATATCGAACTTCAGCTCCAGTCGCCCTTAGGTAGCGATTAATTAAATCGAAAGTTAAGTATGTGGCGGCGTGCCCTAAGTGAGTCGCATCGTAAGGAGTAATTCCGCATACATACATGCGGTAAAGACTTTTAGCTGGCAGGGTTTTCTTAGTACCAGAAAGCGTGTCTTTCAAAGTGAGTTTCGGCAGCGCGAATTTTGGATCTACCGGTGGAATCGCAACTGTGGGCCAAGAACGCATTGGCTTATCCTAGAACGGCGGCCACGGAACTGCTGGCCAATCTGGGCTGGGCGACGGAAAGACTTTTGTGGTTTGCAGCCGCACGACTCTGTCTTTCAAAGCGTTAACCTCTTCGGCGGTAATCAAATGGCTTAATACTTCACCGGTTTCGCTATCAAGCGCACTCTGCAGAAGATTTAGTGTGGCGATTTCTGATGGGATTAATGTTTGCTGCTCCCACTGCCAAAGCACAGTGCGCAATTTATCTTCGGAGTGAAAAGTTACCCCGTGATCACAGCCGTAAATGTGACCGTCTATAGTCGGCAAGAGATGACCAATCTTGCGATCGGTATTGTTTATCACGACATCGAATAATGCAAGGTTCCGTAATCCAGGAACGTCTTTTCGGTATAACTCAGCCAAATCAACATCCTCATCAATATCGATCCAGAGCTGCACCATTCCAAAACCAAACGGCCCCTCGCGCAAAAGTGTTGGTGGGACACAATCAAGTTGCATCGCCTCACTGATTAAATAGGCGGCGTATTCACGATTAGCAAGCGTGCCATCAGGAAAGTCCCATAATGGTCGCTCTCCAGTTACCGGCTTATAGATACAGTTAAATGAATTCTTGCCAACTGTAATCTCACCAAAGAGCGTGGCATTCGAAGCGTCAACTAAGCGCCCAGTAACTTTTAAATCGCCGTATCCAAGTGCTGCGAGAATCTCGTCGCGATTATCTGCGGTAACCATTTGCCCTCGGACACAGGTGACCTGTGGGGTCGATTGGAATGCCGCAGAACGGGCAAGGCAAGCGACCAGCACCAACTACTGCCGCAGTTCTTTTTGCAAACGCATCAGCTTGGGCCAAAGTTAGTGAGACACGGAGCAAATCTGGCGCTTCTTCGTCATCGTCCTCAGCCAGTTCCTCTTCTTCGGAATCTGATGGAGTAGCGCACTGCAGCTCAACTAGAACCATTTCGCTATCAGTCAAAAAAGAAAGACCGATTACGCCAACACGGAACTCTTCAAAAATTGGCTGCTCTAACGGCTCGGTGTCCGCGAATAATTTTGGATAGGCAATTAGTGGGTTACTCCGCTTTATCTCTTTAAGTATTGCACCTACACGATCTCCTAAAGCTGCAGCCTGTATTTTTTCTAGCCCAACTGAGGTAATCCTGGTACCTGAACGGGCTTGAATAAAGAAACTACGTTCACCTGGTTCACCGACTGTGCCGCAAACGAAGCGTTCAACTGGATTGAAATCATAAACAATCCGGCTCACTAGGTAAGTCCTTTTCCGCCGCCAAGTAAATGACCGCGTTTGTTCTTGCTCTGCAGAATTTCGCGTACTGAGGAATCCGAATCGTTAAGACGAGTAATTCTGATCGCACCACCATTTGACTCTAAGACGGTAATTGAGGCTGGATCAACGACGATTCGTTGGAAATCATCGAGATGCATGCCGAGCGCACTTGCCACGATTGCTTTGATTACATCACCGTGAGAAACCATAATTGTAAGTTCCAGATTTGAAGCAAAGAAGTCATGAACTGGTTTCATAGCCCTAACTTGCATTTGCGCAATACTTTCGCCTTCAGGGAAAGTTACTGCGCTCGGCTGAGATTGCACTTTCCGCCATAACTTTGCGCGAGAAAGAGTTGCCAACTTTCGGCCAGACCATTTTCCGTAATTAACTTCTACTAAGTTTGGCTCTGATATGACCGCAACTTTCTTGCCATATTTTTCTAACCAAGGGGTTAAAGTTTCTCGGCAACGATCCATCGGGCTGATCTGCACTTGCGCGATAGTCAGTGGCCCCAGCCGTTCGGCTAACCGAATTGCTTGCTCTTGCCCGGATTTCGAAAGGTGCACATTCGGCAATTGACCAGAAAGAACTCCGGCAGCATTAGCTGTTGAGTGGGCATGTCTGATTAAAACAATTTTTGGCACCCTGAAAGGTTATCGCAGTAATTCGACCTTCGTCTTGCTAGGTTTGCGCCATGGAAATTAGGCGAGCCGGCGAAAGCGGTTTATCACTCACCCGATTAGGTCTAGGAACCATGACCTGGGGTCGAGATACCGATGAACATGAAGCCGCAGATCAAATGCGCGCCTATTTGGATGCGGGTGGAAATTTTATCGATACCGCAGCGGTATATGGCGATGGTGATAGCGAACGAGTAATTGGTGGCTTAGCTGGTTCACTTTTTAAACGTGAAGAAATTGTCTTGGGCACTAAGGCTGGAATTACCTTTCCCGACGGAGTCCGTACTGTAAATAATTCGCGAGCTGCCTTGATGGCCGAACTAGATAGTTCACTGGCTCGACTTGGTACTGACTATGTTGATTTATGGCAGATTCACACTTGGGATAGTGAGAATCCCATCGCTGACGCTCTCTCTGCTCTGGATTGGGCATACAACACAGGTCGTGCGAGATACGTAGGAATTTCAAACTTTTCCGGCTGGCAAACTGCGCATTGCGTTACTCGTCAAGGTAATCAAGGTGGCAAAGCCCCGATCACGTCAATTCAATCGGAGTACTCGCTTTTAAATCGCGAAGTAGAACGCGAAATAATTCCGGCAGCACAAGCGTTAGGTTTTGGCTTTCTCCCCTGGTCACCGCTCGGACGCGGCGTACTAACTGGCAAATATCGAAACGGTCTGCCTAGCGATTCGCGCGGAGCAAGTGCTCACTTTGCCGGATTCGTGGAACCTTATTTAGATGCTCGTTCATCACGCATCGTTGAAGCTGTTTGTGTGGCCGCTGATGGACTCGGCTTCTCGCCACTTGAAGTGTCATTGGCTTGGGTACGTGATGCACCCGGTGTCACCAGTGCAATTGTTGGCGCACGTACTGGCGCTCAGCTACGTGGGATTTTGACTTCGGAACAAATTAGTTTGCCTGAAGTTGTCCGTGAAGCTTTGAGCGAAGTCTCAGCTGTTCTTTAAGAAGCGTTCCATCATGTGTACGCCAGCTTTCAAACCATCAATTGGGACACGCTCGTCAACACCGTGAAATAGCGAGAAGAAATCTAAATCTGGCGGCAACTTTAACGGGCCAAATCCGTAACCGATTATTCCCAGCTCGGAAAGCGCTTTATTATCCGTTCCACCACTCATCATGTACGGAACTGCAATAGCGTCAGGATCTTCAGCCATCAAAGCTTGCACCATCGCTTCGACTAAATCGCCACTGAAGTCGGCTTCTAGCGATATGTCATGAGTTAGCGTTTCGATTTCAATATCTGGCCCGACTATTTCGCGAATAGTTTGATTGAACTCATCTTCATAGCCCGGCAAGAAACGGCCATCAACAACCGCAGAAGCTGTTTGCGGAATGACATTTGCTTTGTAACCAGATGACAACATGGTCGGGTTAGCTGTGTTTTGTAACGTCGCACCAAACATCTTGGCGGCCGGACCAAATTCTTCAAGAAGTGGACGAAAATCTGCCTCGTCGTATTTTTTACCAGCTAATTTCGCAACACTGGAAAACAGTGACTTAACCGTTGCGGTGTAACGCTGTGGCCAAACGTAGTTTCCTAGCTTAGCGACCGCTTCACCGAGTTCAGTCAGCGCGTTATCTTTATTGATCATGGAGCCGTGTCCGGCGGTTCCTTTAGCAGTTAACTTGAACCAATGGATTCCTTTTTGCGCAGTCTCAATGATGTACATGCGTTTGCCATTCTTTAGAGCGATGGAGAATCCACCAACCTCAGAAACAGCCTCGGAACAACCAGCGAAAACTTCTGGATGATTTGCGGTCATGTAACGCGAACCATATTCACTGCCTGCTTCCTCATCTGCAAAGAATGCTAAAACAATATCGCGAGGTGGAAGATAACCTTCGCGTGCCCACTTGCGTACGATCGCTAAAATCATAGCGTCGACATTTTTCATATCAACAGCGCCGCGTCCCCAAATGAAACCATCTTTAATTTCACCGCTAAATGGATCAACCGACCAATCTTTTGCCTCGGCCGGTACCACATCGATATGTCCGTGCACAACCAACCCAGCTCTGCTCGAATTACTTCCTTTTATTTTCGCTACAACATTAACCCGATTGGGGGCGGACTCATAAGTTGTTGCAGTGATGCCAACTTCGGCAAGTGACTTAACTACATACTCGGCGACAGCTTTCTCGTCGCCTTTTCCTTCGCCATAGTTCACACTGGGAATTCGAATTAGCTCTTGGCAAATACGGATTGTTTCTTCTTCTAACGCCAGGCGATCTTGATTCATAGGGCCACTATTTCACTGTTTACGTCATAAATGTTGAGCGATAACACCTTTTGCTGTGTCGTGACCTAAGTTGCTATCCTTCGCTGGAAAACCACTCGTCCGGGTGGCGGAATTGGCAGACGCGCTAGCTTGAGGTGTTAGTGCCCGCAAGGGCTTAGGGGTTCAAGTCCCCTCCCGGACACAACTGATTGAAAAAAGACTTCGGCCAGAAAGGTAGAGCGCATGAAGATTGCCGAAGCGCTAGCTCTAATTCGGCCGATTCCAGATTTTCCAATTCCTGGTGTCTTATTCCAAGACATCGCCCCACTTATTGCGAATCCGAAGGCGTATGAACTAGTCACCAAAGAGTTTGCTCAAACACCATCACCATTTAATTTAGTTGCTGGCGTTGAATCCCGAGGCTTCATTTTGGCTAGTGCGATAGCAATTGATAGCCAAGTTGGTTTCGTCCCGATCCGTAAAGCAGGCAAATTGCCGGGTGCAGTAATCAAACGCGATTACGGTTTGGAATATGGCAGCGACAGTCTCGAGATGCAGGTTGATGCGCTCTCCCATGTCCAAGATCCCAAAGTTTTACTGATTGATGATGTTTTGGCCACGGGTGGAACGCTAATCGCAGCGCTTGAACTAATTTCAGATCTAGCGGGTGAGGTTTGCGAAGTTGCAGTCTTACTGGAAATCAAATCTCTGGGTGGTCGAGATCGAATTCTTAGCGTGTTCCCCGAAATGAGAATCAGGGCCTTGGTGCAGATTTGAAACCGAGTAACCCTAAGATTCTCGAGATCCAAGGGCTTCGTGCGCTCGCAGCGATCTTAGTTCTAATATTTCACGCGAAGCTGATCTCTGGTGGTTTCATCGGCGTTGACATTTTCTATGTGATTTCAGGATTTTTGATTACTGGGTTATTGCTTAAAGAATTAAAAACAACTGGCCGAATATCGCTTAAAGCTTTTTACTTGCGGCGAAGCAAACGACTATTACCGGCGTCGTTCTTGGTTCTATTTGTCACCGCAATTTTCGCCTGGTTGGTTTTACCGCCGATATCTCGGGGCTCAATTGGTCGAGACTTAATCGCGACAACTCTTTACATCTCCAACTATCTCTTTGCTTGGTGGGAAAACGATTATCAAAACCTTAATGCAACGCCTTCACCGTTCATTCACTATTGGTCGTTAGCAGTCGAAGAGCAGTTCTATATTTTTTGGCCACTCCTTCTCATCGCTTTGGCGAAGTTTAAAAGTGCTAAAAAATTTGTGGTCGCATTCTCACTAGTAACCATCGCATCTTTTGCCCTCGGAATTTGGTTAACAGTTGTTGCTCCGATTTGGGCTTTCTACTCTCTACCAACCCGAGCGTGGGAGTTAAGCGTTGGCGCTTTGATTGCATTGCTGCCCTCGTTAAGGCGACATAGCCCTTGGCTTGCCTTTACGGGAGTAGTTTTACTGGCGATTTCTGCTTTTTGGTTTAACGAAAGAACCGCCTTTCCGGGTTTATACGCTTTAGTACCTGTGCTTGGTACAGCTGCCTTGTTATCCAGTATCGGAGCTTGGCCTAAACCTTTGAGATTACTCGCGACTAATCGCGTCTCAGTTTGGTTGGGCAAGATTTCTTATCCACTTTATTTGTGGCATTGGCCAGCCTTGGTTCTGCCAATCGCAATACTCTCTCGTGATCTAACTCTTTGGGAGCGCTTAGGCGCACTAATAGTGACCGTAATACTTGCGGATCTAACTACTAGATTCGTGGAAGACCCAATTCGTTTGAAAACTTACTCGCCTCGACGGGTCGTTCTAACAACAATCACTGCGATGGCGCTGGCCTTATTGGTTGGTTACGGCATCTCGAAGTCGACAACGTCCTCTATTCTGGTTGACGGTAAGCAAATTACGTTAGCAACCATCGAATCACGCCCCACCCCTTACGACGATGGTTGCCATCTGAATTATCGTGAATCTCTTTCGCCGCTCTGTGAATTCGGAAAAATAGATAGCGCTAGAACTGTGGTTCTGTATGGAGATTCTCATGCGGTTCAGTGGTTCCCAGCTCTAGAAAAATTGGCTCGAGAAAAAGGTTTCAAGTTAGTAACACTTACAAAATCAGCCTGTCCATCAATTGATGTCGTACGGGATAGTGTCGGTGCTTTCAAGATGAGCAACTGTGCGGATTGGCGAGCTAGCGCTACCGCCAGAATTGCTGCTGAGAAACCGGATTTAATTGTTCTGTCATCATTCGAACACTTCGTTCCTCAAGGAGATCCTCGTAACGTCGAGCAATGGTGGGCCGACGGGTCATTACGCACTTATGAAACTCTCGAACCGCTCGCCTCGAAGGTTGTTTACTTGTTGGACACCCCCCTTCCAGAGCGAAATATTCCAGATTGCCTAGCAAGCACGAGAGCAGATAAATGCGTCGCAGATAAAACGCTCGGGCTGCCTCAAGTCGCTAACTTCGAAATTATTGACCCTTCAAAATGGCTATGCGAAAACGATTGTCCAGGAATTGTCCGCGGAAATGTTGCCTATCGTGATGCCTCACACATTAGCGTTGCAACTTCATTAGAACTTTCAGATTCACTGTGGCAAGAGCTAGTTGCTAAAGGTTTTCAGCCGTGATGTGGCAGGATTACCGACATGGCTGAGTTGACTTACTACTGCGGAACCATGGATAGCGGTAAGTCCACGCTGGCTCTGCAAACTGCACACAATCACCAAAGCCGCGGTCGAACTGGTTTAATTTTTACCAATCAAGATCGAGCCGGAGTCGGAGTTATCTCATCTCGTCTGGGACTTCAAAGTGCCGCGATTGAAGTTGGCCCAGAGTTAGATATTCATCGGTTTGTAGTTGACCAGTTATCGATTGGCTCTCGCGTTGATTACATTATTTGTGATGAAGCACAGTTCTATGAACCGATCCAGATTGATCAGTTGGCCCGAATTGTCGATGGCCTGGGCATTGATGTTTACGCTTTTGGAATTCTGGCCGACTTTCGTACCAAGCTTTTTCCAGGTTCGGCACGATTAGTTGAGTTAGCTGACCGAGTAAATACCCTGCAAGTTGAAGCGCTGTGTTGGTGTGGTCAGCGTGCTACCCATAATGCGCGAACCATAAATGGCATCATGGTCACTGAAGGCGAGCAAGTAGTAGTTGGAGATACAAATATGGCGGACGAAGTTGCTTACGAGGTTCTCTGTCGCCGCCATCATATGCGTCAGCTAACGGCTCGAGTTTCCAGAGCCGGACATACTTCCAGCGAGCCGCTCCCTTTTAATTCACCCGGTAATTGATTTCGAAATTTTCTAGACAAATTGATGCACTACGAGTGCGAATAATGGTGCGATAGCTAAAGCTGGCAATAAGTTGGCAACTGCAACCTCTTTAATTTTTAGCAAGCGCAGTGCGATACAAAGCAACATGAGACCACCGACTATGGTCATAGCAGCGATCTGATAACTACTTAAGATCGAACCTAATCCGAGGCCAACAAGTGTCCAAGCACCCTGATAGATACCGACTGGAATCGCAGAGGCTGCCACTCCCCAACCGAGTGAAGTAGCAAAAGCCATTGCAGCAAAAAAGTCGAGAGTGGATTTCAAGATCAATTGATCAATGCCGGTTCCCATGCCATCACTAATCGAACCCAGGATTGCTAAGGGTCCGATCGCAAAGAGCAGAGATGCACTTACGAAACCTTCAATAAACGCACTCTCTTTAGAAGCACGGAAACGTTTTCGTAGATTTTCACCAAGAACTTCGAGTTTCTCTTCCAGATGAAGTGCACTACCGATCAAAGCACCGATTAGCAGTGAGCCCAATACGCAAAGCAGGGTCCAACCTTTAGGTAGTGCCGATACATAATCGTCAGACCAAAGGGGAATCAAGGCGCTGGCTGCGGCCAACAGAGTTACTAGACCGAGAATATCGGTGACTAAGTTTCTTAATTTTTCACTGACTCTTGAACCAACGAGAACGCCAAGAGCTGCGCCACCAATAATGGTGAGCGTATTGATTAAGGTGCCGAGACCTGGAAATTCCATTAGGGCTTAATGCTATCTCTCTCAGATGCGAAGTGGGCTATCCTCAGCAAATGTCATTGACCTCTCGATTCATGGATTTCTTGCGACCACATAAAACTATTCCAGTTACTCCATGGCGCGCACGGAATCGCTGGGATTTATCTCTGTCGCGAGTATCAATTCTTAGCTTCGGCCTCTTCATTTTTGGTATTGGAGATTCACTACTGATCCAATCTAACTTAGGCAATGCGCCATGGTCAGTGCTAGCGCAAGGCCTTGCAAAAACTTTTGATTCAGAGATCGGTTTACTAACCTTCATAGTTAGTGCGATTGTTTTATTGCTTTGGATACCGCTGAAGGAAAAGCCCGGCTTTGGAACGATCGCAAACATTGTGATAATTGCGGGAGCGATTCAATTAGGAATTGAGTTCATCCCGCCTGCAGAGAACACATTCATCGGTTTGATCTACATTTTCTCGGGTATTGCATTAGTTGGCGCCGGATCTTCTCTCTACATAACTTGTGGTCTTGGGCCAGGGCCAAGAGATGGCCTGATGACTGCCCTTCACCATAAAACCGGAGTTCGAGTCGGTCGGGTTCGCTTAGCTATTGAAGGAACAGTTCTGATCCTCGGGGTGCTACTAGGCGGGCAATTAGGCGTCGGAACAGCGCTCTTCGCGCTGCTAATCGGCCAATCGATCGCAATTTTCTTAGGGATCGTGGCTCGGCTTACCCCAAATACTTCTCAGTAAGCCCTAAGTTTGACCTTACGTTCCCTGCGTTAGCCGAACGCTCTCTCGGCTCGGAGTCGCAAACACCTCCGTTACCAAAATCAGAAAGGTAAAACTCATGCTGGATTCATATTTTAAAATCTCAGAACGGGGTTCCTCGGTAGCTCAAGAAATCCGAGGCGGGCTCGTAACTTTCTTCACCATGGCATACATCGTGGCGCTGAATCCGTTGATTCTTGCGACCACAGATGGAGCTGGTCAGTTCATCGGTGGTGGTGACAGAACTAATGCGATCATTATTGTCGCCGCTGGAACTGCACTCGTGGCCGGAATCCTGACAATTCTCATGGGCGCGGTAGCTAATTTTCCATTAGCGCTAGCAACTGGTTTGGGCCTGAACACATTCGTAGCCGTATCAATTGCTAAGAATTCAACCTGGGAACAAGCTATGGGATTGGTTTTAATCGAAGGTGTATTAATTCTCGTACTCGTTCTAACTGGTTTCCGTATTGCTGTCTTTAAGGCAATTCCAACCTCGCTAAAAATTGCAATCTCGGTTGGTATCGGCCTCTTTATTGCCCTTATCGGTCTTGTTGATGCAGGCTTCGTCCGTAGAACTCCTAACGTTGTCTGGGGAAGCACTAACTCAAAGCCATCCGCCGTTCCTCTAGAACTTGGTGATGGTGGACAACTAGTGGGCTGGCCAGTCGTTATTTTCGCATTTGGTCTTTTCTTAACGATCATTCTTATGATTAAGAAGGTACGCGGAGCTATTCTGATTGGAATTGTTTCCTCAACTCTGCTGGCCATCTTTATTGAAGCGCAGTTCAAAGTGGGTAACAGTTTCCTAAGTCCTACCGAATCTAACCCTCGTGGTTGGGCGCTAAATAACCCAGCACTGCCTAAGGATGCAAGCGGTAATCTAAATCTCGCAGATGCGCCGCGCTTTGACACCCTCGGTATTGGGTTCAATGACATTTTCGGTGCTTTCACCAATCCAAAGACTGGAATGCTCGCTGCTCTTCTTCTAGTCTTCACACTTCTTCTGGCAGATTTCTTTGACACTATGGGAACAATGACTGCCATTGGTAACCAAGCCGGGCTTGTAGATCGTGATGGAAACATTCAAGGCGCAAACCGAATTCTAATCGTTGACTCAATTGCTGCGGCGGCAGGCGGCGCAGCTGGCGTATCTTCAAATACCAGTTACATCGAATCAGCTACTGGTGTTGGAGAAGGTGCACGTACTGGCCTATCGTCAATCGTCACGGGAATAGCCTTCCTACTCACAACTTTCCTAGCACCACTGGTAGCGATCATTCCGTACGAGGCAGCGACTCCATCGTTGATCATCGTTGGTTTCCTAATGATGAGTCAGATTAAGAACATTGATTGGGATGATCTTGGAATCGGTATCCCAGCCTTCCTTACAATCATCTTGATGCCGTTCTCATACAACATCTCGGTAGGTATCGGAGCCGGCTTCGTAACACACGTGGTCATTCGCTTCGTACAAGGCCGTCGCAAAGAAGTGCATCCACTTCTTCTCTTGGTGGCCGGGCTATTTATGATCTACTTCCTAGCTTCGCCAATTAATAGCTGGACTTAACAAGTTCAGTAAAGCGTTAACAAGAACGGGCCACGAGTAATCGTGGCCCGTTTTCTTTTACGGTAAACGCCAATCGATTGGTAGCTGACCAGAAGCGGTAAGTAGTTGATTACATCTGGTAAAAGGTTTGCTGCCGAAGAACCCGCGATAAGCTGAAAGGGGGCTGGGATGAACCGACTCAATCTTCCGTGATTCGGCGAAAATTGAACCTACTTTGTGCGCATGACTCCCCCAAAGGATCGCGACACAACCACCCTCAGCCAGGACATTGAGAGTGGCACTTGTGATGTGTTGCCAACCAATACTTAAATGTTCTGTTTTGTCGTCTAGATTAAGAGTCAAGGAACTATTCAAGAGTGCTACGCCATGACTAGCCCAAACCGATAAGTCACCATTTTTGGGATAACTAAAGCCAGTATCTGCGACATACTCTGAAAAAATATTTTTAAGTGAAGCCGGAAGTTTAGTTATCTCAGGACTGACGCTAAATGCCAAGCCAGTTGCATAGCCAGGCGTTGGATAAGGATCTTGGCCGACGATGACGGCTCGGTAATGGTTAATCGGAAAAGTAAAGAAGCGAAGTACGCTTTTGAAAGCTGGAGTGATTCGTTGGGTTGAAATAATCCGTTGGATCTTGGTTAGTTCAGTTTTGTGCTCGGCAAATAAAGGTTGCCAACTTTCATCGATTTGCGCGAGCAAAGAACCGGGCACCTTCTTTAGAAACAGTCAACGGATAGTTAAAAACCTCAGAAACATTGGCGGTTGTTAAAACTTCATCGATCTGGCCTGAATATGCAATCTGGCCATTTTTAATCAACAGTGCATGCGTGGTGCCAACTGGAATCTCTTCGAGATGATGTGTAACAATTAGGGATGCTGGTGAAGAAGGATCGCTTGAAAATGCTGCGAATCGGGTTAAAAGATCTTCGCGGCCAGGTAAATCAAGTCCAGACGTTGGCTCATCGAGCAGAATCAATTCTGGATCAACCATAAGTGCTCGAGCGATAGTTACGCGCTTGCGCTCGCCTTCACTCAAGGTTCCATAAGTTCGATCGCCCAAGTTTCGAACCCCGAAGGTAGTAAGCAACGCAATAGCGCGCGATTCATCCCAGAGGTCATAGCTCTCATTCCAGCGACCACTAATGCCATAAGCTGCCGTGAGTACAACATCTCGAACCAATTCATCATCAGGAATTCCAGTTGTACTATTTGCCGAAACTAAACCAATGCGGGTGCGAAGTTCAAAGAGATCAACTTTGCCCATTGCTTTATCTAGGATTTGAGCCGAACCTGTAGATGGAAAAATTCGCGTCGCAATTAACTGCAGAAGTGTTGATTTACCGGCACCATTAGGCCCCAAGATCACCCATCGTTGACCAGTATTTAAGGTCAGCGATAGTGGCCCCAAGATAGTTGAGGCTCCCCGACGAACAGTTACTTCATCGAGAGATAGAACGGTATCGCTTGCCATAGAGCGAAAAGATAGCGTGAATTCACGGTAATCTGCGCATATGAGCAGCGATGCGCAACACACTGGCCTGATCCTTCTGACTGGCACCGATGCCCCTGGCATCACACAAGCGCTATTCGCCACCTTAGAACCATTTGCGATCACGGTTTTAGATATCGAACAGGTGGTTATCAGCGACCGCTTGATTCTGACGGTTCTAATTGGTTTAAGCCCAGCCCACAGCAGCGCGATCGAAGCTGATTTAACCGAGTGCGCAGCAAAGTTGGATGTAGACATCGCGACCTTATTTTCAGTTTCCAAAATTAGTTCTATTCAAGCAAAGCAAGGACTATTACACGTAGTCGCTCTCTCTCAAAAGTTGCAGCCGAGTGCTATAACTCAGATTGCAACTGCGATTACCGCCCAAGGTGGGAATATCGAAAGAGTTTTCCGTACCGCTTCATATCCCGTTACAGCCGTTGAGTTTCAAGTATCTGGGGCAAGCGTTGAGGAATTACGTACCTCTCTGGCGCTAGTGGCTCGTGAGGTAGGTATTGATATCGCAGTCTCCCCTGGCGGCTTGGCTAGATTAGCAAAGAAATTAGTGGTCATGGATGTTGATTCAACTCTGATTCAGCAAGAAGTTATCGAATTACTTGCCGCAAAAGTTGGTGCAGAAAAAGAAGTTATCGAAATAACCAAGGCCGCGATGGCTGGCGAACTGGACTTTGAAAGTTCATTGCGAGCACGGGTCGCGCTCTTAGCCGGTGCGCCAGAAGAGATAATTGCGCAAGTCCGCGAGGAAATTAAGCTGACTCCTGGCGCGAGAACGTTAGTCAAAACTCTGCAGAAACTTGGCCACGAAGTTGCCGTTGTTTCGGGAGGTTTCACTTGCGTGATCGAACCTTTGCTGAACGAACTCGGAATCACTAACTACCGTGCGAATAATCTAGAGATTGTCGATGGAAAGTTAACCGGACAAGTTTTGGCACCGATAATTGATCGCGCCGCAAAAGGCCAAGCGCTACGCGACTTTGCCGCAAAAGTTGGGGTAACTATCGAGCAAACTATTGCCATCGGTGATGGTGCGAATGACCTCGACATGATTGCCGCCGCCGGTCTGGGTATCGCATTTAATGCAAAGCCCGCTGTTCGGGCCGCCGCAGATAGTTCGCTATCTGCGCCGTACTTAGATTCAGTTCTTTACTTGTTGGGCATCACTCGCGAAGATGTTGAATCGGCAAATATTTAACTTATAAACGACAAGCGTGGATATCTGTAACCAAGATGCCACGAGCACCTATTGTCCAAAGATCATCCATTACTGCATTAGTGTCCTGACGAGGAACCATAGCGCGAACGGCTACCCAATCGGTTTTCTGTAAAGGTGAAATAGTTGGTGATTCCAGACCAGGGGTAAGTTTGCAAGCTCGATCAAGAGCGCTCTTTGGAATATCGTAATCAAGCAAGACATATTGTCTAGCTGTCACAACGCCTTGTAGTCGTCGCATCAAGATTTCCAGGCCATTGGCTTGGCTAGCGTTTTTAATCAAAACCGCTTCACTGTTAAGAATTGGCTCACCAAAAATCTTGAGACCTGCTTGTCGTAGCGTGTTTCCAGTGCTGACCACGTCGGCGATTACATCTGCGACACCAAGTCGCACACTACTCTCAACGGCCCCGTCTAACCGAACCACTTCGGCGGAAATCTTCAATTCGTGTAAATGCGCAGTTACCAAGCCAGGATATGCAGTCGCAATCCGTTTACCAACTAGATCAGATATCTGCCACTCGCGATCAGCGCTACCTGCGAATCTAAAAGTCGAGCCACCGAAACCTAAGCTAAGAATCTCTTTAGCTGGCGCACCTGAATCAATCAATAGATCTCTCCCAGTGATGCCAGCCTCTAATTCACCAGAACCAACGTAGATCGCGATGTCGCGAGGCCGCAGATAATAGAATTCGACGCCATTTTCTGGATCCAGCAAAACTAAATCGCGGGAATCTACTCGTTGCCGATAACCGGCTTCTTTAAGAATCGCGATCGAAGCATCAGCAAGTGAACCCTTGTTCGGAACAGCTATTCGAATCATTTATTACTCCTACAAATATCGGTAAACATCAGAGATTGAGATCTGGCGAGCTAACATGAGAACCTGTACGTGATAAAGCAATTGGCTGATTTCCTCGGCAAGCGCCTCGTCACCTTCGTGCTCAGCCGCTAACCAAACTTCACCGGCTTCTTCGAGAACTTTCTTGCCAATTGAATGGACTCCGGCATTTACCGCAGTAACGGTCGCGGAGTCTGGCGACTGGGTTGCTACCTTTTCGGCTAGCTCATCAAAGAGAGATTCAAATGACTTCATAAACAGAGTTTACTTCACAGGATTAGATCGCGAGACACCTTTTATTTTGCGTTTAGCCTGAAACAGACTGGGCTGTTTCACGAAGAATAGTGACCATTTGCGCTGGGTCTGCGCTGTTAAAGACCGCGCTTCCAGCTACGAAAGTGTCAGCACCTGCTATCGCAGCTGATTCAATAGTTTCAAGCGAGATGCCACCATCAACTTGTAGCCAGATGGCTTTGGCGCCGATCGCCTGACGGGCTTGCGCAATCTTAGGTAGCTGATCACTCATAAACTTTTGGCCACCAAATCCAGGTTCGACGGTCATGATGAGCAACATATCTAGATCATCCAAGAACTCAAGATATGGCTCAAGAAGCGTTTTAGGCTTAAGCGCTAGAGCCGCGCGAGCACCATTGCTGCGGATCGCCTTTAACGTGGCACGGATATCTGAGGTAGCTTCGGCATGAATGGTCACACTTGTACATCCAGCTTCGGCATACTTTGGCGCAATCTGATCTACGTCAGCAACCATTAAGTGTGCATCTACCGGCAATTTGCTTATTGAAATAATTTCCGAGGCTCGGGCAAAATCAAAGGTGAAGTTAGGAACAAAAACATCATCCATTACATCGAGATGAACTAAATCCGAAGTAACCGAAATGCGTTCTATCTCTGCACCCAGATTAGCAAAATCTGCATTCAGAATACTCGGCGTGATTCGAATCTGATGAGCCATAGCGAAAGCCTAACTCGACTTTTTGAAGATGGTCATGAACATGGCATCCGTGTTATGTATCTGGGGCCAGAGCAGTAGCGAGCCATCATCATTGCTGCTTACTAACCCAGCTGGGAAATACGGCCGCAGATCTATTTTCTCAAGTTCGGGATGAGCCTTGAGAATCGCCGAAACTTGAAATTTAGTTTCGGCCAAATGTGGCGAACAAGTCACGTAAGCAAAGAAACCATTTGGGTTTAGCGCCGCGATCGCCGCATTGCTTAACTCAATCTGCAGGTCTGTCAGAGTTCGAAGATCTGCGAGAGTGCGTCGCCAACGAACCTCTGGGCGACGCCGCAAAGCACCCAAACCGGTACAAGGAACATCTGCCAAAATCGCATCATAAGTTCGGCCACTCTTTGCGATCTCGCGACCATCACCAACAATCACCTGGCCGAACTCAACAACTTGTGAAACCAAGTTTGCTCGTGGTCCCGAGATTTCATTCGCGGTAAAGGTGTGATCTCCCAGGGCTGCGATACTTGAAATCAAGGCTGCTTTACCGCCGGGACCAGCGCAAAGATCAAGCCAATCGTAAGCACTTTTACTAACGGCGGCGAAAATCTGCGCGACTAATTGTGAACCTTCATCTTGTACGCCCGCCCTTCGATCTCTAATCGCCGATATTGCACCTGGTGAACCAGAAAGTCGTGCGCCGTATGGCGAATATTGAGTGGGCACTCCCCCAAGTTCAACTAGCTCAGCTTGAGTAGATCGACCTGGCCAAGAAACTAAGGTTGGTTGCGCCGGAATGTTATTCGCAATCAAAGCAGCTGTTACATCAGCTTCGTTTTTTAACAAATCAAAATATGCCGAAACTATCCATTGCGGATGCGAATATTGAATCGAAAGGCGCTCGATTGGGTCTTTGATTTCGGCCAGCGGTACTAACCATCCCCCAAGTGGTTTCTTCAAAACTGCTCGAAGTAAAGCGTTTAGAAAAGATCCTTGAGCTTCGCCTAATCTTTTGCGTGCGATATCAACGGAGGCAGATACTGCCGCGTGATCTGGAACCCTCATTTCATGAATCTGTTGCAACGCCATACGGCCGACGTCAATTACGCCCGGATCTACTTGTTCCCAAGGCCGATTAGATACCTGCGCCAGAATCCAATCATGACGTCCTTGCATCCGGAGAGTTCCGTAAAGCAATTCGGTCGCAAAGGCTTTGTCCCGATCATCAAACTTGCTAGCCGTTAACGCTTGCGGCAAAAGCAAATTTGAATACCCATCGCTGCGATTTACTTCAGTTAACAAATCAAAGACCAAAAGTCGAGTCGCATCTGGGTTTGCGCGTTTGTAGGTACGCGGCACTGGGTTATTCAAAGGTTTCGCCAGTCGTGAAGCGAGCTCCATTAGCCCAAGCGGAAGCTGGCATTGTTTTCTTACCAGCGGGAGTTACCTCTAAGAGTTCAACGGCAGTTGTAGCAGTTCCCACAAAGACCGAGCCATTTATCGACGAGATTTCGCCAACCGCAAGATGCTGTTCGCTCACTCGTGCTCTCATTATCCGAAGTGCCTCACCTCGGAATTTCGCAGTTGCACCAGGATTGGGCGCGAAACCCAAAATCCTATTTACAATATTCGCAGCAGTTTCAGACCAGTCGATTTGGGCTTCTGCTTTAACTAATTTGGATGCACTAGTGGCCAGTGCGTGATCTTGCGGTACAGGTTTTATGCCACTTTCTATTGCACTGATAGTTTGCGCAATCGCACTTGGTCCTAATAGCGCCAATTCTGTAAGTAGTTCGCCCGACGTTGTGTTTGGCTTGATTGGGTATTTCGTTTGTAGATAGATCGGGCCAGTATCCATGCCGGCATCTAGTTTAAAAACCGTAATGCCGGTTTCCGTAAACCCATCGATAATCGCACGCTGAGCCGGCGCTGCACCCCGTAATTTTGGAAGCATTGAAAAGTGTAGGTTTATAAAGCCATACTTTGGTTGCGCCAGAATGTTATCGGGCAACAAAACTCCATAACCAATCGTCACCACCAAATCAAAACTCTTAAGTCGTTCGTCAAAATCAGCAGCTCTATTTGGGCGGTAAAGTTCAATGTCGTTAGCGAGCGCCCAAGTTGATACAGCTGTTGGAGTTAGCTCGCGACCTCGGCCAACCTGGCTATCGGGGCGGGAAATGATGAGCGCAAGCTCATGTTCAGATTCAAGTAGGAATTCTAAAGTTGGAATAGCAACTTCGGGTGACGCGGCAACCGCAATTTTCACTAGTTTCCTAGACCGTTAGTGAAATGAGGCGAAACTTTAATTATTGGTGAAGTCCCATTAGCTATTGCCGAACCAAACCATTCAGAGTCGCGAATCTCTTTCATCGCCAACTTACGATCAGCGGCTGATAATCGGTCGATGAAAACTATGCCATCTAGATGATCCGTCTCGTGTTGAATCGCTCTGGCTAGAAACTCGCTACCTTCAACGGTTACTGGATCGCCATGCATGTTAAATCCTTTGGCGACAACACGCATGGAACGAGGAGTTGGGTAACGTAAATCCGGAAAACTCAAACAGCCTTCTTCGCCATCCTGCAGTTCATCACTTAGATCAAGCTTCGGATTTACTAAATGGCCAAGTTCGTCATCAACGTCCCAAACGAAAACACGTAGTGATACGCCTATTTGAGGTGCGGCTAAACCTGCCCCAGGTGAATCCAGCATGGTCTCGGTTAAATCGGCTACGAGATTGCGGAGTTCCTTATCAAAGTCAACAACCTCCACGGCAGGGGTGACCAGCACTGGATCTCCGAAAAGGCGGATTGGTTGAATCGACATGGGCGCAATCCTATCAACTGCCAGGCGCTAATCGAGTGAGTATGGATTTACGCGATATGCCAGCAGTGGCTTTTTAGAGATGGCTCGTCGTTTGTTGATCTCGCGTAGTAGCGAGACCATCTCTAACTGCTCGAGTGGGTCAACCAAGAGAGCGAGCTTTGCGATTTCACCAGCAGTTGGTCCATAAACTCGTAACGATTTAGGAGCTCTGCTTTCTTCTCTGGCACTTTCTAACGCACTCTTAAGTCTTACGAGTTCGGCCGAATCTGCCAGAACTAGAACGGCACCAGATATCGGCGGAAGTTGTAGTGAAATGCGTTGCTCAATCTCTCGCTTTGAAATCGTGGCTGGATTCCAGGTTGTTAGCGCACTCGCAATAGGTGATCCATCGTCACTAACTAGCGCGATCACTCCGGAATCACTAATCAACGCACCTGCAGCAAAGAAGTTCGAGTAAGCACGTTCGACGCCATTTGAAGCACTAGAACTTAAGAACCGATCAACTTGCAACATGATTACCGCTTCATAACCACTCTCGGCTATAGGTTCCACGCCAGGGGTTGAAATTACTATTGCCGGATCGCTACTAACAGAATCTCGCGGATCACTAGCCGTTGATTGAATTACTACTTGATTGGGAAATGATCTGCCAATCTCTTCAGCAAACCGTTCGATGCCACGGCTGGTTAGGAAAACTCTGGCCTCGCCACACCAACCGCATTTCCAGTTTTGATATCTCTTACTACACAGCACACAAGTCGGTTCGCTCTTGGCACTACTTTTACTTAGCTTGCCACCACATTCACAGATCGAAATATTGCGACATTTAGCGCAACTAATCGCAGTCGCATAACCCTTTGCTGGAACCAAGAATAGAACTGGACCAGTCGCGATAGCTTTTCGCACCTGTTGATAAATCTTGCTCGGAATCAATTCACCATTACTGCTTGCTTGCGCAACAACTGAAATCTTTTCACGCGTTGCCTGATAACTAATCTCTTTCTTATCTATATCTATCGCTACATCGAGGCTAGGCACATAACCAGTGAAGTGCAGATCTAAATTAGAAAGTTTTGAGCGTATCCATGCGACTTCACGGGTATTCCAATATGGTGATCGTCGCTCGTAGTAATGCTCGCTATTCTCTTGATGTAGGTAAATCTTGGACAACCCTGGAATAGATGCAAAAATGGCGCCGCGCATACCGATTACTAGGTTGGCGGCACCAAGTGAGGCAGAAAGGAAATTGCGGTAACGATCGGCTCGAGGCAAATTCGAATCAAGCGACGTGAAATCAATACCCTGCTCAGACAGGGATGCAGCTAAGCGAAGTAGATCTCGAGCGGTCGGGACAATAATCAACTTTACGCCGCTAGATTTGCGAGATAAAACCAATGAACAGAGGGCGGAAATCGGATCTAACTTCGGTGGTAATAAGTGAAATGTTGCGACAGCTTCTGATTTTGGACTCGATGGCCTCGCCGCGAGAGATAGTCCTTTCTCGGCACTTGCAACACGAGGTGGTATCGCGCTTCGAATTACATCATAAGGCGAGCCACCCCAAAAACTCGCCGTCAATGAAATTAATTCAATCGTCTCGGCGCTTGCAACGGGATACTCCCCCAGTAACTTATAAATCGATTTCAGTTCTCGGGAATCTGATGTCAAAGCCGTGCGATCAATAACAATTCCTTCAAGATGTTTATCTTTAAAGGGAACTTGCACGCGAGAACCGATACTGATTTGAGAACTAATTTTTTCCGGAATTAGATAAGAAAATGGATCCGTTAAAGTTGGGATTGAAGTATCTACCCAGACTGAGGCAACAGGTAAATCGTTAGCTGCTGGCCCAGCGGGCTGCGGGGCGCGTTGCATCTTTAGTTTTAACGGTCGCAGCATGAACTCAAGTCTATGAGATGAATGTTGTACTGGGGCCTTTACTTGATTGCGGCTTGGAGAGCAGAAGCGCGATCGGTCTTTTCCCAAGTAAATTCGGCTAACTCGCGACCAAAATGTCCGTATGCGCTTGTCAGCGAATAAATCGGACGCAATAGATCAAGATCACGAATGATTGCAGCCGGACGTAGATCAAATACCGAAAGAACCGCATCTTGAATTCTAGAAACAGGCACCTTTTCGGTTCCAAAGGTCTCGATGAAAAGACCAACTGGTTGCGCTTTACCAATGGCGTAGGCGACTTGAACTTCGCAGCGTGATGCAAGACCAGCTGCCACAATATTTTTGGCTACCCAGCGCATTGCATACGCTGCAGAGCGGTCAACTTTTGAGGGATCTTTTCCGCTAAATGCGCCACCACCATGACGAGCCATTCCGCCATAAGTATCTACGATAATTTTGCGGCCAGTTAGACCAGCATCTCCCATTGGTCCACCGATTACGAAACGACCAGTCGGATTAATCAAAGTGCGTATATCAGCCTTTGGTAGATCCACATCCGCAAGAACTGGATTTATTACCAATTCAATAATTTCTGGGGTTAACTTCTTAGCAACATCAACATCAGCACTATGTTGTGATGAGATCACGATCGTATTAAGCGCTACAGCTTTATCACCGTCGTATTCAATAGTTACTTGAGTTTTTCCGTCCGGACGCAGGTACGCCAATTCGCCGGACTTGCGGACTGCAGATAAGCGTTGCGCCAATCTGTGGGCCAACGAGATTGGTAGTGGCATAAACTCTTTGGTGTCTTCGCAGGCGTAACCAAACATTAGCCCTTGGTCACCAGCACCCTGTAGATCTAGTGGATCAACTGAAGAATCTAATCGCTTCTCATAAGCATCATCGACGCCTTGAGCAATGTCCTGTGATTGCTGACCAATTGAAAGTGAAACTCCACAAGAATTACCGTCGAAACCCTTATCTGATGAGTCATAACCGATATTCAAAACCGTATCGCGCACGATGGTCATGACATCTGCGTAGCCATTAGTTGTTACTTCACCGGCCACATGTACCTGACCAGTTGTGATTAAAGTTTCAACTGCAACTCGGGATTTAGAATCTTGGCTTAGCAGTGAGTCAAGAATTGCATCAGAGATTTGATCTGCGATCTTATCTGGATGGCCCTCGGTTACAGATTCTGAGGTAAATAAGCGCTTTGACATTGGGCTAATTTAACCTATCAAGCACAAGATCGAGTAATTGATCTGCCAGTGTCGCTTTACTGATGCTGCTAACAGGTATCTCTCTGCCATCAGATGTAATAAAAACACCTTGAGTATTGTCACTGCCAAATATCTCGCCATTTGAAACATCATTCAAATAGATTAGATCCAAGCCTTTTGCGAGAAGTTTTCGGTTTGCCTCAGCAACATTCAAGGTGGTTTCAGCCGCAAAACCTACGATTACTTGCTTATTTCGTTGGGCTGAAATTTTGGCTACTAAGTCTGGATTCTCAATCAAAGCAATCTCGCGATAGGCCTCTTTCTTGAGTTTTTCAGTACCCACTTGAAGTGGGCGGGCATCAGCAACAGCTGCAGCCATCACTAGTAAATCGGAGCTGTGAAAATATCGCTCCAGAGCAAGTTCTAAATCGGCGGCGCTCTCAACTCGAACAACTGCCGCCCCAACTGGATCTGGCAAATTTACGTTGGCACTCAAAATCGTGACCTGTGCGCCACGATCAAGTGCTGCTTGCGCGATTGCATAACCCTGTTTTCCCGAAGAGCGATTGCCGATATATCGAACTGGGTCAATCGATTCGCGAGTTCCACCTGCGGTAACCAAAACGTGCTTGCCAAGTAAGTCCTGGGTGTCTGAGATAACCGAGGCTAGATAGGAGAGGATCTCGGAGGTCTCAGGCAAACGGCCAATGCCACTATCTGCGCCAGTTAATCGACCAGTAGCTGGACGCATGACGTGAAAACCACGTTCTTGAAGGAGCGCAATGTTGTCAACTGTTGCTGGGTTGTTCCACATATTTGGATGCATTGCCGGGATTAAAATTTTAATTGCGTTGCTGGCTAGAACTAGATTTGTTAACAAATCATCGGCTCTACCCATGGCTATTCGCGCAATCAAGTCAGCGGTTGCCGGTGAGATCACAATCAAATCATTTTCAGCTGCTAATTTGACGTGCCTGACTTCGTCAACTGATTCCCAGACTTGGGTAGTTACCTTTTTCCCTGATAAAGCTTCCCAGGTAGCCGTGCCCACAAAGTTAAGAGCTGACGGAGTTGGAACTACGGTGACTTCATAATTACGTTCCTGCATGCGCCTCAATAGATCACAGGATTTATAAGCAGCGATTCCGCCACCAACGCCAAGAATTACTTTGCTAATTCGTTTTGGCACTTCGACCACCTCGCCTACTGGCAAAAATTAAGCGGTTGGTTCGAGATTCTCGATAGTTAGCAAGCCTTCATTAATCTCACGGAGTGCGATTGAGAGCGGCTTCTCGTGAACATGGGTCTCAACTAGCGGACCAACATATTCAAGTAAGCCTTCGCCGAGCTGTGAGTAATAAGCGTTGATCTGACGCGCGCGCTTTGCAGCGTAGAGAACCAAGCTGTACTTAGAACCGGCCTTGTCGAGAAGTTCGTCGATAGGTGGATTTGTAATGCCGTCCATGTGTCCTCCAGTAGCAAGCGGTAACTCAAGAAATCTATTAAAAATTCGGGTTGATCAAGAGGCCAAGGATACCAGTTCGCCAAGAACCTGGGTTACCGAGTGATTTACGATCCGATGGTCAAAATTAGGGGCGTGAGCCAGTTCTTCCTGCGCTAATTCCAGTCGTTGGGTTCTTCGTTCCTCTGAATCGGTGCCACGAGCCTCAAGTCGTGTCACTAGTTCTTCCCATGAAGGTGGCTCTAGAAATACCAAAATCGCTTCAGAGCTGACTTTTCTAACTTGCTCAGCTCCAGCTATATCAATTTCCAAGAGCACGTTCTTGCCACGGGCGAGAGCATCTTCTACTTGGGCTTTGGGAGTCGCGTACTTAGCTCCAGCGAATTCGGCCCACTCCAAAAAATCACCAGATAACTTACGAGCTTCAAACTCAGTATCAGTAATGAAAAAATAATCAACGCCTTCATGTTCATTGTGACGCGGAACTCTAGTTGTTGCACTTATGGAAACGTAGAAATCAGCTTCTTTGCGAAGTTCTTTGGCAACGGTGCTTTTACCGACTCCCCCTGGTCCAGAAAGGACTAACAATTTTCCGCGTTCTATGAGAGTGGGACTGGCGAACTCTGCGAGTAAAGCTGGTAACTGTTTAGCGCCCAGGCCTTGAATGCGACGAGTTGGTGAGATATTCAAACGTTCCATAACTGAACGTGCTCGAACTTTGCCAACACCTGAAATAGATTCTAGAAGTTCGAAAACTCGCATCTTCGCAACAGCTTCATCACTTTTGCCTAATTCAAAAACTTGGCTTAGCGAAAACGTTCCATTTTTGATTTGGGCCTTAACTTCGGCTCTTCGTTTCCTAGCGGCACCCGCCTTGGCAAGCGCTCGCGCACGTTCTTGGGGCGAGAGCTGCGGTGGTTGCATGGGATAAATCTATCGGGCTATGAGCGGTTCACAAATCTTTACCAAATTCGCGCTAAAAGCGGCTTCGCCTTGATTCCAGAAGCGAGTGATTGGGCGACCGATCACCACAAAACTCGCGCCCGCCTCAATCGCTGCCAACGGCGTCATAGTGCGAACTTGATCATCAAGTGGCGCTGTCGGATCATTCGGTCTAACACCTGGGGTAATTATTGTTGGCTCAGTTCCGATAGCAGCTCGAATAGCTGAAACTTCCATTGGCGAACATACGATTGCCTTGGCTCCGGAAGATATGGCTAACTTAGCCAGACCCACTGCGCTATCTAACGCGTTACTGCGAAACCCAATCTCGACTAAATCTGGTTCACCTAAACTGGTCAATATTGTCACGGCCGTAATCTCGGTACTTGGAAGCTGTTGAGCTGCAGCAGCAATCATCGCGTTACCGCCAGAAGCGTGAACCGTTAGGAATCTCGGCTTTAAGCTCGCAACCGCGGCGGCGGCTTGTCCTACTGTATTTGGAATGTCATGTAATTTTAAATCTAAGAAGAGATCCAACTCATGATCAGCTACAACTTCGCGAACGCCATCAGATCCAAAATTTAAGAAGAACTCAAGACCTAATTTAATACCAGTAATATGCGGAGCAACCAACCTCGCCCAAGTCTTAGCAATCTTAAGGTCTGAGGTATCAGTAGCCAGAAATATTGGCGCTTTCATCGAACGCTACTCTCTGGTCGATGGGCGAAACCAATTGCTTCACGTACAGAGCCGAAACCCTTATCAGTCAGAATTTGCTTCAACTCATTTTGAATTTTCATGACTGCAGTTGGATTTCCAAATGAAGCAGTACCAACTGAAACGCCACTGGCTCCAGCCAGAATCAATTCAAATGCGTCAGCGCCTGATGAAACTCCACCCATGCCTAAAATCGGCACCTTAGGTAGCGCTTCGTGTACTTGATAAATTGCGCGAACCGCGATTGGTTTAATGGCTGGGCCCGATAGGCCACCAGTGCGACCACCCAAATGAGGTCGCATAGTATTTGGATTTATCACCATGCCCAGCACAGTATTAATTAGCGCAAGACCATCAGCTCCTGCGTCAACGACGCCACGAGCGATCGACACAATGTCTGTTACATCTGGTGAAAGTTTTGCAATGATAGGTAAGTCTCCACCAATAGTACGGCGCACACCTTCAATAACGTTTTGAGCGGATTCCAGATGGCAAGCAAAAACCATTCCTCTATTTTCTACATTTGGACAGGAGATATTTACTTCTAGCGCCGAAATTCCAGCTACGCCGCGAAGTCGGCGAGCTAACGAAGCAAACTCTTCGGCAGTCTCACCAGCAATAGAAACAATGATGCGGGCTTTCTGTTCAACCAGCCAAGCTAAATCATTTGCTAAGAATGCATCTATACCTGGACCTTGTAGGCCAATTGAGTTAAGCATTCCACTAGGAGTCTCTGCCATACGCGGTGTTGCTCGACCAGCGCGTGGTTTAGTCATGATCGACTTAGTAACAATGGCACCCATATCGCGTAAATCAAAGAACTGTGCCAACTCTTTTCCTGAACTGGCACAACCACTGGCCGTAAAGATTGGCGCAGGAAACCAGGCATTACCTAGCGTTGTTGAGAAATCTAGTTGTGACATTAAAGCACCACAGTCTTGCCTACGAGATCCCATTCAATACTGGCACCATCCATCACAGGACCGTCAATACAAGAACGTAGGTTACTAATCTTGCCCGTTTCATCTTTAACTGGAAGTACGCAAGTCATGCAGATACCGATGCCACATGCCATCGCTTCTTCAACAGCGCATTGATGAACTACATCTCCCCCACTTAAAATATCTGAGATCGCTTTCAACATCGCCATTGGGCCACAGGAATAAATAACATCAATCTGAAGTTCAGAAACTAATTGCGAAATCGGTGAGGTAATGCGACCAGTTTCACCCATAGATCCATCTTCGGTAAATATTCGAAGTGAATTAACGCTTCGTTTGCCTTCAAGAGGCGCATATATTTTCGTGCCAGTACTTGCCCCGAGCAACATATCAACGCGACAACCGCGATCTCTCAACACTTCGGCTAAGCCAAAGAGCGGTGCTGAGCCGTAACCACCACCGACTAATAGTGCATTCACATTTGTGGTTGGAATCCCAAAGGCAGTACCTAACGGAAGCGTGATATCGATCTGTTCGCCTTCAACTAATCCGCAAAGCCAAGAAGAGCCATTTCCATGGGGCGCTACGATTAACTCGATGGCGCCGCCATATTGTGGCGAAGTAGTTGTGCGCGAAATTGCGAAGGCACGTCTCAGTACCATCTTCGAGTTGGGACCACCGACACTAATTGCGACGAAATTGCCAGGCTTGCACTGCGAAACCAAATCTCCGACACTAATTAAAATCTGGTGGTACTGACCGACTTTTTTATTGCCAACAATGGTCGCCAATAATTGAGCGGCGCTTCGATTAATTCCAGCCATGGCTAAGCCAACCATTTCTGAATGGATTTAACACTCATCTCGCCTTGTTGAAGCGCGGCAATACCTGCAACTGCAGCGGCAAAACCAGCGGTGGTAGTAATGCACGGAATAGAACGCTGGATTGCGGCGGTACGAATCATCCAGCCATCGGCTCTAGTGCCACGGCCAACTGGAGTATTGATAACCAAATCAATATCGCCAGCATGTAAAAGATCAACGATTGTGCGTTCACCCATAGCGCCCTGACCTTCAGAGTATTTTCGAACTTCGGTTACCGAAATGCCTGCTTCGCGTAAGTAGGCAGCAGTTCCAGTCGTTGCCAAAATCGTAAATCCTAAATCGATCAGTGATTTAGCTGGTGCGGTTCCGTGACTTTTATCTTTATCGGCAAGCGAAACGAAAACTTTTCCTGACTTAGGCAGTGGGCCGAAGGCAGATATTTGACTCTTGGCATAACTTTCACCGAAGGTCGCAGCGATACCCATAACTTCACCAGTTGAACGCATTTCTGGACCAAGTACTGAGTCAACCCCACGACCATCAACGCGACGAAAACGATTCCAAGGTAGAACCGCTTCCTTAACTGAAATTCCTTTAGCCTGACCGTTTCCAGCCGGCAACATTCCTTCACCACGTAATTCTGAAATTGTGGTTCCAACTGAAATACGCGCTGCCGCTTTCGCGAGCGGAACACCAGTTGCTTTGCTAACGAACGGCACGGTGCGAGAGGCACGTGGGTTAGCTTCCAAAACATATAGTTGCTGATCTGCGATTGCGAATTGAATGTTTATTAGCCCACGAACACCAACACCACGAGCAATCTTCTCGGTTGCAACAGCAATCTCAGCGGCCATCTCAGGTGTAAGCGTCATTGCTGGAAGCACGCAGGCACTGTCTCCGGAATGGATGCCCGCCTCTTCAATGTGTTCCATTACTCCACCAAGGAATAATTCTTCGCCATCAAACAAAGCATCAACATCTATTTCAATCGCACTATCTAAGAATCGATCAACCAGAACAGGGCGATCTGGTGTTATGTCAGTAGCTCGTGTGATAAATCCAGATAGCGATTCGTCATCGTAGACAATTTCCATGCCGCGTCCGCCGAGTACAAAACTTGGGCGCACAAGTACTGGGTAACCAATCTCATGGGCAATCTTGAGGGCTTCTAACTGCGAAGCTGCCATACCGAACTTCGGCGCAACCAAATTCTGTTGCGCTAAAACTTCGCCAAACTCACCGCGGTCTTCGGCCAAATTAATGGCCTCTGGTGATGTTCCTAAAATATTAACGCCAGCGGCCTTTAATCCGGCAGCTAAGCCAAGCGGTGTTTGACCGCCAAGTTGGGTGATAACCCCCAGCACTGGACCAGCTAACTCTTCGGCTCGGACAACTTCTAAAACATCTTCAAGTGTTAACGGCTCGAAATAGAGTCGATCGCTAGTGTCGTAATCAGTTGACACTGTCTCGGGATTGCAGTTAATCATTACTGTTTCAAAGTCAGCTTCTCTTAACGTGAAAGAAGCGTGGACACAGGAGTAATCGAACTCGATGCCCTGTCCGATGCGATTCGGACCAGATCCTAAAATTATCACTGCAGGCTTAGTTCGCGACTTAACTTCGCTCTCTTCTTCGTAACTTGAGTAGTGATAAGGAGTAAAAGCTTCAAACTCGGCAGCGCACGTGTCTACAGTTTTATAGACAGCGTGGATATTCAAATTCGCTCGTGCGGAGCGAACGTCGGATTCGGAAATCCCCCGCAAATCCGCAATCTGCTTATCGGAAAAACCAAGCTGTTTGGCGGTACGCAAAACTTCGTCACTTAATTCGCCTGGTAGCGCAATAACTCTGGCATTTTCATTTAACTCAGTGATCTGATTGAGGAACCATGGATCGATTTTGCAAGCGCTAAAGACGTCAGCGATCGAAGCACCCCACCAAAGTGCACGTTGAACTTGCTGTAAGCGATACTCCGTTGGGATCTCAATTGCTTTCAGCAGCGATTCGAGCTCTCCGGTTTTAGGTGCGGCTGGCCAGGAGAATGGCGCTTCTTTGCGTTCTAATGAACGTAACGCTTTCTGTAGAGCTTCAGCGAAGGAACGGCCAATCGCCATCGCCTCACCAACTGACTTCATGGTGGTTGTAAGTCGTGGGTCCGCATCGGCGAACTTCTCAAAGGCAAAACGTGGGGCTTTAACCACTACGTAGTCCAAAGTTGGCTCAAATGACGCGGGAGTCACTTTGGTAATGTCATTTTGAATTTCATCTAACGAATAACCAATCGCTAGTTTGGTTGCAATCTTGGCGATCGGGAAACCAGTCGCTTTTGAGGCAAGCGCACTTGAACGCGAAACTCTCGGGTTCATCTCAATTACGATTATCCGACCATCAACTGGATTTACTGCGAACTGAATATTGCAACCGCCGGTCGCAACACCAACTTCACGGATAATATCTATGGAGAGATTACGAAGCCGCTGGTATTCGACATCGGTGAGTGTCATTGCTGGCGCTACCGTAATTGAGTCGCCAGTGTGAACGCCCATAGGGTCAACATTCTCAATAGTACAAACAATCACTACGTTATCTTTGTGATCACGCATTACCTCTAGTTCGTACTCTTTCCAGCCAATAATCGATTCTTCAATCAAAACTTCCGTTGTTGGGCTATGAGTAAGTCCAGCTCCGGCAATTTGTCGTAAAGCTGACTCATCGAAGGCGATACCAGACCCGAGGCCACCCATCGTAAAAGATGGGCGAACTACAACTGGATAATTTAGAACACCAGCCGCAGCCAAAACTTCATCAATCGTGTGACAGATAATTGATTTAGAAGACTCTCCCCCGACCTTCTCGACGATTGCTCTAAATAGTTCGCGATTCTCGCCACGATTAATGGCAGGAATATCGGCGCCGATCAACTTAACGTTGAACTTGGCTAGCGTGCCTCGCTCACTTAAAGCGATTGCCGCATTTAGTGCAGTTTGGCCACCAAGGGTTGCCAAAATCGCATCTGGACGCTCGATTTCAATAATCTTTTCGATGTACTCGGCAGTGATTGGTTCAATATAAGTAGCGTCTGCAAATTCTGGGTCAGTCATGATGGTGGCTGGATTCGAGTTAACCAAGATAACGCGAATGCCTTCGGCGCGAAGTACGCGACAAGCCTGAGTACCAGAATAATCAAACTCGCAGGCTTGCCCGATTACGATCGGACCACTACCAATTACTAAAACACTTTTGATTGAATTATCTCTAGGCATTTACTACTCCGACTGGATTGGCCGCCATTAAGTCGACGAAACGATCAAACAAATAGTTTGCATCGTGTGGGCCCGCGGCTGCCTCTGGGTGGTACTGAACGCTAAAGGCAGGTTGCTCAAGAAGAGCTAAACCTTCGACTACATCGTCATTTAAGTTCACGTGCGTTACATGGCCAGGTCCAAATACAGTTGTGAAAGTGCCGGTAGTTGGCGCTTTGATCGCAAAGCCATGATTGTGAGCTGTGATCTCAACTTTTTCAGTTACTTTATCGATAACCGGTTGATTAATTCCGCGATGACCAAAGGTCAGCTTGTAGGATTCAAAACCAAGTGCTCGACCCAAAACTTGATGTCCAAAACAGATACCAAAGATTGGAATTTTTGCGTGTAGCACTTCGCGTACCAACTCAACGGTCTCATTCATAGTTGATGGGTCGCCCGGGCCATTTGAGATAAAGACTCCGTCTGGATTAAGCGCAAGAATTTCAGCGAAGTTAGTACTGGCTGGCAATACATGAACCTCGATACCGCGAGCTGCCATCGAACGAGGTGTCGCTGCTTTTATTCCTAGGTCTAACGCCGCCACTGTAAATCTCTTTTCACCGATCGCCGGTACTACATAAGGCTTGGCGGTAGATACATCTTGCGCTAGATAGGCACCTGACATCGCGCCACTTGATCTAACTTGGGTAACCATTTCTTCGATCGAAAAATCGGTACCGGAAAAAATTCCAACTTTCATAGCGCCACGATCACGTAAATGCTTCGTAAGCGCTCTGGTATCTACGCCACGAATACCAACCACGCCTTGAGCAATCAAATCGTCTTCAAGAGATCGTTGGCTGCGCCAATTACTAACCATCGGTGAAGGGTTTCTAACTACAAAGCCACTTACCCAGATTCTGGAAGATTCTTCATCAACTGTATTCATACCAGTATTACCAATGTGCGGAGCTGTCATGATAACTACCTGCTTGTGATAACTCGGATCAGTAAGCGTTTCTTGATACCCGGTCATTCCAGTTGAAAACACTGCTTCGCCAAAAGTTGTACCGACCGCTGCCCACGAACTACCGTTAAAGATACGACCATCTTCTAAAACCAAAAGCGCCTTACCCACCAAAGACCAGCTTTCCGTTGAAGAAGGTATGCGTTACGACGCCGGGTAGTTCAAAACCATGGAACGGTGTGTTCTTAGATCTAGTAGACATTAAGTCGCGATCTACAACCCATTTAGCCGAGGTATCTACGACCGTGAGATTGGCTACGTTACCAACTACTAAGTCTTGTCCGTGGTTCTTGTAACGAGCAATCTGTGCGGGCGCGATCGAAAGTCTTTGAGCAACGTCTTGATAGTTCATCAAACCGGTTTCGACCATAGTCTTAATCACGATAGATAGCGCTGTTTCCAGTCCAACCATCCCGAAACTAGCAACCGACCATTCGCAATCCTTGCTCTCTAAACTATGTGGTGCATGATCAGTTGCAACGATATCGATGGTGCCATCTGCTAAACCCTCGCGTAGCGCTAACACATCACTCTCGAGGCGCAATGGTGGATTAACTTTGAAGATAGGATCATAGGTTTTTGCGTAATCATCAGTAAGCAATAGATGATGCGGAGTTACTTCCGCTGTTACCTGAATCCCCCTTGCTTTAGCCCAACGTATAATCTCTACACCACCAGCAGTTGTAAGGTGACAGATATGTAAGCGCGACTTAGTATGTTCAGCCAGCAAAACATCACGAGCGATGATTGCTTCTTCAGCTACTGCCGGCCATCCTTTTAGCCCTAACTGAGCAGACATTTCGCCTTCGTTCATCTGTGCATCTTGGGTTAGAGCAGGTTCTTGCGCATGTTGCGCAATGACGCCATCGAATTTCTTTACATACTCCAAAGCGCGACGCATGATTAGTGGATCAAAAACACATTTTCCATCATCACTAAAAACTCTAACTTGCGCAGCTGAATCAGCCATTGCGCCAATTTCAGAGAGTGTTTGACCATTTAAGCCTTGAGTTACCGCGCCAATTGGAAACACATCACACAAGCCAGCTGCTTGACCAAGTCGATAGACCTGTTCGACAACGCCTGCAGTGTCAGCAACTGGTGAGGTATTCGCCATTGCGCTAATTGCGGTAAAGCCACCACGGACAGCAGAAAGAGAACCTGTTGCAACCGTCTCGGATTCTTCAAAACCTGGCTCACGTAGATGAGTGTGTAGATCAACTAAGCCCGGCAACACCTGCTTACCTGCTAAATCTATAACTTGATGGTCCGTTGGTAGTGAACTAGTCGCAACAAAGTGACCGTCAAGAATCGCTAAGTCAGTTTTGTTGCCATCTGGCATCGTTGCGTTCTTCAATAAGTAACTCATTAGTTGATCCCGCCTTCAATTGGTGCCCCGCCTAGTAACAGATAGAGAATCGCCATTCGCACACTGACGCCGTTGCTTACTTGTTCGACAATAACTGATCTAGCACTGTCAGCAGCCTCGGCCGTAATCTCGAGACCTCGGTTCATTGGACCTGGATGCAGGATGATGGCTCTTGGATTTAGAGCGTTCATACGCTCGCGATTTAAGCCGTAGTACCTAGAATATTCCCGAGCACTTGGAAAAAAAATCTCCTGCATTCGTTCCTGTTGAATGCGTAGCATCATAATTACATCAACTTGTGAGATAACTGAATCTAAATCATATGAAACCGTGACTGGCCAACTTTCAACCCCAAATGGCAATAATGTCGGTGGCGCAACTAGCGTCACATGGGCACCTAACTTTGTTAGTAACAAAACATTTGAACGAGCCACTCTAGAATGCAGAATGTCACCAACTATCGCAACTCGAAGCCCAGCTAAATCTTTAGCACCTTTACCAAGGTGTTTGCGAATTGTGTAGGCATCAAGTAAAGCTTGGCTCGGATGCTCATGGGTGCCATCGCCGGCATTAATTACTGCCCCACTCATCCATTGATTATCGGCTAATCGAAACGGTGCGCCAGAGGCCGGATGGCGAATAACAACGGCATCAGCACCCATAGCTTGCAAAGTTCGTGCAGTGTCCTTTAGTGATTCACCTTTGCTCAGACTTGAACCTTTAGCCGAGAAATTAATTACATCGGCAGATAGTCGTTTGGCTGCAGCTTCGAATGAAATTCTGGTTCGGGTGGAGTCTTCGGCAAAAAGGTTTACGATTGTGCGACCGCGAAGTGTCGGTAACTTTTTCATCGGACCATCTGAGATGCGCGCCAACTCGGCGGCGGTATCAAGAATCAAAATTGCCTCTTCGCGAGAGAGATCGTTAATGCTCAATAAATGCTTCACTTGGCTCCCCCTTCGGCGATTGTTACTTCATCAGTCCCATCAACCTCAATCAAATTGACCTTAATTACCTCGCTACGAGAAGTTGGAATGTTCTTGCCCACGAAATCAGCCTTAATTGGCAGCTCACGGTGTCCGCGATCTACTAGTACGGCTAGAGAGACGCTGGTGGGCCGGCCTATTTCGCCAAGTGCGTCGAGTGCGGCGCGAATGGTGCGGCCAGAGAAAAGAACGTCATCGACTAAGACCACATGTCGTCCTTCAATGCCGTCAGCTGGAATTAAGGTCGGTAGCAGAGCTTTGGGAGAACGGCTTCGCAGATCATCGCGATGCATTGTGGTGTCTAAGGTTCCAACTGCGACTTGCCCACCCTCGATAGCATTAATGGCGGCTGCGATACGGGTTGCCAAGTGAGCCCCGCGAGTCGGAATTCCTAGAAGAGTGATTGAGTCAGCACCGTCATAGCGCTCTAAAATTTCATGAGCTATGCGGACTATTGCGCGCGACATATCGGGCGCAGGCAAAACTGTTTTCATTTAAATCTCCTTCCCCACCTCTCAGGATGGGTCTTAAAGGATGCAGCCGAATAGTAGCAGCAGGTTGGTGAAAGCTGTGGATAGCCTAAATCACCGTGGTTCCGACACGACTAACTTTGCTCTCATGACCTTAAATCCGCAGTCCGATACCTTCACCCGTCCATTTCCCACCAACATTGAGATTGGCCGTCGCATGCGTGCTGCCCGCCGCAAGCGAGGTTGGACCATTGCCGAAATGGCTGAAGTTGGAAAGATTAAGGCAGTTGTAATTGGCTCGTATGAACGCGGGTCACGAAATATGCCCATCTCTAGGCTTGGTGAAATTGCGCGAATATTAGGCGTCGATGTCACGTACTTGCTCGGGCAGCCAATTACTGAGCATGGCTCAGTCCAGAATCTGACTTTAGATTTACGCGCAGTTAGTCGTCCGAATTTTGCAAACCCAGCTCGTTTAGCTTTGGTAGTTACTTACTGCGCTGGGATAGTCAAAAGAAGAAGTGACTGGAATGGCGAAGTTTTATCGATCAGAGAATCTGATCTAACAAATTTGAGTTTTGCGATTGGCATCGAACCAGCTGAACTTCTGCACTGGCTTAACGCTGAGAATTACTTAATTAAAGAGATAAGTCACTCTTGATCGAAGTAATTTTTGCTAAGACACCATGAATGTAACCCGCGGACTCCTCAGTAGAGAGATCTTTCGCAAGAATCAAAGCTTCATCAATGGCTACTGCATCAGGGATCTCGCTGGCCCAAAGGATTTCAAATATTGCGATACGCAGAATATTTCGATCAACCGCCGCTAACCGGTCTAAATCCCAACCTTGAATATAGGTAGCAATTAGTTCATCAATCTTACGTTTATGTTCAGTAACACCAGTAACTAACTCTTTCGTGTAATCACGAACTGGCGGAAGCTCCGCATCATCGCTGATGTTTAGTCGGGTTTCAATAATTGCTAACGGGTCACTCTTACGGATATCGGCTTCGTAGAGGATATCCAAACTATGTTTTCGGGCTTTACTACGAGCGGACACTAGTTAGCGCGACCTTGGTACGATCCATCTCTAGTATCAACCATAATCTTCTCATCTTGTTTGATGAAAAGTGGCACCTGAATCTGGATTCCAGTTTCAACTGTTGCTGGTTTAGTTCCACCTGAAGAGCGATCACCTTGTAAGCCAGGTTCGGTATAAGTCACGGTCAATTGAACCGATGCAGGTAGTTCAATATAAAGCGGATTGTTTTCGTGAATTGCAACGATTGCTTCAGTGTTCTCTAACATGTAATTTGCGGCATCACCAACGGTGGCTGCAGAAATATTCATCTGGTCATATGTTTTATTATCCATGAAAACAAAATCTTCGCCCTCTTTGTAAAGAAACTGCATTTCGCGCTTTTCCAGAATAGCAATATCGATCTTCACGCCAGCGTTCAGTGTCTTCTCAACAACTTTACCTGTCAAAACTTGGCGCATCTTTGTGCGAACGAATGCTGGGCCTTTGCCTGGTTTGACGTGTTGGAATTCGATTACAGTCCAAAGTGAACCTTCAATATCGAGACACATGCCATTTTTAAGATCACTGGTGGTTGCCACTTTGAGACTCTCCTATATGCGCAATGAGGCGCAAAGTTTTAGCCACCGCAGATCGGTGGACGAGACCTTAGGATACCTAATACCTGTGCGAATACTTAAATCCGCAGCGTAGGTTTACTTAGTTTGGGTCTTACTTAGTTAGGCCTTTAAGTGCTGAAATCGCTAACGCATATGAATTAGGCCCAAAACCACCAATAGTGCCATTAGCTACGCCAGAAATAACAGAGGTGTGACGGAACTCTTCGCGGGCAAGCGGGTTTGATAAATGTACTTCGATCAATGGTGACTTCACTAGCTCGGCCGCATCGCGAATTGCGTATGAATAATGTGTAAAGGCTGCTGGATTAATTATGACTGGCGTTGAATTATCGGCGGCTTCATGTAGCCAAGAAATAATGGCTGCTTCGTCATCGCTCTGCCGAACATCTGCTTCATAACCATGGCTCTTGGCAGACTCTTCAATGAATGACTTGAGTTGCGGATAATTGAAATCACCGTAGATGCTCGAGTTCCGAATATCTAACCGAGCTAAGTTGGGTCCATTAATCACCAAAATCTTCATGAGCAAAGCCTCTCATATGCTGCTAGTAAGTCGCTTTCACTAGGCGCTTCAATTCGCAGCGTCTTGCCTATTTCGCTGATTCCTACGAAACGTAAGGTGCCTGATCGAGATTTCTTATCGATTGCCATGTTGGCACGTAACTCTGGCCAATGTTGGCTCTCGTAGGATGTTGGCAATCTGAGTTTCTCTAAAATCTTGAGATGTAGCGTAGTTACTTCATCGGAAAGAAGACCAACTTGATTAGCCAAGTTGGCGGCGAAAACTAAACCGATCGAAACGCACTCGCCATGGCGAAGCGCGTATTTGCTATGCAACTCAATGGCGTGTCCAAGAGTGTGACCATAATTAAGAATCTCGCGATCAAAGCTCTCTTTGAAATCGCCACTGACTACTTTGGCTTTAACCGCCACAGTTCGCGAGATTAGCTCCAACGTTAAAGCTTGATTGCTTCGAACCTCCGGCAATGTCTTTGCGTCAAGCAGTTCAACTATTTCGCCATCTGCAATAAACCCACTCTTTAATACTTCAGCTAGACCAGCAGCGAAGTCACGATCACTTAGCGTGTCCAACCAAGAGAGATCAACCAAAACTGAAATCGGTGAATAAAACGAACCGATTAGATTCTTACCGTATTCACTATTGATTCCGGTTTTGCCACCAACTGCGGCATCGACCATGGCCGCAAGCGTTGTAGGTACTGCCACCCAATCGATGCCTCTTAACCAAGTGCTTGCGACGAAACCAGAAAGATCGGTAACCGCACCACCGCCGACAGCAATTACTAAGTCGTTGCGCGTGAAGCCGGCGGCGCCTAACCAATCAAGCAATTTTTGATAAGTCGCAAAAGACTTACCAGCCTCAGAATCTGGGACCGGAAAAATATGAATTTGTGCATCAGTATCAGGCAAACCAGTAATGCGATCACACATCGCTTCTGAGACTATAACCGCCACTTGGCCTCGACTCACTAAGTACGGCTCAAGAGCTATTTGCCAACTAGCGTCGATTACGACTTCATAATCACGATCGGCTGAAACCGAAATATGTTTCATTACGCAACCGCCAAAATATCTGCACAAATTTCATTAATGGAGCGATCATCAACTGGAATAACCGCAGTCGCCAAGCTCTCGTAAATTGGTCTACGAGAACTCATAAGTTCGTTCCACTGCGCGCGTGGATTGCCTAGTAAAAGCGGGCGATCGCGATTAAAGCCAACTCGAGCAGCAGCCTTACCTAGTGAAATATCCAAAAAGATGACGGTAGCGCCGCTACTACGCAAGAGTTCCTGTGCTTGCGGTGAAATAGGTGCACCTCCGCCAAGTGATACAACGCCGTTATCGGACTGTAAAACTTCGGCAAGCACAATTAATTCCTCTGTGCGAAAGACTGGCTCGCCCAAATCCACAAATATATCTGAGATCTTCTTCGCTAACTTAGCCTCGATTAACGCATCAGTATCGGCAAATTTAACCTGCATTTTCTTAGCTAACGAATGTCCGATGGTGCTTTTCCCAGCACCGGGCGGCCCAATCAGAATAATCTGGTTACTCATTTTATCGATAGGTGCGCAATATAGCTTTCGAAGTTGCGCTTAGTTTCACCAACGCTATCGCCGCCAAACTTTTCTAGAACTGCTTCAGCTAGCACCAATGCAACCATCGCTTCAGCAACCACTCCTGCGGCAGGAACAGCGCAAACATCGGACCGTTGGTTGATTGCTTTCGCAGCCTCACCAGTTTTAACATCTATGGTATCTAGCGCCCTTGGTACTGTGGAAATAGGTTTCATTGCCGCACGAACACGCAAAACTTCACCGTTAGACATTCCACCTTCGGTACCGCCAGCACGATCAGTACGTCGACGAATTGATCCATCTGGGCCGCGCTCAATCTCATCGTGCGCTACTGACCCGCGACGAGTTGCAGTCGTAAAACCATCACCAACTTCAACACCTTTAATCGCTTGAATACCCATCATCGCAGCTGCTAAGCGGGCATCAAGTCGACGATCCCAGTGCACATGCGAACCTAGCCCTGGTGGCAAGTTGTATGCCAACACTTCAACTACTCCGCCAAGCGTGTCACCATCTGAATGCGCGGACTCAATCTCAGTGATCATGGCTGCACTCGTCTTTGAATCAGCACAACGAACTGGATCTTCATCAATTCGTTTCATGTCGCCTTCACTTGGCAACACTGTATTTTCGGGAACACGCACGGACCCAATAGATAAAACGTGACTTAATACCGTAATCCCGCATGTCTGTGACAAGAAAGCACGAGCAACAGCGCCGAGCGCAACACGTGACGCAGTCTCACGAGCACTAGCGCGTTCTAAAATCGCACGAGCATCATCGAAATCGTACTTCTGCATTCCAACTAAATCTGCGTGCCCAGGTCGCGGACGGCTAAGCGGTGCGTTACGACCTAAATCTTTTATCTCTTCTTCTGGAACTGGGTCAGCTGACATCACTTTTTCCCACTTGGGCCACTCAGAGTTTGCTACTTGAATCGAAATCGGCCCACCTTGCGTTAGACCTAAACGAATTCCGCCCAGAATTGTGACTTTATCGGCTTCAAAATTCTGTCGGGCACCTCGTCCAACGCCTAGTCGGCGGCGGGCAAGGTGATAGTCAATATCAGCAGTCGTAATTTGAACCGAAGCCGGAATTCCCTCAATGATTGCACTGAGAGCTGGACCATGAGACTCACCCGCAGTTAACCAACGCATGGGGTAATTCTCGCAGATGATTGCCTTTTATGTCGCCATATTAAGCGCTGCGGCAAGCAAGATGGCTGGTGCAAAAGCTATCCGTTTCGGAAACCCACGATGAATTAGCGAAACCACCAACAATTGAAGCCAGGCGACCGCGATAAGCAGAAGCAGGGTCTTGCTCATATTCTCGTAATGCAGCCAAGGAGCAATGACGAGAACTAATTTCACATCACCCATTCCTACAAAAGAGGTTAGACCAGCCAATAAAGCGGCGATCGAAATAACGAAGAACCATGATGTGATTTGAAATGTTTGGTCAAGCTGGAATAGCGATGGCCAGATCAGAGCAAGGCCTAACACGAGTGAGGAATTAGTTATTCGATAGGTGTGTAAATCTCTATATGCAATAACCACAGCCCACCAAAGGCAGGAAATAAACGCCAAAATCTCTAAATCCATACCTAGAAAAGTAGTCACTCACCTTGTGTGTGTTGAATTCAATCTTATTACTGTGTAGAACCTTTTTACAAACGCTTTATTGCGGCCTCACGCATAAGAGGCGCCAATTGTGAACGTTTCACTGAGGTGCCCGCGAAGATTGCGACTTGCGAAATCGCTTGGTGAACCAAAAGATCTAAACCATCAATACTTTCAAGACCCACATTTCGCCAGAAACCCATTAACGCAGTTGGCCAAGGATTGTAAAGTGCCTCAAAGAGAAGAGCGCTTGCTCCCGCAATCTTTCCAACCAGCTCATCAGCCGCACCAGCTAATGAAGTGTTAACGATCAAATCATATTTTGACCAGACAATCTGATCATCAAAACCAATTACAGATACTGGCGCAAAGAGGGCGGACTTAATCAAACTCGCACTGCGATGTTCACTACGGCTTGCCACATCTATCGAAGCCCCCACGCTATCGAAAGCCGCAATCGCCGCTCGAGCTGTTGCTCCCCCACCTAAAATCAATATATTTTGGAATGTTGCATTCGTTTTTGCAGCCACGCTTTGCTGAAAACCTACAACATCGGTGCTTTCAACTTTCCACGAATCTCCAACTTTAATCAAGGTATTCGCACTTTTAATTCGCTTTGCTAGCTCAGAAGTAGGAAAACCTAAATCAACTAGCTCTTCTTTCAGCGGCATGGTCAGCGAGAAACTATTTAGCTCTGGTGGTGTGGATTCCAAATATTTGGCTAGGTTGCCGCCTTTAACCTCAACGGCTGTGTATTTTGCCGAAATTTCTAAACATTCATAAGCGACCTGATGAATAACTGGTGAAAGTGAATGTGAGATTGGCGAACCGAGAACCGCGCCATTAAAGGTTCTCATTCAAATGCACCCGCCTTTCGATTCTTTTGGTAAACCAACTTCCAGCTATTGAACTCTGAAAACGACTTGGTAAAGCGCGTATCCCCAGGTGCTACTGTGATGAAGAATAACCAGTCTCCCTCAGCCGGTGCGATAGCTGCCTTAAGCGCTGCTAAACCAGGATTTCCGATCGGCGCTGGGGGTAATCCATAATTCTGATAAGTGTTGTAGGGCGACTTTAACTTTGTTGACTTATTGCTCAGGAAAATCTGGCCACGCGTATTTTTTAGATAGTGAACGGTCGAATCTAGTTGCAATGGCATCCCGATCGCCAATCTATTTCTAATCACTCTAGAAATCTGCGCAAAATCTTTAGTGTCGCCCTCAGCTTGAACCAACGAAGCTAATGTGACTAATTGCTGTTTATCTAATTTCCCGGCTGGATCAACAAAATTAATTGTGGAGATTACCTCGTTGAATCTATTCACCATGCTCTGTAAAGCCGCTACCTGATTGGTACCTTCGGCGAAACTATATTGAGCCGGAAATAGAACTCCCTCAAGTGCGGTAATTCCTTCAGGTAAAACCACTTCTTTCGCTGACTGAACCGGACTGGTTGACCAATTCTTTGTGGCCATCATTTGCGCAAAGACCTCAGAGTTCCAGGCACCCTCAGTTATTTTGATTAGATCAGTAATTCGCTTGGGGTCCAATAATTGTTCAAGTGCAGTTTTTCCACTGATCCTCAAAGAGAGAGAATGTGTTCCAGGCGCAATGGATGAAGCTTTTGGATTTGCTACTGCTGCTCTAAAGAAACTTTCTGCTGATGCGACGACCCCTGCCGATTGCAGAATTTTTGCAATCTCAGCACCCGTTGCCCCTGTGGGGATAGATATGGAAACGCTCTTTTCTGACTGTGAAATAACTCGTTCAGGGAAATTCGCGTATCCCCCACCAGATTGATTGATTTCGCGTAGTCCGAATGTGAAAGCAAGGATCACAATGCCCGCGACGCTTAAACGCTTCATCGAATTACGATTAAACATCTTTTGCCTTTTCTATTGCTAAAGCTTGCTCAAGAATTGCTACCGCTGCCGCCATATCAATCTTGCTGCGAGCATCCTTAGCGTTGACCCCATTCTTTCGCATCGCATTTGTTGCCGACACTGTAGATAGTCGCTCATCAATCATGGTTACGGGAACTTTGAATTCGGAGGCAAGCTTCTCGGCGAAAGCTGACGCTCTTTGTGCCGAAGTACTTGATTGCCCAGAGAGGTTCAGCGGTTCGCCCACATAAATGCCGACCGGCTCATGTTCAACTATCAACGCTGCTATCTGCGCAAAGAGTCTTGGATCTGCGCTCGAAAGTGTGGTTAATGGCGATGCCAAAATAGAATCTGGATCTGAAATCGCCACACCGATTCGCACATCACCATAATCAAAAGCGATCCGGCGACCTCTTAGCATCTGCGTTATAGCGCTGCCACGGCAGCTGTAATTGCGGCTAGCGAATCGGCTGACTTGCTCGCATCCGTGCCGCCGCCCTGGGCGAAATCATCTTTACCGCCACCACCGCCACCGAGAATTGTGGAACCAATTTTTACTAGCGCACCTGATTTAGCCCCAAGCGCGCGCGCCGAGTCTGAAGCGGCAACCACTAGGACCGACTTGCCAGCGGCTGAACTTATGAGCGCAATAACCGAAGTTGAAAAACGATTGCGAAGATCCAGTGCGATGGTTCGTAGATCATCGCCTGAAATTCCATCTGGTAACACCGCAGTAATCAAATCAATCTGACCAACTTTGGTCACTGATTCTGCTATTGCCGACACATTACCTAAGGCTTGAGCGGAACGCACAGCAGCCAACTCTTTTTCAATCTCTTTGATCTTTTCCAATAAGTCGTTAATGCGCTCGGGCAGCTCTTCAACTCGAGACCCTTTGATAATTTGAGTTAAAGAGTTAAGCAGCAAATGTTCGCGTGCAAGGAACTTGTAGGCGTCGACTCCAACTAAGGCCTCAACGCGTCGCACACCTGCACCAATTGAAGATTCACTTAAAAGTTTTATCACACCTAGTTGGCCTGAGCGTGATACGTGGGTTCCTCCGCAAAGCTCGCGAGCCCAATCACCGACGCTAACTACGCGAACAGTGTCGCCATATTTCTCACCGAACAAAGCCATTGCGCCTATCGCTTTAGCTTCAGCTTGCGACATGCTCTGCGCGGTTACTTCGAGGTTATCAAGCAGCAAGGTGTTAACTCGTGACTCAACCTCATCAAGAGCTACATCTGAAACTGCGCCAGTAGCTGGAAAATCAAAGCGGAAACGGCCTGGCGAGTTTTCAGAACCAGCTTGGGTAGCGGTTTCGCCAAGAACTTCGCGGAAAGCTTTGTGCACCATGTGCGTAGCTGTATGCGCACGCGAAATTGCATCACGCCGTTCTTGATCAATTGTAGAAAGTGCACCTTGGCCAACTGCCACTTCACCACTTAATACTCGGCCACGGTGAACTGATAAACCATTTACTGGTGCTTGCACATCATCAATTTCAATAATCGCACCATTAGCCAGCTTGATTAAACCCGCATCAGCCAACTGTCCGCCGCCTTCGGCATAGAACGGCGTGCGATCAAGAACAACTTCTACTTCATCGCCACTCTTGGCGCTTTGCGCAATCACACCGTCTACTAGAAGACCGTTGATCTTTCCTTCAGCTTCGGTATGTGTGTAGCCAAGAAAAGTAGATAGACCAGACCCGTCAGCGATCTGTTTGTATTGAGATAAATCGGTATGACCAGATTTCTTTACACGAGCATCAGCCTTGGCTCGATCTTTCTGCTCTTTCATAAGACGGTGGAAACCATCGGTATCAATTTGCAAGCCAACTTCTTGCGCCATCTCAAGGGTCAAGTCGTATGGGAAACCGTAAGTGTCGTGCAATTTAAACACTTCTTCGCCAGCCAAAGTCGAAACCTTTTTGGCCTTCAAAGCAGTGGCAGTTAAATCAAAAATCTGGGTACCGCTCTTAAGGGTCTGCAAGAAACTTTCTTCTTCAGCAACTGAAACTGCCAGGATTCGGTCTTGCGCTGCAACTAGTTCCGGATATTGCGGCCCCATCGCACCGATAGCTGCTCTAGTTAGATCCGAGATAATTGGATCGTGCGAACCAAGTAGACGCATATTACGAATAGTGCGACGCATCATGCGACGCAATACATAGCCACGTCCTTCATTACCAGGTGTTACGCCATCGCCAATCAACATCGCTGAAGTGCGAGCATGATCGGCAATAACCCGTAGCGAAATATCGGACTTTTCAGCTTTGCCGTATTGGATACCGGTCAGCGAGCTAGCCACATTAAGAATCTGCATCGTGGTATCGATTTCGTAAATATTCTCAACACCTTGTAGCAGTGCTGCGGTGCGTTCTAAACCTAAGCCAGTATCAATACTTTTCGCTGGCAATTCGCCCAAGATTGGATAATCATCTTTGCTAGTGCCGGCACCGCGCTCATTCTGCATGAACACTAAGTTCCAGATCTCTAAATAACGATTCTCATCAGCTATCGGTCCGCCTTCGGCGCCATATGTCGGCCCTCGATCGTAGTAAATTTCAGAGCATGGGCCACAAGGACCTGGAACACCCATTGACCAGAAATTATCTGCCATGCCGCGACGCTGAATTCGTTCTTTTGGAACACCCATCTTGTGATGCCAAATATCAGCAGCTTCATCATCAGTGTGGAAAACAGTTACCCATAATTTATCTTCTGGAAAACCATAGCCACCTTGAGCAATTGGCTTTGTTAAAAGCTCCCAAGCGAGGGCAATCGCACCTTCTTTGAAGTAATCTCCAAATGAGAAATTGCCACACATCTGAAAAAATGAAGCGTGGCGAGTTGTCTTACCAACTTCGTCAATATCTAAAGTACGAACACATTTCTGCACTGAAGTAGCGCGTGCATAAGGCGGTGTTACTTCACCCAAAAAAAATGGTTTAAATGGAACCATTCCCGCATTAACTAAAAGTAAATTTGGGTCATCAGCAATCAGCGAAGCCGATGGAACAACCGTGTGGCTTAAACCTTGAGAGTTATTAGATTCGAAAAAGCGCAGCCAGCGTGAACGTATCTCGGCAGATTCCACTAGTACTGATCACTCTGCCTTTGTCTTTTTAGCTTTACGTTTCTTTGACGCGCCGGCAGCAGTCATGAGGGCGCCTGCAATCTTCAAAGCGGGACCACCTTTATCAACGAAACTTGAAGTTGCCTCAGACGCTTTTGTTGAAATGTTTTCAACGTTCTTAGTGATCTTGTTAAAGCTCTCAAGCGGGCCGTTTACTAGATTCACGGTCTGGGTGACGTTATCTATCAACGGAACGGTTTCTTCGGTGAGGGACTTAAGTGAAACTTTTGCTTCATCAATCAACCGACCAAAACGAATCACGGCATAGGCAACCGCCACGGCAATCGCAAAAAGCGATACCGCACAAATAATTAAGGCAATTCCACCTGCGCTCATGACTTCCCTTTCCGGTAACTCTTAACTAAATCCTACCGCGTAGGCTTACAACTACTTCTTTTCAGCCACTTCTGGAAACCAGTCAATTGCAGCTTCCTTGCGTTGGGCGGGGGTAATTGGAGTAGGCGCACCAGTTAGCGGGTCACCACCGGATGCCGTCTTTGGGAAAGCAATGACTTCACGGATTGATTCTGAGCCACTTAGAAGTGCGCATACGCGATCTAAGCCAAGTGCAATTCCGCCGTGAGGCGGTGGTCCGTAATTGAAGGCATCAAGTAAAAAGCCAAACTTATTGTTGGCCTCTTCATCAGTTAGCCCGATAACTTCAAAAACTTGCTTCTGCATATTGCGATCATGAATACGAATTGATCCGCCACCTAGCTCGGTACCGTTCAGGACAATGTCATATGCGTAAGCAAGAGCAGATGCTGGATCAGCTTTAAAGGTTTCCGCAAATTCTGGTTTAGGTCCAGTAAACGGATGATGAACTGCAGTCCAGCCACCACCATCGGTTGGTTCAAACATTGGTGCATCTACCACCCAGAGAAATTCCCAGGCACCCTCATTAATTAAGTTGCAACGCCTTCCAATTTCATTACGGACAGCACCGAGTAGATTCTGCGAAGCAGTACGTTCGCCCGCAGCGAAGAAAATCGCATCGCCATTAGCGGCACCGGCTGAAGAAACTATTCCAGCTAACTCCGCTTCCGAAAGATTCTTAGCAACTGGGCCGCCTAGCGTGCCATCGGCATTTACTAATATGTACGCAAGTCCTTTAGCACCGCGGGCCTTTGCCCAGTCTTGCCAAGCATCTAGTTCACGACGAGGTGAGTCTGCTCCCCCAGGCATAACGACAGCGCCGACATAAGGTGCTTGGAAAACGCGGAAGGGAGTTTGACTGAAGAATTGCGTTAGCTCAACTAATTTCTGACCGAAACGTAGATCAGGCTTATCTGAACCATAATCGGCCATGGCATCGGCGTAAGTCATTCGTTTCAGCGGTAGCGGAATCTCATAGTTAACGGTCTCGCGCCAAACTGTCGAAACAATTTTCTCAGCTATCGCCAAAATATCTTCTTGATCGATAAATGACATTTCAATATCGAGCTGCGTAAATTCTGGTTGCCGATCTGCACGGAAATCTTCGTCGCGGAAACACCGGGCAATTTGGTAGTACTTCTCCATGCCGGCAACCATCAAGAGTTGCTTGAACAACTGCGGTGATTGCGGCAAGGCATACCAAGAACCTGGCTGTAGGCGAACTGGTACTAGGAAGTCACGTGCGCCTTCTGGCGTGGATCGGGTTAAGTAAGGTGTTTCAATATCCAGAAATTCCTCGGAATCCATGACTCGACGAATCGCAGCGGTAACTTTTGAGCGCATACGTAAGTTTGCGGCTGGCTTCTCGCGACGCAAATCTAGATATCGATACTTCAGCCTTACTTCTTCGGAAATATTCGCTTCATCGCCACTATCAACCGGAAACGGTAGAGCAGCGGCTTCGCTAAGTACCACAACCTCATCGGCCATAATTTCAATTTCACCAGTCGCAACGTTAGTGTTTTCATTTCCAGCGGGACGCTCAGAAACAACACCCGTGATCTTTAGACACCACTCTGCGCGCAACATATTTGCGATTGCTTCATCGCGGATAACGACTTGAACCCATCCAGTAGCATCACGAAAATCGATAAAAGCAACTCCGCCATGATCGCGACGGCGAGCAACCCAACCAGCCAATGTGACAGTCTCGCCAACTTGGCTCATTCGAATTGTGCCTGCCCCGTGTGTACGGATCAATTTAGCTACCTAACTTTCCTTTGGTTCATTAATTCAAATTACTGGTCAAACGCTTACTTCAAAGCGTTCGCTAAGGCATCAAGTCTAACCGAGTTGGCCGTACCGCTGACCATCTCCTTTACTTCGACCACCCCGCTGGCCATTTCTTCATCGCCAATTACTAGTGAAAAACGAGCACCGCTCTTATCAGCTGCTTTCATCGCTGTTTTCAGAGCCCGATCGCCAAATGCCAATTCAACTTTAAACCCAACGGCCCGTAGTTCGGCTGCATATTTAAGGGCCGCGGATTTAGCAGCTTCACCCATTGGAATAATGAATAGATCACTAGAAAATGTTTCTGGAATTACTACACCTTCGGCTTCAACGGCGAGCAGTGCGCGATCTAGCCCAAGGCCAAAACCAATGCCCGTAATATCTTGGCCACCAATTTCACCCATTAAACCGTCGTAGCGCCCTCCACCACCAATGCCGGATTGAGCTCCTAACAAATCGTGGACAAATTCGAAAGTGGTGCCCGTGTAATAATCCAGACCACGGACCATTCGAGGATTAATCGTGAAAGCAACACCCATGGCAGTTAAGTGGCGTTGTACTTCGGCGAAATTCGCTTCGGATTCTGGCGATAGATAATCGAGCAAAATTGGCGCCTTTGCCATTAACTCTCTAACTTCATCTCGTTTGTCATCAAATAGCCGCAATGGATTTAGGGCTGCGCGTTCCTTGGTTTCTTCATCCAGGTCGAGTTTGCTGATGAACGCCACTAGATCAACTCGATGTGCCGCTCGTGACTGAGCATCACCGAGCGAAGTTATTTCCAGGCGATACTTTGTTAAACCTAGCTTCTTAAAACCCGCGTCAGCAATTGAAATAATCTCGGCATCAAGAGCCGCATCGTGTGTGCCGATTGCCTCGATACCAATCGAATAAAACTGACGATAGCGACCTTTTTGCGGACGCTCTGCGCGGAAGAAAGGACCACAGTAGTAAACCTTGGCGGGAAGTGAACCGCGATCTAGCCCATGTTCATTTACTGCGCGCAGAGCTCCGACAGTACCTTCGGGGCGCAACGTTATCGATCGACCACCACGATCTTCAAAGGTATACATCTCTTTGGAGACAACGTCAGTTGATGCGCCCATGCGTGAAAACAATTCGGTATCTTCAAAGATTGGCAACTCAAGTAACTGATAACCCGCAGAACGAATGGTGTTCTCTAGAGTTGAACGCACCCAAGCGAAGGCGTTACTGCGCAGCGGCACATACTCACTTACTCCCTTAGGTGCCTGAAATTTCATCATCTGCTCGCTTTCCAAGCTTCAATCAAATATGGATTGTTCTTGCGTTCATAACCGATCATAGTTTCTGGCCCATGTCCGGGGAGCACTCTTATTTCATCGCCCAAAGTTAGGACTTTCTTAGTTAAAGTCTTCTGCATATCCGAACTAGAGCCAGTAGGTAAATCTGTGCGACCGATTGATCCGGCGAAGAGAACATCTCCACTAAGCAGCGTTTGGTCATCAACTAGAAACATCAACGATCCACGGGTATGACCAGGACTATGGATAGCTTTGATTTTCAAACCAACTAATTCGAATTCTTCGCCGCTCTTTAACTCTCTCACTTCGGCAGGCTCGCTAAAACTCATACTCGCCAAAGTCGCTCCGAATTCGGGGCTAACTGCAGCTGCCGGATCAAGCAAAAGATTTCGATCTTCGCTATGTATGTATGCCGGAATTCCGTAACCATCACAGATCGGCACAACTGAGAAGGTATGGTCTAAATGTCCGTGCGTTAAAAGTGTCGCCACTGGCTTTAACCGATGTTTGCTGAGTAGTTCTGCGAGCTCCATCGAAACATCTGGCATACCTGGGTCAATAACGATGCACTCAGAGCCCTCGCCGGTAGCCAGTACCCAGCAGTTGGTGGCGTACATTTGGGCTGGGAAGCCTGCAACTAGCATTGCTACCCCACCTTTCTACGCTCAATTCCGCAGTCTTGACCAGACCCATTGGAAATACCCTAGGCGGACAGGGTACCTTTACCTTTCCAACCAACGACGTAGTGCGGTCATGATTTCGATCATTTTTGTACATCGTCACCCAAATGTTCTGCCATCTACCAATTAACCCAATAGCGAAGGCTCTTACGAGAAATTCTCAAGAGCTACCGCGCTGAAAGGATCCACCATGACCGAGAATCCAATTACTCCAACCCAATCCCCCGCAGTTGTCTCTGCGGCTTCAGCACTTATTGGGGATCCTGCTCGTTTCGGTCGCGTTGGCGAAGATGGCACTGTTTACGTCATTACCCAAGAAGGCGATAAGCCAGTGGGTTCATATCCTGGAAAAAGTAATGAAGAAGCGTTGGCTTACTTTGTTCGTAAATTTGAAGCAATTGCATCTGAAGTTGCGCTGCTATCTGCGCGAATTAAATCTGGTGCTATGGTCCCAGGAGATGCCACTACTGCCGTAGTGAAATTACGCGAGCAAGTTCGTGAACTAAATGGTGTTGGTGATTTAGCTGCACTAGCTGTTGCCGTAGAACAACTTTCACCGCTAATCGAGGATCATCGTGGTGCCTACGAGGCAAAAAAGGCAGCTGAAGAAATTGTTAAGGCCGAACGTTTGGCTCAAGTATTAATTGAGAAAGAAAAAATTGTTGCCGAGGCTGAGTCGCTTGCCGATTCAACTAGTTGGAAGGTTACTGGCGATCGCCTTAAGGCACTGCTAGATGAGTGGAAATCGGCGCCACGTTTAGATAAGAAAACTGATACTGATCTCTGGAAACGTTTCTCATCTTCTCGCAATAAGTTTGATAAGCGTCGTCGTACTCACTTCGCATCCCTTGAAGAAGTAACTGCGGTCGTATCGGAAGCTAAGAAGAAACTAGTTGCCGAAGCCGAAAGCCTCGCAACTTCAACTGATTGGGTTGCAACTGCTCGTCGCTTTAAAGCTTTGATGGATGCTTGGAAAGCTGCCGGTCGCGGCAAGATGAGTGATGACACAAAACTTTGGGCTCGGTTTAAAGCTTCACAAGATTCATTCTTTGCCGCCAAGAATGCCGACCTCGAAAAGCGCGAAGTAACCATGAGCGCCAACTTAGAAAAGCGTAATACTTTGATTACTGAGATTGAGAAACTGCTTCCGATTACCGACTTAGCTGAACAGAAGAAAGTCCTTCGTGAGCTACAAAACCAGTGGAGCAAGATCGGTATGACAGCTCGTGATAAGCGTGCCGCCCTTGATGCACGGTTAGCGGTTGTCGAAGCGGCATATAAAGAAGCCGAAGCCACCATCTGGCGCAAGTCAGATCCAGCGGCCAAAGCACGGGCAGCCGATGTAGTTCGTCAGCTATCTGAGGCAATCGCTAATTACGAAAAAGCTGCGGCCAAAGCAACTGCTGCCGGAAATGCAAAGAAGGCGCAAGAGGCCACGGATTCAGCAGTTGCTCGAAGAGTTTGGCTAGCTGAAGCTGAAAAGAATTTAGCGGAATTTAGCTAAACACTGCTGCGTTAGTTATTGAAGGTTCGATACACATCGTAAACACCTTCAATATTTCGAACCGCACTTAGCACGGCGTCAAGATGCGTGGCGTCCGCCATCTCAAAAGTAAATCTTGAAATTGCCGTGCGATCCTTCGAGGTAGAGACTGATGCACTCAAAATGTTTACGTGCTGCTCAGAAAGTGTTCGCGTAACATCTGCGAGTAATCTGGCTCGATCGAGTGCTTCGACTTGAATATTCACCAGAAACACACTGGCAGCCCCAGCTAGCCATTTAACTTCGACAACGCGTTCGCCTTGATGTGTTTTTAGGTCGGAAGCATTGATGCAATCGCCACGATGCACCGAAACTCCATTGCCTTTGGTAATAAAGCCCATGATCGAATCACCTGGAACAGGTGTGCAGCAACGAGCTAGCTTCACATAAACATCGCCGATGCCAGCAACTTCAATCGAATTACTTGAACGTCTGGTGGTTTGAACCCCTGTTGGAAAAGTCGGAACAGTAGCTTCGGGATGCGAATCTTCCTCTCCCATAGATGCAATGAGTTTTTCAATAATCGAAGCGGACGAAACATGTCCATCACCGACTGCGCTATATAGGGCAGAAATATCTGGGTAATGCAGTTCGTGAGAAAGCTCTAGCAACGCATGCCCCGCAAAGATTTTTTGTAGTGGCAAACCAGCCTTGCGCATCTGACGTGCTATCGATTCACGCCCGGCTTCAATAGCTTCTTCGCGTCTCTCTTTGCTGAACCAAGCTTTGATCTTTGAGCGAGCGCGTGGGCTCTTTACAAAATTTAGCCAATCACGACTTGGGGCTGCATGCTCTCCTTTATTTAGTACAACTTCTACGACATCACCATTAGTCAATTTTGATTCCAGCGGAACTAAGCGACCATTTACTTTGGCACCAGCACAACGATTACCAACATCGGTATGCACCGAATAAGCAAAATCAACTGGCGTTGATCCACCAGGTAGAGCGATAACGCTTCCCTTGGGGGTAAAAACGAAAACCTCCGGCGAACCTAAATCAAAGCGGAGTGAATCCAAAAATTCAGATGGATCTTCAGTTTCCTTCTGCCATTCGTGTAACTGGCGCAACCAAAGCATCTCAGGCGAGGTCGCGTTTGCCTCGCTGCCTTGTTTATATTTCCAGTGAGCTGCAATACCGAATTCAGCACGAGAATGCATGTCGTACGTACGGATCTGAATCTCAATTGCTTTGCCACTCGGACCAATCACCGTGGTGTGCAGCGATTGATAAAGGTTGAACTTCGGCATTGCGATGTAATCCTTGAAACGACCTGGAACTGGTGACCACCGCGCATGAATCGCACCTAGAACCGCATAACAATCACGAACATCTTCTACTAGGACACGGATTCCAACTAGATCGTAAATATCATTGAAATCGCGACCACGAACCACCATTTTTTGGTAGACGCTATAAAAATGTTTTTGACGGCCAGTCACTGTGCACTTAACACCATCGGCCAAAAGATCTGATTTCACGGCCTCAATAACTTCGTTAGTTAGCGTAACGCGGGCTGGGTTTCGTTCGGCTACCAGTCGTGAAATTTCTAAAAACTTCTTTGGCTCAAGAACTTCAAAACTCAAATCCTCTAACTCCCACTTAATGGCATTCATACCTAGTCTGTGAGCAAGTGGAGCATAGATATCAAGGGTCTCGCGGGCTTTACGTTCAGCCGAATCCGGTGACACAAATTGCCAGGTTCTTGCGTTATGGAGTCGGTCAGCCAACTTGATTAATAGAACTCGAATATCTCGAGACATGGCAACGATCATCTTTCTGACAGTTTCAGCCTCTGCAGTAGGACCATAAGTTAGTTTGTCTAACTTGGTCACGCCATCAACAAGAAGTGCGATCTCTTCACCGAAATCCTTGCGGAGTTGGGTCAATGAATAGCTCGTGTCTTCAACTGTGTCGTGTAGCAAGGCCGCAATAATCACCGCTTCATTAAGACCAAACTCCGCCAAGATTGCAGCCACCGCAACCGGATGAGTTATGTAATCTTCGCCAGATTTCCGAAGCTGCCCGGTGTGTGCCTCTTTAGCGACCAGAAATGCTCGCTGAAGATTCTCTAATTTATCGCCAGGATGATGCTCGGTTAAAGCACTAACCACCGGCGCTAATAGAGTGTCCATGTACGGATTCTAGTTAACAACACGGTGGTTAGTTACTTGAAGCTAATGACTACTTCTTCTTGCCTTTTCGTTTTGGCTGGTTGCGAGGCCCACGATTCTGACTTACTTCTGCAGCTGCCTCAGTTGCGACAACTGGTGTTGACGCCCCACTGCGTGCGTTAACTCGTTTCGTCAGGGCAATCATCGCTGGCTCACGCTCACGTAGACCCGAGAGTATTTGAGGCGCGATGAAGAGTGAGGAGTAAGTGCCGATCGCTAGGCCAATGAATAGCGCTAATGAGAGATCCTTCAGTGTTCCGGCACCCAATAGACCTGCACCTACGAACAGAATTGCACCAACTGGAAGCAACGCGATAACGGATGTATTAACAGATCGCACAATGGTCTGATTGACAGCCAAGTTTGTGGCCTGGGAGTAAGTAGATTTACCAGTAGATGTAATAGATTTAGTGTTCTCGCGCACTTTATCAAAGACGATAACCGTGTCATACAACGAATATCCCAAAATTGTTAGGAACCCAATCACTGTAGCTGGCGTTACATCGAAGCCAACTAGAGCGTAGATACCGACGGTAATGATTACATCGTGGAGAACGGCCGCGATAGCCGCAATTGCCATTTTCGGTTCAAAGGTCATAGCTAGATATAGCATTACTGCGATCAGGAATGCGAGAAGTCCATAGAGCGCTTTCTTCGTGATCTCTTCACCCCATGAAGGACCAATAATTTGGGTGTCTATTGATTCAACGTCAATCGCAAACTTGGCGGCTAACGAATCTTGAACGGCATTTGATTCGGCATTTGAAAGTGAACCTGTTTGTACGCGAATCTTATCGTTACCAACGCTCTGCACAATTACTTCGGACGATACTCCGGCAGATTCGACGGCAGCGCGAGCCTCTTCAACTGTTGCTTCAGCTTTAGTGACTGTGTAACTAGAGCCACCCTTAAACTCAATACCTAATTGCAGGCCTTGGAAAACAATGGTTCCGATTGAGATCGCGAGTAGCAGAGCAGAGACTGCGTACCAACGTTTGCGGGTAGCGATGAATTCAAAAGAAGTCTCGCCGCTATAGAGACGTGCACCTAGCGTAGTTCCGTGTGCCATTGTCTATGCCTCCATGCCTGTGTTTGAAACTTGAATGTTATTTTTTTCTTCGATACCAGAACTCTTCTTCGATAAGCCAGAGAACTTATGACCGCTTGCGAAGAAGTTACGTTTCGCCAAAATTGTCATCATTGGTTTAGTAAATAAGAAGATAATAATTAGATCTATCAGAGTAGTTAAACCAAGAGTGAATGCGAAACCACGCACCCCGCCCACTGCTAAGAAGTAAAGCAACACTGCCGCAATAAGTGACACAAAGTCGGCTACCACAATGGTTCGTCGAGCTCGAATCCAGCCAGTTTCAACTGCGGTACGCAGTGACTTGCCTTCTCGCAGTTCATCTCGAATACGTTCAAAGTAAACGATAAATGAGTCAGCCGTAATACCGATAGCCACAATAGTTCCAGCGATACCGGCTAATGTGAGCGTGAAGCCCACCCATTCACCGAGCAGCAAAATTGATAGGTAGACCAACCCAGCCGCAATCACTAACGATCCGACAGTTAACAAACCAAGTCCGCGATAGTAAAGCAGTGAGTAGAGAAGTACGAGCCCTAGACCCAGACCACCAGCGAGCAAGCCCGCCTCTAACTGATCAGAGCCAAGTGTTGGTGAAACTTGCTGCACTTCACCACGATCAAAAGCCAATGGTAACGAGCCATACTTCAAAACATTCGCTAGATCTTGCGCTTCTACTTGCGTGAAGTTACCTGTGATCTGAGCGCTACCGCCGCGGATAGCTTCATTAATTCTTGGCGCTGAAACAACGAGCCCATCGAGAACAATTGCTACCTGATTCTGCGGCGCAGTCAATGAAACTACTCGGGCAGTCTGATCACCAAATGCTTTTGTACCTTCGCCATTAAAAGTTAGCGAAACAAACCAATTTCCACCAGTTGTTGTATCAACACCAGCAGTGGCTTTAGAGACTTGGCGACCAAGAACTTCGGCGCCAGCCAAAATGAATTTAGCTCCACCATCGGTAGAGCAGGCGATAATTATGTCAGTGGCTACATCGGTTCCAGTTCCTTGGCGATTTGCTGGAAGCGTGCAATCAAGGGCTGCGTAACGTGCATTCAATTCTGCACTTATTCCGGGTGGCGGTGTTGCAGAAGCATCGGTTGCAACTGTTGGCACTCCGGAACTTTCGGCAAGCACTTGGCGGAATCGAAGTTCTGCGGTTTGTCCAACCAATTCGATAACACGACGACCACTTTCGCCAGGAACTGAAATAACGATCTGGCGATTAGCACCAGTACCCTGAGAGGTAACTTCGCTTTCAGCGACACCGAGTGAGTTAACACGTTGACGAATGATCGTAACTGCTTGATCAATAGCCTCAGAGGTAACTTTGCCACTCTCGCCAACGCCTACGCGAGGCTGCAGGGTAACGCTGGTTCCGCCGCGCAAATCGAGGCCCAGGCGAACCGCAGTTGCCCCTTGGATAAGTACGGCTGCGATAAGTAGGGCGATTGCGCCAAACAGGATTGCTAATGTGCGAGCTGGACGACCGGAGCTCTTAACAGGTTTTGTAGGTGTTGACATAAGAGGTGAGTCTAGGCGTCATTTAGCGGTGTGTCGAAAAGCGAAGCAGCCCCAGCAGGCGGGACTTTGCCCAAATGTGACCAACCCAAAGCTGTCGCCACCCGGCCACGTGGCGTTCGTGCCATAAACCCATTTCGAACCAGGAATGGTTCAGCCACCGACTCGACCGTTTCAGTTTCCTCGCCCACAGCAATGGCCAGCGTCGAAAGGCCCACTGGTCCCCCACCAAACCTTTCGATCAAGGCCGTTAGAACGGAGCGGTCTAGTCGATCAAGGCCAGCGGCATCGACTTCATACATCTCAAGGGCATCGTTTGCGTGATCGAGCGAGAGTTTGTTTGAACCCTTTACTTGTGCGTAATCACGCACTCGTCGAAGCAAACGGTTAGCGATACGCGGAGTTCCGCGTGAGCGACTGGCAATTTGCTCAATCGCTTTTGCTTCAATTACTAAACCAAGCAAGGCGGCAGATCTAGCAATAACTTGAGCGAGTTCGGACTCAGCATAGAAATCTAATTGCGCAGTAAATCCAAAGCGATCGCGCAAAGGGCTCGGCAATAATCCGGCCCGAGTTGTAGCGCCAACTAAAGTGAATCTTGGCAAGTCCAACGGAATCGCAGTTGCACCAGGACCTTTACCAACAACCACATCAACTCGAAAATCCTCCATTGCTAAATAGAGAAGTTCCTCAGCTGGTCGAGGTAAGCGATGTATTTCATCGATGAAAAGAATTTCGCCTTCAACTAACGAAGAAAGGATTGAAGCTAAATCACCTGCATGTGTAATCGCAGGCCCAGATGAAATGCGAATTGGTGCTTGCATCTCAGCAGCCAAGATAAGTGCAAGAGTTGTCTTTCCTAGCCCTGGTGGACCACTCAACAAAATATGATCGGCGGTAGTGCCACGATGTTTTGCCGCCGTTAACAGAACATCAATTTGTTGACGAACGCGTTCTTGACCAATAAATTCTTGTAAATCTTTTGGGCGTAGCGCTCCTTCGACGGATGACTCATCTAAGCCTGCCACCGGTGATATCAAACGATCTTCGTTATCCATTATTTACGACCGCCACTTTGTAAGGCTCGCTTTAGTAATTCGCTTAATTCCAAATCAGCCGGTTCTATGCCATCGCTTTGCAGCTCATTAACGATTGTTGTAATGGCTCGGTCGGAATCTTTCGGTGCGAAACCCAATGAAATCAATGCGCTCGTCAGCTGCTCACGCCAAGCAGGTTGATGGCTCGTGATACGGGTGCCCTCCGACAAATCTGATAGCTTGCCTTTCAATTCCAGAATCAAGCGTTGTGCGCCTTTGCGACCAATGCCCGGAACCTGTTCGATTGCAGCAATATTCTCAGTGGCAATCGCTGCAGCTAAGTCTTGCGGAGTGAGGGCTCCGAGAATTGCAAGCGCGACTTTCGGCCCAATGCCACTAACAGTTTGCACTTGCTCAAAGAATTGTTTTGATTCAGCAGTTAAAAATCCATAGAGCGTCAAAGATTCTTCGCGAACTACTAATGAGGTATGAAAAGTTACGATCGTGCCAAGATTCAAATGCGTCGCAGCGTTCGCAGCTAAGTTGACCGAAAGCCCGACTCCCCCGACTTCAATGATCGCGCGATCTAGTGAGATCGATTTGATCTCGCCAGTTAGTGTCGCAATCATTTCTTACTTGTTCCTGTCTTCTGAAGGGATGCAATCCGAGTCTTCTCAGCAGCTAGTGCGGCTGCGACTTTACTATTACCGCCCCCGCGCCAGATGTGGCAGATCGCTAACGCTAACGCGTCTGCACTGTCAGCTGGCTTTGGCGCTTCGTCTAACTTAAGAATATTTAGCACCATTTTTGCAACCTGTGCTTTATTGGCCCGACCCGAACCAGTTACAGCTGCCTTAACCTCACTCGGCGTATGCATGACAACCTTGATTTCATTTCGAGCAGCCAGCAACAGCGCAATCCCAGCGGCTTGCGCGGTCCCCATAACTGTTCGCAAATTGTGTTGAGAGAAAACTCTTTCGATCGCAATCACATCGGGTTTGAATTCAGTAATCCAAAGTTGAATTTCGCGTTCCAGTTGAAGAAGTCGCGACTCAGTTGGATCTTGCGATGAAGTCAGGATTACTCCGACTGAAACCATCTGTAAAGGAGCACCAATAGATCCTTCGACCATGCCAATACCGCAGCGAGTTAAACCTGGATCAATCCCGAGAACCTTCATTTGCTAAGCCTAGATACTGGCTTAGATATGTTAAGTCAGGCTCGCCATTACCTCATCAGATACATCAAAGTTGCTAAATACATTCTGTACATCATCTAGTTCTTCAATCGCATCAATTAACTCGAAAACCTTGGTTGCGCCTGCAGCATCTAGTGGAATTGTCATCGATGGCAAGAACGATGAATCCGCGGATTCATAATCAATGCCTACAGTTTGTAGAGCAGTTCGCACCGCGACTAGATCACTAGCTTCGCAAACAACTTCAAAGGATTCACCTAAATCATTAACTTCTTCGGCTCCAGCATCGAGTACTGCCTCGAGAACCGAATCTTCAGTTAACTGACCATTCTTGTTAACAATAATTACGCCTTTGCGATTAAACAGATAGGCAACTGAACCTGGATCAGCCATGCTGCCACCGTTACGAGTTACCGCTACGCGAACTTCAGATGCAGCTCTATTGCGACTATCGGTCAAACATTCGATCATGATCGCAACACCGTTAGGGCCATAGCCTTCATACATAATAGTTTGCCAATCAGCGCCACCAGATTCAAGACCTGCTCCGCGCTTAACCGCTCGATCAATATTATCCGCCGGCATCGAATTCTTTTTGGCCTTAGCAATTGCATCAAAGAGAGTTGGATTACCATCGATATCCGGGCCACCGTTACGGGATGCAACTTCAATAGCTTTGATCAACTTCGCAAAATTCTTGGCGCGACGACTATCGATGATCGCTTTTTTATGCTTTGTCGTTGCCCATTTGGAATGGCCGGACATGATTTACCCCCTAGAAATTTCACCGCAACTGCCGATGAAAGTTATGGCACTACTTTACCGCAGCTCTTTCCAAAGCTGGACGCGCTACCGAATCAATAAAGTAGCGATGAATTCGATTATCCCCAGTAAGTTCCGGATGAAAACTAGTAGCTAATAGCCCACCTTGTTGAACAGCTACCGCATGCTCGAAGGTGGCCAGTACATCTACGTTCGCGCCGACTGACTCGACCCATGGTGCGCGAATGAAAACTGCGCGTACTGGCGGATTCGTGATGCCAGCGAACTCCAAATCTGTTTCGAATGAATCAACTTGGCGTCCGAAAGCATTGCGGCGAACGGTTATATCGAGCCCGCCAAAAGTTTCTTGGCCAACGGCGGCATCTAATACCCGGTCTGCCAGCAAAATCATCCCTGCGCATGATCCATAAACCGGCATTCCAGTCGATATTCGTGCTTTGAGTGGATCAAACAAGTCAAAGCTTCGCGCTAAATTGGCAATTGCAGTTGACTCGCCACCAGGTAAAACGAGAGCGTCTATTGCCGCTAATTCACTGGTTCTGCGAACCAAGGATGCGGAAACACCGCACTCTTCAAGTGCGAACAGATGCTCACGAAAATCGCCTTGCAGCGCAAGAACACCTACTCGCATTTTTTAGTGCTCCTTAAATTACCAACCGCGTTCAGCTAAGCGATGAGCGACCGGCAGGTCAGCAACGTTAATGCCCACCATTGCTTCACCTAAGCCGCGCGAAACATCAGCTAAAACTTTTGGATCATCAAAGAAAGTTGTGGCTTTAACGCAAGCAGCAGCACGTGAAGCTGGATCGCCAGATTTGAAAATACCAGAACCGATAAATACGCCATCAGCGCCCATCTGCATCATTAACGCAGCATCTGCTGGAGTCGCAATTCCGCCAGCTGTGAAAAGTACTACTGGCAACTTTCCAGTTTGCGCTACTTCCTTCACTAAATCGTAAGGAGCTTGCATATTTTTTGCCGCAACATAAAGCTCATCTTCACGAAGGGCAGACAGACGTCGAATGTCTCCACCAATTGAACGCATGTGTGTCATCGCATTTGAGACATCGCCAGTTCCTGCTTCACCCTTAGAGCGAATCATGGCTGCACCTTCGTTAATGCGACGAAGTGCTTCACCTAAGTTGGTCGCACCGCAAACGAAAGGAATTGTGAAATTCCATTTATCAATATGGTTTTCCATATCTGTCGGAGTAAGAACTTCAGATTCATCAATATAGTCAACGCCTAAGCTCTGTAAGATTTGCGCCTCAACAAAATGACCGATGCGCGCCTTTGCCATCACTGGAATAGAAACCGCGGCCTTGATTTTTTCAATCATGTCTGGGTCAGACATGCGGGCAACGCCACCTTGGGCGCGAATATCAGCAGGTACGCGCTCGAGCGCCATAACTGCAACCGCACCAGCAGCTTCAGCAATCTTGGCTTGCTCTACATTGACTACGTCCATGATGACGCCGCCCTTAAGCATCTCTGCCATGCCGCGCTTTACTCTTGCTGTTCCTACGTTCTGGCTCATGCCGATGCTCCTAGTTTTGAATTCTTGGCGAGTAGTTAGCTCGAGATCAGGGTGCCTACTCTACTTTGAAACAGGAGAAGTTGGCGCGGTGAGCGTGAATTCCGGCTTCCGATCGGTTAACGCAACCCAGATTGAACCGGCTGCGAATTTAATCTCACTGCCATCTGCCAAAGTCCAAGTGGTTCCAGCTTCGGCCGTTGGTCTGCTCCAATTGGCCTTGAAAGATCGGCCATCGCGCAAGATGTACCCATCGCCAGTGCCGACCGTTTCCGTCAAAGGCGTGTACACACCACCTGCGCTCCGATAAATTGAATCCGACATTTCTACGTTCTGAATCACGAAGGTCGACGCACTGAGCTGTTTGCCACTAGCTGCCAGATTTGGCACGCCACCGTTACTGAGTAGCCACCGCTTGTCGGTCTGTGACCAGGTTGCTTCATATTTCGCGGCTGGCCATTTCACCAATACCGAATCAATTGCGACACCGCCGATAGGCGCTTCGCCAAAACTCCAACCAATCGACTTTGAAACCGCGACTTCGCGTTGATCGCTCTTCACTTTCTCCAAGAGTGGGCCAGTTCGCATAACCATGTTGTATGGCGCAGGTCTGGTTTCATCACGTGTATAAATTGTTGGTGACTGACGTTGTGCGCCGTAGTCCCAGAGATTTGAATTGGCAATCACTGTCAGCATTGCTCGCTGCGCACCGCTGTAAGCAAAAATAGCTTTGCCATATTGAGACAGAATATCGATATCGGAAATTCGTGCGCTTCGTACGGGCCCAATATTTTCTGGAATCACTGAAGAGAAAATCGCAGCCAATCGTGTTAAGCCGCCTTCAACCTGTTCGATGTAAACCAAGTCCGCGTCTTCAACGCCGATCTGAGGTCGGGCTAATCGAGTATCGTCGATTTTTACCGCGAGTACTGGGCTGTCCACACCAACGCGTCCGCTTATTGAATTGTAGGTAACTTCAATTTCAGCAATTGGTTTGACTTCCTTTTCCGCGCAGGCCGAAAGAGTTAACATGGAGACCGCAAGAGCGGACATCAACTTAAATCGCATCAGCTTCAAATTCATAAGTCACAGGTAGCGGCGCTTTACCAGCTAGGCGAAATATTCTAAAGACCAATTTGCCACGAATCAACTGAGTTCGAGTAACGGATTCGACATGGATCGAAATCGCAATCTTAATTCTGTCTGTTAGTTGCTCCAGTTCAAATAACAAAGCTTGATCTGATTTTGCAACGATGCTTTCACGTTCAGTGAGCATCATGCCAAGAGCCCCTGAAAGCACACTTTCAGCACTCGAGCGATCTTCGATATCCGCACTACGTGCCTGATACGCGCTTGCCGTGAGCAAAAGAGCGGTCGCTGGATCGGTAATTGCACTACGCGCAATCTCTAACGCAATCGCGGCTCGTCTTTGAAGTAATGAATCAAGCGTCGCCCAACTGGTCTCTACACGATGGTGAAGGCGATCAAGTCGGCCCGCCGAAAAACTCAAATACCAAAATGCAAGAGCTGCGAGAGCCGCGGAGAGAATGATGTATCTCATAATCAATCTCTTCCTAAGAATCGGTTCCAGGGACGGTTATCAGAGCTCAGCGAGACTTTACGACCCTTCACCATTGCGAGCTCATAAACCTCGAAAATCTCCTCGCCTACTTGGCGCCAATCAAATCTCTGTGCATGCTCAGCACCTGCAATTGCTAACACTTCACGCTTTTTATGGTCGCGTAACAGATCAATAATCACTTTAGCTAAATTTTCGGAGTTTTCAGATTCGAAGAGCGCACCATATTTACCATCGCCGAGTACATCAGCAAATGCTGGGATATCACTTGCGACGACTGTGGCTCCCCCGGCCATTGCTTCGGCGAGAATAATTCCAAATGATTCACCCCCAGTATTTGGTGCGATATAAAGTGAGATGCTTGCCAGGAAATCAGCTTTATCTTCTTCGCTTATTTTACCTAGGAATTCAATTCGATCTCGGAGTTGCGGATCTACTTTTTCTAAAACTTCTTCACTATCTCCGGGCCCCGCAATCAATACTCGGATATCAGGAATAAAGCGAGAAATAATCGGCAAGGCGTCTAGCAACACCGGTAAACCTTTTCGGTCTTCTTCAAACCGGCCTAAGAAACCAATCGTGTTTCCTTGCCACTCTACTTGCGGTGAACCATCACGGTAATTGTCCGTATAGATGCCGTTTGGAATCACGATGGCATCTGTTTCTAGGTGCGCAGTGAGTGTTAGGCGAGCTGATTCGCTCACTGCAATGCGTGCCGATAGCTTTTCAATAACTGGTTCCAGAATAGGTCCGATTGCCACAATCGCCTTCTGATACTTAGCCGCTGCGTGAAAAGTTCCGACCATCGCGCCTTCTCCGGCCCAACATGCCAAAAGTGACAACGAAGGTATAGCTGGTTCATGCAGGTGCAGTAGATCGAAATTGCCATCGTTAATCCAATTGCGTACCCGACTGTTTGCTCCTACACCGAATAAAACTCGAGCGACTGCGCCGTTATACGGAATTGAAACTGCGCGACCTGCACTAACAACGTAATCAGGCAATTCTGTACCCTCAGTTGCTGGCGCTAAAACCTCAACATGATGTCCATTGTTAAGAAGAAACTCAGCCAGATCGCGAATATGGTTCTGGACACCACCCGGAACATCCCAACTATAGGGACAAACAATTCCAATTCTTAGCTTGCGATCAATCATGTTCGCTCCATGAAATCGCCATCAACCCAGATGCGCTGCAACATGTGCCAATCTTGCGGATGTTCTGAAATTCCAGCAGCAAAATTATCCGCGCAAAGTTGCACAGTCTTGGCTACGCGTTCAGCTTCAGTCGCGCCACTTACAATCTGGACTTTACGAAAATCAATATGAATACCTGAAGTGGTATATGAAACGTATGCGGTGATTAGGTCTGCTCCGGTTCGAATCGCTAGCAACGCTGGTCCTGCCGGCATTCGCGCAGTTCCGTCGAAAAATTTGACATCAATTCCACTGCGAGAAAGGTCACGATCGGCCACCAACGCAACTAGCTTGCCTTCACGTAATCGGCTGGCCAAAGTGCCCATCACTCGACCATCCAATGGCAGCGCTTCCATACCTATTGCTTGGCGATACTCCAGAAACTTAAGAAACAATTTTTCTGGTTTCAACCGCTCAACTACGGTAACTAGCGGGATACCTTGGCTACAGAAATAGGAACCCGCATGATCCCAATTACCCGCGTGCGGTAACGCAACCACTACGCCCCTTTTGCTGCGCACTGGTTCCAGGAGCAGCTCAGGATCGTTAACTGTAACCGTCGATTGAATCCGATTGGTATCCCAGTCCGGAGAACGAAAGGTGTCACACCAGTAGCGCAGATATGAACGCATTCCAGCCTCAGCCAAACTACGCAATTGCGTATCGGTGAGTTCAGGGAGAACTCGCTTCAAATTACTTTCTAATCGTCGGAAGCTTTTTCCGTTCTTGGCGCTTGCGCGATCAGCTACAAAACTAAAGAGCCGATAAGCATTGTTCTCTGGCAACCAACGAACTATGCGCCAGCCAGCAAAGTAGGCAAGTGCAGTGAAATCTTCGGCCTTCATTATTTGGTTGCTTTCCAAACTATCCGTAAACGTTGCAGAACAGTGAAGACACTAGCCAACGCTAAAGCCCAAATACCTATGGTCAATATGTATTCAACTCCCAAGCCGGTAAACCCAATCGCAGTTAACAAAATTACTAATCGTTCAGTTCTTTCGGCAAAACCGCCTTTACATTCAATCTGCAAACTCTCGGCCTTGGCTCGAATATAGGAAACAAGAAATCCGGCTACGATTGAAACCAGAAGCACAAATGAGAGTGCATCGTCATTCTTTGCCAGATAAATTAGTAACCCCATAGCAATCGCTGAGTCGGTCACACGATCAATTGTCGAATCTAGGAATCCGCCCCATCTACTCGGACCTTTCGCGGACAAACGAGCCATCGTGCCATCAAATAGATCGCTTAATGCAAGCGCGCAAATCGCGAGTGTGCCACCAAATAAATGACCATTGGGATAAGCAATCAAAGATGTGGCGATAACTCCGATCGAACCTAAAGTTGTAACCGAATTCGGAGTCAATCCGATTCGCAGCATGACTCGCGCAGTGGGTGAGATTATGCGCACCACCGCGGGCTTAAAAATGTCACTAATCATCGTGACCCATCGTAGGCTGTAGACATGAGTTCAACTAACTTACGCGTCCATATATATGGTCACGAGAGCGCTTTTTTGGCCGAGGTCGCTGCCGAACTCGGCGGAACTGTTAGCACTCAAGCTATGGTCGAATCAGACCTGGCAATTTTTGCGATCAACCCAAATACCGGCATCTCGCCCGAATCCATAGCGATCTGGGAATCACTTGATGATTACCTGATGCCACGATTAATCGTAGTCACCGGTCTCACTGGTAACGATGGCGACTTTGACGACGCCGTGATGCTGGCAAACCGAGTTTTCGAACAGTGCGTAACTCCATATTTGGTTCTACATGATGATGCCGGAACACCATGTGCGCTTATTTCGTTAACTGACCTAAGAATCACTAACTATCAAGACGGTTCGTCTGTTGAAATAGAAAGCGCTAATGAACACAAAACTTTAGTAAGCGAATTTCGTGATGAGTATTTGCTTGCAATCGATCAGATGGGTCCAGATGGTTTTGCGGCGGGGCTATTGTTTCCAGCTATCCCGCTTGATTTTAGAACCGGCATGGGGATTAAAGAAATTCAGGAATATCTAAAGCAACTTTAATTACCAAGCAGCGGCAATAAGATCACGAGACTGACTTAACAATTGCGGTAGAACTTTAGTTTGGCCAATGATTGGCATGAAGTTAGCATCTCCCGACCACCGCGGAACAATATGTTGATGAATATGCGCTGCGACGCCAGCACCTGAAATCGCTCCTTGATTCATTCCTAAGTTAAAGCCGGCTGGTGCGCTGACTTTACGTAACGTAGTCATTGCGTGTGCTGACAATTCCGAGATTTCACTTCGCTCAGATTCGGTTAAATCTGTTAAATCTGCGACGTGCCGATTAGCACAAACTAAGAGATGTCCTGCGTTATATGGATAAAGATTCATCACAACATAAGCGTTGACTCCGCGCGCAACAATTAAACCTGCTTGATCGCTAAGTGTTGGGATTCGACAAAAGGGGCACTCAACTTCATTGCCTGGTAGCGGACGATTATCGCCAGTTAAATACTCCATGCGATGTGGCGCCCATAATCGCTGCCAAACATCAGGTATTCCGGCTCCCCCAACTAGATCAGGCATGTTTAGACCTGAGTGCGTTCAGCGACGATTTTCTTTATTTCAGCGATCGCATCTGCGACCGGAATTCCATTCTTCTGCTCGCCGTTGCGATAGCGGAACGAAACTGCGCCGGCAGTTTGATCTTCTTCGCCCGCAATAACCATAAATGGAATTTTCGACATCTGCGCATTACGCACTTTCTTCTGCATGCGATCATCGGACGCGTCCAGTTCAACGCGCAGACCAGCTTTGCGCATTTGGTTGATTACATCAGAAAGGTATGGCGTAAATGCTTCAGCAACTGGGATACCAATTGCTTGCACTGGCGCTAACCATGGCGGGAACGCGCCTGCGTAATGTTCGGTAAGTACGCCAAAGAACCGTTCAATTGATCCAAACAATGCACGGTGGATCATCACTGGACGTGATCGAGATCCGTCACTGTTGGCATATTCCAGCTCGAAACGTTGTGGTAACTGGAAATCAACTTGGATCGTTGACATCTGCCATGTGCGCCCGATGGCATCTTTTGCTTGTACTGAAATCTTCGGACCATAAAACGCAGCGCCACCTTCATCAAGTACAAGTTCGAGACCCTGCAGAGTTGCGGCCTGTCGAAGTGCTTCGGTTGCAGCCTCCCACTCGGCATCCTCGCCGACAGATTTTTCTGGGTTGCGAGTTGATAGCTCGAGGTAGAAATCATTTAAGCCATAGTCACGTAAAAGATTAAGTACGAATGTTAAAAGTGAATCTAGTTCACCAGGCATCTGCTCAGGTGTGCAATAGATATGCGCATCATCTTGCGTGAAGCCTCGTGCTCGGGTAATTCCGTGCAGGACACCAGACTTCTCGTAACGATAAACAGTTCCAAATTCAAATAAGCGTAATGGCAATTCACGATAGGAACGTTGGCGAGATTTATAGATCAAATTATGGAATGGGCAGTTCATTGGCTTCATGTAGTACTTCTGCCCTGGGCGCTTAACTGTGCCATCGGCATGGAGTTCTTCATCCATGATCATTGGTGGATACATGCCATCGGCATACCAATCAAGGTGTCCAGATGTTTCAAACAAAGCTGATTTAGTTATGTGTGGAGAATAAACAAATTCGTAACCTTCATCTTCGTGTCGAACTCGCGAATAATCTTCCATCGCGCGACGAATAATTCCGCCTTTAGGATGAAAGACAGCTAGCCCAGAACCAATTTCTTCGGGAAAACTAAATAGATCTAGCTCAGCACCTAACCGGCGGTGGTCACGCTTCTCAGCTTCTAGTAACAATTCCAAATAAGCATTTAGCGCATCAACACTTGGCCAAGCGGTGCCATAAATACGTTGCAGCATCGGATTCTTTTCCGAACCCCGCCAATAGGCTCCCGCACTTCGCATTAACTTAAACGCGGGAATGTGCTTGGTAGAAGGAAGATGCGGTCCACGGCAAAGATCGGACCACACTGCCTGCCCATCGCGACCCAAATTGTCATAGATAGTTAATTCAGCGCCGCCAACTTCGACCGAACTCTCATCACTTGAGCCGCCTTTTATGCCAATCAATTCGCACTTGTACGGCTCTTTTGCGAGTTCAGCTAGCGCATCACTTTCGTTCGTGACACGACGCTTAAATCGCTGCCCCTCCTTAACGATCTTACGCATCGCGCTTTCAATTTTTTCAAGCGATTCTGGTGTAAATGGATCTTGCGGATCAAAGTCATAGTAGAAACCATCCGAAATAGGTGGCCCAATACCTAACTTTGCTTCGGGATAAATCTGCTGAACCGCCTGTGCCATTACGTGCGCTGTTGAGTGACGCAGTACCTTTAACCCCTCTTCTGAATCAATGCTTACAGATTCAACAACATCGCCATCGGTTAAGTCGGTCCAGAGATCACGGAGTTCGCCATTAATGCGGCAAACAACCACCTCTTTGCGATCGGCGAAAATCTGCGTTGGCCGTTGATCGGCTGTAATTGCCGTAGTCACACCATCGACGGTGACTTTAAGTTCAGACATGTCGCTAGCCTACCGAAGTTGCTAATGCAGTTGCCGCAAATAGCGACCGCATTTGCTCACTCTCTGGTGAAATCTGCAGATTTCGTCCATCAATCTGGGCTATTGGCTGCGCTATTTTCAGACTCGAAACGACAAACCCACTATCGATCCTTGATATCTGCCTGGCATCAATCTGTCTAACCAAAACACCAGCTTTCTCAATTAGTAGAGCGCGCATTACGCCGGGCAAAACCCCATCGCTTAGTGGTGGGGTTACCCATTGACTCTCTATCTGAAAAATTAAGTTAGCTATTGCGGTTTCAGTTACTTTGCCTTGGTGATTAATCAACAAGTAATCATCGAACCCTGCGTTATGTGCCTCCTTTAGTAGGTTCAAATTCTCGAGATATGGGTACCGCTTTTCTACAATTCTGCTCCCCGTTTGCCCACGTTGAATAACTCCCAAGTGAGCTGGCCTGGTAACTTCCAAATATTCTTGATGTGTTACCAACAAAGTACCGTTGTCACCGAACAGGATTCGTAATCGCCCAATGGCAAATTGATTTGCAGCGATAGTTTCGGTAACTGCCTGCCTAATCAATTCTTCATTTGGAAATGGCAGATCATTGCGGCGTGCAGTATTTAGCGCACGTCGCATGTGCCGAGATAGCGCCCAAGGTTGACCCGCTACTGTCTTTATTGTTTCAAAAGTGCCAACGCCATTTGGCCAACCCGCTGAATCTAGTTGGGCTTCTTGATAACTCAACAATTTCGAATCGAGCCAAGCTAGTTGACTCACAGGTGCCCACCCACAATTGAAATCAACCGCTCAGCTTTTAGTTGGGTCTCATCCCATTCTGCTTCAGCAACACTGCTCCAAGTTATGCCAGCACCAGTGCCAAAGTGAATGTATTCACCGTCGCGCCAAAATGTTCGAATAGCAACCGAAATCACTGATCGATCACCGTGTACCCAACCAATCACGCCACAATAAGTACTACGCGGCGTTGGTTCGAGCTCTGAAATAATTCGCTTGGCCGCACTCTTTGGTGCACCACTTATTGATCCTGCTGGTAACAACGCTTTAAATATCTCAGGCCAGGTGATACCAGCTCGCAGAGTTCCGGTTACATCTGAAACTAAATGACTTAATCCCGGATGGCTCTCATCGCGCAAAAGATCAGGAACTGCAATGCTGCCTGGAATACAAATTTGCCCTAGGTCGTTTCGCATCAAATCAACGATCATTACGTTCTCAGCTCGATCCTTGCTGCCGAATTTCTCAACCGCCGACTTCTTGGTCCCTTTTATCGGTGAGGTCTTTATCTGATCGCCGAACCGGGTTAGGAATAACTCAGGCGATGCCGATGCGATTTCCAATTCTTTTGTACGCAAATAGCTCGCAAACGGCGCTGGATTTGATTTCAGAATATTAAAGAAGGCGAGATCCAGAGTTGCTGAAGACTTGATGCTTAACCTGCGACAAGCATTTACTTGGTAAACCCCACCACTTGCTATCTCTTCGCGGATCTTTTCCACACATGAAAGGTATTCAGATTTTGAAGTACCGCTCTCCCATTTTCCAAGAATCTCAGCACTGGTTGTAACCGGCGAAAAGGGCGAATCACTAATCGAGGCAAACTTAAATGCTCGGAACTCACCTTCATAAGTCGTGCTGATCGCCCAGAAGTCGCCATCAGATAAACAACTCGGATCGCTACTTATCTCAACCAAATCGCGTGCCAATACCCCGCCCATCCAAAATTGGGGCTCATAAAGCTCGGCACCTGAGTTCACGCGCTAACCGTATGACCCCTTTGGCAGTTACGCCTGATTTAGGATAGATTTCGCCCTCTGCTTGACTTTGTTTTTTGGTCAGGCACCAAAATGTAATAAATGCGGACGTAGCGCAGCTGGTAGCGCGGAACCTTGCCAAGGTTCAGGTCGCGGGTTCGAACCCCGTCGTCCGCTCGGATATACGGCCACCTGCCTTTCACAGGGGGCCGTATTTTCATGGTGGAATGGCCGAGAGGCGAGGCAAGGGACTGCAAATCCCTCTACACGGGTTCAAATCCCGTTTCCACCTCCAGGGTGATTTGTGAATTCTAAGTCCATAAATTTATGTCTTGTTTTAAAAAACATAAGACATGAATTTATCTATTTGGTATTCGATTAAACGTTTTAGTGATTCATTTCTCTAGCAGTTTTGATTACTGTGCGGTTATGCCAAAAAGCCATGAGAGCGAATTAGATCATCGGTATCGCGGTGAACATCCAGTAAAGACGCTTTGGTATTTACTGGAAAATCATCGTAAAGATATTCTGTTTGCGATGGTTTTTTACTCAATCAAGCACTCGCCATCTTGGACTACCCCATTGCTAACGGCAAACATGATCGATTGCGTTGTCTATAAAAAACCACTTTCACAACTTGCCCTTAATTTCGGGCTACTCGCATTTATAACAATTCAAAATTATCCGATGAATGTTATGTACGTGCGCTTCTTGGCTAAAGCCGTCAGAAATCTAGAGAATAGATTGCGTTCCGCACTTGTGGAACGAATGCAGCAGATGAGTATTGGTTTTTATCAGTCAACGAATGCCGGAGCACTGCAGACTAAAGTTGTCCGTGATGTTGAAAATATTGAGCAGATGATGCGTCATAGTTTTGACGGAGGCCTCGGCGCAATAAACAGCCTTATGGGCGCGCTAGTTATAACCTCGATCAAGGTTCCCCAATTTCTCCCCTTTTTCCTTATTCTTGGCCCAATTTCCGCGACTGTTGTAATCAAGATGCGTAAGACTTTAAATACACACAACGAAGACTTTCGATCAGAAATCGAGCGAATGTCGTCGCGCGTGAATGAGATGACCACTTTGCTTCCTATTACCCGTGCTCATGGTCTCGAAAAAAACGCGTTGAAAACCATGTACACCTCATTTTCCAGCGTAAAAAGTGCCGGTTTAAGGCTAGATCGTTTGCAGGGTCACTTCTCCGCTATTGCCTGGGTTACTTTCCAACTCACTTACGTTATCTGCGTTGGTTTCGCCGCCTGGTGTGCGATTACTGGGTTCTTGCCAATCACAGCTGGTGGCGTTGTAATGCTAAGTGCCTATTTTGGCATGTTGGTTGGTTCGGTTCTGCTTCTAACTAGCATCGCCCCGATGTTATCGAAGGGCTTAACCTCGATAAGATCCCTTGGTGAGATACTTGAGTCGCCTGATCTAGAGACGAACGCTGGTAAACGTTCGATTTCACAGGTATCAGGAACCATCGAGTTCTGCGATGTTTCATTCACTTACCCAACAAATCACAAACCTTCGCTTAAGAACATTAATGTGGTGGCTGAACCAGGTCGCATGATCGCTTTAGTTGGTCCCAGCGGCTCTGGCAAATCTACCTTTATTAATCTAGTGATTGGTTTCCTTCGCCCAAGTTCAGGCGCGATAAAACTTGATGGTTTGGACATGTCGACGATCGACTTGAGAACATCTCGTAAGTTCCTTTCAGTGGTTGCTCAAGACACGATTCTCTTTGATGGCACCGTTTATGAAAATGTCACTTACGGCATGGCAAATCCCACAGCGGAATTAGCCGAGTCCGCCCTAAGGGCTGCCAATGCTTGGGAGTTTGTTGAAAAACTTCCCGACGGAATCGACACTATCGTTGGTGAACGCGGAGCACGTATTTCCGGCGGACAGAAACAACGACTTGCTATAGCTCGAGCAATTATTCGAGACCCACGCATTTTAGTTCTTGATGAAGCAACTTCGGCGCTGGATTCTGAATCCGAGCGACTCATTCAAAGCGCATTACATGAGCTGATGAAATCAAGGACAACATTTGTCGTCGCCCACCGCTTGTCAACAGTTAAGGAAGCTCACCTGATTCTCGTCCTTGAAGATGGCAAAGTCGTTGAACAGGGTACCCATCGCGAATTAGTCTCACGAAACGGCTTATATCGACGACTCTATGACGCCCAAAGCTTTATTCCTGATGATGAACCTCATCTAAAGATAGCTTCCGAATAATTATGAGAATAGGAAACCAGTTATGCGCGTTGGTCCCCCACTAAAAGATTTGGAAAAGTATTCCCCCGGATCTAATTCAAGACCAGACTTTGCGCAGTTCTGGCGAGCAACCCTTGACGAGTTTTTATCAGCAGACTTACAAGCCGACCTGGTTAAAGTTGTATCCCCAATAACCGCATTTGAAACTTACGATGTAACGGTTCCTGGATACAACAATGATCCAATCAAGGGTTGGTTTATTAAGCCAAAGAATTCTGATCAAGACTTGCCCTGCATCGTCATGTTTGACGGTTACGGTGGCGGTCGCGGTCTTCTAAATGAATGGCTTTTCTGGCCGAGTGCGGGTTATGCAATTTTGGTAATGGACACTCGCGGACAAGGTGCATCTGGGTGGCGGGTAGGTGATACACCTGATGGAAACTATCCACGAGCATCACAAACACCAGGTTTTATGACCGCTGGGATTCTGAACCGAAATGACTATTACTATCGCCGTGTCTTTACTGATGCCGTTGCGTTTGTGCGCGCAGCTGCGAAGCTACCTGGTGTCAACCCTTATCGTTTGATAACTGCAGGAGGTAGCCAAGGTGGTGGTATCGCTCTCGCCGCAACTTCGCTTTCAGATCAAGTATTCGCCACCATGCCCGATGTTCCTTTTCTCTGCCACTTCGAGCATGCCGTCAACATTACTGATGCCTTTCCGTATCAAGAGATTGTGCAGTACTGCAAAACCCATCGACTAGAAATTGATCAAGTTTTTGAAACGCTTACATATTTCGACTGTCTGAATCTAGTAACTATGGCGAAAGCTCCAGCTCTGATATCGGTTGGACTGCATGATCCAATCTGTCCACCTGAAACAATATTTGCCATGATCAATAATTATGCAGGTGAAACAACCGTCAAGACGTGGCCCTACAACACGCATGAAGGTGGAAGCGTCCAACATCAATTGCTACAAGCCGACTGGATCAAGAAACTAATCGAGGGTGCAAAATGATTACCGCTGATCAGAATCTCGGTTACGGCTTTAACGCCCAATGGGCATATACGACCACACATATGCCGGCCGCCTTGCCTGCCGATAAGCGAATGCTTGATTTCATGGCTAAGTATGAATTCAAATTCTTAAGACTACCAATGGACTACCGATTCTGGATTAATGAAATTGGTGCCCCAATTAATGATGAGTTCATGAAGTTGCTCGATTCCTACATTCACGAATCTGTCTCTCGCGGCATTCACATATCGATCAATCTGCACAGAGCTCCGGGCTACTGCATCAACGGCTGGGAAGATGAGGCCACGAATCTATGGGCAGATAAAGTAGCCGAAGAGAGTTTCTCTTTCCTTTGGAAAACCGCAACTGAACGATACAAAGGAAAATATCTTGATCTCCTGAGTTTTGATTTAGTAAATGAACCACCAGATATTGGTCAACGCGGTTTCACTCGCGAGATTCACCAACGCGTGATTAGGCGAATCACCAATGAAATCCATTCAATTGATACAGAACGTACCGTGGTTATAAATGGTTTAGCTGGCGGACATTTAGCAATGCCAGAACTTGCTGATCTAAATGTCGTACACAGTGGGCGCGGTTATCAACCAATGTTAGTTAGTCACTACCAAGCCGAATGGTGGGCCGGTAGTAAAGGAATGCCGGTTCCTACTTACCCCTGCGAATACAACGGACAATGGTGGGATCGAGCAGCTCTTTGGGATTTCTATGCGTCTTGGCGAGAAGTTCAGGCGATGGGACGCCCAGTACATATCGGAGAATTTGGTTGCTACCGGTATACCGATAACAGGGTCGCTCTCGCGTGGTTTAAGGATCTTTTCAGTATCTATAAAGAATCGGGGTGGGGCTATTCACTCTGGGAATTCGATGGCAACTTCGGCATTGCTAATCACAATCGACCAGGGACAAAGTATGAAAACTTCGAAGGTCTAAATGTCGATCGAGGTTTACTTGATTTGATGCTGGAAAGCCGCGCCGAATAGTCCTTGACAACGAAGGACAAGAATGGCAACCTCACGCAAGATATTGAAACGATCTCTATCGTAGGTAGCGACTAAGAATGTTGGAGTGGCCATGAAACTAAAGCGTTGGCATTTTGTAGCACCGAGCGTTCTGGTCTCCATTGTTGCGGTTGCTTTCTTTACTGGTGGACCTTCTGTGCCTATGGATAACGACACGACAAGTGTGGCCGCCCTGGCCGAAAAAGAAGCTCAGCCGGTAGCTGAAGAAAAGGAAGCATCTCTCGGCACACCTATCAAGCTTGCTGGCGGAATTTCCTTAACCGTCTCGGAGTTTTCAGAATTTAAGGCAAAGGATCCTGAGGCGCTAGGCGTTGAGGGGCGAGCACAAATAATGGATATAACCGTTGAAAATATTGGCTCTGCGGACTTTGATCTCAGCTCGTTTATTATTCTCGAGACCACTTTGGCAAGCGATGCATCAACTTCTTGCTTCGATGTTTTTGAATTGGACTCTGGAGTTTCAGGAGTTCCGCTAGATCCAATTGTGCAACCTGGAAAATCTGTGACTTTCAAATGGGCCATGGTTTGTCCTGCACCGAAAGGTGATGATCTAACTTTGACCATCAGTCTGAGCGACACCGATCAAGCAACCTTTAAAACCAAAATCAAGTAACCAGTTAGTTTGCTTGAATTCTCCTTTTCAGAGGGTGAAATTGTCTTGTCTCTGTCTTGACCCGTAATCAAAATTGTTATCTAATAAAGGCAAGTTTTATAGTCAGATGATTGACAACGCTGTCATCAACTGGAAAGTTTCACTTACCGCGCTTCATCGAAGCGCAATTAATAGAGGGAGAGCTAGGTGAAGCGTTTAGGAGTTATTTCCGTCGCCATTGCTGTGGCTGCGGGTGCTGTTGTTTCAGCTCCTGCTAATTCTGCTACTAAGGTCACGACTCTTACAGTCTGGTCTACAGGTGGAGATGCCGATGCATTGGTAATGGCCGCAGCTGGTAAAGCATTCGAAGCTGCTAACAAAAATGTAAAAGTTAAAGTTGAAGCAATTGGTTGGGGCGATGGTTATGCCAAAGTTCTAGCAGCTGCTGCTTCAAAGAGCGGTCCAGATATCTTTACCGGAGGACTCTCCTGGGGTATCTCAGCTGGCGATAAGGGCGCACTTGCCGACCTTCGTCCACTTGGAGTCGCAACTTCGATTCAACCAAAGGTGCCTGCACAGATCTACAAGTCACTCATCGCCTACAAGAGTTCAAAGGTCTACGCAGTTCCTTATGACCTGACTCTCATGATGATGTTCTATGACAAGACCACATTAAAGAACGCTGGTGTCACATCTGCACCAAAGACAATTGCTGAATTCAATGCTGCTGCTGCAAAGATCAAGGCAGCTGACGGAGTTAAGAATGCTGTTTACAACGAATGGGGTAACGGCGACTGGCTTGGCTTCTTCTCATGGCTATATTCAAGCGGTGGTTCTTTCTATGATGCCAAGTGCCGAGTTACTATCAATAACGCAACTGGTGTAGAAGCTCTTACACAGTACAAGAAGCTTTACTCAGACTACGAGGCGCCAAAGCCTGGCGTTGCGGACTGGTCAATGAATGACAACATCAAGAACGGTAAGTACGGTATCGGCTTCTCTGGAAACTTCCAGGCTAGCAGCTACTACACCTACTACAAGGACTACAAGAACTGGACCGCTGCACCAGTACCAGCAGCACCAGGTAAAAAGTCTGTTGCATTCATTGGTGGTCGCGGTATCTCAATCATGGGTTACGTACCTGCCACTAAGCAGCGTCTTGCGGCTAAGTTCATCAGCTCTCTTTACAACGTAGATGTTGTTAAGGCAATGAACGTTGTTGGTGCAGCTAATAACGCAATCTTCCTATCACCTGTGGTTGCTTTTGCAGACACAATCGATTCATATCCAGCGGATGTGCTTACAACAATTAAGGCGCAGCTAAAAGATGCCCAAGGTCCTCCTAACTGTATTGGTTGGGAAGATTCACAGAACGACGTAACTTCAGCGATCCAGAAGTATCTCTTTGGATCATCCTCAGCTAAAGATGCACTTGATGCAGCGGCTGCAGCAATGAAGTCACGTCAATAAAAGCAGTAACGCATTAACGAAGGTTCAACCGCCCGTTAGGAGTAGTTGAACTATCGGGAGAGGATCTAGTTCGTTGGGTCCTCTCCCGAATTCGTTAAAGAAGAAGTGATCTAGAATCTTTCAAAAAACTAGGGAGGAAATGTGATGGCTACAAAACAAGTAGATGCGAAAATTTCCTATACCCCTACCAAGAAAAAGGGTTTCTACAAATTTAGTGAGTCCGGCGTATCCTCTTATGTAATGCTAGCTCCATTCGTTCTGCTTTTTATTGTCTGGGCTATCTATCCTGTTTTATCAAGTCTGCGTCTTTCTTTTATGCGTTACAACGCTATTTGCGATGAAACGCTATCTCCATGCGGATCTGTTGGTTTTGGAAATTACACATATCTGATTCTGCAGGACTCCAGATTTCATAAAGCCTTATTAAATACTTCGCTGTATGTAGTAGGCGCTGTAGTTCTTGGCTTGCTTGCCTCACTTTCGCTATCTCTAGCACTGCAAGCTGACACTAGAGCTAACCGCGTTTTACGAGTTATTTTCTTCCTTCCATCCGTTACTTCTGGAATCGCCGTTGTACTTGTTTGGGGTTGGGTTTTTCGCGGCGATGACGTAGGTCTACTCAATTCGCTATTGAGCTCGTTCGGGATTGCCCCGGTTGAATGGCTAGCTACACCGTCACTTGCCATTCCAATTCTTATTTTCATGTCTGTCTGGGGCGGTGCCGGATTTGGCATGGTTTTATTTTTAGCTGGGTTAAATGCTATCCCCGCGATGTATTACGAAGCTGCAGTAATTGATGGCGCAAACCGACGTGAGCGCTTTAGATACATCACACTTCCACTTTTAAAACCGGTAATGGTCTACGTAGTAATCACCGGCACCATTGGTGCCTTTCAGATATTCGAAGGTGTCTACCTTCTCTTCCCTACTAGTGTTGGATCAATTGGTGGCTTGAAAGATATGGCCCTCATGATCGTTCCGTACTTATACGACATGGGCTTCAATCGTTTTAGACTGGGATACGCGTCCGCAGTTGCCTGGATCTTATTCGCGATCATTTTCACAATTAGCTTAATCAACATTCGAGTTACTAAGTCACTTGAGGATCTGCGATGAACGCAAAACGCACCGAGAAGCGTCTTGAGCGCAAAAATGATGAGTTGATGGAACGCTCAGGCAATTTTGAAAACCCTTTTGAAAGTAAAGGTAGGTTCTCTAAGTACGCGCGGGTGCCGATCTATCTACTGACAGTTGTCATGATCGCGCCTTATTACTGGATGATCACTTCTTCATTTAAATCGGTAAAAGAGCTGCAACAGGTACCTCCAACACTTATTCCGCAAAAATGGATTCCTGGTAACTATTGGGATCCTAACTATGACCCAAATATGTATCAGCAAGACATTATGCAGGGACTCTTCCAACGTTTCACTAAGGTTGAATTTGGATTTGGTCGTTTCTTTCTCAACTCCTTCTTTATTACAACTACGATCACAGTCCTAACGCTGCTGATTGGTTCACTAGCTGCTTACGTAGTCGCAAAGCATCGCTTTAAGGCTAAGCGTGCCATTTACCTAGTAATCATTGGCTCCATGATGATCCCTTGGCAGGTAGGGCTTATTCCTGGCTTCTTACTTGTCGATGATCTTGGTTGGCTAAACACATATTGGGCTTACATAATTCCGGCTCTGCCGAAAGCCTTTATTGTTTTCTTCCTAGTTCAATACCTATCCAGTATTCCCGACGAGTTGATTGAAGCTGCGCGTATCGATGGCGCTCGTGAGTGGACAATCTATTTCCGCATTGTTCTCCCTCTTCTAAAGCCAGCTATGATTGCAATGATGATTTTCACTGCAATCGGTGAATGGAATAACTTCCTCTGGCCTTTGATCATCACGCAGTCGCAAGATATGGCCAACCTGCCTGTAGCTCTCGCTTTGTTAAAGAACTCTGGTGCTGGAAATATCGGTACCCAAGGCGTAATAATGGCCGCGGCTCTACTCGTATCACTGCCAACGATCATTCTCTACTTCCTCACCCAGCGCCACTTCATTAGAGGTATCGCGCTCTCAGGAATCAAGTAAAAATATGATCACGAGTTCAAAATTAAGAGTTTTTATCATCGCGTTGACCTCGTTGTTTTTACTTCAGCTATCCCCTGCTATTAGCGCTGAGCCAATCAGTTGGAAAGTAATAAATGTAAAAGATCCGGTGAAACCGATCGAATTAGCCCTATCTGGTCTTCCTGTTGTTTCAAATCCATTTGATCCCGCACAAGCTGATTTATGGGTTTCTGTTGTTACGCCAAATAGTACCCAGTACGACGTTCCACTCTTTTGGTATCAGGAGTATCGCGCGACTGTTAACGGTAATACTCCGTGGTCCACTGCAGTCGGAGAACCAGGTTGGCGACTTAGATTCCGAAGTGATGAAGTAGGAACCCATCAAGTAACTTTACGAGGCACTGTTAATGGGTCCACTGTTTCAGCTCCTCCATACTCGGTTACAACTGAGGTGAAACACTCTTCGCAGATTCAAATCAAAGGCCGCGGATTCCAGCGAGATAATGCGCCATTTGTGCCTATCGCCTACAACATCGCGTGGGCTAATCGTCATGAAGAAAAAGTAAAGTATGAAAAGTGGTTTAAGGCGGCTTCAGCTGGTGGCGTGAATGTGGCAAGAGTATGGATGCCGGCTTGGGATATGGGAATCGAATGGATCGATACGGGTCTTGGCGACTACACGAAACGTTTAGGAAATGCCTGGGCGCTAGATCAAGTATTTGAAATCGGTGCGAAATACGACGTTTCAATTGATCTTGTTTTGATAAATCATGGTGCCTTTAGTGAATCTACCAATCCAGAATGGTTTGGTAGTCCATATAACTTTTTAAATGGTGGTCCGCTAAAAAGCCCAGCAGAGTTTGCCACTAATGAGACCGCTAAGAAATTTTGGGAACGTAGATTGCGATATATCGCTGCACGTTACTCCGCATCCCCCGCACTTTTTGTTTGGGAATGGTGGAATGAGGTTAACTTCACTCCCATCTCAGAACCCGATCTAACTGCTTGGATGATTTCATCGAAGAAGGCGCTTTACTCTTGGGATCCATACAAGCACATGACGACTACTTCATGGTCCTCTGCTGCAAGCGTCAGAGACTGGTCACCAGTTGAATTTGTTTCCACTCACGTTTATGACGGTAGTGATCCAATTAAGTCTTTAAGAAATCAATTTGAAGCAATAATCAAAGCGGTTCCAGATAAGCCGCTCTTGGTTGCTGAAATGGGATCAGGCACAACTAGCGAAGATCCCTTCTCTGATCCAAAAGGGCTCCATCTGCATAATTCGCAATGGGCAGCTCTATTCGTTGGTTTTGGCGCACCGGCTTCCTATTGGTGGTGGGATAACTACGTTGATCCCTTAAAACTTTGGTCGATTACAACAGGTATGAAGAAACTGATTGCGGGTACTGACCCCGTCAATATGAAACCTGTAGAAATCCTGGGACCATTACGAACAACTGCGCTCTTGCTGACATCACCTGACGTAACTCTCGGTTGGATCCGTCACGATGACTATCAACTAAGCGCGAAGTCCTCATTGCTCCTGCAAGCAGCGATAACAGCGCTTAAGACCAAGAAACCGATGCAGACGAAATTTTCAGACCCAGTAGTTAAAGCTTCTACCGTTAAAATTCCAGTATTAGTTGCGGGGAATTACGTAATAAAATTTATGGAGACCAAGAGTGGAAAGGCAATATCCACTGTTAAGGTTTCCACTGCAACTAAGACCTTGAAATTTACAGTTCCAAAATTTACCGGTGACATCGCATTTCGAGTTGAGAAAGGGGCCGCATAAATGAGTACAGATCTAGCCAACCGCACCCCTATCGCTCATCCTACTTTGGCGGACGTTGCTGCAATTGCAGGCGTCAGCATAAAGACTGCATCTCGAGTTCTAAACGGGTCAGCGAATGTTTCACCCGAAACTGAGGACAAGGTCAAGAAGGCAGTCGGCCTAGTTGGTTACCGTTCAAATCGAATCGCTCGTGAATTACGCGGAGGCTCACTTAGCAACATAATCGGAATGGTAATTTCAGATTTGGCTAACCCTTTCTACGCAGGTCTGGCAGCAGGCGCTGAGGAAACTTTGAGCAAATCCGGGTTTGAATTGATTTTGGCCACAGCGAGAGATAATGGTGAGCGAGAGAAAGTTTTAATCGAATCACTGCTAGAGCGTCGAGTTCGCGGGCTAATTATCGTTCCTTCGGGTGAAGATTATTCTTATCTCCACATTGAGCGTCGACGTGGATTTAGTTTCGTTTTTGTTGACCGCCCAGCGCCTTATTTAGATGCCGACACAGTATTGGTTGATAATCAGGGTGGAATAAACGCCTGCGTTGACAAGTTACTTGCCCTTGGTTGTAAACGAATTGCCTTGATTGCAGATACGCCAGCTATCTGGACAGCTGCAGAACGTATCGAAGGTTTTAAGAAAGCAATCGTCACACGAAAATTAGAATCTGATAACTCTTTGATTATTAGTGGAATACACACTTCTCTTGAAGCTGAGCAAGCCACTCGTGAGCTACTCAGTCAACGCAAGAAAGTTGATGGCATTATTGCTGCTAACGATCTTATTGCTTTTGGCGTTGGTCAAGTTAAGTCTCACATGGATACAAATTTACATGTCGTAAGCTTCGATGAATTTCCATCGGCTGCTCTTATGGGTGTTCATACACTAAACCATGATCCGCAACGCCTGGGAAGATTAACTGCTGATGTAATTCTAAAACGTATGTTTGAACCAACTGCAGATAACTACCAAAGCGCAGTCATGAAGGTAGCAATTAATGAAGAAATTCAAGGTGTGGCATGAGTAATCGCCTTGCTCTAGGAGTTGATGTTGGTGGTACCAAGATTGCAATTGCTCTAGTTGATGCCCAACTCGGTGTCTCAGAACGAATAGATGTGCCCAGTCTTGCTACCGATGGATTCGAGCTCTGGGGCCGGATCGCTGATGCCACCAAAGAAATTCTTAGCAAAGCGGATCGTGAAATTGTTGGCATTGGAATTGGGTCAGCTGGTCCGATCTATCCAACTTCAGGCACCGTCAGCCCAGTTAATATTCCAGTGTGGCGAGATTTTCCGCTAGTTAAATGTTTCCGCGATGTTTTCGACATCGAACGAGTAGCTCTACATGGCGATGCAATGGCCCTGGCCCATGCTGAACACAAAGTCGGCGCTGGGGTTGGATCACGAAACATGCTCGGCATTGTGGTGTCAACTGGTATTGGTGGCGGGTTGATTATAGATAACCAATTGTTTGCGGGCGAAACCGGCAATACCAGTTACTTCGGACATAGCTCAATTGCTTTCCAAGGCAAGTTGTGCGCCTGTGGTCGAATTGGTTGTGTCGAAGCATATGCGAGTGGCCCAAATATGGTTGCACTCGCTAAAGAGCTGGGTTGGCAAGGCACTAGCGATTCATTTATCGATGTAGCAGAAGCTGCTCGATCTGGGGATGCATCTGCACTGCAGGCTATTGAGAGCGGCTCGAAAGCTCTAGCAGTTGGGCTGGTTAACTTTGTGGGCAGTCTAGATATTGGACATATTGTAATTGGCGGCGGTGTTGCCCAAGCTGGCGATATCTATTGGAACCCTTTGATGAAACACATCAAGGCCGAATCTGAATACTATGGATTTTTACGTGATTTAAAAGTATCCCCTGCGAAACTTACAACAGATGCTGGCCTAATCGGTGCGGCTTTAGGCGTTCTCTAATCCGTAATTAGAGAAGACAAATCGAAAGGTAACTATGTCACTGGAAAAATCAGAGCGCCCTTGGGGTAGCTATGAAGTTCTTGGCGAATTTTCTAACTACAAGGTGAAAACTATTTGCGTAAAGCCAGGTGGGCGCCTTAGTTATCAACGTCACGCCAAGCGGGCCGAACATTGGTTCATCGTGGCAGGAAATCCTGAAGTTACTGTCGATGGTGAAATTCGTAACATAGGCCCTGGTGACTCAGTTCAGTTCGCAATTGGCGTTCTACATCGAATCGCTAATCCTGGAACCACTGATGTGATCTTTGTGGAAGTACAGACTGGTACCTATTTTGGTGAAGATGATATTGAGCGCGTCGAAGATGATTACGGTCGATGACAGATGAACTCAAAATCTAAACTCGACTCCAAGTGGTCGCTAAAACTCTCCCCTAAATCTGACGCCTGGGACATCTCACCAGTTAAAGACCAACATAACGTTTGGCGAAATAATTCTGCTGGAATTACCAAGCTCGAATTGCCAGAGTCGATTCCAGCCACTGTGCCCGGATGTATTCACACTGATTTAATGTCAGCCGGCCTGATTAAAGATATTTCGATTGACGGCAAAGAGCAGGACCAATTCTGGATCTGGAAGACCGATAGCCAATATTCAACTTTGATTAAGCAAGATACCTCCCCTGTTCAAAAGCACTTGGTGTTTCTAGGTCTCGACACAATTGCAACTATTGAGCTAAATGACAACGTTGTACTAACTACTAAGAACATGCACCGTTCATACCGACTTGATGTAACTGAACTTCTTGCCGCTGGCGATCTCTCATTAAAGATCTCTTTTGCCGCGCCCCTCTCAGATGCTGAGGCCAAGTTAGCCGCTCTCGGAACTGCTTACCCGCGCCCATATGAAATGCCATATAACTACCAGCGTAAGATGGCTTGTAGCTATGGCTGGGACTGGGGTCCGATCACTATTTCCTCTGGAATCTGGAAACCAATTCTGATTCATACCTGGAGCGACGCTTACCTCGAAAATACTGCCGTGACTTCAACCTTGATTAATGGCATTCCACAGCTCTCCGCACAGATTCAGAGCGCAGGCGAACTCAGCGGCAAGAAGATTTCCGTCACTGTTAAGAGTAAAAGTGGCGAAGTTATAGCTCAAGCAGAGTCCGCTGTTAAGGGTTTGCAGACGAACCTAGAATTCGCAGTTCCAAACGCACAGATCTGGCATCCCCGAGGTCGTGGCGCGCAACCACTTTATGATGTGGATATTTCTTTAGTCGCAGCAGATGGCTCCATACTAGAAGTTGATTCAAAACAAACAGGTTTCCGTTTAGTTGAGCTAGACACTTCAGAATCCGCACCAGGGAAAAATCACTTTGCGATAAAGGTTAACGGAGAGCGACTTTGGATTCGTGGAGCGAACTGGATTCCAGATGATCCATTCCCGACCCGGGTAACTCGCGATCGTTACCACCAGAGAATCAAAGATATGTTAGAGGTAAATATCAATGGTATTCGGGTTTGGGGTGGCGGACTCTACGAGTCTGATGACTTCTACGAACTATGCGACCAAGAAGGCATCGTCGTTTGGCAGGATTTTCTCTTTGCCTGCGCGGCCTACCCTGAAATTCCAGAAATGTTTGAAGAGGTTGAAGCTGAAGTCGATGAGAATGTTCGTCGCTTAGCTGGCCACCCTTCATTGGTAATTTGGAATGGCGGTAATGAATGTATTGAAGGGTTCCAATATTGGGGTTGGCAGGAAGGACTCGAAGGGCGACCTTGGGGTGAAACTTTCTACTTACAAACAATCCCAAATACGTTGAAAAAGATCGATAACACTCGACCATATATTCCAGGATCACCATTTAGTACTCATTCTGACAATGTGAAATCTTTTGACTCTGGAACTATTCATATCTGGGATGTCTGGAATGAAACTGGCTACGAACGTTACGAGCAATACTCCCCTAGTTTTGCGGCCGAGTTTGGTTTCAATGGCCCTGGTTCTTGGTCAATGCTGACGCGCGCTATTGGTAGCGATGATTTGGTTGCTACTTCTGATGAAGTCGCTTATCACCAGCGAGCATTCGATGGCATGAGCAAGATCGCAGCGGGTCTCTCTCGAGAATTTGCTAATCCACCAACTCGTGGACACGCATGGTATTTTGCAGCCGCACTTGGTCAAGCTCGCGCAGTTGAAATTGGTCTAAAGCATTTCCGCAGTCTTTACGAGACTTGCAGCGGCGCCATCTTGTGGCAATTCAATGACATGTGGCCAGCAATCTCCTGGGCAGTATTGGATTACACCGGTTTCCGTAAATTGGCTTGGCATGCGATGAAGTCTGCCTACCAACCAAGAGCTATTGTCGTTGGCCGCGTTGATCAAGGTGCTCAAATAACTTTGCTCAACGATCTGCCAGACCCTTGGCGGACCAAAGTTGTTCTTTCCTTAATCGATAAGAATGGCTCGGTCGTAAAGACTCACACTATTGATGTGAATCTTGATCGCTATAGCGTCTCGCGTACACCTGCTACCGAGATTTTCCCTGAGATAGCCGATGGAAATTATGAAGGCTTTATTCTTGCTACTTGCCCTGAGGTTCGCGCTTCTCGCCGAACAACTCTAAGCCCTGCGAAGGAATCTCCTAAACATGATCTTGTCGCAAGTGCGAAGATTTCATCTGGCATTCTAACCGTTGAGGTAAAAGCAAATACTTACATTCATGAACTCTCGTTAATGCCAGAACTTTTAGCGCTTGGTACCCAAGTCGATTCTCAAATAGTTTCACTTCTTGCGGGCGAAACTCACACCTTCAAAGTTACTGGAGCAACTGAAGATTTAGAAGCTATTTCTCAACGTATAGATGAACTGCTTTGGTCACATAACCGAATCGTTAATCAATAATGCAGATTTCAATCACCCAATGCGGCGCGGTCGCAGACGGTGTAACCAATAACGCGAAACATATTCAGGCTGCTATTAATGAAGTTGCTGAAAATGGCGGCGGACGGGTTTTAATTCCGGCTGGTGGTTCCTTCTTATCTGGCAGTTTTGAATTACTTCCAAAGGTCGAACTTCATCTTGAGTCTGGCGCTATCTTGTTGGCAAGTGGCGACTACGCCGACTACTCCCCCGAACATGCGATAGATGTTTTAACTGACGGCGAAGTTAACGAAGTTGTTCTACCAAGAAGAGCCTTTATCGTTGGTTTTCGGGCGCATGGCGCGAGTATTACTGGGCTTGGTACCATCAACGGCAATGCCGATGCTTTCATTGCGACCCGTGGCGAATACATCCATCAAATGCGCGGCCCGATCGGCGGACGAGATCAATATCTAGAACGTCCATTTACAGTATTTCTGATTGAGTCATACGGCGTAAAAATGGTCGACGTAACCATTACTGATCCTGCTTTTTGGGCGGTTCGATTCACGGGGTGCAATAATTTAGATATTAACGGCATTCGTATTTTGAGTGATCTGATGGTTCCAAATGGTGATGGCATCGATATTGATCGTTGCCAGGATGTCCGAATCACAAATAGCCACTTTGAGACCGCCGATGACTGCATTTCTTTGAAATCATGTGCCGCAACTTCACAATACGGTCTCGTTGATAACGTAATCATAAACAGCTGCTTCTTCAAATCTACTTCAGGTGCCATCACGCTGGGAACTGAATCAGTTGGAGATATTTCTAATGTCATTATCAGTGACTGTATCGTGCGCGATTCCCATCGCGGTTTCGCAGTTCGTTCTCGCGAAGGTGGCACGATCTCTAATGTCTTAATTACCGACTGCATTGTTCAAACTAGAGCATTTAGCGATATGTGGTGGGGTCACGGCGAAGCGCTACATGTCACCGCATTTTCTTGGGATGACCCTGGCCACGGCACCGATGGCAACATTGAACGACTTCGCGAAGGTAAAGTACGAAACATAACTTTCCGAAATATCAATGTCACAACAGAGGCAAGCACGTTGGTTTGGGCCGCACACCCCGAGTTAATAAAAGGTGTGATCTTTGAGAACATTAATCAACAGATGCTAAATCAATCTAAATGGCCCCACCGAATTGATCTGCGCCCCAACGGAATAACCGATGTAATTCGCCGCAAACATAATGCCTTTGATGTCATGAACTCGACTGATGTTGAGATTCGAAACTCACGAGTGACTTGGGATAACGAAACTAGATCAATGTATGGCGAGCTGATAAATAGTGAGAATTCACCAGGCTTAACCATCGAAAATTTAACTGAACGCTAATGACCGCGAAACTCTCACACCGTCGTGAGATTCAAGGCCTTCGTGCCTTGGCGGTTTTAGCCGTAATAACTAACCATCTATTCCCTGATTTACTCCCTGGTGGCTTTCTAGGCGTAGACATTTTCTTCTTGCTCTCGGGCTATTTGATTACCAGCCAGCTGATGGAACTTTCCGCAATCGAAAGCACAAGACGCAGCTTGTTGGTTTTCTACGCAAGACGTATCCGCCGAATCTTGCCATCGGCGCTACTTGTAATTTGGGTTTCGGTATTTCTCGCTTATCGCTATCTCGGACCAGTGGTGGGTAACGAAAATTTACGTGATGCCAGATGGTCAACGCTTTTTTTCGCAAATTCGCATTTCAACTCGTTAAAGGTCGATTACTTTGGCCAAGGTGCTTCGTCGCCGCTGCTTCAGCATTATTGGTCGTTGGCCGTTGAAGAGCAATTCTATATTGTTTGGCCAATTCTTCTACTGATCATCGTTTTACTTTTCAGAACTCATTCAAAAAAGGTACTTCTGGCTGTTGTTTCGGTTATCGGAATTACTTCATTCTCGTCAATTTTCATGATTGAAAAGACTCTTACCTATTTCGCGACCCAAACTCGAATTTGGGAACTGTGCTTGGGTGCGATTCTCGCGATCATTGGAACTAGAAATTCGCCAAGACCCCTTCAGCGGATCGCTTTAGCTGCTGTCTTAATCTCGCTGCTCTTGATAAATTCCAGCAATCAAATACCCGGCTTCATAATCATTCCCGTCTTACTGGCAACAGGTTTACTGCTTAACGTTTCAGATCCAAAGATCAAGCTACTTCTTTGCAATCGGGTAATGCACTATCTGGGAGATTTATCCTTCGTGCTCTACCTATGGCACTGGCCAGTCATCGAATTACATCGTCAGCTCTCGTTCACCCCTTTAACAAATGGTGATTCAATCGAGCTGTTGTTAATTACTTTCGTGTTGGCAGTCTTAACGCACCACTTGTTTGAGAACCCGATCAGGTTCAATAAGTATCTTGTTCAACATCCCGGAGTTGCCGTGATTTCGGGAGCTAGCGCACTAACTCTTAGCGTTATCGGTACCTACTTCTTTGTGAAAGGTTCATTATGAAAACAACTCTACGAATCGTGCTTATTGCGCTGCTGTTTATGCTTACGCCCAGTGCTTATGGCGTTACCAACAAAGCTGGTGGATCATGCTCAAAGGCCGGCAATGTAACCACGATCGCCAAAGAGAAATACAACTGTCAACTTGTGAAGAAGAAGTTGATCTGGGTTAAAGTACCAAAAGCTCCAGTTGATCCAGTCTTGTCAGCGATTTCAGTAGCCATGAAGATTAGTAAACTTCCGGTAAATCTAACTCCGAGCTTAACCAGTGCCAGAACTGATAAGAGTGAATGGCTAATGGAGACAAATACTTGTTCGGTTGACTTTGCCGATGTCAGAGTGCCATCTTGTCCTGGCGGTGATCCCAACGGTAGTAAATTAATTGTTCTCTATGGCGACTCACATGCTTCGATGTGGATGCCAGCGATTGACGCAATCGCCAAGAAGAATGGTTATCGAGTCGAGTTATATGCAAAGTTAGCCTGCCCTCTGATTGAAGCTCCAGTTTGGTCATATCAATTAAATCGACCATTTACTGAATGTCAGCAGTGGCAACAACTAGTTCTTCCTAAAATCAAGAACGCCAAGCCAGATATTTTGATTGTTACAGATCAATGGAAGCCGGCAGTAATCAATGGCGAAAAATCTGATTTTGATACTGAAACCCTATGGGCGAAAGAGTTTCCTAAAGCTCTAGCTACATTGAGTACATTTACCAAGAAGTTGGTAGTGATCGGTAACAACCCCAGCATGACTACCGATTCGATCAACTGTGTCAGCAAACCCGGAGTAACTATCAGCATTTGCGCGTCGGTGCGTACTAAGGCAGATAACAACTCGATCAATAAGATCGAGCAAGCGGCCGCATTAGCGATTAAAGCCACCTTCATCGATACCGTTGCCTGGGCTTGTGATGCTTACATGTGCCCCGCGATTATTGATAACAAGCTAGTTTATTTTGATCAGTGGCATTTCACCGCTACTTACGTAGATTGGCTAACACCCTCTCTCGCTAAGGCTCTAACGCTTAAGTTTTAGACATTACGAGGATCTAGATATGTGGGGTAATATTCGGCGCACCCACGGACGATTGGCGCAGCGGTAGCGCACTTCCTTGACATGGAAGGGGTCACTGGTTCGATCCCAGTATCGTCCACTCAAAGTCTGCTTTCGCAAAACTAGAGTTTAAGAAATTTACTAACACGACGTAAAGACTCTTCTAGGTATTCTGGAATCAGGGCGCGATGTTCTTCATTGGAAGTCTCGTACAAATAGTTAAGCAAGATAATGCGTCTTTGAATCATAAACATCTGCATCTGGCTTTCGGAATACTCAGGCAACGGAGCCACTGACGCGTAACCCTCCTTGAGCGCGGCATCTTGCTCTGGTGTATCGAGGTAATAGATCGCTACTGCAAGGTCTTGAATCGGAAGCCCAATGCCGCAGTCATCAAAATCGAACACCGCTAGCTCGCCGTCATGCCACGTAACGTTCCACCCGTGGAGATCAGCATGAATGATTTGCGCTTGGTGGTCGCGATAAAGCGAATCAATCTCTGACTTTATAACTGTTAATGCCTTCGCTATCACAGTCTGTGTTTTGGGCTCAAGCACACTCTTGGCACTCAGCAAGAAATCTTCGGTCTCCCACATTGGGTCTTTAAAAGATGGTAGTTCCGCGCCTGCTGGAAGCTTAAAATCCTTTGAACTCAAGTGCAGAGTCGCCATAGCTACGCCCAGCGAACGGATCTGCTCAAGAGTCGGTTCATCGCCAAGTTCTTCGCCCTCTAACCAAGAATAGAGAACACACTTAAACTCACTACTTCCCAAAGAGTTAGCAATTGTTGTGAAGTATTCACCCTTGGTATTTGAGATTGGCCGGGGCACCTTAACTTTTGCGTAATCACTCAGGAAATTAACCCACGCAATTTCGGCCCTGAGATTCCCGATGGATCTTGGTGAATTTATGTTGACTCGAAGTGCGTAATGAGTTCCGTCCTTCGTCAATACTTTGAAGGTTGCGTTGTATTCATTGTTGATTAAAGTGACTTCCTTGATTACGAGTGGGTATAACTCAAGCGTTTGCTTCGCAATCGCGAGCAATTCTGATTCCGTATAGCTCATAACTCTATTAATCCTTTCCAGACGTGATCAGAACTGATTCAAGCTTGTGAAGTTAAACCTCTGCGCCTTAGTAGAGGTTCGATCTGTGCGTCTCGGCCTCGGAAATTTCGGAACATCTGCATCGAATCGACCGAGCCACCTCGACTCATCAACGTGTTTCGGAAATGATCACCGTTTTTGCGCGATAAACCACCGTTTTCCTTAAACCATTCGACCGTATCGGCATCCAATACTTCACTCCAGATATAGCCGTAGTAACCAGCTGAATATCCGCCTGCGAAGATATGGGAGAAGTAGGTGGATCGGTATCTAGTTGGTACCGGTACATAGTCCAATCCATAATCGCGGATTGCTTCTGCTTCAAAATCTGAAACGCTGTTTACTTTCGAGATGTCTTCAAGTGAGTGCCAAGCTAGATCGAGAATCGCTGCTGCTAAATAACTTGTTGTTGCGTGTCCTTCGTTAAAGGTCGAAGATTCATTTAATTTTTCTACCCACTCTTGTGGGAGTCGCTCCCCTGTCTGATAGTGAATTGCGTAGTTATCAAGAACTTCTGGCCACAAAATCCACATTTCATTTACTTGCGATGGAAATTCAACAAAGTCCCTCTGCACCGAAGTGCCTGAAACCCTTGGATAAGTAACGTTTGATAGCAAACCATGAATAGCATGTCCGAATTCATGGAAGAGAGTTGTCGTTTCGGAATATGAGAGCAGAGTTGGTTCACCCTGAGGTGGCTTTGAGATATTCATATTGTTTACAACAACGGGTTTCTGATCAAGCAATCTGCTCTGTCGAACCAGCGAGTTCATCCAAGCTCCACCGCGCTTTGAATCGCGAGTGTAGAAATCTCCGAGATACAGACCGACGGTAGATCCATCTTCATTGAATACTTCGAAGACTCTTGCCTCAGGATGGTAGCCAAATAAATCAGCGCGCTCTTTAAAGGTTAACCCGTAGAGTTTTTCAGCGGCAAAGAAGACCCCATTTACGAGCACGCTCTCTAACTCAAAGTATGGCTTCATTGCAGCGGTATCTAGTGAGTATTTCTCAGCTCTTACTTTCTCGGTGTAGAAATCCCAATCCCAGCTCGCCAACTCATAGGACTCATCTCGCGAAATGATTTCCTGGATGTCTTGACCTTCGCGTTGCGCGTTCTTCACTGCAGCCGGGGCTAACTTGCGCAACATTGCGTGCACATTGGCTGGGTTCGCTGCGGTTTGTTCCTGAAGCACGAACTCGGCGTGTGTTTTTAGGCCAAACAATTTCGCTCTCTCAGCTCTTAGCTTGACTGTGTTGAGCAGAACTTCCTTTGTATCATTCTCGTTTTTGCGATCACCTTTGAGAAGCGAATTCTTCATAACTTTTTCACGAAGCGCACGGTTCTTCAAAGAGCTCAGCAAGGGGTGCCCAGTGAAATTCATTGCTGTGATCAACCATTCATCTTTCAAGCCGCGCGACTCTGCCGCAGCTTTGCATGCTGCAATCTGATTTTCCGTCAATCCATCAAGATCACCTTCGTTCTCAACGATAACAGCTAGATCATTTGTATCGGCAAGTAACTTCTTGCCAAATTGAGTCTGTAGCGAAGAGAGTTCTTCGTTTATCTGCTTTACCCGATCGCGACTTGCTTCACTTAACTCAGCACCAGCATGAGCGAAATCTCGGAAGTAGCGTTCAACTAACCAGGCTTGCTCTTCGTTTAAGTCGGTTGCGTTCTCGCGCAGGCCCTTGATGCGCGCGAAGAGCTGTGGGTTGAGCCGAATAGCATCAGAATGGGCAGCTAATTTAGGAGCAATCTCGGCCTCAATGGCATCGATTCGATCATTGGTATCACTCGATGACTTGTTATAAAAAACGTACAGGACGCGATTCAGAGTCGCCCCACTTCGCTCAAGCGCTTCAATGGTATTTTCAAATGTGACATCAGCCTTGGCCAGAATCGCATCGATCTCCGCTAATTGCTCACTCATACCTGTATAGAAAGCCTCGAGGTAGTGGGACTCTTGAATAAGTTCGAAAGGAGGCAATTCATATGCCAGCGTCGATTTCGTAAGAAACGGATTGGTACCCATCTGCTGCTCTCCTTTAACAAGATTCTTCAACAATTATTGTCTGAACCGCGCATACTCTTATTACTAGTCGTGAAGTATATTGATCAAGTACGAATTGGTTGAGAAAATAGGCAAAGGAAACTGCGATGAAAGCCGCTAAAACCAGAGATAAATTAGGCGCCTCCTATTGGAAGCTTTGGAGTGCAACTGGGATATCTAATCTTGGCGACGGAGTAGCAGCAGTCGCCTACCCGTGGCTGGCATCTGCAGTAACTCGGTCCCCATTTCTGATTGCCTTATCTGTAGTGGTTTCGCGCCTTCCATGGCTAGTTTTCACCCTCTTTGCCGGAGTTCTTACCGATCGCTTTAATCGAAAACGCATCGTCGTGACCATGAATATCTTCAACGGAATCCTGACTTTGATTGTCGGTGCCTTTGTTTATCTCGAGCGCGATTCGCTACCTTCCCTAGATGAGTTAGCGTCGATTACTAATCTCGAGACCAATTACACCCTCTACTCGGT
>JBIIYZ010000011.1:0-37081 GCA_044346555.1 Candidatus Planktophila sp. | reverse complement strand
AATTGAAATGTATCTGCTTGATAACGCGCGCTGCGCACTCTGTCACGCCTATCTAACCGCGCCAACACCAATTGATCATCCAGCCGCTTAGGCTTTCAATTCGGTAAGGCTACGCTTTTCCGAATCTGCGATCTCTTTTTGAATATTCTTCGATAGCTCGCCACAAAACTTTGCGATCAACATCTGGCCATAAGACATCCAAGAAAACAAGCTCGGCATAGACCGATTGCCACGGCAAGAAGTTGCTGGTGCGCTGTTCGCCCGATGAACGTAAGAACAGATCAACATCACTCATCTTGGGTTGGTTTAAATACTTAGCAAATGTTTTATCGGTAATGGCATCTGCCTTTAGCTTGCCACGCTTCACATCTCGAGCTAATTCAGTGGCCGCATCAACGATCTCAGAGCGGCCACCATAGTTAACACACATATTCAAGGTCAGAGTTTTGTTCTTTGCCGTTAACTCCTCGGCAATCTCTAGCTCGTTGATCACGCTCTGCCAAAGTCGCTTTGGCCGGCCTACCCAGCGAATACGAACGCCCATCTCATTCATTTGATCACGACGGCGACGAATTACATCGCGATTAAAACCCATTAAGAATTTAACTTCTTCAGGTGAGCGACGCCAGTTCTCAGTACTAAAGGCATATGCACTGATCTCTTTAACGCCATATTCAATTGCGCCTTCAACCACATCAAATAGCGCTGCTTCACCGGCTTCATGGCCAGCTGTGCGGGGCAAACCACGCTTCTTAGCCCAACGACCATTGCCATCCATCACGATTGCTACGTGATTTGGAATTTGAATCTTGCTCATACGCGCTCCACCATTGGCATGCTACGAAGACCGCGTTCTAAGTGCCAGTGAAGGTAGGCAGTAATTAAGCCATTTGCTTCGCGACGATTTCGAAGTTCACTTGCACTCGCACTTTCCCAATCACCGGAAAGTAAATCTCCCATAAGTTTTAGCGTTTCAACTGCCGGGGTCGCTGATGCTGATGGCCGGCAATCTAAACAAACTGAGCCCCCGCCAACAAGTGAGAAGTAACGATGTGGCCCTTCTTTTTCGCAGCGCGAACAGTTAGTCATTGAAGGTGCGTATCCCCCGATGGCAAGTGAGCGCAATAGAAATGCATCAAGAATAAGCGATGAGTCATAACGCTTTTCGGCTAAAACTTTTAGGGCACCGACAACCAAGTTAAATTCTTGTAGAGCTGGTTCGCGTTCTTGTGGTGTGAAACGTTCGGTGGTTTCTAAAATCGCAGAGGCAATTGTCCAACGCTGATAATCGTTAGCCAGTTCTTCACCGTAGTTAGCAATAGCTTCAACCTGAGTAACGGTGTCAAAGGTCTTGCCAATGTGCAATTGAATATCAACATGACTTCCGGGTTCAAGGCGTGCACCGAATTTAGACATCGTGCGACGAACCCCTTTGGCCACACCACGAACGCGACCATGTTCACGAGTCAACATGGTGATGATGCGATCGGCTTCACCCAATTTCTGGGTGCGCAGAATTAACGCTTCATCACGGTAGAGGCTCACGTACCTAGTGTAGGTAAAAGAAGTAACTGGCTCCGTTAGCGAATTGCGCGATTGATCGCCGAAACCACGGCTTTTAGTGAGGCGGTAGTGGTATTTGGATCAATTCCAACACCCCAGAAAACTTCATCGCCAATTGCGCACTCGAGATAGGCAGCAGCTGAAGCATCGCCACCTGCGCTTAGTGCGTGCTCGTAATAATCAAGAACTCGAACATCGACGCCATAGGTCTGCAAAATATTGCAAAAAGCGGCAATTGGGCCATTGCCTTGGCCACTAAGTTCAACTAGTTGGCCACGATCAAGAATCGAAATAGATAGCTGCACATCTTCATCAAGGACCGAAGTTTGCGAAAGGCCCTTTAAGCGGAAGCGACCCCACTTCTTATCATCTTGAGCAGTTGGAAGATATTCATCTTCGAATACCTGCCACATAACATCACCGGTAATTTCGCCGCCTTCAGTATCAGTCTTTTGCTGAACAACTTTTGAGAACTCAATTTGTAGACGACGTGGCAAATCAAGATGATGTTCGTTCTTCATCAAATAAGCAACGCCGCCTTTGCCAGATTGCGAATTAACGCGAATCACGGCTTCGTAGGTGCGGCCAATATCAAGCGGGTCAATCGGAAGATATGGAACTGCCCAAGTAAAGTCTTTAACTTCCTTGCCTGCTGCTTTGGCATCTATGGCTAAATGATCAAAACCTTTCTTGATGGCATCTTGATGTGAGCCAGAGAAGGCAGTGAAAACTAAATCGCCACCATACGGGTGACGTTCTGGCACGCGAAGTTGATTCGCGTATTCAACGGTGCGACGAGTTTCATCGAGATCAGAGAAATCAATCATTGGGTCAATGCCATGGCTAACTAAGTTCAGGCCTAGTGTTACCAAGCAAACGTTGCCAGTGCGTTCACCATTGCCAAACAAAGTTCCTTCAATTCGATCAGCGCCAGCTAAATAGCCTAATTCAGCTGCTGCAACGCCTGTGCCACGGTCGTTATGTGGGTGCAGCGAAACGATAACGTTTTCGCGGTTCAGTAAGTTGCGACACATCCATTCAATTGAATCGGCATAAACATTTGGCGTTGCCATTTCAACTGTGGCCGGCAAGTTCATAATCGTTTTCCATTCCGGAGTTGGTTTCCAGATGGCGTTTACTGCATTACAAACTTCCACGGCAAACTCAAGTTCAGTACCGGTATATGACTCAGGGCTATACTCAAAAGAAATCTTAGTTCCGGGCACGGTAGCAACTTGGTCTAAGCAATATTGCGCCGCATCGGTGGCGATCTGTTTGATGCCATCTTTATCTTGGCCAAAAACAACACGACGTTGCAGAGTTGAAGTTGAGTTATAAAGGTGAACGATCGCTTGCTTAGCGCCCTTAATTGATTCGAAGGTGCGATCAATTAAAGTTTCGCGAGCCTGAGTTAGAACCTGAATAACGACATCATCTGGAATCAGGCCATCTTCAATAATCTTGCGCACAAAATCAAAATCAGTCTGGCTGGCACTTGGAAAACCAACTTCGATTTCCTTGTAACCCATCTGGACTAACAACTTAAACATGGCTAACTTGCGTGGCGTATCCATTGGATCTATCAGCGCTTGGTTGCCATCACGAAGATCAACTGAGCACCATTTAGGGGCTACTTTGATCTGCTTAGTTGGCCAGGTGCGATCGGTTAGATCAACTGGGATAAAAGATGAATATCGATGCACTGGCATCGCGGAAGGTTTTTGCTTTGGAAAGTTCATTTCTAACTCCTACTTTTCTTTGGTTTGTGCGACTGGTTTAACCGGTACGACAAACCCCGCGGCGAGGGGACCGGTTACTTGTCCCCGCCACGGCGGCTAAGTAGGAGCGCCTTTGGAAAGGCTGACTTTGACATGGCTAAAGGGTAACCCTTGGGCAGGTAACCCAGCAAGTTCGTAATGGATTAAAGAACTGGCAGGTAGCGATCGAGTTCGAAAGCAGTCACTTGCCGGCGATATTCCTGCCACTCAGCGCGCTTATTTCGCAGCACGAATTCAAAAACATCAGCACCTAGAGTTTCGCGAACTAGCTCAGATTTCTCCATCTCAATAATCGCTTCATTTAAATTACTTGGCAGTGGACGCACATCAGTTGAATCAGCCGGCGCTAGTACATAGCCTTCTTCGACGCCCTTTAAACCAGCGGCGAGCATTACGGCATATGCCAAATATGGATTACAGGCAGAATCTGGGGAACGGAATTCAATGCGAGTTGAGTTCTCTTTCTTTGGCTTGTACATCGGCACTCGAACCAAGGAACCACGAGCACTTGGCCCCCAGTTAGCAACAGCAGGTGCTTCGCCGCCGCCATGTAAACGCTTATAAGAGTTGACCCATTGGTTAGTAATCAAAGTAATTTCAGGAGCATGCTTTAACAGACCGGCAATAAATGAGCGACCTACTTTGGAAAGATTTAATTCAGCAGTTGGGTCAAAGAAGGCATTCTCTTCGCCTTTAAAAAGTGAAACGTGAGTATGCATGCCGCTACCTGGATGCTCGGTAAATGGCTTTGGCATGAAACTAGCGTGGAATCCTTGCTCTAGTGCAACTTCCTTAATCACATGACGAAAAGTCATGATGTTATCGGCAGTGCTCAAAGCATCGGCATAACGCAGATCAATTTCTTGTTGGCCAGGTGCGCCTTCGTGATGCGAGAACTCAACGCTGATCCCCATAGCTTCCAACATCGTGATTGCTTGGCGGCGGAAATCATGGCCTACAACAGATGGGGTGTGATCGAAGTAGCCACCAGCATCTACTGGCACTGGTGCTTCGCCAGCAACTGGTTGATTCTTAAATAAGAAGAATTCAATTTCCGGGTGGGTGTAACAGGTGTAACCCATATCGGCAGCCTTATTCAAGGTGCGACGCAGAACATTGCGCGGATCAGTCATTGATGCTGAACCATCGGGCATTGCGATGTCACAAAACATACGAGCCGCACCTGGTGCTTCAGTGCGCCAAGGCAAGATTGAGAAGGTGGCTGAATCTGGTCGAGCCAACATATCTGACTCAGTTACTCGCGCAAAGCCTTCAATGGCTGAGCCATCAAAGCCAATTCCTTCATCGAAAGCATTCTCTAATTCAGCTGGTGCAATTGCAACCGACTTTAGAAAACCTAAAACATCGGTAAACCACAATCGAATAAAACGAACATTGCGTTCTTCAATAGTGCGAAGGACAAACTCTTCTTGTTTGCTACGTTCTGGGGAAGCGCTCATGGGATACATCTTGCCAAGGCTGCGTTACGGCTGTGTTACAAAAATCAGGCTCTAAAGCTAGCTAAGCAAGCCCTCGCGCCAGCGTGAAGTAATAGGTAGGCGGCGGTCTTTGCCGAAGGCGCGGGCCGAAACTTTCGTACCAGGCGGATATTGGCGGCGCTTATATTCGGCCGTATCAACCATGCTGATTACGCGAGCAACAGTGGCCGCATCAAAGCCAGCCGCCATGATCGCTGCAATCCCCTGATCTTCATCGACATAGCGCCACAAGATTTGATCTAGCAATTCGTAATCTGGCAGCGAATCAGAATCTTTCTGATCGGGTCGCAGTTCGGCGCTAGGTTCTTTGGTAATTGAATTTTCCGGAATCGGTGGCACTTCACCATCGGCAATTGCTTTGGCGTTACGCCATTTAGCTAACGCCCAGACATCGGTTTTATATATATCTTTAATTGGGGCAAAGCCGCCAACGGCATCGCCGTAGAGCGTTGAGTAGCCAACAGCTAGTTCAGATTTATTGCCGGTTGCCAAAATCAAATGACCTTCTTGATTTGAGATGCCCATCAAGGCGGTGCCGCGAACTCGGGCCTGCAGGTTCTCTTCAGCTAAGCCTTTCAAAGTCATTGAATTTAAATAGGCATCGACCATCGGTTCGATTGGCACGATGCGAAAATGAATGCCGGTGTTATCAGCAAAGCTTTGGGCATCTGCAATCGAATGTTCAGATGAATACTTGCTCGGCAAAGCCACGCCATTAACGCACTTCGCGCCAATGGCATCAACGGCAATCGCGGCAACTAGCGCCGAATCAATGCCGCCAGAGAGACCAAGGGCCACACTGCGGAATTTATTCTTGTAAACATAATCGCGTAGTCCGCAAACTAGCGCTTTCCAAATTTCGGCTTCATCACTTAGCCGTGGTGTGATTACGGGGGCGACTGAATTAACTGGTGAATTAACGCTTTCGGAAATAACTAGATCTGGCTTGCCAGTCGCACCTGCTGCTGCGATATCTAAGACAATTAACTCATCAGCAAATTGTGGGGCGCGGGCAATTACGGACCCGTCGGGCGCTACAACAATGGTGTCGCCATCGAAAACTAAATCATCTTGTCCGCCGGTCATATTCACATATGCCAATGGTGCGCCAAATTCACGGGCCCGCTTTTGTACAAGCGCCAACCGCACATCATCTTTATTACGTTCAAAGGGACTGCCATTTGGAACCACAACTAGCCCTGGCTTTCGTGCAGCTAACGATTCGATTAAACCGCCGTCTTGCCAAAGATCTTCGCAGATCGCAATACCGACATCGATGCCGCCAACTCGAACCAGCAAAGTTTCGGTGCCTGGGACAAAGTTTCGGAACTCATCGAAAACGCCATAGTTAGGTAGATGTTGTTTTACATAGCGCGCTTTGATCTCACCGTTATGAATAATGGCAACCGCGTTCTGCGGGGCACCTACTGGTTGGCCTTGGCGATTTGGGGCATCGGCGATCTGATCTAAATATCCAATAACTGCAGTTATCTGGCCATGACCTTCGGCCTTTAAGCGCTTGGCTAATTCGGCAATGGCGGCAATAGATGCGCTGCGAAAAGATGGGCGAAGCGCTAAATCTTCAACTGGGTATCCCGTTAAAACCATTTCAGGGAAAACCACGAGAGCAGCGCCTTCAGTTTGCGCGGCACCGACATAGCGAGCGATTAAATCCGCATTGCCGGCTAAGTCGCCCAGGGTTGGGTTGATCTGAGCTAGCGCTACCCGCAACTTCATAAGTTAAGCGTACTCGGGTAAAGTTCGCCTTGTACCCGGGGACCATTTTGGCTTCGAGGAAGGTAAGAAAATATGGCTCAAGCGACCTCTTTATATGGCGGCGCCCAACATCGTCGCGTCACGATTCTGGACCTGGCCAATGCAAAAGCAAGCGGCGAGAAATGGCCGATGCTCACCGCTTACGAGCAGTTAACCGCCGAAATCTTTGACGAAGCTGGCATCCCGGTTTTGTTAGTAGGCGATAGTGCTGGCAACAACTTCCTGGGTTTTGAAAACACAATTCCCGTGACGGTCGATGAGTTAATCCCATTAACCCGCGCAGTTGTTAAGGCATCAAAGCGAGCATTGGTTGTGGCCGATCTGCCTTTTGGTTCCTATGAAAGTTCCCCCGAATTAGCACTTGCCACTTCTACTCGTTTCTTCAAAGAAGCCGGCGCCATGGCGGTAAAGCTAGAAGGTGCTCATCTCGAAACTGTTAAGAAATTAGTCAGTGTTGGAATTCCAGTAATGGGCCATCTGGGCCTTACGCCACAGTCACTTCATCAACTTGGCGGCTATCGCGTGCAGGGGCGCACTGATGGTGATGTAATTTTGGCAGCAGCGCTAGAACTCGAAGCAGCGGGTGCTTTTGCAATTGTGCTCGAATTAGTGCCGGCCGAATTAGCTGCTCGTATTACCGCCGCCCTAAAAATCCCAACCATCGGCATCGGTGCCGGCGTTAATTGTGATGCCCAAGTATTGGTCTGGACCGACTTAATGGGCATGGGTAAGAGCGCGCCTAAATTAGCTAAGGCCTATCGAAATTTGCGGGTTGAAATGTTGGCTGCCACCAAAGAGTGGGCAGATGATGTAGTTGGCGGAGTCTTTCCAGGGCCAGAGCAAACCTTTAATTAATCAGGCATTTGGCTAGACTCACCAAATGCGTAAATTTGCGATGGATATTTCGCCCCTCAAGAAATATCCAGATTTTCGCTATCTCTGGGCCTCTGGTTTCATCTCTTATTTAGGCTCAATGGTCACGTATGTGGCCGCCCCATTTCAGATCAAAGAACTAACTAACTCGTATCTAGCGGTCGGAATTCTGGGTGCCATTGAGCTAGTTCCACTGATTTTCTTCGGGCTCTACGGCGGGGTTCTGGCGGACTATGTTGATCGCAAGAAAATGATCTGGGCTGCCGAATTTGGCGCATTGATCTGCACCACGATTTTGCTCTTGAACTCACTTCTAGGTGAGCCGAAACTCTGGGTCATCTATGTAGTGACCGGATTGTTTGCCGCCGTCGATGGTTTACAGCGTCCAAGTGCAAATGCGATTTTGCCTCGGTTGGTTAGCCACCGCGACCTACCGGCAGCTAGCGCGTTGATGACCTTGCGCTGGCAACTTGGCGTAATTGTCGGTCCCACCATTGGTGGAATCTTGATTTCGACATTTTCAATTTCAGTTGGCTATGCCTTTGATATCGCAACCTTCGTACTTTCATTGCTGCTACTTCTAAAAGTTGGAAATGTGCCAAGTAGTAATGATGCCCAAAAGCCATCTCTGGCTTCACTTTGGCAAGGTGTGCAGTACGCATTTAGCCGGCCTGATTTATTAGGAACTTACTTCATAGATTTAGCCGCAATGTTCTTTGCGATGCCTAATGCACTGTTTCCATTTTGGGCAGATCAACTTGGCGTGCCCTGGGCCCTGGGACTGTTTTATGCCGCCGGCACAGTTGGCGCTGTCGCAATTACGGTCACTAGCAAATGGACCACGACTTATCGCTTCCATGGCCGAGCTGTAATTTGGGGCGCTATCGGTTGGGGCGCCGCAATCGCATTGGCTGGCATTTCCAACTCGCTGATTTTGGTTTTGATTTTCTTAGCTGCCGCCGGAGCCGCCGATATGGTCAGCGCCCTCTTTCGCGGAAATATTTGGAACCAAACTATCCCCGATGAGTACCGTGGCCGGTTAGCTGGAATCGAATTATTGTCCTATTCGGTTGGTCCAATGGCGGGGCAAATGCGTGCAGCCGGTATGGCCAGTGTTACTAGCCTTTCTATTTCGGTAACTTCGGGTGGCATCATTTGCATGGCAATTGTCGGAATTCTGGCAATTTTCATGGTGAAATTCCGAAAATATGACGTGGAAACCAACGAATTTGCCGTTGCGCAGCGCTTAAAACGGGAAAAAGCGGCGGCTGAGGACGAAAATCCAGAAAATGAAGGAAATCCAAGAAAAACTGATTAGTAATTGAATTTCCTGCAGAATTGAAAAGATAATTAAATATTTAGCAAAATTGTTTTTGAAAATAATTCGCAAAAATTGCGATAACGCATAAAAAAATCAAAAAAGTTATTTGCGACACGCGCCAATTTTTTTGTGCAAAATGTTGGCATTTTTTTCATTTACCTGTCACGCTTATCCACGAACAGGTTTGGGTGACGGATCCGAACCATTCCGATAGGAGTAACACGTGGCCGCAGCAAAGAAAACTGCTCCAAAGAAGCGCAAGAAGGCAGCTGCTAAACCAGCAGCAGCCCCAAAGAAGCGTAAGAAAGCAGCTGCAAAGCCAGCTGCTGCAAAGAAAGCCGCTCCAAAGCGTCGCAAGAAGGCAGCTGCTAAGCCAGCTGCTGCAAAGAAAGCCGCTCCAAAGCGTCGCAAGAAGGCAGCTGCAAAGCCAGCTGCTAAGAAGGCTGCTCCAAAGCGCCGTAAGAAGGCAGCTGCTAAGCCAGCTGCTAAGAAGGCTGCTCCAAAGCGTCGCAAGAAGGCAGCTGCTAAGGCAGCTGCTCCAAAGAAGCGCAAGAAGGCAGCTGCAAAGCCAGCTGCTAAGAAGGCTGCTCCAAAGCGCCGCAAGAAGGCTGCTAAGAAGAAGTAGTCATCAACAATTAAAAATCCCCGCCACTTTATGTGGCGGGGATTTTTTTGTACAGATTTTTAAAGTGATTGATTACTTAATCTCATCTCTTAAATCATTTCCGACTCTTTCAAATATTTCCGCCAAAACAATTTGATCAGACTTACTTAACTTATCTACAAATCTTGATCGCACACTGGCCACATGATCCGGTGCTGCAGCCACAATTGCTTTCCAACCTTTGGCAGTCATAACCGCAAAGAATCCACGTTTGTCATCAGGGCAAGCTTCGCGCCGAACCCAGCCAGCTTCTTCCATTACCTTCATTCGATGTGAAAGGCGTGAGCGCGAAAGCATGGCAATTTCAGCCAATTCAGCCATTCGCATCCGGCGATCTGGGGCATCGCTTAACTGCGCCAAAATTTCATAGTCAGCCATTGATAAATCGTGCTGATCTAAATCAGTATCTAGCGCTTCGATCAGTCTTCGGCTAGCCACGATATACCTACGCCAAGCTGCCATCTCGGTTGGGGTCAACCAATTAGGTTCACCTGACTTTTGACCTTCTCGTTTTTGACCTTGAGGAGTCTTTTCCAGTGCCATAGGGTTCAGTGTAGATTAAATGTTGAACCTTCAACTACTTTTAAAGACCTCTAACTGCGCAAGGGAAACCATGACCACACCAATTGCTAAGCCGCTAGATATTGAAAAGCAACCAGTAAGCGGGATCGACAAATCTCATATCGATAACTCATTTCGTCCACAAGATGACCTCTATCGATACTTCAATGGCGCTTGGCTAAAAAACCATGAGATCCCGCAAGATCGCGCATCTGATGGAACCTTTTATCAGGTTCACTTAGAAGCCGAAGCTCAGGTCCGTGAAATTATTGAGACCACAAGCGGCGAAGGTGATGCCCAGAAGATTCGCGATTTATATGACTGCTTCTTAGATACCGAGGCCATCGCAAAAGCTGGCATCACTCCCCTGCTGGAAGATCTCGCTGCCATCGATGCGATCCAAACTCGCGCACAATTTATCCAGGTGATTGCTGATCTGGAAATGCGCGGACTAGGTGGCGCATTTGGTGTCGGAATTTTTGGCGATGCTAAGAACTCGGAAATGAATGTTGTTTATCTGGGACAAGGTGGCTTATCACTTCCCGAAGAGGCTTACTATCGCGAAGAGAAGTATGAAGAAATTCGCCAGGCCTTTAAAGTCCATGTGGCCAAGATGTTTGCTCTCGCCCAGATAGCTGATGGCGCTGAGTTAGCTGAAGAAATCTACAATCTCGAAGCACAGATTGCCGCACATCACTTTGATCAAGTTAAAGATCGCGATGTTGAGCTCACTTATAACAAGCTGAGTTTTGCCGAACTTTGCGCCTTAACCCCGCACTTTGATTGGACCACTTGGCTTGAGTACGGCCAGATTCCAAAGTCTGCCTTCGATGAAGTAGTCGTGCAGCAACCACCATTCTTTGAAGGACTATCTGCGATCCTAGCGAATTTTGACCCTAAGCCTTGGCGGGCATGGATGAAGTGGCAATTGATTTCCGGAGCTGCCGCTTATCTGCCGGAAGAATTTGTAAACCAGAACTTTGAGTTCTATGCAAAAACTTTATCGGGCACTCCAGAAATTCGAGTTCGTTGGAAGCGGGCAATCTCTTTTGTCCAAGGGGCGCTCGGCGAAGCCATCGGCTCTATCTATGTGCAGCGCCACTTTCCGGAGGCGGCCAAAGTTGCGATGCTAGATCTCGTGGCCAATTTAATTGAGGCCTACCGTGTCAGCATTAATGAGCTTTCCTGGATGAGTCCAGAAACCAAAGCTAAAGCTTTAGAAAAGTTAGCTAAGTTCACGCCAAAGATTGGCTATCCCGACAAGTGGCGCGATTATTCGGCGCTAACAATTAGCCGCGACGGTCTCTTTGAAAACATTGGTCGGATCACCAAATTTGCCCGCGATATAGAACTGGCCAAAATTGGAAAACCCGTTGATAAAACTGAGTGGTTGATGACCCCTCAGACCGTCAATGCTTATTACCATCCGATCCAGAACGAGATCGTCTTTCCAGCAGCGATCCTGCAGCCACCATTCTTTGATCTTGCAGTTGATATGGCGGCAAATTACGGCGCAATTGGGACAGTGATCGGCCACGAGATCGGCCACGGCTTTGATGATCAAGGTTCTAAATTCGACGGCGATGGCAACATGGTCGATTGGTGGACACCCAGTGATCGCGTTGAATTTGAAAAGCGTGCGGATATGTTGATCAAACAATTCGATGCGCTTTCGCCAGAAGAGACCCCGGATATCCATGTAAACGGGGCGCTAACGGTCGGAGAAAACATTGGCGACCTTGGTGGGTTAGCAATTGGATATAAAGCCTATAAATTGGCTCTAGCGGGCTCACAACCGCCGGTAATTGATGGTTTAACGGGCGAACAGCGTTTCTTCTTATCTTATGCGCAAGCTTGGCGCGGAAAAGTGCGTGCCGAAGAATTACGCCGTCGTATCGCAACAGATCCGCATTCCCCTAACGAGTTCCGATGCAATGCAATCGTTGCCAATCTCAAGGACTTCTACGATGCTTTTGAAGTTACCGAAGGCGACAAGTTATGGCTGGCTGAAAGCGAGCGAGTAGAGATCTGGTAACTCTGCGACAATACCTTTCATGTCCAACACTGCGAGCCCTGGTTTCAAATTTGAAATCCAGAAATCGGCTGAAAATTCCTTTGCCCGAACTGGCACGCTAACCACCCCAAATGGCGTAGTTGAGACACCTGCCTTTATTCCAGTTGGCACCAAAGCCACAGTTAAGTCGGTGTTACCTGAGGCGATGCGCGAACTAGGAGCCCAGGCACTTCTGGCCAATGCGTATCACTTGTATTTACAGCCAGGTCCAGAGATTCTTGATGAGGCTGGCGGCTTATCAAAGTTCATGAATTGGCACGGCCCTACCTTTACCGATAGCGGTGGTTTCCAAGTTCTCTCACTCGGCGTGGGCTTCAAAAAAGTTCTGGCCATGGATTCCAAGACCTTTCGCGCCGATGATGTGATTGCTGATAACAAGCAACGCCTAGCTCATGTCGATGACGAAGGCGTTACTTTCAAATCCCATTTAAACGGTTCGATGCATCGGTTTACACCTGAAGTTTCCATGCAGATTCAACATAAAATTGGGGCTGACGTAATGTTTGCCTTCGATGAATGCACCACGCTTCATAACACTCGTGGCTATCAAGAGCGCGCGATGGAACGTACATATGCCTGGGCAATTCGTTGTTTAGATGAACATAAGCGGCTGACGCTAGAGCGAGCAGATAAGCCGTACCAAGCCCTCTTTGGCGTTATTCAAGGCGCCCAATATGAAGATTTGCGTCGCAAGGCGGCTAAAGATTTAGGGTCGATGGAGTCATCTGATATTTCATTTGATGGTTTCGGAATTGGCGGGGCGCTAGATAAAGATTCACTCGGCACCATTGTGCAATGGGTAAATAGCGAGCTGCCCGAAGAAAAGCCTAAACATTTATTGGGTATTGGTGCGCCGGAAGATTTATTCATTGGGGTTGAAAGCGGTATCGATACTTTTGACTGCGTACTCGCATCACGTATTGCTCGTTCAAGTGCGGTCTACACAATGACTGGCCGATACAACTTAACTAATGCCACATATAAGCGAGATTTCAACCCGATTGATAGCGAATGCGATTGCTATACCTGCGCCAACTACACCAGGGCATATCTAAACCACTTATTCCATGGCAAGGAGATGATTGCAGCCACTCTCGCCACTATTCACAACGAACGCTTTGTAGTGCGACTTGTCGATCAAATGCGAGCAGCTCTTAAGACCGGCCATTTCTTTGATCTTAAGGCCGAGTTCATGGGCCGCTTTAAACATAAGTCCGGCCAGCATCACGATTAATGCGCCACTTTGAAAAACTAAATAATGAAGAGCGCTTGCGCTTTCTCAACTGCCTGATCGCGCCCACTAGCCTTTAATTTACGATAGATATTTCGTAGGTGAGTTTTCATGGTGTTATGCGAGATATGTAGGTTTTTACCAATTTCGGTAATTGGTTTGCCTGATGCCAAAGACCTTAAAACATCGATCTCTCGTTTAGTTAGCGGCTCCGACAATGATGTGTTCTGATGATTCTTCTTATTCATACGTTGGGCTGCCGCGCGAGCTAACTCCTCGAGATATACCGTTGGTCGTTTAGATGCACTACGGATAACTAATTCCAGAATTGTTGAGTCCTGTTTCAAGAAAGTCTCTTTAGCTCCAACGCGTGCTCCAACATCGAGACCTCTCTTGAGGGAATCCATAGCTAAAGACTCTTGGTCAATATTTGCCTCGCATCCAACTAGGGCTTTCCAGATCTGCTCACGCGCACTATCGCTCTCGAATATCTCTGGCACAACTCGCTTTTTAACTTCATTCTTCGATACGGCAGAAAGAGCCTGACGATATTGATGTGTGAATATGAGATCTTTAGGCAGACGATTAAGAATTTGAGTAGAACGCTCGTAATCCTTTACCCAAAACCGCAAGTAAAGTTCATTTATATCAGTTATCAAGCTTATGCCATCTTCGCCCTTAAACTCCGTAGCAAGTAGGCGATGATCTCGAATCACTGTGAAAGCTTCTTCGACTCTGCCATTAATCACCATTATGCGAGCTAAATAACTTTCGGCCATAAAAAACCAGGGCCATTGCTGCCACTCTCTTGCAGATCTAGCAAGTTTTTCTAGCTCTTTAAATGCATTTTCTTCTTCGCAAAATTCTAAAAAGCATCGTGCCTTTATATAAATTGCTTCAGCGCAACCCGTGACTCCAGAAAACTTATTTCGCTGGGCAATTTCCTCAGATATAGAAGCGGCATCAAAGGCTTGTAGGTATTCGCCAGCTAAGAATAGTTTCATAGCGCGAATTGTTTGCCAAACAAAAAGGTCATCTGGTGAGCTGCTCTCTTTGATGATCTTTCCTACTTCAGCTTCAATCAAATTCAACATCACATCATCTTCGAAAATAAATGCTCTCGAAGCTTGTAGCCGGAAAACGCTGAGTTGGTCCGAATTCTCAAGAGCTGGAATTGGAACCGGCTCGCTAAAGATAACTTCCATGTGCTTATCAAATTCAGCTAAGCGACCTCTACTAAATGCAACATGTGCCAAAGTTATTGCCGTGATTCGCTTAATAAAGCCACTTAACTGCGAGTCTTTATATGTGAAACGCATTTCCTCTACTAATTGAATTGTGCGATCAAAATCGTGGCTAACCAAGTGTCCCATGATTTTGGCTAAATCAGCGAACATTTCATTTCGACTGGTATCAACGGGTAAGAAATTGCTCCAGTAGAGAATATTCTTACCTTCGCCTTTGCTAATCAAGTTACGTAATGCTGGCTTGAACATATTTCGCAGGTATTCGCTATCGCCAGATTTAACGGCATGAGAAATCGAGTTATTGACCTGTCCTAGCTTTTGGAAGTAAACCGATGTCGCGATCTGATTTTGGCGATAAATTTCGCTATCTTCTCGAGCTATCTCATCAATTACTTCACGGGCAGCTCTATTGAATATGTATGTTCCCATTTGTCCTGCGGCGTGCATAAGAAAAACACCTTCGGCGGCTAAACCATTTAAACTAGCTTCATTAATCGACTTATTGACCAAAGCACTTGCAAGCTCAAGATCAAATACCTCGAAAGAAGACATCGTAATTAGCGTTTTTCGAGTTTCAATTGGCATTTTTTTGAATTTATCTACAATTAAGTTTTTTAGAAATTTTTCATCAGCATCTACTTGAAATCCAACTTCCTCACCGCTTACCACAAGAGCAACCGCCGCTGGCCAGCCATGTGTTTGCTGCACAATTTCATTTAATCTATCTTCAGTTACCTTTTCTCCGGACACCTGCAGAAATGATTCAATTTCTTTCTTTGAGAAAACTAAATCACCTGCGCTGATAACAGATAACCTACCAATGCTTGAGAACCGCTTAAGCGAAACTGTTGGCATGCTACGCCGTAAGGCAAAGATGTGAATATTGTCCGGAATAGCATCCATATATGATTGCGTTACATTTAATTGGTAAGTGGAAGCATCAACGACGTTATCTAGTACTAAGACAATATCTTCCTCAAGATCAGCGATAGCCTGGAAAATTGAAGTAACTGTTATTGCTTCTAGATCAAGTTCGAAATTTGGAAAAGCTTGACGAACTGCGCTTATCAAATATTTAGCTATTCCATCAGCGCTGTCAGTTTCAGACATCGTGTACCAAACAACTTTTTTATTACTTTGTGCTGCCCATTCAGCAATTAGCGAAGTTTTTCCGTACCCGGCTGGTGCCACTACCATCGTGTAACCAGGGGCTCGGTCATCAATGAACTCAAAAAGGTGGCGCCGAGATAGAAAATTAGCGGGCAATTCAGGCGGTCGAATTCGTGACAGGGTGATATTTGAATCAAGCTTGCTCATAGGGATAGGGTTACTTAGATGGGCGATAATTTCTATCTCTAACCCCTAAATTATGGTGATTAGGCTCTAAATAACCCCGTCGACTAACCCTTTGTCACGCTTAGCCGCAATAATCACAGGACGGCCATTTTCGAGCATATGAACGCTAATGCGGTCATCGAAGGCGCTTCGAAGCTCAGGTGAGTGAATTACCGACTGAGATTCACCATCTAATAACACTCGGCCGCTCTGCATAATGATGATTCGCTCTGCATACATCGCACCCAGGGTGATGTCATGCATTGTCGAAATGATAGTTACGCCGGTTGCTTTAATTTCTTCAACCTTGTTAAGAACCGCGATTTGATGATGTAAGTCAAGAGCACTGGTTGGTTCATCTAACAACATAACTTCGGGCTCTTGAACTAACGCGCGCGCAATCAAAACCCGCTGCATTTCGCCACCTGAGAGCGTGCTTATCAGTTGACCTTGCATGCCAAGTAGTTGAGTGGCTTCGAGCATTTCATGAACGATGTTGCGGCTATGCGCAGATTCTTTACCCCAACCATCTAACTTCGCTCTTCCCAACATTACATATTCAGCAACACTCATTGCTGCTGGGATAGATGGGTTTTGTGGAACAAATGCAATGTTTAGAGATTTATTTTTAGCAATTTCGCGACCATCATATTTAATCGATCCGGAGTATGTCTGCATGCCAAGCATGGTTCGCAACAGCGTTGTTTTACCCGCGCCGTTAGGACCAACCAAGCAGCTCCAGGTACCTTCCGGGATTTCCAAACTAATTGACTTAAGAACTTCGCGATCTTCAAAGCGGACGGAGAGATTCTCGATATTAATCATTGACTACCTCGATTGCGTGCTCGTAAAACGAATAGGAAGAATGGAGCGCCGACAAATGCCGTGATAACGCCAATAGGCAACTCTGCAGGTGCTAACAATGTGCGAGCCCCAAGGTCGGCAACTACCAAGAAAGCGGCGCCAACAAAGGCGATTGAAAGTAGTGAACGGTTTGTAGCGCGCTTAGTTAGCCCTCTAACTAAGTGCGGAACCACGATGCCCACAAAGCCGATCAAGCCACTTGCTGAAACTGCTGTGGCAGTAGCTAACGTGGCAGCAGCAACGGCAATTAGCCGTATTTTCTGTGGTGAAACCCCTAAGGAATAGGCCTCTTCATCGCTTAGCATCAAAGCATCAAGCACTCTAGAAACTCGGATCAGCACGAATAGCGCAATAAAAATGTAAACACCAGCCCATCGCACAACATCCCAATTAGCAACAGTTAGCTGCCCCAGAATCCAAGAATAAACTGGCCGTAAAGCGGCACTATTGCGTTGCTGCAGATAAGTTTGAAATGCGGTTGCAAATGAACCTACCGCGATGCCAGCCAATAACAAGGTGCTGGGATCTGCGAACAATTTACCGGCAACCAAGAACGTCGCAGCAACTGCAAGCACCCCACCTAAGAATGCAAAGATCGGCAATAGTGCATGCAGATTGCCGCCACCATTGGTAATTGCAATCGTGGCGCCTAAGCCAGCACCGGATGCGGCGCCAAGTAAATAAGGATCAGCTAGTGGGTTTCTAAAAACACTCTGGTAGACCGCACCGCTTGTTGCCAGGGCTGCGCCAACTAGCGCTCCTAAAACAACTCGAGGTAACCGCAATTCAAGCAACAACGTGCGATCTTCATTTTCTAAACCGTTAGGCAGACCTAGCAAAGTTCGGATGATTGAACCGAAATTCAAATTAACCGGACCAAAGCTCACCGCAAGTAAACAAGCAATCAGCAACGCCGCAGCAGCGCTGGCAGTAATCTGCCAACGCCACACGCGATCGATCTGATTCTTCTTCAATTGTTTACTTCTTCACCTTTGCCAAAGAGGCTGCAACGTAGCGATAAAAATCAACAAGTCGAGGCCCCCATCTAGATGGAATATCGTTTGGCAGCGCAAAAACATTCTTCTTGGTGACCGCAGTTATGCCAGACCAGCCAGCTCGGGCCTTAACCGTAGCCGCACTTTCGCCATATTCAGCATCTGCTAAGAAAATAATGTCTGGGTCGGCCTTTAATAGATACTCCGCCGACAACTGCGGATACCCATAAGAATCAGCCCCCGCAGCCTTATCCGCAATATTGATCAGTCCAAAGTCCTGATAAACCTTGCCGATGAAAGTATCGGAAGTAACTGAATAAAGTGTGTTATCGAGCTCATGGAAGAAAGTAACTTTGCCAGTTACTTTGCCGCGCTTAAGAATTGACTTAATCAGGGCAGCCATTTTGAAGGTGACTTTCTTGGCATCAGATGTGCGATCAGTTACTGCGCCAAGTACTTCAATACCTTTATAAGCCTGAGCTAAGTTCTCTGGTGCTTTCTCCATTAATACCGAAATCTTTAACTTCTCGAGTGCTTCTTTAACTACCAGAGATTTCATGGCATCTACAGAGAGCACAACCAGATCTGGTTTGAGCGCAGCGATAGCCTCAACATTTGGCTCGAAAGCTCCCAGTTCGGAAATAGGTGCTGATTTTGGAAAATTCGAAAGTGAATCAACTGCTAGAACTTGTTTGCCCGCGCCTATTTCAAATAGGGATTCGGTCGCGCTAGGTGACAAGGAAATAATGCGAGTTGGCTTCTTCGCAATTGTGGTTGAGTATCCGCCGGAAGAAATTGTTAGCGGATATTTTGTAGCTAAACTCGCCGCTTTAACTGGTGCAAGTGGCGCAAGTAACAACGTTGTGACTAAAAGCGCGATGGGTCGCACTAACCTTTTGAACATAAAAAAACTCCCTCAAGAGATTTGAGGGAGAAAGGGGGCAATTAAACGAAAGGTTCCGCGTAAAGGCCCAACCTTCCTCCGAGGTTGGATAACACTTTCGGCGTCACGCCAGGCGACCTGGCTTAGATCTTTCGACCTTTACAGTTGCGGGACAGCACCGGAATCAAACCGGATTTCGCTAAACGCAACGCCACTTGTTCTTGGGCGGCATAATCACGAATGACTGGGCCGCCTGGATCAAGTGCGCTGAACTTATCACGAGAAATCGCAAGTGGCTATTAAGGGCGTTTTCTTCGGAATTTCGCGCTTAAACCCCACGCGGTTACTCGATAAATAGCTTCAAAAACTATCTTTTTAGACATCTTGCTAACGCCATATTTGCGTTCAACAAAGGTAATCGGAACTTCCAAAATACTGCCATCAATTTGAGACATACGTTTGGTCATTTCGATTTGAAAACAATATCCCTCGCTTTTAACTGATGCTAAGTCAATCTGAATCAACTTAGCGGTGCGATAAATTCGAAAGCCAGCCGTCATATCTTTTACTTTGCCACCAAGTAATAGCCGGGCATAAACATTGGCAGATCTTGATAACCATTCCCGACGTCTGGCCCAATTCTGAACTGCGCCACCAGAAACCCAGCGCGATCCAATTACTAAATCTGGGTCATTCTTTTCCATCGCGCTCATCAAAGTAAGAAGATCGCTTACTTGATGTGAGCCATCAGCATCCATTTCAATCAAGAATTTATAACCGCGATCTTCGCCATACTTGAAGCCAGCTTTATAAGCACTGCCCAGGCCCAACTTCTTCTTCCGCTCAACCACAACGATGCGGCCGCTTTCCAAACCTAACTGCCGGCAAGCATCAGCCGTGCCATCAGGTGAGCCGTCATCTACAACCAAAATATCTAGGTTTAGTTCTAGCAACTGCGGAAGTAAAATACCGACGCTGGTAATCTCGTTATAAGTTGGAACGATGACTAAATAATCGCGGTTCATTTAAACAAACTCAAGTATTAGTGAGTGAGCGTAACTTTTGAAAGGCCAACAGGTGCATCTGGATCAAAGCCAGATTTCTTGGCGAATTCAAGTGAGAAACGCTGCAGCGAAATTGCATCAACGATGGTTGATTCCATTTCATCATGGCAATCAGAGCCGGCAATCACAATATCGCCAGCCTCTGGTGAACCTCCATTGCCAACCCAAATAATGCGACCAGTTATCGCCCTGATGCGAGTTGTTGCTTCAGAGATTGAATTCAGGGGCAAATGAGCCGGTGCCAAGATAAACACTTGGGTTTGCGGAGTTAGCGCTGAAATTGGACCATGTAAGTAATCAGCTGTTGAAAGCCCTTGTACGGAAACTTTGCAGGTTTCTTGGATTTTAAGTGCTGCTTCGCGGGCATTTGGATAGGCAAAGCCACGGCCAAGAACCACTGTTTCATTCTCTCGGCTACAAGCCGCAACGGCTTCGCTCACGAGTGATGCGTTACTAGTTAGCTTCTCGGCTTGCGCAATCAACATATCGCCATTAATTTTTAAGTTTGCCCAAGTTGCCACTAACAAATATGAAGTTAAAAGTTGAGCGGAATAACTCTTGGTTGCCGCCACGGCTAACTCGGCTCCGGCTTGTAGATCTAAATGATGGTCAGCAGCTTTTGCTAGTGGTGAATTCGCATCATTAGTTAATGAAATTAATTTGGCGCCAGCGCGCTTTGCTGAATTAGCAAAAGCTACTAGGTCTGGTGATTGACCGCTCTGGCTAAGGGCTACAACCAAAACACCTTGGTAATGAAGTTCGGCATCATAAATAGTTACCGATGATGGCGAAGTAAGACCACAAGGCAGACCAAGTTTGGTTTCGATTAAATACTTAAGAAAATGTGCCGCGTTATCTGAGGTGCCACGAGCCAGAATCAAAATTGAAGTAATTTTATTAGCTGTCAAAATGTCTTTGACTGGTTCGAGGGCAGCTAAGTTGTTCAAAATGCGACGGAACACCTTTGGGGTCTCAGATATTTCTGAGGCCATTACAGCGCCTAAAGTCTCATTAGCCATATTCATGAGGCTATCTTCCCACAGTCTCTAGCGTGCTTCCATGACCTCTTTTAAGCGCACTAGCGTCTTGGCAACCACCATTTGAGTCCAGGGATAAGCCTTGCGAAACTTTAGCCAGCTCTGCGAAATTGACTTGCGGCCGTCAAAAGTCTCGGTGACTTCGCACTGATTTGGGCTAATTTCGCAAATCTCATAGCGCCAACGCCAGCGGCCTAAGTGGCGCCAAGCAATCAACTTATTCTCTTCGAATTCAACCACGGTATTCGTAATTCGGTAATCGATTCCCAGATGCATAGCCATGCCGAATTTAGATCCCAGTGACAAACGTTCTGGCCCGCTAATTCTATTTTGAATGGTATTTGATCCATCAATTTCTTTATGCCGACTGGGATTTGCTAAGAGATCAAAGACTTTTGAAGCTGGCGCATTAATAACAATGCGAGCAGATTTAATCTTGGAATCGCCCGTCTCAATAATCTCAGCTCGGACTTTGTCGCCTTCAGTCATCATTTTCTTAGCCTCTCTAATAGCATCGGCTAATGCTAATCCTGTTGCCTCCAAGTGAGAAGAAGAAGGCAGCGACTAGCCAGGAAAAGTTTGAGTTAAGTTCACTTGTTTTCGCATCTGAGTTAACTGATACTCGAAGCCAAGCCACTTCTAAGCACGACTCTTCACAAACTTCTCCAGCCATTGAAATCTATGACGGGGTTCTCTTTCAAGGGCTGAACTGGAAAACTCTTACAGCAGCAGAAGAAAAACGAGCCAACTCTAAAGTTCTAATTGTTTCGGCGCTCTTTGGCTTAGTTAGGCCGCTAGACAAGATATTTAGCTATAAAGAAAAGATTGACAATAAATTGTGGCGTGAAGCGGTTGCCCAAGTATCTGCCAAGTATTCGAATGAGTTAATTATTGATTGTCGCTCATCCACGTATAAGGGCGTCTGGAACATAAATCCACAAAACACAGTTGAAGTAAGAGTTTTCAAAGTAAATGGCACAGAGCGAAACGTGATCACCCATATGTCCAAGAAATATCGCGGCGAATTAACTGGGCACTTACTTAAGCAAACTACCGACCCGACAACTCCGGCCGAAGTACAGCGTATTGCTGCACAAATATTTGAGTGCGAGCTTCACGCTCCCGTAGATGCCCAGCCATGGGCGTTAGATCTACTGATTTCTTAAGGGCAAAGTAGGCGAGATACAATCGCCCCATGGATTTACATAAGGTCATTTTGTATTACGGCTTCACGCCGATATCTGACCCTGCCGCAGTTAAGTTATGGCAACGCACACTATGCGAATCACTTGGTTTAACTGGTCGAATTATTATTTCGAAGCACGGCATCAATGGCACCTTGGGTGGCGAAATCGAAGCTCTTCGTACTTACGTCAAGAAAACTAAGAAGTATGACGGTTTCCGTAAAGTAGATTTCAAATGGTCAGCTGGCGATGGCACCGAGTTTCCTAAGTTATCGGTAAAGGTTCGCAAAGAACTGGTTGCCTTCGGTCACCCTGATGAAATAAAAGTCGACGAGAATGGTGTAATCGGTGGCGGCATTCATTTGCGCCCAGAACAAGTTAATGAACTAGTTGCCGAACGTGGCGATGATGTTGTTTTCTTTGACGGTCGCAATGCTTTTGAGGCCAAGATTGGTAAATTTAGAAACGCAGTTGTGCCTGATGTTGAGACTTCACGTGACTTCGTGGCCGAGATTGAAAGTGGCAAGTACGACCATCTGAAAGATAAGCCAGTAGTCACTTACTGTACCGGCGGTATTCGTTGTGAAGTTCTATCTGCAGTCATGAAAACACGCGGTTTCCAAGAGGTTTACCAAGTTAAGGGTGGCATTGTTCGCTACGGTAATAAGTACGGCGATGATGGCCTCTGGGATGGTTCGCTCTATGTTTTCGATGATCGCATGGCGATGGATTTCTCTTCTAAAGCAAAGACCATTGGCGAATGTGAGTCCTGCTCTGCGCCAACCAAGATATTTGTAAATTGCTCAAATATTGCTTGTCATAAGCTGGTTTTGCTCTGTGAATCATGCGCCGCTAAAGATCGCTCAAGTGGTTGTGAACATGACCTATCTAAAAAGCGCGACTCTTCGCTAATCGGCTAAGTAGTTTATGAAGTAACTGCGTCGCGAATCATGCGGATGTAGAACTTACCTGCAACGCGCGTACTAAGCGTTGGCTCACCCATTGTCACAAAACCTAATCTTTCATATGCCGCAATAGCTGGGTGGTTATCTACCCAAACACCTAATCCCTGCCGCTGCCAGTTCTTCGTGTGCGCATGTTCATCTACAAATTTCATCATTGCATTTAAGAGCCCAACGCCACGATATTGCGGAGAGCTCCAACAACCACCGATCCAAGCTTTTGCGCCGAAGTCACCTGCTAAATTTTCAATGGTCATGATTGCGCCATCTACACCTTCTACTGAGGCGACTAAGTAATGAAGTTTTTCGAATTTAGCTCGCCATTCAGATTCACTTTGCGCACTTTCGGTTTCTAGATCTCCGCCAAAAGCATGAGGGCTATCTTTTAGTGAAGCTAAGCGCAAATCTCTCACTCGAGACCAATGCTCTGCAGTTAATAGCTCTACTTTGATCTGACTCATGCCTGGATATTACATCTTAAAAAAGCAACTACGGCGTAGGAGATTTTGTGACAGCTGGTTTCTTGCTTGGTTTGATCGGCTTAGGAGCTTTAGCTGGTTTAACTGGTGGAGTAGGTGCTGGCAATAGTTTTGGCTTAGCTGGTTTCATTCCTGGCTTTACGACAGCCGCCAAAGCAGCATTACGCATCGCAATTGCTATATCAAGTTCTATTTTTCCAGCAGCGTTAGCGGCTTTCTTGCCTTTGGCATTACTTGCCGCAGCTACAGCTTCGATTGTGCGCACTCTGATGGCGTCAGCCTCAATCTTAAAATTAGCAGCAATCTCCTTGCGGGCTTGATCTGCTGCCTTGATCGCTGCATTCCAATTTGTCATTGCTGTTTTGAAGTTTTCTTTTTCGGCCTTCATCGCAACATTCCAATTTACTAACGCTGTTTGATATTCCTGCAGAGCTAATTGGTAGTCGCTCTGCGCATCGGCAGATGCTGAATTTGTCGGAGCAAAAAGCGCGGTGGCAACAAGAGCGATGAGTAATATGCGCTTCTTCATCTTCGACCTTTCGATAGCCCGTCCCGGGTATGTGATAAGGATGTGGGATAAGTTTGTGAAAACCTTGTGAATCCTAATGATTTCGCAAATGAAATGGGCGAACTGGCCTGCTGCCCTACCCTTTAAGAGCCTAACGAACTAGCCTTACCAACATGTCTGAACGGCCAAAAGTGCTCGTAATCGATGACGAACCAGGTGTTCGGGAGCTAATTAGCGAGGCGTTAAGCCTCTCTGAGATCACTGCTGTTCAAGCCGCCGATGGTCTCGAAGCGCTCTCGTTTCTGCGCCGCGAAAGATTTGATCTACTGATTCTTGATATCAATATGCCCAAACTTGATGGATTGGCGTTGCTAGAAAAGTTGCGCACCGAAGGAATGTCAGTACCGGTACTGATGTTGAGTGCACGTGCTCATAAAGCCGATATTAATCAAGGTTTGCGAACTGGTGCCGATGATTATTTAACTAAGCCTTTTAGTATCGAAGAGTTGGTGTTGCGAGTTAAAGCCATCATGCGGCGCAGCAAGGGTGAAGTTGCCGAAGTCAAAGTTCTTACTTGTGGCCCAATTTTAATGGACTTTTCCAAATACTCGGTGAAGTTCAATGATCAACCAGTTGACTTATCCCCCACAGAGTTCAAGCTACTTGAACAATTGATTCTCCATCGTGGAAACGTTGTCACGAAAGAAACGCTGCTCTCTGAAGTTTGGGAAATAGATTTCAAAAGTAATTCAACTGTGGTTGATACCTATATTTCTTACTTACGCAAAAAGCTACATATAGATGGTTTTGATGGAATCAAAACAGTTCGCGGCATTGGTTTTCAGATTGTGGCTGATTAATGAAGTTGCAGACTCGTCTTACGGCTCTAGTCTCAGCCATAATCATTCTGATCTCAGCTGCGATCGGACTTTTCGCGATAAGTATCACCGAAAACAATGAAGTTGGCCGCGTGGATTCAATTCTTAACTCCGCAGTTAATCAATTAGGGATTACTCAGGACGATCCGCTTTCCTTGGCTTTATTGCTTGCTGATCAAAGTGACCTTAAATTCACGGTTTCATATATATCGGCGGCGAGAGAAATCACCGCGCTTAATCAGAGTTCTGGAGATTTACCGGAAGTTCCAGTTGACCAAGATTTATCTGCCGCTCTCTCTGAGGGCATCACGCTAAAAACCGACGGATTAAACCGCATTAGAGCGGTCGAGTTACCCGATGACGAGTTCTTAGTTCTCTCAGTTTCACTTGCTGAGATTAGCGCTGCTAAGAGCCAAAATGTTCGTTATTTGTTTATCTTTACTTTGGTGATGGTTCTATTCGGAACTGCGGTTTCGAATTATCTCTTTCGACGCGATAACGAGCTAAACGAAGTTGTTAACTCGCTACAGAAAAATCAAGAAAATATGCGTGAGTTTCTTGGGGATGCTTCCCACGAACTGCGCACCCCGTTAACTGTCATTAAGGGTTATGTCGAGTTGTTAGGTAAGAATAAAGCAGCAGAACCTGCCAGAACTGCCGAATACTATGAACGTATTGCCCATGAAATCGAACGAATGCAATCTTTGATTAATGACTTGCTCTTTATTGCCGAGTTAGAAGATCAAGCGCCAATCGAACCTGAAATCATTAATTTCTCCCGTGAAGTTGCGCATTTAAGTAATGATTTAAAGACGTTGCAACCGAGCCGGCCAATTGAAACAAAGATTCAGCCCGGCATTTTGGTCAATATCTCGCATAATTATGCACAGCAAATGTTGGCCAACATTTTTGCCAACCTGCGTCGACATACTCCCGAGGATTCACAAGTGCTAATTGATTTAGCTACGGCAGGCAATAAGGCAGTCTTAACCATTTCTGATGCTGGTTCTGGCCTACCTGAAGAGGTATATAAATCGGGGATCCAATATTTCCAACGATTTGACCGCTCGCGCTCACGTGAATCAGGTGGGAGTGGGTTAGGTATGACGATCATGAAGCGAATAATTGAAAATGCTAATGGTTCAATTGAGCTTCGCCAGAGCCAATTTGGTGGCCTAGAGATAAAAATTACACTGCCAATAAGTCGTGACTGATGAGACTATTGAATTAAGATTCACATTATGACTTCAACCTACTTGAACTCACTCAAGAATAAGTCAGAAATTCACATCGAGCTGGTCTGTTTAGGAAATATCTGTCGCTCACCTATGGCTGCTGCGGTGTTGCATAACAAGTCACGAGATTTAACTAGGCCGAAGTTTTTGGTATCCAGTAGCGGGACATCTGTTTGGCATAAAGGTGAAGGAGCAAGTCCTAGTTCGGTGAAGGTTTGGGAATCAGCGGGATACAAGTATGAGCATGTATCAAGACCTTTCTCGATGGATTTATTCGATCAAAGAGATTTGATTCTGACCATGGATCTCACAAATAGGTCCGATGTTTTAAAAAGTGCCAGAAATCAGGCCGACATCAACAAAGTAATGATGCTTCGCTCTTTTGATCCAAAACTGATTAGTCTAGATACGACTACACCTGATGCAGAATTACTACAGGTCCCTGATCCATGGGGCCAGGAAATTACCGCCTACCGTGAAGTTTTTCAGATTATTGACAGCGCAATTGACGGACTAATTCAATACTTCAAAGATTAAACTACGCCGGTTGCGAGCAAAATCAATAAAAGTGAACCAAGTGCAATTCGATAGATAATAAATGGCGCGAAGCTTTTAGTTGAGACAAACTTAAGTAGCCAAGCGATAACTGCGTATCCAATGACAAAAGCGATTCCGGTTGCTAATAAGGTTTCTGCCATTGTGAAAACGCCGGTATCGCCGCCTTGGGAGATGGCACCTTTGAGTTCATAGAAACCACTTCCAAATACCGCCGGCACAGCCAACAGGAAGGAGTAGCGAAGAGCTGCTTGCCGGTTGTAGCCCAGAAAGCGACCCATCGCAATCGTGGCACCTGATCTAGATACACCTGGAATCAAGGCAAGTGATTGGGCGAATCCATAAAGCACGCCATCGCGCACACTTAAACTCGTAAGGTCGCGTTGACTCTTTCCATATTTATCTGCGATGCCCAGAATTACACCAAAGATAATTAAGGTAATAGCTATTAACCAGAGTGAACGAAAATCATTACTAATTACATCTTGACCTAAGTAGCCCAAGATGGCTATTGGCAAGCTACCCACAATAATTAGCCAACCCATTCGGGCATCTGACTTTTCAGTTGAACTAGTTGTTGGTCGCCTTGTGACTTGGCGAAACCAAGCCGAAATAATCTGCTTAATGTCATTGCGAAAGAAAATCAAAACCGCTAACTCTGTGCCGATTTGGGTAATTGCGGTGAAGCGAGCCCCCGGATCTTCAGCAGTTCCAAATAGAGCACCTGCGATGCGGATATGAGCACTCGATGAAATCGGCAGGAACTCGGTTAATCCCTGTAGCGCGCCAAGAAATAATGCTTCGAACAAGGCCGCTCCTAGAGTTAGTTGATTTAGAGCCCTATCTTATCGAGGGTTCTACTCTAAACTCTGGAATTGTGAATGAGTACGAGCAAGAGGTTCAAGAGCGTTGGGGCGAGACTGCTGCTTTTCAGCAATCCCAAGAACGCACCTCTAAATATTCGCATTCAGATTTTGCTGCCGCCAAAATCGATAAAGAGGCGGTAACTGAAAGATTCGCAACCGCATTTGGCAATGGCGTTGACTGTAATTCGCCAGAGGTTCAAGAAATTGTCTTGGCTCACCGCGCCGCAATTTCGAAATGGTTTTATGATTGCTCAATTGAGATGCAGAAGAACTTGGCTCTGATGTATGTCGGAGATGAACGCTTTAAGAAATATTATGATGGGCGAGTTCGTGGCTTAGCTCAATACGTGCACGATGCGATCATGGCTAAGGGTTAAAAGGGGGCTGGCATTAATACCGATACTGCCCTACAGTCTTCAAAGCGCACCACCGATATTTTGAGTTACTCTCACGACGCTTCTCACTATTTACTTAGGCCAAAGTCGATCTACACCCCTGAAACCAAGGAGCAACTTGCCGAGATTTTTTCACTAGCAACCGAACTTGGTATCGGAGTTACCTTTAGATCAGGCGGCACCAGCCTGAGTGGCCAAGCGAGTAGTGACGGGTTCTTAGTTGATACTCGAAAGAACTTTCGTGGAATTAAAGTTGGCGATAATGGTGAAGTAGTTTCAGTTAGCCCAGGTGCCACAGTTCGCGCAGTTAATACTTCACTTGCTAGATTTAAACGCAAACTAGGGCCAGACCCGGCAAGTGAAGTTGCTTGCACAATCGGCGGAGTAGTTGCCAACAATTCAAGTGGCATGTGTTGCGGCACTGAACAAAACACTTATCGCACTATTGCCTCAATGGTCTTAGTCCTTCCAAGCGGATTAGTTATCGATACTGGCAAAGCAGATGCAGATGAGAATTTAAAGAGTAAAGCACCAGGCATTCATGCGGGCTTGATTGCACTCAGGGATCGAGTTCGCAATAACCCTGATTCAGTTGATTTGATTCAGAAACTCTTTAGCATCAAGAACACCATGGGATATAGCGTTAATTCGTTCCTGGACTTTGATTCCCCAGTTAAGATTCTGGAACATTTAGTTGTCGGCAGTGAAGGCACGTTGGCATTTGTTGCTGAAGCAACCTTTAACACCGTTCCTGCCTATTCACATTTAGCAACCGGGTTATTGATCTTTGAATCACTGGCAGATGCCAATCGTTCTTTGCCAGATCTAGTTAAGGCTGGCTTTGCCGCAATTGAGCTTATGGATGCCACGAGTTTGCGCGTTTCCCAGCGTGATCCCGAAGCAACGGCTGAACTTAAAGCGATATCTGTGAAAAACCATGCGGCTTTACTAGTTGAATTCCAAGAGGCTGCTGCTGACTTATTGGCGGCAAAAGTAGCTGCGGTAAAGCCATTACTTGACTCGCTACCCTTAATAAAGCCTGCGCAATTAGCTAGTGACCCAGTTACTCGCAATCAAATGTGGCATATCCGTAAAGGGTTATATGCAACGGTAGCTGGTAATCGCCCAAGTGGAACTACTGCCCTATTGGAAGATATTGCAGTACCAGTTACGCAAATGCTGGCTACCTGTGAAGAACTAACGGTGCTATTTGCTAAACACGGTTACACCGATAGCGTGATTTTCGGGCATGCTCGCGATGGAAATATCCACTTTATGTTAAATGAAGAATTTGAGAAACCAGAGATGCTGCAGCGTTATCGAACATTTACTGAAGAGATGGTCGAGTTGGTTCTATCTCACGGCGGTACCTTAAAAGCCGAACACGGGACCGGCCGCATGATGGCACCTTATGTGCGCAGACAATATGGCGACGAACTCTACGAAGTAATGTGGGCGATCAAAAGACTAATTGATCCTGCTGGAATTCTAAATCCAGGAATTATCTTGAGTGAAAATCCGGATACCCACTGCGAAAACTTAAAAGTTGTGCCCAAGATTCAAAAAGTTGCTGACAACTGTGTTGAGTGCGGATACTGCGAACCAGTTTGCCCTAGTAAAGATCTGACATTGACTCCGAGAAAACGAATAGTCCTACAGCGTGAATTGGTGTTAGCAAAAGCTGCTGGCAATATCTCACTTGTTCGGGAAATCGAAAAGGAATTTGTCTATGACGGTAAAGACACCTGCGCTGTAGATGGCATGTGTGCAACTACTTGCCCAATATCAATTAATACGGGCTCACTTGTTAGCGAATTGCGCGCAAGCAGTGCGCTACCTATCTCAAAGATAACTTGGAAACTAGCTGCCCAGAATTGGTCTTTGTTTACTCAAGCCGCTGCCGTAGCGTTAAAGGTCGCCAATCTAATTCCGGGGTTAAATCGATATCCGACTGGCGGATCTGTTCGAAAAGCAGCGCCAATTAGCGGTTTTGACGCTGTTTTCTTCCCATCTTGTACGGGCACGCTTTTTGGAACAAGTGATTCGGCGGGCACATTTCTGACCTTAGCCCAGAGAGCTGGAATCAAACTCTCTATTCCGACAGGTATCGATTCACTTTGCTGTGGCACGCCATGGAAATCAAAGGGTTATTTCGATGGCTACGATGTTATGAGCAGCTCAGTAATTGGTGCATTAACTAAGGTCGCAAACGGCAAGCGGATAACTATTGTTACTGATGCCTCTTCTTGTTCGAGCGGATTAACCGAATTACTCTCAAGAGAGCCAAACTTGCAAGTAATGGACGCTGTGGAATTTACCGAAAAACATATCTTGCCCAAACTTTCAGTTAAGAAGGCCAAGTCTGTGGCCGTTCACCCAACTTGTTCAACTACCGCACTGGGCATAAGCGGCTCACTTAACAATTTGGCTAAATCAATTTCAGATGAAGTTTTCACACCAGAGAATTGGGGTTGTTGTGCCTTTGCTGGTGACCGTGGCTTAACTTTCCCAGAGTTAACTGCCTCTGCTACCAAAGATCAAGCGCGCGAAATCAAGGCACGCGAATACACCTATTACATCTCAGCTAATCGTGCCTGTGAAATTGGCATGACAACAGCAACTGGCAAGCAATACCGCCATGTTATCGAAGTGCTAGAAGAGCTTTCTCGCTAAATATCGAAGCGATCAGCGTTCATTACCTTCACCCATGCTGACACAAAGTCATTAACGAACTTACCCTTGTTGTCATCTTGGGCATAGAGCTCAGCATATGAACGCAAAACCGAATTAGATCCGAAGACCAAATCTGCTCGAGTCGCGGTGAATTTAACTTCACCAGTATTTCGATTGCGAATGTTGTAGAAATTAACTCCCGCTGGTTCCCATACGTAACTCATATCGGTTAGATTCGCAAAGAAATCAGGGGTTAATGAGCCTATTTTCTCGGTAAACACACCATGTTTAGTGCCGCCGAAGTTTGTGCCAAGAACGCGCATACCGCCAAGCAATACCGTCATTTCAGGCGCAGTTAGCCCCATCAATTGTGCGCGATCAAGTAGTAACTCTTCTGGTGTAACTACATAATCTTTTGCCTGCCAATTGCGGAAGCCATCGTGGATTGGCTCAAGCGGCGCGAATGAATCAGCATCAGTTTGTGCAGCAGTGGCATCGCCACGACCTGGTGTAAATGGAACCTCGACATTGTGACCAGCAACTTTCGCCGCCATTTCAACGCCAACGCCACCAGCTAAAACAATTACATCTGCAATTGATGCACCGCTCTTGGTTGCGATTGGTTCAAGAACTGAAAGCACGCGAGCTAAACGGGCTGGCTCGTTTCCTTCCCAATCTTTCTGTGGCGCTAAGCGAATGCGAGCACCATTGGCACCGCCGCGCTTATCAGAACCACGATATGTGCGAGCACTATCCCAAGCAGTTGTAACAAGATCAGCAACTGATAAACCAGAGGCCGCAATCGCTTGTTTAACATCGGCAACGTTGTAGCTCTTATTGCCAGCCGGAACTGGATCTTGCCAAATTAAATCTTCAGCCGGAACATCAGGCCCGATGTAACGAACCTTTGGCCCCATGTCGCGGTGAGTTAATTTAAACCAAGCACGAGCAAACGCGTCATCAAAAGCGGCTTGATCCTTTTGGAAACGCTCTGAAATTGCGCGATAAGCCGGGTCCATCTTCATCGCCATATCGGCATCAGTCATCATTGGGTTGTATTTAATTGTCGGATCTTCAACATCTACTGGCTTATCTGCCTCATCAATGTTAATTGGCTCCCATTGTGTGGCGCCGGCCGGAGACTTCTTTAGCTCCCAGTCGTACTTAAAGAGCAGATCGAAATATCCGCCATCCCACTTAGTTGGATTTGTGGTCCAAGCCCCTTCAATTCCACTGGTAACAGTGTCGCGGCCAATGCCACGAGTGGTGTGGTTCATCCAGCCCAGGCCGCCTTCTTCTAGCTCAGCAGCCTCTGGCGCAGGGCCCAGGTTCTTAGCTGAACCATTTCCGTGGGCTTTACCAACAGTGTGACCACCGGCAGTTAGCGCCACAGTCTCTTCATCATTCATGGCCATACGCGCAAAAGTTTCGCGAATGTGAGCTGCAGTCTTAAGTGGATCAGACTTTCCATTCACACCTTCAGGATTTACATAAATCAATCCCATTTGCACCGCAGCTAATGGATTTTCCATAGTGGAAGCATCATTTAAATCTCCATAACGAGAATCACTTGGAGCCAGCCACTCTTTTTCATTACCCCAATAAATATCGGTCTCTGGATACCAAATATCTGGACGACCAAATGCGAAACCAAAAGTCTTTAGCCCCATTGACTCGTAAGCAATCGTGCCAGCCAGAACTAGTAAATCTGCCCAGCTAACTTTGTTGCCATACTTTTTTTTAATTGGCCAAAGTAGTCGACGTGCTTTATCTAAGTTCGCGTTATCTGGCCAAGAGTTAAGTGGTGCAAAACGATTACTGCCTGAACCAGCACCTCCGCGACCATCGGCCACGCGATAGGTACCTGCTGCGTGCCATGACAAACGAATCATTAGTCCGCCGTAGTGACCCCAGTCAGCTGGCCACCAGCTCTGACTATCTGTCATCAACGCATGCATATCTTTCTTAAGGGCTGCAATATCTAATTTCTTTAACTCTTCTAAATAATCAAAGTCAGCGCCAAGTGGATTGGTCTTGGTGTCATGTTGATGCAGGATTTCTAAGTTAAGGCTCTTTGGCCACCAATATTCGTTAGCGGAATCGGCTGTGGTATTTGCGCCGTGAGGTACTGGACATTTTCCTGAATCAGACATTTTATGACCCTTCGATTCTTAGTTAACTCTTTGCTTAAAACTCTATAACTAGAGCATAAACGAGTTCGGTGAATACGCAATTTGTAGCCTTTTTCCCTCAAAATATGAGATTAAGTTGGCAGAAATGCAAATTCTCTTGAACCGAATCAATCCAGAGAACTAGGATTCAAGACATGACCGATCCTTCACTGTTAAGACTTTATAAGCACATGGCTTGGGCGAACCATTCCGTCTTTACCCAGCTAAGTGAACTTCCAGAAGAAGCGCTCTCGTTTTCAGCCTGGAATCCAGAGTGGACTGTTGGCGCCATTGCTAACCACATCGTGATGTCGCAGCCTCGCTTACTTGCTCGATTAAAGAAAGAAGATGCGCCAACTGAAATCGCATTTCCGATTACCTCTGAAGGCATGAAAGCACTTGCTGCGCAGTCGCTTAAAAATGATAACGCATTTCTGAATCTGATTGACCAACCTGAAGAAATGCTGACCTTTGTTCGGTACGGAAAGACGGTCTCATTTCTAAACACCACAATCGTCGCCCAAGCCGTTAATCACGGAATTGAGCATCGGGCACAGATCGCTGACATTCTGGCAGTCAACAAAATGGATGTAATCAACCTTGATGCCCTAGACCCTATTTCTTACGAGCGGGTGCACCGAAGTAATTAGTGAAACGGGCGAAGTTCAACTTTTCGGTTGCATGCCTTCGATGCTGCAAAAGCTAATTCACGAGCTGTTTCAGCATCCGCCGCTTCGATGATCCAAAGCCCGCTAAAGTTCTCTTTGGCATCAAAGAGTGGCTTACCGGTACTCAAGTTTGCGCCCGCGCGATTATCAATAACTGTCGCTGATTCAGGCGCATGCAATCCCCAAGCAAAAAACCAATAACCATTGTCGCGAAGGTAATCGTTGAACTTATCAATTTCGACCATCTCATCAGGGGTGCTTGAATTAGCTAGGTCATCAATTACCGAGATAAGAAATTTCATGCGCAGAGTTTATCCCAGGAAAATCAGTGGGGAAAATAGAAAGAGCCTCGATTTCTCGAGGCTCTCCCATGCACAGCTAACGCATTTCCCATGATCACTACCAATAGATCGAATTGCGCTAACTAAGACTGTGGTGGAGACGACGGGGTTCGAACCCGTTCCGACGGTTTGGTAAACCAACAGGCTGCCAATTACAACACGCCCCCAACACGAGAGCGAAGTTACGGAGTAATCAGCAAGCTAAATTCGTTAGAAGAAAATCCTGTGAACGAAAAAGAGTTGTGGAAAGCAAAAGGGACTTGGTGATTAACCAAGTCCCGATTACTACCAAACCGTCGTGGTGAAAGTATGGCACAGAATTTAACAATTGGAATAGAAAGCAAAAGGGACTTGGTGATTAACCAAGTCCCGATTACTACCAAGCGATCGTGAATTAAGTATTACCCAAAACTTTGTTACCCGGAGTATTAATTTACGAGTAAAAAGTTCCGCGAGTTACTTTCCATCCCAGTTAGCAAGTTCAACTGCGAATGGATCAAGACCCATTGGGCCAATCTTTAGCGCATAGCTATGGAACTTCTTCAATGAGAATTCAGAACCTAAGCGCACCTTGGCATCTTCGCGGGCTTTCATCCAAACGCGCTCGCCTACCTTGTAGGAAATAGCTTGGCCTGGCCAACCTAAATAGCGATCTGTTTCGCTGCGGGAATGATCTTCGTCAAGCAGTGCTTGCTCGTTTAGAAGTTTGCGTGAAGATTCGGCGTTCCAAACATTGCCATCGAAATCGGTGTAGCCAAGGTGCATTCCGATATCTACAACAATGCGTGCCGCACGCAAAGCTTGTGCTGATAAATAGCCCATTTCGATACCTGGTTCATCAAAAGCGCCAAGTTCATTCATGAAGCGTTCGGCATAGAGTGCCCAACCTTCGCCATAACCACTGATCCACGCTGCATTTATCTGAAAACGTGAGAGGCGGTCTTTTTCAATGGCAACAGTTGCGCATTGCAAGTGGTGGCCAGGTACTGCTTCGTGATACCAAGTAGAAACTAAGTGCCAGCTACTTACTTCATCTTTACCTAACATTGGAATCCAGGTTGTGCCCGGGCGAGATAAGTCTTCAGATGGTGGGTTGTAATAAGGCGCAGATGCGCTGCCTTCAGGGGCTAGGCGGGCTTCACAGATTTTGATGCGATCATCAATTTCAAAGTACTCGCCATCCATGCGCGCCATTGCGGCATCGGTGAAATCTTGCAAGAACTTAATCACATTAGCTTCGCCCTTGATTACATACTTAGGGTCATGATCTAGGTGATCAGCAACTTCGCGAAGAGTTTTGGCACCTGGCTTAATCTGTTCAGCAATCTCCCACATGCGGGCGTTGATTGCTTTGAGATCTGCCATGCCCCATTCGTAGGTTGCGCGAAGATCTAGCTTTGCGCCGGTGAAGTAACGTGCCCATACTGCGTAGCGTTCTGCGCCGACCGCGTCATTTGGGTTGGCAATCGGAAGGTATTGCGTCTTTAAGAACTCTGCGGTTTCGGCAGCGGCTTTTTCAGCAAGCTTGGCATTGGCATGCATTTCTGGATACTTGCCATCAGCATCGAAGTTTTTACACATCGTGCTAAAGCCACCGTTGGCATAACTTTCTAGTTGCTCGATAACTCCGCGCACTTGACGTTGCGCAGTTGTCTTGCCGTTCTTGGCAACTTCCATGATGGTGCCAGTCCAAGACTTAAACGCGCCATCAACTGCCGCTAAACGCTTAGCGATATTGTCAAAATCTTGATCACTTGCCTTTGGCATCAATTCAAAAATTGAGCGCACATTAGAAGGTGGTGAGGTCAGTACGTTCCAGAGAACGAATGATTCTTGGCTCTCGTGCAGGGCCAGACCTGACTCGAGGCGCTCTTTCATAACAGTCTGGGCAATTCGATCAATCTCATCTCCCGGCTTTAGCGCCATCAGCTTGGCCAAGGTTGCCTTGGTTAGATCGGCAGATTTCTGGGCGCCGGCGATCGAGAAATCATCAAGTTTGTCTTGATTTAGTCCGTTGCCTAAATAGGTGCAATCCATCGGGCTAAGGGCGGCAGCGTCATCGATATAGGAGTGGCTGAGTTCGAAGATAGGAGATCTAAAGGTCATGGTCGGATTCTTTCAATTAGCCGATCATTTGTCCATAGGAAAGCAAAAGGGACTTGGTGATTAACCAAGTCCCAATTGCTACCAAGCCACCGTGGATGAAGTATTACCTAAATCTTTGTTACGCGGAGTAATAAAATGTAACTCAGCCAGTTGTGTGGAACTTTAATTTGATTCCAACATAACTTCCGAGGAATACAAAGGCAAAGAATAACCAGCCAGATAGTGCAAATGCTTGGGTGCCAGATAGTAAAACACCAATGGTGCAACCAAGTGAGGTCATTGAGCCCCAGCCAAGTAGCACTCCGCCGACCAGTGCCGTTGAACTATTCGTTACGGTTAACTTAGAGAATTTAAATCTTCCGCCGGCAAGTGCTGCTGCAAATGATGTACCTACAATGCCGATAACCAACCAACCGTTATTAGTGATGGTTTCAGAAAGTACGGCTACGCAACCCGCCATTTTATCTAGCCCAAATAAAGTATCTGCGCCGATTTGATTATCATCCATAAAGGTACGAGCTGTGGTGCTGAGTTGTCGCGTTACACCAAGAGGTTCAACGCGAAGATATGCAAAAGTGCCGATTAAACCCACGATGGCGCCTGTTGAAATTGGGCTCCAGCGCTGAGTAATTAAGTTTTTAAACGTTGCGCTTAACGAAATTGCAGCACTTGGTGCGTTTCTAATCGGCTCAGAATTAGTACCTTTTTTAATCGCAAATACGGCTAATAAAAGTAGCGCGCAAAGAGTGATCAAAAGTGCGCCGGAATATCCAACATAGTGAGGTAGCCAAATAGTTGGGGCGTCTGAAATTGCATTTAAGTAGAGCCAGTTCCAGGTTAGAAAAGCTAGAACGAAACCAATTAGTGTGCCAATCAGCGCTGGAATTGCGCGCAAATAACCTTGACCAAGACGATATAGATGTCCGCTGATGCAAGCACCAGATAACGCCATGCCGATTCCAAATGTGAAAGCTGAAACTGCAAGTACCCAACTAACTGGCCCGATATGCGCAACTGGCGGCAAAATATCGGTGCTGGTGTTGGGCAAGAATTGACCGAAAACAACGGTGTAGCCAATTGAGCCAACTGCAATTGCAACTAAGACCGATAGAAATGGTGTGGTGTTCTTATCTTCAATTCCATCTCTGAAAATACAGAAGAAACAGAAGCGACCACGCTCGAGTAATAGACCCAAGCTCATGCCAATTAGAAGTGAGATTGGCGCAGTTGAATTCTCAAGATTCGAAGAGAGAATGAAAGCTGTACCGAGGAGGGCCGCAATAACTAAGAAAGAA
>JBIIYZ010000052.1:0-3039 GCA_044346555.1 Candidatus Planktophila sp. | reverse complement strand
TATTAGCGCTTGCTGTATTGAGAACGCTTACGAGCCTTCTTTAGGCCGTACTTCTTGCGTTCGATAACACGAGCATCGCGCTTAAGGAAGCCAGCCTTCTTAAGAGCTGGGCGGTTAGCCTCAACATCAATCTCGTTTAGCGCACGAGCAACACCTAGACGAAGTGCGCCAGCTTGACCTGAAACTCCACCACCATTGATGCGAGCAACAACGTCGTAACCATTTTCAGCACCAACTGTGCGGAATGGCTCTGAAACTAATTGTTGGTGAACTTTATTTGGGAAGTAATTCTCAAGTGTCTTACCGTTTACAACCCACTTGCCTGAACCAGGAACTAAGCGAACGCGAGCAACAGCTTCCTTACGACGACCTGTGCCGCCACCTGGAGCTTTAATTGCTGGGCGGTTTGTCGCTGCAGCTGGAGATGATGATGAATAAGTAGTTAGCTCTTCTGCTTCATCAAGTTCGATAGTTGTATTTTCAGACATGTATTTTCTATTCCCTTTTTCTATCGATTACTTAATGATCTGTGAAACTTGCTCGAAAACATATGGAGTTGGAGCTTGTGCAGCGTGTGGGTGATTTGGGCCCGCATAAACTTTTAGCTTTGATGCAATATCGCGGCCAAGACGGTTCTTAGGAATCATTCCCTTGATTGCCTTTTCAACGGCGCGAGTTGGGTGCTTTTCCATCAAGTCGCCATAAACAGTTGAAGTTAAACCGCCTGGGAAACCTGAGTGGTGGTGAGCAAACTTTTGTGTGGTCTTTGAACCAGATAGCGCAATCTTTTCCGCGTTGATAACAATTACAAAGTCACCCATGTCCATGTGTGGAGCAAATGTCGCTTTGTGCTTTCCGCGTAGAAGTGCAGCAGCATGAGTTGCCAAGCGACCCAACACAACATCTTGGGCGTCGATGACATGCCACTTTCGCACTACATCGCCAGGCTTTGGACTATATGTACGCACGCTATTGCCTACCTTCTTTTGGTTCTGACTTAGTTGTTAAGTAGAAAGTCCACCTCGCGGCGGGCTTGATCTAGAGGGGTAAGGCTACCGTCACGCTCGCTCAGGGTCAAAATTGGATTAAGCGTGAAATGAGCGTGAATCGCTGGCCATTAATGATCGAATATTGGCTCTGGGCTCTCGTAAACCCGACCATTTGCTCCGAATACCAGGAATCGCGTAAAGCCTCTTGTAAACCAACGATCGTGGGTCACGGCCATGACCGTGCCTTCATAGCGGTTAAGAGCTGCTTCCAAACTTTCAGCTGAAGCCAGATCCAGGTTATCGGTTGGCTCGTCAAGTAAGAGCGCAGTTGATCCCATGAGCTCAAGTAAGAGAACTTGGAAACGGGCTTGTTGCCCACCTGAAAGTGATGAGAATTTTTGTTCGGCTTGGCCATCAATTTCATACTTTCGTAGCACGCTCTTAGCGGGACCTAACTGCAGCGAATGCTCCTGCCAGAGAATTTCCAGCAGAGTTTTACTTTCAAATTCTGGATGCGCATGAGTTTGTGCAAAGTAACCGACATCTACGCGCGCACCGAGTTTCCAATCACCAGTGTATTTAACAGATTGATCGCCAGAAATCATGCGCAAGAAATGTGACTTGCCGGTGCCATTTTTACCTAATACAGCAACACGGTCACCGAAGAAAACTTCAAAATTAAATGGTTCAGTTAAATTCTCTAGGCTCAAGTTTTCAAAAGTTAATGCGCGCAAGCCTGTGCGACCACCTCGCAAGCCAACTTTTACATCTTGCTCAAGTGGCGGCGCTTCAGGTGCGCCAGCTTCTTCGAACTTACGCAAGCGAGTTTGCATAGCATGGTATTTATTAGCCATATCTGGGCTACTTGCTGCTTGCACCTGTAGTGTGCGAACTAAATCCTTTAAGCGCTGATGTTCTTGTTGCCAGCGCAGAAGTACTTCGGCAAAACGTTTATTGCGAGCAACGCGTGCTTCATGCCAAGTAGAGAACTTTCCGCCATGCACCCAAGTGGTGTTACCGCTAACACCTTGTTCAAGGGTCACAATTCGATTTGCTACGTTATCTAGAAGTTCGCGATCGTGGCTAACGAACAGAACAGTTTTCTTGGTTTCAGTAATTACTTCTTCGAGCCAGCGTTTTGAAGGTACATCTAAGTAGTTATCTGGCTCATCAAGTAATAAAACTTCATCAGGTCCTTCTAGAAGTGCCCGCAAAACTACTTTCTTCTGCTCTCCCCCAGATAAAGTGTTGACTTTACGTTCGGCAACTTCATCAAATGATTTATTAAGCGCTTCAGTACAGCAGACATCCCAAATCACTTCGAAGTCGTATCCCCCGGCATCACCCCAATCAATGATTGCTTGGGCATATGCCATCTGATCTTTTTCGGTATTGCTGGAATTCATTAGCGCTTCAGTAGTTTTTATTTTCTGCGCTGCATCCTGAATACGTTTAGGTGCAACTGAAACAAGGAGGTCGCGCACTGTTGATTCATCGCGCACTGAACCAATGAACTGGCGCATAATGCCCAGGCCACCAGAGATCGCCACTTGGCCAGAATCAGGCGAAATATCACCGCAGATCATGCGGATTAAAGTTGTTTTACCAGAACCATTGGCGCCAATTAAGGCAACTTTTGCGCCATCGCCCACACGAAAACTAACATCACTGAGCAATACTCGACCATCTGAAAGCGAGTATTCAACGGCGTTAACGTCAATATGTCCCACGCTAATCCTCGCCACGGCGCGAGATGGTTAGTGCGGCGCGAGTAATTAGCTCGGCATCATTCGGATAATCCACTTGGACCAAAGTTAAACCTTCGGCGGGAAAAACCATTGACTGCGAAATACGCTCTCGATTAGCAAGCATTTCAGCAATCCAACTTGGTTCAAAGCGACCTTCGGCAACACAAACTGCTGAGCCCACTAAATTGCGCACCATTGAATAACAGAAAGCATCGGCAACAACTTGGGCAACTAATAAGCCATCTTCTTTGCGCTCCCAATGGAATGTCTCAAGCGTGCGAATGGTTGTCGCACCTTCGCGG
>JBIIYZ010000051.1:0-3286 GCA_044346555.1 Candidatus Planktophila sp. | reverse complement strand
GAATGCGTTCATCGATATTGCCAGTTTTTGTAACTGAAAATCTGAATTCAACTGCTGCAGTTGTTGGGTATGGGTTTGCTTTAGCCACGCTCTTCCAAGGTTTATTGCTTTTGAAGGCTGGTCGTATTTCAGATAGTCAGGGCCGCAAGCGAGTTGTAATGCTGGGCGGTTACATCATAATGCTTGGAATTATTGGGCTAACGTTCTCAACCCATGTCTGGATGTTCTTAGTCTCGATGTCGATATTGGGTATCGGCGGTGCTTTTATATCTACTGCGCCGGGCAGCATTGTGGGCGATGTGATTAAAGGCAAAGGTGGCCGCGTAATCGGTATTTTCCAGATGTCTGGTGATGCCGGAATGATCGTTGGCCCAATTGTGGTTGGCGCGATTTCAGATATCTACTCATTCCGCGCGGCTTTTGCTGCCACCGCTGTCATCTTCTCGATAGTTCTCATCATGGGTTCGCGCTTACCTGAGACAAGAAAAATGGCCGGCTCGCATGAGCCGACCATTTCACTTAACGATAATTAATTAGTCATCGCCACGCAAGATTGAAATCAAGCGCAATATTTCTAGATACAGCCAAACGATCGTAACCATTAGGCCAAACCCGGCACGCCATGATTCTTCTTGAGGTGCGCCAGCTGCGATTCCCTTTTGAATTTGATCGAAATCAAGAACCAGGAAGAAGCTAGCAAGACCAACACCTGCAATTGCAAGTAGTGGACCAAAACCAGTTACGCCATATAGGCCGCCTGAATTTCCAGTAAATGACATCACCATGCTGACTAAGGCAAGAGCAAAGTAACCAATTGCAGCACCCAAAATCACACGAGTAAATTTCGGTGTTACGCGAATCTTTCCATTGCTATAAGCAAAGAGCATTCCAGCAAATGCGCAAAGAGTTCCGATTACTGCTTGACTTACAATTCCTGGATAAACTTCATTGAAAACACGACTTAGTGTTCCAAGAGCTAAACCTTGGAAAGCGGCGTAAGCCATGATCAAACCTGGGCGAATCTTCTGGCTGAAGGTATTAACCATCGCTAGAACAAATCCACCAAGGAAGCCGAGCATTAGTGCGCCGCCACCTAGGTTTGCAGTCCATGAGATAGCACCAACAACAACCAAGATGCCGAATAAAATTGAAGTGCGCGCAACAACATCTTCAATGGTCATGCGACCAGTTTGAAGTGGAGATGCAGCGGGTGCGTTATAGAGGTTTTCTAAACTCTCTGGTGTGGTAGCCGCGGTTGTATTACCCATTGAGGCATAACCACGATTATTAAACGCCCGTCCAAGAACAGGGTTTGAACTACGCATACTTTTGTACTCACTCTCTAGTGCGAAAAGAGCTGGAATCCCCAGCCCTAGTGGGAACAATGTTACGGCACCAGATATTTCAGGCAAGCCAGAAGTGCTCGAATGAGCCGAGTCTCAGCAAATTTTAAGCGTAATTGTGAGTCATTACGCCTGTGTTGGCGTCTAAACATAGGAGCGAGACAGCGGTCAGAAACTTAATGTCTAACAACGGTTGTATTCAAATTTAGACTTTAAAGCGTACCAAGCTTCCTTTGATTTACCACTTCTACCTTTTCCACCTGCCTCTACTGCCGACTCTAATTTCAAATACAAGGCCAGCAAGGACTTATTCTTAGTCGCTTTCTTTGCTTTATCAATAGATGACAATACAATCCGTGCGTCATTAAACGAAAACATAAGCCCAGCCATTGCCGAATTTACGTTTTCGAAAGTAGATATCTCGCTCTTCGTACATCGGGCGATCGGGACAACCTTTACATATCCTTTGGGGCACTTTGGTGAGAGCCCGAAAATTTTCTTAGTCGAAGAACCTTTTTTGCAGGTAATAGTTATCTTGTCAGCTTCTTGCTGTCTTTGATAATCGGCCTCCCATGCCGCAGCTGCTGCATCAATTTTTTCTTGACAAAAAGGGGCAACCTCTTTGTATTGACCATCATAAATTGTTTCTGAACCGCAGTAGTCAAACTTTTTTATCATCGAGCCATTAAACGCATAGAACGCCACCTTGCGCGTAGATTCTGGGATTTGAATTTCCTCGATACTAGAGCCATTAAAAATCCCCAACGGTATCTCGTCTAAATAATCTGGGAATCTTACTTTCTTGAGTTGTGATGTGTCTTTGAATGCCCACGAGTCTATATATTTAACGGTGTCTGGAATAAAAATGTCAGTAATTAACGAGCCCTCAAATGCACTCGATCTGATTTTTGTAACGCTTCGGTCAATAACCACGGAACCAGAACAGTTTCGGTGACCTACGATTTCAATACCATCACCGAAAAAAGAAGTATATGGCCTTACAGAATAGGTTCCTCCTGATCCACACGGGAAGGTTTTGAGTTCAGAAAACGCTTTTTCAGCGGCAGCCTCTTCTGCAGCCGCCTTTGCTACCACGGCTGCATCAAATATCGCTTTTCTCTCTGGTGGGCAAGTTGGTGACGTCGGCAAATTCGCAACTGCGGGGCCACAATAAACAATTGATTTAATTTTGTCACCGAAAGCGTCGGATCCAATTTTTTCCACGGTATCTGCAATATCTACAGTCGTAAGATTTGGGTTATCTCTAAATGCGAACGATTCAATCTCTATTACAGAATTTGGAATAGTTACCGAAGAAAGATTGTTGTCAGCAAAAGAGAAGATCTTAATCACCGTTATGGAGTTGGGTATAATTATAGACGTTAATTGGTTATTAAAGAAAGCTAAGTCTCCAATTCTTGTAACCGAGCTTGGTATGACTACAGAAGTTAGAGCTGACCAGCTGAATGCATTATTTCCGATACTGGTAACAGAGTTCGGTATTACAACTGATGTTAGTTTTCCACTGGAATAAAAGGATTGATCTCCGATGGTCGTGACTGAATTAGGAATTACGACGGAAGTTAAAGCGCTATATTTAAAAGCAGACTTTCCAATTGATTTAATCGATGAATCAATAATCAAATTACCCGTGCAGCCATTATTACTTTTAAGTTCCGCTGCTGGTATCTCAACCGAATAAGTTCCGCCAGTACATGGGAAATCCTTCACTTCAGCATGTGCGGGCACAATGGAATTGCCTGCTAACGCGAAAATCATTAAAAATAGAATGAATGATTTTTTCATGTCAAAATCGTAACAGTGGAATCTGTTCCAACGGTTCCTGAGCGCAGTTTGAGCTGTGCCCCGAGTGGGGGTCGAACCCACACTGGGAGGATTTTAAGTCCTCTGCCTCTGCCATTGGGCTATCGGGGCCATGCGAT
>JBIIYZ010000030.1:0-12473 GCA_044346555.1 Candidatus Planktophila sp. | reverse complement strand
TATTGAAGATCTTGCGCTTGAGCATTCACCTGGTCAACTAACTGCCGTCATCACACTAGCGATTGCACCCGAGGACATTGAGCGATTGAGTGAGTTTCTAACCAAAGATGGATGGAACGTTCATTCAGTTAAGTAAGTAATCGAATCAAGATGAGATTTTAGGTAAAGCCTTACTTGTTAAGCACCGTAGAATAAGGATCATTATGGGCATAGTTGTAGCAATAGATGGCCCTAGTGGTTCAGGTAAATCAAGCACCTCAAAAGCAGTTGCCATGCGCTCCACCTGGGATTACCTAGATACTGGCGCACTTTATCGGGGCCTTACTTGGCTGGCCCTACAGAATGATTTATCTGATGCCAGCTCTGTTCTAAAAGCTCTTAAGTCATCACCTTTGCGATTTGTGGTTGACCCACTTGAACCACGGTTATTTGCCGGCGATACCGAGATTACAGATGCAATTCGAAGCGTTGAAGTTACCGAAAGTGTTTCAAAATTCGCAGCTATGCCCGAGTTACGCGCCGAACTATTAAAGTTACAACGCAAAATCATTTCTGATTCAAAGCGCGGAATTGTGGTTGAAGGTCGCGACATCGCAACAGTAGTTGCTCCTGATGCCGCCCTTAAGATTTATTTGACAGCAGATTTAACTGCGCGAGCAGTTCGTCGTGATGCTGAAGAGAATTCGGCTCAAGGTATAGAAAACGTGGCTCAATCATTAAGTAGTCGCGATGAATTGGATTCAACTCGCGAAGTGTCACCACTTACCTTGGCTCCTGATGCTCTAACTATTGATTCAACACATTTGAGTTTAGAAGAGACTGTTGATCGCATCTGGGAGTTATTAAAGCAGCGTGAATTACTAGGTTTGCCAGTGGTCGCAATTTTGGGCCGACCAAACGTTGGAAAATCGACGCTAATTAACCGCTTCATTGGTCGTCGCGAAGCAATCGTTGAGGACACTCCAGGTGTAACTCGCGATCGAGTGCAATATGAATGCGAATGGGGCGGTCGCCGATTTATTGTTATGGATACTGGTGGCTGGGAAGCAAAGCCAGATGGAATTTCAATTCAGGTTAGCGCAGGTGCTGAGCAAGCAATGCGCGAAGCGGATGTACTTGCATTCGTAGTTGACGCACAAGTTGGCGCACTCGATGAAGATGACATTTTGGTTAGCGAGTTGCGTAAAGCTAAGAAACCAACAATCTTGATTGCTAACAAAGTCGATGATGAAGGCGCAGAATCTGACGCTTATGCCCTCTGGAACCTTGGTTTAGGCGAGCCATATTTCGTCTCGGCTCTTCATGGTCGCGGTAGTGGCGACTTGCTTGATCACATTGTTGCTGAACTGCCCGAAGTAGGTCGCGCACAAGTTCAAGATGGTTATCGTCGAGTCGCCTTAATCGGCCGACCAAATGTTGGTAAATCAAGTTTGCTAAACGCACTCGCGGGGGAGACTCGCTCAATTGTTGATGATGTTGCGGGTACAACTCGAGATCCAGTAGATGAGTTAATTGAAATCGGTGATCAGGTTTGGCGTTTCATTGACACCGCTGGTTTGCGTAAGCGAGCTAACCAAGCAAGTGGTACAGATTATTACGCGACACTTCGCACTCAGACCGCGCTAGAGCGTTGCGAAGTTGCAGCTGTGGTTCTTGATGCATCTAATCCGATTTCTGAACAAGATTTGCGAATCATCACAATGGTTGAAGAAGCCGGCAAAGCAATGGTGATCGTGATGAACAAGTGGGATTTAGTAGATGAAGATCGTCGCGATCAACTGGATAAAGAAATCGATCGTCACTTAGATCAAGTCGAGTGGGCACAGCGAGTAAATGTTGCGGCCAAGACTGGTTGGCACCGTGATCGTTTGGCACCAGCTCTGCGCACCGCACTTGGCGGCTGGGAACAACGCGTTCCGACTGCCAAGTTGAACTCTTTCCTGGGTGCCTTAATTGGCGCAACACCACCACCAGTTCGTGGCGGAAAACAACCAAAAATTTACTATGCGACCCAAGCTGGCATTGCGCCACCGAAGTTCGTGATCTTCTCAAGTGGCTGGATCGAAGCTTCATATCGCCGCTTTATTGAGCGCCGCTTGCGCGAAGAATTTGGATTCCCGGGCACCCCAGTCATGGTGGCGATCCGAGTCAAGGAACGCGACAAAGAGTAATGCTGACGATTCCTAACGCCTTAACTTTTCTGAGGTTTCTCGGAATCCCGCTCTTCCTATATCTAGCCCTGAACCTTGAAGCCGATGGCTGGGCTATCGCAGTCCTGGCAGTCGGTGGAGCCACTGATTACTTTGACGGCAAATTAGCTCGAGCTTGGGGTCAGACTTCACGTTTTGGCGAGATCGCCGACCCAACGATTGATCGTCTATATATTTTGGCAGTCTTGATCGCACTTTATCTGCGTGATGCCATTCCGCTTTGGTTGATTGCTACTTTGTTGGGTCGCGATCTGATTTTGGGCTTGCTTTCGATCTGGCTGAGTGTGACTAAGCGCCCACTGATTGAAGTAACTTTCCTCGGCAAGGCAGCTACTTTCAATCTTCTCTATGCCTTCCCGTTTCTTTTGCTGGCACTTTCGGATTCCTGGGTAGGCACAGTTGCTTTCGTTCTAGGTTGGGCCTTTGCGATCTGGGGGACTGCGCTTTATCTTTTCACGGGTTTTTCATACTTCATTAATGCGATCTCCCGTACTAAGGTTCGGCCATAATTCTTTTCGATTAAAGTTCACACAACTCAGAGACAAGGCGCAAAATGTCGAATATCCCAGCAGAGCTTAAGTACACCAAAGAACACGAGTGGGTACGCGATCTGGCAACTGCTGGCACAGTCTCAATGGGAATCACTGACTTCGCTCAAGGCGCACTTGGTGACATTGTTTATGTACAGCTCCCTAAAGTTGGCGATTCAATTGTTAGTGGCAAAGTCTGTGGCGAAGTAGAGTCGACTAAAAGTGTTTCGGAAATATTTGCGCCGGTTTCTGGAAAAGTTATTGCGATTAATGACGCCCTAGCCAATTCACCAGAATTTATCAACTCGGATCCATACAACGCTGGCTGGCTACTAGAAATTGAACTTTCTGAAGTGGCAACCGATCTACTTACGCCAGATGAATACGGACAAATCACCGCTTGACCTAACCCTCTTCCTCTAAATAGGGTAAGCCTTCAGTTAAGGATGAAGTTGAAATTCAAACTTTTATCGCTTAAAAATGAATTGGGGGAGTGAAGATGGCTGCAGCTGAAGTAGAGCGCGAAGTCACCACCACTATCTCACTCGGAGTTAGACCAGTAGTTGATGGTCAAGTAAATCTAAACACTTTAATTCAATCGCTAGATGCCGACAATCAAAGTGTTGTATCTCAAGTCCTAGCAGCTACCGAACCAACTGCTCTCTTGTTGGTACTAAAAGGCGCCGGTCGCGGAAATCGCTTCATGGTTAATAAATCTGGAACCACAATTGGTCGCGCGGTTGATTCTGGAATTTTTCTTGATGATGTAACCGTATCGCGCAAGCACGCAACAATCACCTTTGATCAGGACTTTACCTTCACTGATTCTGGAAGTCTTAACGGGTCATATTTAAATAATGAGCGAGCTTCAACTGCCACTTTAAAGTCAGGCGATGAGATTCAAATTGGAAAGTTTCATTTAGTTTTTATCAGTAATCATTCCCACTCAGATAACAAGTAAGAAAAAGACGGAGATCATAAGATGAGCGTTCCAGCACGGGCATACCTCAGCATCGGTGAAGTTCTAAATAAACTTCGTGGTGATTTTGCAGACATTACGATCTCGAAGATTCGCTTCCTGGAATCTGAAGGTCTAATTGATCCGCAGCGGACACCATCGGGTTATCGCAAATTCACTTCTACTGATCTTGACCGCCTGCGCTACGTGCTACTCGCGCAACGTGATCAGTATCTACCACTACGCGTTATCAAAGAGAACCTTGATGCAATTGATCGTGGCTTACAGCCTTCGGCTACTGGGGGAGCCGCAGCACCTCGTCCGCAACTTGGGCTAGCAACTGTCGATGGCGAATTCGCACCTTCTTCTTTTGGTGACACCAACGACCTGCGCCTTAGCCGCGAAGAGCTTTTGAAATCATCTGGCATCAATGATGATCAGTTAACCGAACTAGAGTCATTTGGCTTGATCACAGTTCGTGGCCGTCACTATGACGCCGATGCGCTAGCTATCGCTCAAGCTGTTTCAGAGATGGCCGCATTTGGAATTGAACCCCGACACATGCGCTCATTTAAATCAGCAGCTGATCGCGAGATTGGGTTAATCGAACAAGTCATTACGCCACTTGTGCGCCAAAAGAGCACTGAGTCAAAAGCTCGCGCCGAAGAAGTAACCAAGGAAATTGCGGCACTTTCAATTCGCCTACATGCCTCATTGGTACGTAGCGGCCTACATCGCTTCCGCTAAATAGATGTCCTCTGAAATGATTCCGATGGAAGTCATCGGCGTGCGCGTCGAGATGCCATCTAATCAACCGATAATTCTGCTGCGTGAAATTGATGGCACCCGGTTCCTGCCGATCTGGGTAGGGGCAGTCGAAGCAACCGCGATCGCATTTGCTCAACAAGGTCTCGAACCGCCACGTCCACTAACTCATGACTTAATGGCACAACTCTTTGAAAAATTCGATGCCAGTTTGGTAGCGGTACACGTCAACGAACTGCGCGATGGGGTCTTTTATTCAACGCTTCAGATGCGCGATTCACTTGCCAACTTAGTTCAACTTTCCGCTCGCCCTTCTGATGCGATTGCCTTGGCGCTTCGAACTCAAAGCAATATCTTGGCTAGCTCTGATTTGCTTGATACTGCCGGCATTGAGATTCCAGAAGGCGCCGTTGTAGATGAGGGCGATTCAGGGGATCAAACCGTCGAGCTAGAGGCCTTCCGTGAGTTCCTCGATGGGATCAATCCGGATGATTTCAAGGGCTGATTGAGCGTAAAACCCTAAACCTAAAGTAGAGGTTTTAACCGTGTCGGTCATTGATCCGGTGAGGCCCGACTCATACTCTTAAACCACTAGATAACCCACAAATCAATCGAAATGAGTTCCCCCTCATGAGTCAGACTGACTTCGAAATTGGCTACCGCGGCGCGACTGCCTGCGCGGCGGCTGGAATTACTTACCGCCAACTTGATTACTGGGCACGCACTGGATTAGTTGAACCAAGTATTCGTAGCGCCGGGGGATCCGGAACTCAACGCCTGTATGGCTTTCGCGACATTCTGGTCTTAAAGATTGTTAAGCGATTATTAGATGCTGGTGTATCGCTACAAAATATTCGCACCGCAGTAGATCATTTGCGTGGTCGTGGCGTAACTGAACTTGAACGAATCACCTTGATGTCAGATGGTGCATCGATTTATGAGTGCGCAAGTGCTGACGAAATGTATGACTTGGTGCAAGGTGGCCAAGGCGTATTTGGAATCGCAGTCGGTCGCGTCTGGCACGAAGTCGAAGGCTCGCTTTCAAACCTTCAAGGTGAGGTTAATGGTCAAATAGTCGGTGGCGAAAATAACGATGAGCTATCGCAACGTCGGGCGCGCAAAGGCGCTTAAACGCCCGTATTCTGCTCACCTTAGCCGGTCATCATTGATTGGCACATTTGAACCTTAAGGTGAGAACGCATGAGCACGCACGAGAATTTTGAATCAAGGCACATTGGACCCTCGCATGAACAAGAGGCGACGATGTTGCTTGAACTCGGGTTTGCCGATTTAGATTCTTTTATCAAAGCAGTTGTCCCTGAAAACATTGCAATGGGGCAGCGCTTAGCAGATGTTTTGCCGCCGGCACTTTCCGAAGTTCAAACTATTGCCGAGCTACGCAAACTCGCGGGACTCAATCAAGTATTTGATTCATTTATCGGAACTGGTTACTACGGGACACTCACGCCAGCAGTTATTTTGCGAAACGTTTTAGAAAATCCAGCTTGGTACACCGCGTATACGCCTTACCAACCAGAAATTTCGCAAGGTCGCTTAGAAGCACTCTTTGCTTTTCAGACCGCAGTTTGTGATTTAACTGCGCTTCCAATAGCCAATGCCTCAATGCTTGATGAAGGAACTGCGGCTGCCGAAGCTATGACATTGGCGCGAAGAGTATTTAGCGGGGATGACTCGGCGGTTTTCTTGATTGATAAGTTCTTGCATCCACAAACGAAGGCTGTAGTTGCAACTCGCGCAAAGCCGCTGGCAATCCAAGTTGTTGAATTTGATCCTAGTGAACCGCTGACAAGTATTTCTAACCAAGATGTTTTCGGCGTTCTCGTGCAGTATCCAAATACCAACGGTGAAATTTTAGATTACTCGGCACTGGCTGCTTGGGCACATGAGCGAAATGCATTGCTAATTGCCGCTACCGATTTACTTGCTCTTACCTTGCTCACGCCACCAGGGGAGTGGGGCGCTGATATTGCAGTTGGTTCAGCGCAGCGCTTCGGTGTCCCAATGGGGTTCGGTGGCCCACACGCAGGTTTCTTGGCAGTTCGTAATGGTCTAGAGCGTTCTATGCCGGGCCGACTAATTGGGCAGAGTCTTGATGCGCATGGCAACGCAGCATTCCGGTTAGCTCTACAAACCCGTGAGCAACACATTAGACGCGATAAAGCGACCAGCAATATTTGTACCGCTCAAGTTCTCTTGGCAGTGATGAGCGCCTTCTATGCAATGTGGCATGGTCCAGATGGATTAAAAGTTATTGCTAATCGAATTCATTCGCAAACTGATTCGTTAGTCAAGGCACTTGCATCGAGTGATCACAAAGTATTAACCCAGAATTTCTTCGACACGGTCTTGATTGAAGTGAAGGACGCTGCACTTATTCACCGTACTGCTAGATCGCTGCGGATCAATTTGCGCGAAGTATCGGCGAATGTCGTTGGTATTTCCTTCGATGAAACGATTACGAGCGAACACCTAGCTCGAATAGGTCAAATCTTTGGCGTTAACATCGGCACACCGGCCCGCGAAGTTCCGATAACTAGTGCTCGAAAGAGTTCGTACCTAACGCACCCGATCTTCTCAACTAACCGATCCGAAACATCGATGATGCGTTATCTACGCACCTTGGCAGATCGCGATTTGGCGCTAGACCGAACCATGATTCCACTGGGCTCGTGCACCATGAAATTAAATGCGGCTACCGAAATGGAAGCGGTTACTTGGCCGGAGTTTTCATCGCTTCACCCATTCGCACCGGCTGAGCAAAGCGCTGGTTCGCGCCAGTTAATTAAAGAGTTAAGTGATTGGCTAATTGAGATCACGGGTTACGACGCAGTTTCGTTGCAGCCAAATGCGGGTAGCCAAGGGGAGTTCGCTGGGCTATTAGCGATTCGAAATTATCACGATTCGCGTGGAGACCAAGCTCGTAAGATTTGTTTAATCCCATCTAGTGCGCATGGCACAAACGCAGCGAGTGCGGTTATGGCTGGTATGAAAGTTGTGGTAATTGAATGTGATTCTGAAGGCAATGTAAGTATTGAAGATCTCGAAGCCAAGATCGCGGCACATAGTGGGCAAGTGGCTGCGTTGATGGTTACTTATCCATCAACCCATGGTGTTTTCGAAGTAGAGATCTCTCGCATCTGCGCACTGATTCACGATGCTGGTGGGCAGGTTTATGTCGATGGCGCGAATTTGAATGCTTTGGTCGGTTTGGCTCAACCTGGAAAATTCGGGGCAGATGTTTCGCACTTGAACTTGCATAAAACATTTTGTATTCCGCATGGTGGTGGTGGTCCGGGAGTTGGCCCAGTCATTGCTCGCGCCCACTTGGCACCGTTCTTGCCTAACCATCCAATGGATGTTTTGGCTGGCCCAGCAACGGGCCCTGGCCCAATTTCGGCTGCGCCATTTGGTTCAGCAAGTATCTTGCCAATTAGTTGGGCGTACATTCGCTTGATGGGTGGCGCGGGGCTGACTCATGCAACCCAAGTTGCGATTCTTTCCGCCAACTACATCGCTCGTAAATTACAGAACGATTTCCCAGTTCTCTACACAGGCGCTAATGGTTTAGTCGCTCACGAGTGCATTCTGGATCTGCGCGAGATCACCAAGATCAGCGGCGTCAGCGTCGATGACATCGCAAAGCGTCTAATGGATTATGGCTTCCATGCTCCAACTATGAGTTTCCCGGTAGCTGGAACTTTCATGATTGAACCGACTGAAAGCGAAGATATTGCCGAGCTTGATCGCTTTATAGCGGCCATGAAGGCGATCCGAGCCGAAATTGATCAAATCATTGAAGGTAAAGTAATGGTTGAGGGTTCTGCGCTTAGAAATGCGCCACATACGATTGAGGCAGTTTTGGACCCTAATTGGGATCGTGCCTATAGCCGCACCATGGGCGCCACGCCTGGAGCCCGAGAGGGGCTTATTTCGGGTGAGTTAATCGGTACTCGCGGTAAGTATTTTCCTACCGTGGGTCGAGTTGATGGAGTTCATGGTGATCGAAATTTGATCTGTTCTTGTACACCAATAGCGGAATACGCTGAATAAGAAGTAGTCGAGTCACGCTCAAAAGGGGTAGTGGCTAGCTCCTTTTACTTAACATAATGTAACTTATCGGCGTTTACCCACACGGGCGGCGTAGCTCAGAGCAACCCCAAATCCCAGGCCAATCAGCAAGACCAGAACCCACGCGAACTCGCCTACGCGATCATAAATAGTTTTTGTGGCATTGAGCGCCACTGTGCTGTTAATGCTGGTCGCAATATTCTCCTTAGTTGATTTCAGAACCACACCATTTGTGTCGATGATTGCTGAAATGCCTACCGTTGAAACGCTGACTGCATACCTGGCATGTTCAATACTTCGAATTCGAGTGATTGCCAACTGTTGGGCGCTTTGAGCTGTATTGGCAAAAGTCGCGCTATTTGTTTGCACGACAAATAAGTTGCTCGAATTAGCCGAACTCTGAATCAGCTGATCATCGATTAATTCAAAACAGATTATCGGCGCAATATTTGCCTGACCTACCTTGTGAATTACAGCTGATGTGCCGGGTGAAAAATCCTCAACTTGATTGGGCAAATCGGAGAAAAATGTCAATGTAGAACGCAGAGGCATTACTTCGCCAAATGGGGTCAAATGTCGCTTTATGTAGGTAGATGATGGACCAGTTTTTGGCTCCCAAAGTATCGAAGCATTCTGCAACTTCTTATCTGTGCGAAGTACTGCGCCGATGATTACTGGAATATTGTTTTTGTCGACTAATTCTGAAATTGCAGAACCAATTAGTGGATTATTAAACGGATCTACATCAACTGAATTCTCTGGCCAAAGAATTAAATCTGGTTTCTCTCCCTTAATCAGTGCTTTCTCAGTTGCAATCAAATGTCGATTGAAAACTTCAGTGGCGCGATCATTAAAATCTAATCCTAGTTTTGGAACTGAACCTTGAACTGCAAGCACTTGGAAAGTCTGTCGAGGTGAGTTATTTGGAAAGACGAATATTCCGATAAGTGTTAGCGCTATAGCTATACCTGGGAGAGTTAAGCCACTTCCCCGCTTTGCTAGCTGGAACGCCGCAACTCCTAGTAAAAGTGTGGCCAATGAAAGAAGTGAAACTCCGCCGACGCTAGCTAAGCGTGCATATGGCGCATCAACTTGCGAAAAGCCAATCCGAAGCCAGCCGAAACCGCCGAACGGAAAACGCGCGCGTAGTTCTTCGAGCGCCAAGAAACCAACCGGTAGATAGAAGTACCAGTACTCCCCTAACTTCTTCAGAAAACCCAGGGGCAAGAATAAAAGCGTCTGAAGCATGACTAGCGCGATCCAGGGCGCAACACCAACGTACTTATTGCTCCAGATTAAACCTGCAGCATTAAACGAGAAAGCGAATGTGGCAAAAACATAAAAGTGTTTACCAAACTTCTCAACTGTGTAGATGAGTAGAGCAAAGGCGAGTGAGGCGGCAAACCAAAGACCGATCGGTTTAAATGCCGCCGATAGTAAGAGCCCGCTCAGAAATGCATAAGCTGCGAACATTGTTTTACCAGCCGAGCGCCGCAATTAAACGATCAATACTGGCTCCTAAACCGTATTGATCTTTCATTTGATAGAGCTTAGACAAGTCAGCAGGCGCTTTAGGCATAGATAAATCAACTTTAGGAATCGGCGCATCGCGAGCTACTCGGACTAATTTCGGGGCAATACTTAAATACTCTGAACCTGCGATTATCTTTTTTGCTAACGCTGGCGGTAACGAAGCGTGAGCTTCGTGAGCTGCTGCGAGCGCATCTTCAACGGTGGCAAAGTTGTTCGCAATCACCGCTGCACCTTTTTCACCGATCCCCTTTACTCCGGGCAGACCATCAGATGGGTCGCCGCGGAACATGGCAAATAAGTCGTAACGATCACCAGGAATTGCGTACTTATCTGAAACATATTTGATGTCAACTAGATCATGTTGCGAGATGCCTCTGGCTAAGTAGACAACTTTGATATCTCGTTTGTCATCAACCATCTGGAAGAGATCACGATCGCCAGTGACAATGCGAATAGGTCCGGGCTCAATCTCGGCATAAGTTGCCATTACATCGTCGGCTTCATAATCATCGACACCAACTACTGGAATTCCGAAGAGATCTAAGATGTCCAACAAAATTGGAATTTGCGGAGTGAGCGTCTCTGGCTCTACTTCTTCTTCGCCATCTTCTTCGAGTCGATTAGCTTTATATTCTGGAAAAATATCGACGCGCCAGCTGGGACGCCAATCACCATCAAGACAAGCCACTATCCGATTTGGTTTATAGATCCCGACTAGTCGTGCAGTCATATCTAAGTAGCCACGAATCGCATTTACCGGCGTTCCATCGGGTGCCAACAAGGTATCTGGCATTCCGTAGTAGGCGCGGTACCAAAGCGAAGCGCTGTCGAGCAACATTAAAGTCATAAGTCACCCAGCATATAACTGACTACTCCCCGATCAATCCGCTTGACTGCTTCGCGACAGGTCGGACGGAGTTTTTCGCTAGCCGTGGCGATTTGATTCATTAGATCGATTAATTGCTTGGTTGATCGTACAAAATCGCCTACTGACATATCGCTGCCCTTTAGAACGTTGTTCAGGGAATTGCCATTAGCCCATCGATAAGAGATGTAACAGAACCCTAGATCTGGAGCTTTCTGAGTCTGCACCTGGTGTTTCTCTTCGATTTCTTCTAGCTGACCCCAAACATGTGCAATTTCTCCGAGCGCATTTGCCACATTTTGATGTGGAATCTTCGGAGCTAAATCCTCTTGCGAACGCGATTGGTAGATCATGCATGAGACAACTGATAACAATTCGGCCGGATTCAGATCATCAAGCAGACCTAACCTAATGGTTTCAGTTAGCAGGAGATCTGATTCAGCATAGATTTTTGCCAGAATTTTTCCTTGCGCCAACGGTTTTTCACCTTCGATATATCCGAGTTCGTCAAGAACTGCGCAGATGCGATCAAAAGTTTTGGCAATAACGTGAGTGCGGTTCTCGATGCGATTTGTTAGTCCCTCATTCTCACAACGCAATCGAGCTGCTCGCTCTTGCAAACGCGCGTGTGCTTCGCGTTCATTACAACCGTGACAGGCATGATTGCGTAAACTTTTTCGAATCTGATCTATTTCGCCCTCAAGATGTTGTCGTTGCCGATTATCAAATGTCTTGCGACCGCCACGTTTAGAGAGCAGCGCTTCAAGCTCTTTTACTTCACGACGCATTGAGGCGTAGGCATTGAAATCACCTAAGTGACATTGGGCAGAGTCAACAAGTTCATCAATTGCGGTCTGGTTACGTCGCACTTGTCGATCAAGTCCAACCACTGCACGATCTGCTTGGAACTGGGCAAAAGATGACTCAAGTGAACCGCGGGCACGCTCTCGACCGAATCGACTAATTAAATTTATCGCCATGTTGTAGGTGGGAGTAAATGAAGAACGTAATGGATAAGTTCGCGTAGAGGCTAAGCCTGCCGCAGTTGCTGAATCAACTGATGGAGACCACTGGACAACCGCATTACCTTCAATATCAATGCCGCGGCGGCCAGCTCTACCTGTTAACTGGGTGTACTCCCCTGGCGTGATTGGTACATGTGCTTCGCCATTCCATTTAGTTAACTTCTCGAGCACCACTGTGCGAGCTGGCATATTGATACCAAGTGCCAGAGTTTCAGTTGCGAAAACGGCCTTGATCAAGCCTCGCTTGAAGAGATCTTCGATAGCTTCTTTAAAGCTCGGTAATAGGCCAGCATGGTGTGCAGCGATACCTCGCTCAAGTGCACTTAACCATTGATCAAAGCCGAGAACAGCTAAATCTTCTTCAGCTAAATTCTGGGTGTAGTAGAGAGCGGTCTTGGTTATTTCAGCGCGCTCCTCAGAATTTGTTAGACGTAACCCGGCGTTTAGACATTGATTAACCGCAGCATCGCAACCCGCACGCGAGAAGATAAAGGTAAT
>JBIIYZ010000029.1:0-12514 GCA_044346555.1 Candidatus Planktophila sp. | reverse complement strand
GCGATCGGCGTTGGCCGATCTAAGCAACGGAATGTATTAGGTTGGGTCATGCGCAAGCGCGCTGGTTCCAAGTCAGCACAAGCAGCCGAAGCTAAAGAATCGAAAGGTTAGTAAATGAGCGAGATCCGGTTATCTTCTGAAAAGCGTTTACGACTTTTTGCGGGCCGCGGTTTCCCTGAATTAGCTGACGAAGTTGCTGCCGAACTCGGAATTCCTTTAACACCAACATCTGCATATGACTTTGCTAATGGCGAAATATTTGTTCGTTTCGAAGAATCAGTTCGTGGTTGCGACGCGTTCGTAATTCAAAGCCACACCACACCAGTTAATAAGCAGATCATGGAACAACTAATCATGGTCGATGCTTTGAAGCGCGCATCGGCAAAGCGCATCACAGTTGTTGCACCTTTCTACGGTTATGCCCGCCAAGATAAAAAGAGTCGCGGTCGCGAACCAATCACTGCGCGATTAATGGCTGATCTTTTTAAGACTGCTGGCGCTGATCGTTTGATGTGCGTTGATTTACATACTTCACAAATTCAAGGTTTCTTCGATGGTCCAGTTGATCACTTGTTCGCATTGCCAATGTTGGCTAACTATGTGGGTAGCAAAGTTGATCGCAGCAAGCTAACTATCGTGTCACCAGACTCAGGTCGAGTCCGTGTTGCTGAACGTTGGTCAGATCTACTTGGCGGTTGCCCAATTGCTTTCATTCACAAAACTCGTGATCCACGTATTCCAAATGAATCAACAACTGGTCGCGTAGTCGGCGATGTGCAAGGTCAAACTTGCGTAGTAATCGATGACATGATCGATACAGCTGGAACCATTACAAAGGCAGTCGATGCGCTATTCGATGCCGGCGCTAAAGATGTAATTATTGCTGCCACACATGCAGTGTTCTCGGGCCCAGCGATTGAGCGCTTAAAGGGTTCGCGTGCTTCAGAAGTTGTAATTACCAATACGTTGCCAATTTCTGAGGACCAAAAATTCGATCGTTTAACCGTGCTTTCAATTGCCCCGCTACTTGGTCGGGCAATTCGCGAAGTATTCGAAGATGGCTCAGTTACTAGCCTCTTTGACGGTCATTCTTAAGCGCGATTTGCGCTTAACCACACCCATTCGCTAGCCTTTGGCTCGTTCCGGCGAGGGTAAGAATTTTTTCCGTAATCGACGGCGTAGGTTTTAATCCTGCTGGAACTTTTGTGAAGTAACCGAAAGTAAACCTGACAGGAGCAAAGAAAAATGGCTGAGATTTCAATCAATGGCGTTCGCCGTACTGAATTTGGTAAAGGCGCATCACGTCGTAATCGCCGCGATGGTTTAGTTCCTGCAGTTATCTACGGACACGGTGAAGCACCTGCCCACGTAACACTTCCAGCACGCGAACTTGGCGTAGCGCTAAAGACTTCAAACGTTCTTCTGGACATTGTTATTGATGGCACAACTGTTCTAACTTTGCCAAAGGCTGTTGTTCGCAACGCACTTAAGGGAAACCTCGAGCACGTTGACCTAGTTTTGGTTCGCCGCGGCGAGCGCGTTGTTGTTGCTGTTCCAGTTCATACATCTGGAGAGCACGATCGCGATGGAATTCTTGAGCACGTTCACCACTCAATTGAAGTTGAAACCGAAGCAACATCTATCCCAAGCTTCTTTGAACTAGATCTAACTGGAATGGCTGCCGGCACATCTATGTATGCCGAAAACGTTGCGCTTCCAGCTGGCGTAACTTTGGTATCTGATGCAAAGATGGTTGTGGTTCACCTTTCAGAGCGTTCAACTGCGGTTGAACCAGTTGCTGAAGCGGCACCGGCTGCCGCCGCTCCTGCTGCTGAAGATAAGAAAGAGTCTTAATCGGTTGATTCCAATTCAACTACTAATCTAAGGACATGGATTTAACATGCTGTGGTTAGTAGTTGGATTGGGCAATCCCGGCCCCGAATACGAAGCAACTCGCCATAACATCGGCCAATTAGTTGTTGATCAATTAGCAAAATCTAACTCTGCTAAATGGAGTTCACATAAATCTCGTTGCGACATCGCTGAGTTTAAATTGGGTGTTGGCATTGATGCGGCATCAGTTATCGTCGCTAAATCTAAGAGCTACATGAATGAATCTGGCGGCCCAGTTAAGGCGCTTGCTAATTTTTATAAAGTAGAAGTCGCAAACATCATTGTTCTGCACGACGAGCTAGATATTCCATTTGCTGCGATTCGTAGCAAGGTAGCTGGCGGCGATAATGGCCATAATGGTTTGAAGTCACTGACTTCTTCTTTCGGTAGCGCTGACTACCTGCGCGTACGTTTGGGAATTGGTCGTCCACCAGGCCAACAAGATCCTGGTGATTTTGTGTTGAAGCAGTTTGCCTCAGCTGAAAAGAAAGAGTTACCAGACTTTATTTTGCGTGGCGCTGATTGTGTTGAATCGCTTATTACTCAGGGCTTAGAGCGCACCCAGTCAGCTTTTAATAGCTAATAAATTCGCTTGGTCAGCCAGTGTTGCGTAAGCCAGCAGCAACACCGTTAATTGTTAGTAGCAGTGCACGAATTAATAGTGGGTCAGCATTCGCGCCCTCAGTGCGCACTCGGCTAAGCAAGTTGATTTGCAGCAAGTGCATCGGCGACAGGTAAGCATCGCGGACTTGTAATGTGCGAGCAAGAATAGGTTGATCTTCGAGCAAGGATTGTTTTTTGGTCAATAAATTAATTTCAGCAACCGTTAGCGCAAACTCAGCTTCAATATCAGCCAGGAAATGCTGTAATTCAGCGGGTACTAATTTTTCAACATAGCGCCGAGCCAGCTTTAAATCAGTTTTCGCAAGTGTCATTTCAACATTACTAATAAAGGTATTAAAGAAGTGCCATTCTTTAAGCATGCGTGAAGCAACATCACCATGACCGGCTTCACGAGCAGCTTTCAAACCACTACCTACGCCATACCAACCAGGCACAATCTGACGAGATTGGGTCCAACCAAATACCCATGGAATTGCACGCAAACTACCTAGCCCGCTAGATGCATCGGGGCGACGTGATGGTCTGGAACCTAAGAAAAGATTTCCAAGTTGTTCAACTGGAGTAGATGCGTAGAAATACGCTGGCAAATCTGGATGATCAACTAGGGAGCGATATTTAGCAAATGAGTTATCGCTAATTGACTGCATGCAGGCACTCCAGCGATTTAGATCTGCCGGTGCTTGGCGAGGACCTCGATTAAGCACTGTTGCTTCAAGAGCGGCAGCCAAAGTTAACTCAACGTTTTCGCGCGCAAGAGAAGGCAAAGCGAACTTGTCACTAATTACTTCGCCTTGTTCGGTCATTTTAATTTCGCCATCAATTGAGCCCCAAGGCAGCGCAATTAGCGCTTCATAAGTTGGGCCGCCGCCGCGACCAACAGAACCACCACGGCCATGGAATAACCTTAAGCGAACTCCGTATTTCATTGCTACATCGCGCAAATTGCGTTGAGCACGATGAATTTCCCATTGGCTAGTTGCGATGCCGGCATCTTTATTGGAATCGGAGTAACCCAACATGATTTCTTGAACATCACCACGCAAAGTTAAGAGTTTGCGATAAGTCGAGTTACTAAGAAGTTTTTCTAGAATTTCACCAGCTGCGCGAAGTTCGGCAACAGTTTCAAGAAGCGGCGCAAAGCCAATACGAGCAACGCTCTTATCAAGATTAACTAAGCCGACATATTTACCGAGAACCACCGCTGCCAATAAATCGTCAGCACCTTTAGTCATTGAGACGATATAGGTTTCGATTGCAGTTGAACCAAAGCGATCAATAATCTCACCAATAGCAGCAAAAGTATCCATCGTCTTGGTCGCATCAGCATCTAATTTGCTTAAATCAGGTGTCCTGCTACTTGCTAACTCTGAGGCTAGTAATTCAAATTTCTGATCATGGCTCTGATCTAGGTAGTCATCTGCCGTACTTAATTGCGATAAAGCATGATGATGGGCATCAGAATGTTCGCGAATATCCATAGTTGCGTGCGATAGCCCAAAAGTGCTAACTGTACGAATTGTGCGTTCGAGTAGCCCAGTCGCGATTAACTCACCACGATGGGCAAAAAGCGAGTCGCGCATCAGTGTTAAATCAGCAAGAAGTTCGTCAGTGTCGCGGTAGTCACGATGAGGCACATGTGGGCCGTTAGTCGAATGACGCATGCGCGTGAAAGTTAAGCGATGAACAATTGCGGTGGCTTTCAAGCGGTATGGCTCTTCGACATTTAACCGTAAGAAACGTTCTTCAAATTCTGGAATATGTTGTAAGTCTCTTTCAATCGAGGCAGTTAGTTCAGGAGTTGCCCCAACAATTCTTGTAGATACAGAAAGTAGTTGACGTAACTCATCCATTGCCGCGATTGTTACGCGAATAGCATGACCGGCCTGTAAATGCATTACATCACGGGTTACTTCGCCAGTGATATTAGGGTTTCCATCGCGGTCGCCACCGATCCAGTTTCCAAAGGAAAGTGGACGAGCAGTTACGGGAACATCAATTCCCAGACGTTTCATTTGTATGGCAAAATCGTTAAGCACTTGTGGAACTGACAATCTAAATAAATCGTCTAAGTAATAGAGCGCATTCATTGCTTCATCAAGTGGCTCTGGGCGGTCAAGGCGAAGTTCATCGGTTTGCCAAAGTAGATCAATCAGTTCGGCTAACTTAGTTACACGAGCTGTTGATTTTTTCTGATCAAGCAAGGTTGCAATTTTTCCTAGCTTATTCAAAATAGAACGACGGGCAGCTTCAGTTGGGTGAGCAGTGAAAACTGGACGCACCATCAACTCTGAAACCCAAAGTGCTAAATCAGCATCCGAAAATTCGTGACCAGGCGCTTGCGCTTCTTTTGCTGCCAAGATGCGATCAGTGGCACGGGTTAACCAGGAACCACCTTCGGCGCGCGCATCAGCCAGAATGTGAGCACGGTGAACTTGTTCGGCAACATTTGCTAGGTGAAAATAAGTACTAAACGCGCGTACTAACTGCACGGAATCTTCAACCGATAAGTCTGAAAGTATTTCGCCGCTATCGCCTTCGCGAACAGCCTTGCGCACTGCCTCAACTAAGTTGAGCAGTTCGACGCCTTCTTGGCGTACAAGGGTTTGGCCTAAGAGTTCGCCTAACTGGCGAACGTCATTACGCAACTCTGCGTCATCGGCCGGAAAGTTGCCTGACATGGGCGTAATCATCTCAGGTCTTTCCTAATCGCGATTACCTCACTCGTACTTGGCCAAGATAGAATTTGGCTAATTCGCCCCCTCCCACCTTTGGGAGTTGGGGCTTAACGGCATTTCGAAGCATCTAAGGGGGTGAGGGGTTGTCATGCGTGGCTTACTAAATTCACTTGCCGACTTCCCGGAATTTGCCGATGCAACAAGTGAAAATAATCTGAGTCGATCTCATAATCTGGTCACGCCTCCACCCAGTTTCCCATTTTTGATTGCCCAAATCGCTCAATCTAGGCCAGTTCTAGTAGTTAGCGGTTCTAGTAGGGGCGCTGAGGATATTGCTAGTGAACTTCGAGATTTACATGATCGCGTTCTTGAGTTTCCAGCTTGGGAAACTTTGCCACACGAACGACTTAGCCCTCGAAGCGACACTGTTGCTCGCCGTATCCAAACGTTAAACGAATTAGCGCATTCGGGTTCTGCACTCAATCCAATTGTGATTACACCAGTGAGAGGTGTTATTCATCGCATCATTGCGGATTTAGCTAAGCAACCGCTTCAATTTATTGAGCAAGGACAAGAGATAGCGTTGAGTGATTTGATTAAACACTTAACTGATCTGGCCTATGTGCGAACTGACTTAGTTGAAAAACGTGGCGAGTTTGCAGTGCGTGGTGGAATCATCGATTTATTCTTGCCGTTGACCAAACATCCAGTGCGCATCGATTTCTTTGGTGATGAGATTGAAGAGTTAAATTATTTTGAAGTATCTGGTCAACGAACTTCAGAACCAGTAATCGGAAAACTCGAGATTTTTCCTTGCCGCGAATTATTGTTAACGCAAGACATTCAAATCAAAGCAAATGACTTAATAGCTAAATTTCCAGCAGCTGCGGAAATGCTTGATCGAATGGCAGCTGGAATTGCTACCGAAGGCATGGAATCTCTGATTCCTTTGTTAATCGAAGAGCAAGAAACTTTACTTGATCGCATGCCTGCCAATACCGAAATCATTTTCTTAGATGAAGAACGAATTCGCTCCAGAGCAGCTGACCTACTTTCTACGAACGAAGAATTTCTCGCTGCCTCTTGGTCAAATGCCGCCGTTGGCGCGGTTGCCCCTGTACACACTGGCGTAGGCACCTATTTAGCTTGGGACGAACTAACCGAAAAAATAATTACGTTAGGTCTTAATCGTCGATCCCTTAACTCCTTTGGTTCAGATTTAAGTGAAAATACTGACTTTACGGCGATCTCGGCGATTGATCCTTTGCGTGGTGATATGGATCAATTGCTGGCAGTGCTCGGAGAAGCGGTTTTAAATAACTTCAAGGTTATCTTCACAGCTAATGGGCATGGCATGGTTGAACGCTATGCCGGAATTTTCCGTGGTGCTGATCTACCTGTCTATGTGGTTGATCAACTGCAGGCAAAGCCGACTGCTGGATTAATTCATATAACAACTACGCCAATTACCTATGGTTTCTCTTACCCAAGTGCGCAAATACTCTTTATTACCGAACATGATTTAACTGGTAGCAAATCTCGCGTTAAAGATTCTGATCGTTTGCCTTCAAAACGTAAACAGAGTATTGATCCACTCGAGTTAAAAGCTGGCGATTTCGTAGTTCATGAACAGCACGGTATTGGTCGCTATGTCGAAATGATTCAGCGTGAAACCGCTGGCATCGTTCGTGAGTATCTAATCATTGAATATGCGTCAGCAAAACGTGGCCAATCAGCCGACCGCATCTTTGTGCCAACTGATTCCTTAGAACAAGTTAGCAAATACATTGGCGGCGAATCACCAACAGTTCACCGCCTTGGAAGTGGTGAATGGCAAAAGGCAAAGGGCCGGGCACGAAAAGCAGTTCGCCAAATTGCAGGTGAATTGATTCGACTTTATGCTGCTCGAACAAGCGCTCCAGGTTTTGCATTTTCACCGGATACGCCATGGCAGCGCGAACTCGAAGATGCCTTTTCGTATATCGAAACGCTCGACCAGTTAGCCACGATTGATGAAGTTAAGCGCGATATGGAACGTCCATTTCCGATGGATCGCATTATTTGTGGCGATGTTGGCTACGGTAAGACAGAGATTGCAATTCGAGCTGCTTTCAAAGCCGTGCAAGATGGCAAGCAAGTTGCCATCTTGGTACCAACAACGCTGCTGGTGCAGCAGCACTACAAGACTTTCACCGAACGTTATTCCGGTTTTCCCATCACAGTCGCTGGTATGTCTCGCTTTAACACTGCCAAAGAGAGCAAAGAGATCACCCATGGATTGGGCGAAGGGGCTATTGATGTTGTTATTGGAACTCATCGAATCCTCTCGAATGATGTGATTTTTAAGGATTTAGGGCTAGTTATCGTTGATGAAGAGCAGCGCTTTGGCGTTGAACAGAAAGAATCTCTGAAGAAATTGCGCACCACCGTCGATGTTCTGTCTATGTCAGCTACGCCAATTCCGCGCACGCTCGAAATGGCAGTAACTGGTATCCGCGAAATGTCCACGATTACTACGCCACCAGAAGAACGACATCCGATTCTGACTTACGTCGGAGCTAGCGAAGATGCTCAAATTGCCGCTGCCATACATCGTGAACTTTTACGCGATGGCCAAATTTTCTATATTCATAATCGTGTTGAGTCAATTGACCGCACTGCATCTCGTTTACAAGAGTTAGTGCCGGAAGCTCGTATTCGAGTAGCGCACGGTCAGATGAGTGAATCAGCGTTAGAAGATGTGATTCTTGGATTCTGGAATCGTGATTTTGATGTACTGGTTTGCACAACCATCGTGGAAAGTGGTTTAGATATTGCAAACGCAAATACTTTAATTGTGGAACGTGCCGACATGTTTGGCTTATCGCAACTTCATCAATTACGTGGCCGAGTAGGACGTGGTCGCGAACGTGCTTATGCCTACTTCCTTTACCCAGCCGATCAACCTCTCTCAGAAATTGCGATTGATCGCTTAAAGACAATTGCTTCAAATACTGATCTAGGTGCTGGCATGAGAGTTGCGTTAAAGGATTTAGAAATTCGTGGTGCTGGCAATCTACTTGGTGGCGAACAATCTGGGCACATTGCTGATGTTGGTTTTGATCTTTACATGCGCATGGTTGGTGAAGCAGTACAAGATTATAAAACTGGCATTATTGAAACCGAAGAACCAAATCATGAATGCAAAATTGAAATTCCAATCAACGCGCACCTGCCCGAAGAATATGTTCCGGGTGAACGACTACGTCTTGACCTCTATCGCCGCTTAGCTGATGTGCAGAGTGATGCCGATGTCGATTTAATTGCTGCTGAATTAATCGATCGGTTTGGCGATTTACCCGAAACTGCTCAAGCCTTGCTTGGCGTGGCAAAATTGCGAGCGCTAGCCAAGGATCAGAAACTCCGGGAAGTTGTAATCTCGGGCAAATTTCTACGGTTATCGCCGTTAACCTTGCCCGAATCAAGACAACTTCGCTTAGGCCGCATTTATCCAGGGTCTATCTACAAGAGCGCAGCAAGCACAGTTTTAGTCGCCCTACCCAAGGCGGCAGCGTGGAATCCGTCCGAAAGCACCTCGATTATGGGGGATACTTCTACTCTGGCTTGGGTATCCGAAGCCGTAACCGAATTAGCGGCTAACCCGAAAGTGAGTAAATCTTGAAAAAATCCACCGCAGTCATAATTGCCTCTATTGCAGCAATCGCGCTTTTCCTAACTGGTTGCTCGCAAATTGGCGCGGCCGCAACAATCGGAAGCACCAAGATTACTCAAGCAACTGTGCAGACCAGCATTGATACCGTGATCGCCGAGCGCACTGGTGTTGATACCAGCCAAATGCAATTGCAAACTGGCGAAGAATTAAATCGAAGCCAACTTCGTTTCCACATATTCGCTGATCTGTATAAGACTGCTGCAAAAGATTTGAAATTAACTGTTTCAAAGGCTGAGATTGATACGCGCCGCGAAGTAATTATTCAGCAAGTTGGTGGCGTAGCTAATTTGCCGCAGGTACTAGTTTACGAAGGTATCGCTTCAACAGACTTTGACAGTGTTTTGGAACTCTTATTAAACCGTGAAAAAATTCTACAGAGCTTTGTGGCAGCTGGAGTACCTAATGAAGATTCTGAGGCCAAGTTCCAGGAATTAATCATCGCTACTGGCAAGAAAAACAAAGTAACAGTTAACCCTCGTTACGGCGTCTGGAATCCAGAAACTGCCGAAATTACTGCTGCAGTAAGCGAAGTCGTTTCACCTTCAGCTACTCCAGTCGGCTAACTAAATAATTAGTTGGGTTAGGTAAATGTCAGAACTTCTGCGCCTTGCGGAGGTAATGAATAAATTACGTTCACCTGGTGGTTGTCCTTGGGATGCCGAACAAACGCACGAATCGTTGATTAAGTATCTGCTTGAAGAGTCGTACGAATTTATTGATGCTGTCGAAACCAATGATCGGGCTGGCTTACAAGAAGAACTTGGCGATTTGCTGCTGCAGGTCTACTTCCATGCTCGCATTGCCCAAGATGATCCAAAAAGTCCATTTACAATTGAGGATGTCGCGCGAGGTATCTCAGATAAATTAATTAATCGGCACCCACACGTCTTTGCAGATGTCGAGGTTTCTGGGGTCGCTGAAGTGATTTCTAATTGGGAAGAGATAAAAGCAGCCGAAAAGGGCCGCACTTCGGCAATTGATGGCGTTGCTCTATCGCAGCCTTCGCTGCCTTTGATTTCAAAGCTTCTGCATCGTGCTGAGAAATATGGAGTTTCCTTAGACCTGCCAACAGCGCAGGTTAACGATGCTGAAATGGCAGTCGAACAAATACTTGCTATCGCAGCATGGGCCAGCGCAAACGAGATAGATCTGGATTCGTTGCTGCGTCAGCGGGCACGCGCTCTAATGACGCAGATTCAAAGCAATGAAGCGCGGTAGACTACTTACCTGAGTTCAGCGCTGATCTCTCTAGTTAGCTAAATAGTTAGCAATCATTAATAGGAGGCCATCATGGCAATTATCGAAGCGCTCGGCGCCCGCGAAATTCTAGATTCACGCGGAAACCCAACTGTTGAAGTAGAAATTCAATTAGAAGATGGCACTCAAGCACGCGCCGCAGTTCCAAGTGGTGCATCAACTGGTGCCTTCGAAGCCTCTGAACTTCGCGATGGCGGCACCCGCTACTTAGGTAAGGGTGTTGAAAAAGCTGTTGCATTTGTAAATGATGAAATTGGGCCAAACATTATTGGTTTCGATGCCCAAGACCAGCGCATTGTTGATAGCGCCATGATTTCACTTGATGGCACAGCAAATAAGTCTCGTTTAGGAGCGAACGCGATTCTGGGAGTTTCACTTGCCGTTGCTAAAGCATCAGCCGAAAGTGCCGACCTCTCACTATTCCGTTATCTCGGTGGCCCAAATGCGCACTTGTTGCCAGTTCCAATGATGAACATTCTTAATGGTGGCGCACACGCAGATACCAATGTTGATATTCAAGAATTTATGGTTGCGCCAATTGGTGCGCCAACATTCCGTGAATCACTTCGCTGGGGCGCTGAGATTTATCACGCATTGAAGTCAGTGCTAAAGCAACGCGGTCTAGCAACTAGCGTTGGCGATGAAGGTGGCTTCGCACCAAACCTTGATAGCAACCGTGCTGCCCTTGATCTAATTCTTGAGGCAATCACTAAGGCCGGCTTTAAGCCAGGCACTGATATCGCACTTGCGATGGATGTAGCGGCAACTGAATTTCACGAAAACGGCCAATACAAGTTCGAAGGCTCACTTCGTTCTTCAGGTGAAATGATCGCTTATTACACCGATCTCGTTAACTCATACCCAATCGTTTCAATTGAAGATCCACTAAATGAAGAAGATTGGGCTGGTTGGGCCGAGATGACAAGCGTGCTTGGCTCTCGCATTCAAATCGTGGGCGATGACCTATTTGTTACTAACCCAGAGCGCTTAGCTAAAGGAATCGCAACTAATACTGCGAACGCACTTCTAGTTAAGGTAAACCAAATCGGAACCCTTACTGAAACACTTGATGCAGTTTCAATGGCGCAACATGCTAATTACCGCAGCATGTTGTCACACCGCTCAGGTGAAACCGAAGACACCACAATTGCTGATCTAGCTGTTGCTACTAACTGCGGTCAGATTAAGACTGGTGCGCCAGCTCGCACAGAGCGCGTAGCGAAGTACAACCAATTGCTACGCATCGAAGAAGAGCTAGCAAGTGGTGCAAAGTATGCAGGCCGTGGTGCATTTCCACGCTTTAAGGCATAAGCGAACTTAACTCATGGCCCGTCGTCGTTTAAACTTTAATCGTCGACGCAATACCAATAGTCGCGCACTGGTGTTGGGATTTTTTCTTTTTTTCTTAGCTCTCACCATCGCACCTCCCGTACAACACTATTTTTCGCAGCGGGCTGAAATCAGTGCTGTTCAATCACAAATTAAAGCTGGCAACTCTGCTGTTAATGAGGCGCGCAAAGAACTCGAACTTTGGCGCGATCCAGAATATGTAAAATCACAAGCTCGTGCCCGCCTGCACTTTGTACTGCCAGGTGAGCGTCAGTACATAGTTACAGATGAAACAACTCAGGCTGAGGAAAACAAAACCGATGTTGCCAACAACATTCCAGTTGGCTTGCCTTGGTACAACCGCTTGATCGCATCAATTACTGAAACTGGCGCTAATTAATGTCCGAACGCGAAGTATCGCAAGACGATTTAGATGTCATCGAAGCCCAATTAGGCCGTACCCCACGTGATGTTCACGCCATTGGTTATCGCTGCCCATGCGGAAAACCAGCAGTAGTTGAAACCCCACCACGACTTGGCGATGGCACCCCATTTCCAACTTACTTTTACGCCACTTGCCCAAGGTTAACTGGCGCTATCTCAACCCTTGAATCAACTGGCTTGATGGGCGATATGAATGATCGTTTAGCCACTGATGCTGAATTAGCTGGGGCATATGCAGCCGCACACGAAGATTATTTAGCAGCGCGCGCAGTTCTAAAGATGGATGTGCCAGAAGTTGAAGGCATTAGCGCTGGCGGCATGCCAGATCGCGTTAAGTGCTTACACTCATTAGTTGCACACTCACTTTGTGCTGGCGCAGATGTGAATCCTTTAGGCGATGAAGCCCTATCAAAATTGCCAGAGTGGTGGAAAGATCAACCTTGTAGCATCGCAGAGAATGTAAAGGCAAACTAATGCGCGTAGGTGTTGTTGATTGCGGCACTAATTCAATTCGGTTACTTATCGCCGACATCGATGGTGGTAACTTCCGCGAGGTAACTCGTCAGATGCAAGTTGTTCG
>JBIIYZ010000050.1:0-3359 GCA_044346555.1 Candidatus Planktophila sp. | reverse complement strand
AATCTAAGCATGAAAGAGTGCTCTAGTGGAAAGCAGAGCAGTCAGGTCATACAAATTACGCGGGCGCCGGATTACCGAGGGCCAGCAAGAGGCTTGGGATCGCCTGTGGCCAGTTTTCGGCATTGAATTTTCTGCTCAGAAAATCAACCTCCCAGTGTTATTTCCAGATTCCAAAAGAATTATTATGGAAATTGGCTTCGGCATGGGTGAGGCCACGGCCCAGATTGCACTTAGCGATCCAACAACTGGTTATTTAGCAGTTGAAGTTCATCGCCCTGGAATCGGCAAATTACTGTTGCGCATTGAAGAGCTCGAACTAAAAAATGTGCGCACGATTGAAGGTGATGCCTTCGAAGTTTTCGAAGAGATGATCGTTGATAATTCACTCGATGGCGTGCACTTATTCTTTCCAGACCCGTGGCCAAAAGCACGACACTTCAAACGTCGCATTGTTAATCAAGAATTTATTGCAGCTGTTGCCACCAAACTAAAGCCTAGTGGGTTCTTTCATATCGCAACTGATTGGCAACCATATGCCCAATGGATTGCTGAAGAATTCACTAAACAAAGTTTCTTTACTGGGGGAGAAGTTGAACGCCCAGATTGGCGACCACTAACTCGCTTTGAAGACCAGGGGATCAATAAAGAACACCCGGTTGCCGATTTTAGATTTATTAAGAAGTAGCTACTTAATCTCGCCAGTTGTTTCAAAATTGCTCATCTGATTGATGCGACGGATATGTCGTTCATCGCCACTAAATGGTGTTGCTAGAAAAGCATCAATAAATGATTGGCAATCTTCAATTGAATGCAGACGACCTCCAACAGAGATCACATTTGCATTGTTATGTTCGCGAGCAAGCTTGGCTGTTTCCAAACTCCAAACTAAAGCTGCACGAACACCTTTGACTTTATTGGCTGCCATTTGCTCGCCGTTTCCAGAACCGCCAATAACTATGCCAAACGAGCCTGGTTCAGCAGCTGTTGCTTGCGCTGCTGGAATACAAAAGACCGGGTAATCATCAAGTGCGTCATATTCAAATGGGCCATGATCTTTAACTTCATGTCCCTTGCCAGTTAAGTAAGCAGAGAGAGCATTTTTTAATTCAAGACCTGCATGATCGCTACCGATATGAATACGCATGTGCGAATCTAATCATGAGAAAACCCGCCACCGATGTTCTTGATGACGGGTTTTCTTCCCTACGGAAGGAGGAAATGCGTTTAAAGAAGTTTTCTTACTTAGCGATTAAGCGTTGTAAGAAGATTAAGCGCCTGGTGTGATTGCTGGAGGAGGAGTCATTCCACCTTTAGGGCCATGTCCACCTTTATGCCCTTTGTGACCCTTGTGACCGCCCATTCCTGGACCACCCTTTGGTCCACGAACTGAATCAACTTTAGCGGTTACATGTGCAACGAGCCCAGCCTTCATAGTTGTGGCTTGCGCAGCAGTTAACTTTCCAGCTGTTACATGCGCATCGATACGCTTTGTGCGATCAGCAACAATTACGTCGATAAGAGCTGCCTTCTTTGTGCCAGCAATTACGCCAAGTGTTTCACCGGCTGCTAAACGAGTTTTGATTACAGCTGCATCAACACCGATTGTCTTTGCAACAAGTGCTTCAAAAACTGCGCGTTCTGCTTCATGAGCTGCTTTATCAGCAGCACGTTGCGCATCTTTTGCTGCACGTTCTTCAGTTGTTTTCATACCTTTGCCATGAGCTGAAGCCGTCCCGGCTGCACCTACTGAAAATGCAAGAGTTGTAATTACTGCTACTACGATCTTTTTCTTTGAAACCATTTGCATGGTCCTCTCGATTACTTACTTTCTATTGCCAATAACCCCACGTCATCGACTACCCGTAATAAACTACCCGAGGTTTAGAAAGTTAACCCATTTTCCTGTGAACGCGGCTAGAGTTTTTTAAGCGTATGCCTAGGGTAATGATCTCGACATTTGGGACATTTAGCAGGGTGTCCCGTATATCTGAATGTTTTTATCAGTTTCAGACTGGGATTACCCGACCTGACAGGAGCTCCCGTCAATGAATATCAAAGGAAAGTCACTACTTATAAAGATAATTTCAATCGCGCTTATTTTATTCGTTCCAATAGCCAGCGCTGATGCTGTTATTAAACCAAAAGCCGCCGGAAGAACAGCGGCATCGATCCCAAACACAATCCTAAGTGGGGTCACGCCACCATCTAATGCGATCGGCATTGATGGTGATTTCTATATTGATATTAAGAATTTAAATATTTATGGGCCAAAGATGAAGAAGAAGTGGCCTAAGGCAGTTAGTTTAAAAGGAACGAACGGTTTTGATGGCGTTGATGGAAAAAGTGGAAGTGACGGAAAGAGCGGCACCGATGGAAAAACAATCACAAACGCATCAACAGTTGCTGGACCAATTGGAAATCAAGGAACACAAGGAGTAGCTGGCGATACTGGTTTAAAAGGTGATCAAGGTTTACGTGGTGAAGTTGGCGCAACTGGTGCGCAAGGAATCGTTGGACCAATTGGCGTACAAGGACCAATCGGTTTAACTGGTGCGGCAGGTTTACAAGGACCAGCAGGTTCTGGTTCGCAAGGAGCACCCGGCGCAACTGGCGCAACCGGATCGCAAGGACCAAGTGGCGCAACTGGATCACAAGGACCAGCAGGTAGTGGTGCAACAGGATCACAAGGTCCCGCAGGACCAACAGGTACTAATGGCGCAAATGGAAGTGTTGGAGCAACAGGTGCGACTGGACCCGAAGGTCCAACGGGACCAACTGGGTTAACTGGTTCCCAAGGAAGTGCGGGTGTAGCAGGAGCAACAGGGTTATCACTTGGATTAATTGGAAACATTAGTTTTGCTAATACACTTGTTGGTGGACCAAGTTCAACTACTAGTTCTGCAACTTTCTTAGTTCTTGAAGCTGGAAAGAGTTATGTGTTAAGTGTGCAGGTTCATTTTCGCTCGACGCTAAATCCATTAGAGATAATTGATCAAACTCTAGGTATTTCGTTTACCGCTACTGGAGCCGTACCAGTAATTACCTCTAATTATTTTTATTCTTCAGGTACTTTCTATAAGAATTCAGCAAGAGTGTTTGAAATTACACTCCATGCAGATGTTGTTGTTAATGGATCATCTACTTTGGCAAATTCTGACCTTGTCGTGAACGTATTCACGCCAGATTCTGTATCGGTCTCGCTCACGCTAAGTGGCTCATTCGCTGGAGTTAAGGTCGGGGCGGTCGCGTAGAAGTGGAATAAATAAGCGAGAAGAGCCACATAAATCTGAGCAGAAATGCTTGGAGCGGGTGACCGGGATCGAACCGGCATGGCCAGCTTGGAAGGCTGGGGCTCTACC
>JBIIYZ010000010.1:0-41087 GCA_044346555.1 Candidatus Planktophila sp. | reverse complement strand
TAAGCCAGCGCGCAAGCGATCGCATTCGGCATAGACCGATGGCGTTGATAACCCCGCTGAAGATAACGCTAAAACCCAATGATAAGTGCCTCTTGAGAGCGCAGCAGTTAGTTCATCCCCACGACCGCGACCAATTGCGGTACCACCGTTTAACATAAATGGAACATCACTGCCCAGTTGTCTTGCTACTTTCACCATCTCTTCGCGAGTCATGCCTAACGAATACAGCGAATCAATTGCCACAATTGCGGCTGCCGCATTTGCGCTTCCGCCAGCCATTCCGCCAGCTACCGGAATAGTTTTATGAATCTGCATAGTTGCATCAATATCAACGTCATATTCTTTAGCAATAATCTGTGCTGCTTTAGCCGCTAAGTTAGTTTCATCAGCTGGTACACCAGCAATGTGATCACCAGTAATTGAAAGCGATAAACCTGAGCCAGGTTCTGCATGAGTAATGGTTAAATCATCGTAAATTGAAATTGCTTGAAAAACTGTAACCAAGCCATGAAAGCCATCGTCTTCGCGTGGGCCGACGGAAAGTTGTAAATTAACTTTCGCAGGAACGCGAACAGTTACCGAATTTGTGACCACGATTGAACTCTACTTGACGCTTTGACTTGCGTTATAGATGGCACAGAAAGAATCTATTAATAAAGATTCACCGCGCAGCGTTGGATCAATACCGGCAGCAATTAGAACTGCTTCGGCTTTTGCCGAGCTACCAAAAATACCCGATAGCGCAGCCCGCAACATTTTGCGACGTTGGGCAAAGGCGGCATCTACTAATTGGAAAACGCCTTTACGCATTGCGTCATCACCCGGAGTTTCGTGGCGTTTAAAACTTACTAACTTTGAATCAACCCCCGGAACTGGCCAAAAAATAGAGCGCGATACCGAGCCCGCACCACTAACTTGCGCCCACCAAGAAGCCTTTAGTGAAGGGATTCCATATTCTTTGGTACCTGGTTTAGCAACTAAGCGATCAGCAACTTCAGCCTGCACCATAACTACGCCAGTATTTAGCGAAGGCAGAATTTCAAGTAGGTGTAGTAACACTGGTACAGAAACGTTATAGGGCAAATTCGCAACCAACACAGTTGGTGCTACTGGTAACTCGCGCACTGCAAGTGCATCAGTATTAATTACAGTTAACTCATATGAATCAGTTTTATGTTCAGCAACTGTGATTGGTAAGCGTTCGGCTAAACGCTGATCAATTTCAACTGCAATCACATTCGAGGTAACTTCCAGCAGAGCCAGAGTTAGCGAACCTAGCCCTGGGCCAATTTCAAGGGCGATGTCATCAGTAGTGACTCCTGCTACGCGAACAATTTTCTGGCAAACATTGCCATCGATTACGAAATTTTGACCAAGTGATTTTGCTGGCCGTAAATCTAATTGTTCGGCTAGTTCACGAATTTCGGCAGCACCTAGTAGTGACATTAGTTGAACTTTCCGAATGCGCGTTCGGCATTGACGCTTAACGCAATTGCGAATTCAGCTAAATCTTCGCCACGTTCGGCTGCCATCGCCCGAATTACTGTCGCCACTTGAGCTGGCACATTTAAAGCACCGCGATTGGGCATTGGCGATAAGAAGGGTGAATCGGTCTCCGCCATTAGTTGATCAATGGGAACGAGCTTCACCGCTTCGCGAAGTTCGGGAGCATTCTTAAAAGTTATGGTGCCAGCAAAGGACAAGATATAGCCACGTTCGATACAGATCTTGGCCATAGTGGCATCGCCTGAATAGCAGTGAAATATAGTCGTTTCGGGAGCGCCAACCTCTTGCAGAATGGAAAGTACATCGTCATGCGAATCGCGATCGTGGATGACTAACGCTTTATTGGTGCGCTTAGCTAATTCGATATGCCATTTAAAAGAATCTTGTTGACGCTTGCGCAGTTCAGGCGGTGTGCGGAAATAATCTAGGCCAGTTTCGCCAATCGCGCGTACTCGCGGGTGCTCCGCTAATTTTTCAATAATCGCTAAGTCAGCTTCTAAATCTGCAACTACTGGTGCTTCATTCGGATGTAACGCAACCGCTGCAAGTACTGAGGTATTCCATTTCTCGGCAGCATCAACGCACCATTGTGATTGCTCTGCCGAATAACCAACTTGCACAATGCGATTGATGCCAACAGAGGCGGCATCAGCAATTACTTGACCGACGGCGGCAGAATCAGCCACATCATTAGTAACAATTTCCATATGTGCGTGTACGTCAACGCAAGGAACTGGAAGTGGTTCAGGAAGCGGCGCAGGTTGACGATCTAAATCGCGATTGTGCCGATCAGCCATGAAAGTTAATTATTCCGCAGCTTCAAGGCGTGGGAAAAGTACTGGTGTCTTGGTAACTTTTGAACCTGCTGGTAATTGACCCCAAGTATCAACGTTAGAAATTGGTTGGTTGCCAATTGCGCCTAACTTTTCATTAGCACCCAATGATTGCCAAAGAATTTCACAAGTTGCGGGCATTACTGGATTTAACAGAACTGCCAGCGCGCGCAAAGCTTCAGAAGTGTTGTAAAGAACTGATTCGAGTTCAGCTTGATTAGCAGGATCCTTGGCAAGTTTCCATGGCTCTTTCTCAGTGACATAACCATTTACGCGCTTACAGAATTCCATAATTGCGTTGATGCCACCTTGGAAATCAAGGGAGACCATTGCCGCATCGGCCTTGGCCACAGTTTCAGCCAAAGCTGTGCACAAACCAGGGTCATTGCTCACGGCGGGGAGAACGCCATCGCAGTATTTTTCAATCATGGCCGCTAAGCGAGAAGCCAAATTACCGAAATCATTAGCTAATTCGCTGGTGTAACGCGCGCTCATATCCTCCCAAGAGAATGATCCGTCGCTACCAAATGGAATCGCACGTAAGAAGTAGTAACGAAAAGCATCTACGCCGAAATGATCAGTGATGTCTTTAGGTGCGATACCGGTGAGCTTGCTCTTGCTCATCTTCTCGCCACCAACTAATAACCAACCATGCGCGAAAACTTTCTTAGGAACTTCAAGGCCCGCAGCCATCAACATCGCTGGCCAAATAACGGCATGGAAACGCAAAATATCTTTACCAACTAAGTGCACATCGGCTGGCCAAGTTTGGGCAAACTTCTTGCCACCTTCGGAATCTGGTGCATCAGTTAGGCCAACCGCTGTTGCATAGTTAAGCAACGCATCAAACCAAACATAAACAACTTGATCGGTATCCCATGGAACCGGAATTCCCCAATCAAAGGTAGAACGTGAAATTGAAAGATCTGAGACGCCACCTTCAAGGAAAGAAATTACTTCGTTGCGCGCACTCTCGGGTTGGCAAGCTTCTGGGTTTTGCTTGTAGTGCGCTAGTAATTTGTCAGTGAACGCAGATAACCGGAAGAAATAATTATTTTCATTAACAATTTCTACTGGCTTGCTATGGATTGGGCAAAGTTTTTCATCGCCGGCATCAATCAAATCACCCGGAAGTTTGAATTCTTCGCAACCAACACAGTATGGGCCTTCATACTTGCCGGCATAAATATGGTCAGCATCTTTTAAACTCTGTAAAAACTTTTGTACTCTCTCGGTATGGCGAGGTTCGGTAGTACGAATGAAGTCATCGTTGGCAATATTTAGCGCTGCCCAATTAGGTTTCCAGGCATCTGCCACCAAACGGTCACACCAATCTTGTGGTGCTACCCCGTTCTGGTCAGCCGTACGCATTACTTTCTGGCCATGCTCGTCTGTGCCAGTTAAGAACCAGACAGATTCTCCACGTTGACGATGCCAGCGAGTTAGAACATCGCCGGCAACAGTTGTGTAGGCATGGCCAATATGTGGCGCATCATTTACATAGTAAATCGGCGTCGTTAGATAGAAAGATTTATTAACTGCGCTCATTGGGACATCTTATTGGCATCGACGACTGCGGCATAAACGATTTTCTTGGGGATCTTAAATTCCTCAGCCACCGTAGCAATTGCGCCTTTGCGGTCCATGCCAGCACCTTCAAATTCGCGAACTCGAGCAACCATGTCAGCCGAAGTCGCAGCGGCATCGCCAACTGGGGCTCCAGCAATCACTAATGTGATTTCGCCTAAAACTTCATTGCTGGTTGCCCAGCTATGTAATTCTGAAAGCGAGCCTCTAATTGTTTCTTCATAGCGCTTTGTCATTTCGCGGCAGATTGCACCTTGACGTTCGCCGCCAATTGCGGCGACCGCATCTGCCAAAGATTCGGCTAACCGATGCGGAGCTTCAAACAAAACAATGGTGCGTTCTTCGAACCGCAACGATTCATAAAATTTTTGTCGAGCTCCACTGGCTCGTGGTGCAAAACCATCGAAGGTAAATCGATCAGTTGGTAGCCCAGCTAACGCAATTGCCATTGTGACTGCACTTGGCCCAGGCAAAACACTTACTTCAATATTGGCAGCTATGGCATCGCGCATTAACCGAAAACCAGGATCACTAATTGTTGGCATCCCCGCATCAGAGACAACAACTACCTTTGAGCCAGTCTTAAGTAGCTCTAAAACTTCTTGGGTCCGAGCATCTTCATTTCCTTCAAAGAAAGAGAGGACGCGAGCAGTAAAGGTCACGCCTAAATCAGCAGCTAAGCGATGAAAGCGGCGAGAATCTTCGGCAGCAATCACATCGGCGTTGGTGAGCGCAGCAATCAAGCGCGCGCTCGCATCACCTGGATTACCAAGTGGGGTTGCTGCCAAAATTAAGCTCACGCGCATACGCTACCGTCATGAAGCAGTTCGCCCGATCAGCGCTAGCGCCATATGCGATCTATTTGATCTCGCTCATCGCTTTTGGCATGCGCTTATTCCATTTAAATCGGCCCAAAGGCTTTATTTTTGATGAGGTTTATTATGTAAACGGCGCGCAAGATTATTTGAAATTTGGCGTTGAAGTCGATGGCCTCAAGCCCGAATTCATTGTTCATCCTCCCGTTGGTAAATGGGCAATCGCCCTTGGAATAAAGCTCTTTGGCGATCAGGAATTTGGTTGGCGAATCGCATCTGCCTTCTTTGGCTCACTCTTAATTCTTATCGTGGGTTTGATTGCCAAAGAACTATTCAAATCAGATAGTTGGGCTGCACTCGCCAGCGGTTTGATCGCACTTGATGGTTTGGCACTTGTTCATTCCAGAACGGCACTGCTTGATTTATTTCTTACCTTCTTCGTCGCTTTAGCGCTCTTAGCCTGGCTAAAGAACTGGCATTGGTTAGCTGGATTCGCATTTGGTTTGGCAGCAGCAACTAAATGGAACGGAGTCTATTTCTTAATTGTTTTTGCGCTAATAACTTTCTATCGAATTAGCAATAACTATTCTGGTCGCCAATTGATAAAGCCAATCTTAAAATTCCCAGTTCAATACGGTTTGCTACCCGTAGCGACTTACTTGATAAGTTGGATCGGTTGGTTCCGTAGCGATCGTGGGTGGGATCGCAATTGGTCACCGAGTGCGCTTAAATCTCTCTGGCACTATCACTCTGAAATGTTGGGCTTTCATACCGGCTTGGTTCAAAAACATTCATATCAAGCTAATCCCTGGAATTGGTTGGTGCAAGGTCGACCAACGTCTTTCTTTTACGGTTCGCCTAAAGGCTGCGGTTCGGAAAGTTGTGCGCAAGAAGTACTTGCATTAGGTACTCCACTTCTTTGGTGGTTTGGCACGATTGCGATCTTTGTCGTACTCGGAGTTTTGATTCGCAATTTACTAAATAAGAAATATGAATCCGCGCCTATCTTTATCTGGGCTGGCTTAGCTGCTGGGTATCTACCTTGGTTCTTGTTTCAAAAGCGAACCGTCTTTTCTTTCTACGCAATAGTGTTTGAGCCATTCTTAATATTTGCCTTGGTTTACTGTGCCAAATACCTAATGGAATCAAGGGTTAGAAAGGAAATTTCGCAAGCTTTAATAACCATCTTGGTTGTTCTAATTGGGCTGAACTTTATTTACTTCTACCCGATTTTTACTGGTGAAGTTATTACTTATGATGCTTGGTATGCCCGGATGTGGCTACCTTCTTGGATCTAACTAGCGAACTGATTACTCGTTAGCTGCTTTGCTATCACGCAAACGATCTACCGCTTCGTCAGCAAGAATCTGATCAAAGATTTCATCTTTAGATGGGGCAACAGCGTTAAGGGCGGCAATAGCCAACTTCTCTTGCTCTTCGCTCCAGCGGCCCGGCTCGGTTAAATCAATAATGCGCTTCTGTGACACAGCTTTAGGAGCACTCAAATAAGTTGGTGCTGGAATCGAATCTGGCTGCCAAGTGCGACGTTCTTCAGCCGATCCTTTTGGCAAAATAACTACGCCAGTTAACTCACGTTCTGACAGTGGAATCCAATGATCAGTTTCTGCCTTCGGAGTTACTACATCAACTAAGTTAGTTGTTGATACGCCATTGGTCTCGCGTTGAAGTTGCTTGATGCGACGCAATTGAAGTCGCTCTGAGATTGTCTCGCGGCGTACCTGCACAATGTAAAGTGCGATTCCAGAAATTGGGACCAAGGTATAAATCAACTGTAATCTATTCATAACTCCACCTACCGAAGTTGCTAGTAAGGAAAAAATCAATAAGGTAAAAATGATTCGTCGACGTAATATCTTTTGAGCGTTCTTCGCAACGAAATCTAAATCAGTATGCATGATTCCAGTTTCGGGCAATCCGCCTGGAGATTTACTTGCTACAACTTTTAGCGCACTCTTGTATCGCTCAACTGATTTCCCAGAAAACTCTGCGCGGTCATGAATCCAACGCGGCAGAAAGTAGGAAACCCACATTCCAGCGATCGCGAGATAGATAAGTCCTGAAGCCATGATGGTTAAAGATAGAGGGCGACCACGCTCAAATCGGGTATTTAGGGGCCTTTAAAGTTGGCTACTTAATTGCCGGATTCTCTTTTACAAAGCAGATGTGGTCACGCCATGCTCCATCAATATGCAGAAAACGTGGCCGGTCACCTTCCAGAATAAAGCCAGCTTTTTCAGCTACTCGACGAGAGGCGCTATTTTCAGGGCGCAAATTAATCTCAATGCGGTGCAGTCCTAACTCATCAAACCCGTATGCGGTAACCATTTCAACTGCCTGCGTTGTATATCCACGATTGGCGAAGCGGCGATCAATCCAATACCCAATATGGGCGCCGCGTAGCGCTCCATAAATAATGCCACCCATAGTTATCTGGCCAATCAGATTAGGGCCTTGCCAAATGGCTAGCGAAATTGTGCGACCACTGCGCCCGTCACGATTATAAATACGCACCATCTCGAAGAAAGAGGGTCTCTTTGAAATCAGGTCCCCGCCATCAATATGTTCTGGCACTTGTGGCAAGGTCGCTTCCCACGGGGTCAGCCACTCACGATTTTCAGCACGCACTGCAAACCATTTAGCTCGGTCTCGTAATCGCAATGGGCGAAGTGTTAACTCGTTACTTTTTAAAATGACCGGCCAAGTTTGACCACTCAGATGATCTCTCATTACGGCTACTTAAATGTAGCGACGTTCGAGTACAACTACGGTGACTTCTTGCCCAGTTGCTTTTTCGCTATCACTTTCGGATAGTGCAATAAAAGCATTGGCATCAGAGAGCGTTGATTGCTCATCTTGCGAAGGAAGCGGCATTACTGAGGCGCCGTCTTCGGAAAGAATTGCGCGAATGTAGGAACGTAGCCCGGCATTAGATGCGACTGGCTTTTCTAGCTTTGCTTTAACCGCTGGGCGATGAATTGTTGCTGCCCCTAACAAAGTACGAATCATGGGGCGAACAAAAAGTTCGAATGAAATATATGCCGAAATCGGATCACCTGGGAGCGTAACCACTGGTGTTTTATCAGGACCAATAGTTCCAAAGTTATGTCGGCCGCTGGCTTCAATAGCCAAATCAACCGTGGTGATATCGCCCAATTTAGATAACGTGCGAGTAATCAGATCAAAAGAATCATCTTGGCGCTCGCCGCTAATAATTATTAAATCTGCACGTACTAATTGATCTTCAATAACTCGTTGCAGTTCTTCCTCATCATCTGGAATCGAGTGAACACGATAACCAATAGCACCCGTTTCGCGGACCGCTGTGGTTAGAAGCCAAGAATTAGTTTCGTACTCTTCATCACCGGTAAGCGATTTTCCGGGTTCAACTAAATCTGGCCCAGCTGAAAGAACTACTACACGTGGGTGTGGCCTAGTTGGTAAATGATCTAAGCCAATTGAGGCAGCTAAGCCAATTTGGGTAGCTCTGATTCGAGCTCCTGCGCGCAAAACCAATCGCTCGCCCGCATGAACATCGCTAGCCAAGGTTGCTCCGTGAGCATCAAGCAATGGCATATCAAATGATTCAAGTGGCTTACAAATGGAAATTAGTGAGGTGAGAAACTCATCTACCTTTGTGCGCTCTGACATAATCCCACCATACTTTGTAACTCGATACTTCCTAGGGATTTAACTATGAATGAAGCTGTGAAGTCTGACAAAGAGCGGTTGCGCAAGCGCTATCGGCTTGAACGTCGCGACGGTTACATTCCAGTTGAATTCTCCAATTTATTAGAAGTTTCTGAAATTAGTAGCGCCCGAGTAGTGGCTAGCTATCTTTCTTATGGTGATGAACCAGTTACAAAGTTGTTAAATCACTCCCTAATCAAGGCCGGAAAAACTCTTCTTCTACCCTGCATAAACGGTTCTGAGATGACTTGGGTGCGGTGGGATGGCGATGAACTAAAGCTAAATTACAAAAGTAAAATTTCTGAACCTACTGGTGAGCCGTTCACTGATCTAGATGCAATCGATGTGGTCTTGGTGCCTGCGCTGCGAATGGACTCAGATGGGTACCGATTGGGACAAGGTGGCGGTTTCTACGATCGCTTCTTACCTAAAGTTCAAGCTTGGAAAATTGGCTTGCTTCACGATGGTGAATTATCAAGTCAGAAATTACCGCGTGAGCCGCATGACATTCCATTGGATGCTGCAGCTACACCAGATTTAGTTGTGCGCTTTAAGATTTAGGAAGATTGCGCGCAATCACGATTCGTTGAACTTGATTAGTGCCCTCATAGATCTGAGTTAACTTAGCATCGCGCATCATGCGTTCTACTGGGTAATCCGATACATATCCGTATCCGCCCAAAATCTGAACTGCATCGGTAGTTACCTTCATGGCAACATCGGTAGCAAAACATTTACTTGATGCTGAAAAGAACTTCAGGTCATCGTCATTTCGTTCTGATCTAACGGCTGCGGCGTAAGTTAATAAGCGGGCGGCTTCAATACTTATGGCCATATCGGCCAACATAAATTGCACTGCCTGGAAATCAAAAATTGGTTTATTAAATTGCTTACGTTCATGTGCATACTTTGTTGCCACATCAAGAGCGCCTTGAGCTAAACCAAGTGCTTGCGCCGCAATGGTTATCCGCGTGTGATCGAGAGTGTTCATGGCGAGTGCGAAACCTTTACCTACTTCGCTGATTCGACGATCATCAGATAGTTCAACATTGTCGAAATAAACTTCGCGGGTGGGTGAACCTCTAAAACCCATCTTTTTTTCAGGTGCCCCAAAAGATACGCCAGGATCTGATTTTTCAACTACAAAAGCCGTAATACCTTTAGCGCCAAGAGAGGCATCGGATGTTGCTAAAACTGTATAGAAGTCAGAGAAGCCCGCATTAGAAATCCATTTTTTGCTGCCATTAAGAATCCATTTATCGCCACTTTGAACGGCTTTGGTGCGCATTGAAGCCGCATCTGAGCCAGCCTCTGATTCTGATAAGCAATAAGAGAAGCCTTTACCTTTAGCTAACTGGGTTAGCCAACGTTCTTTCTGTTCTTTATTTCCACCAAGCATTAGTGGAAGTGATCCCAACTTGTTTACTGCCGGAATAAGTGAGGAAGATCCGCAAACTCGGGCGACTTCTTCAATAATAATTACAACGCCAAGTGCATCTGCCCCTTCGCCGCCAAATTCAGTTGGAACGTGCGAGGCGGCTAACCCAGCTTTTTGTAGTGCGTCAAATGCTTCTTGTGGAAAACGATGATCTTCATCGACAGCTTGTGCGTGCGGAGCAATTTCTTTTTCAGCGAGTGAGCGAACGCTTGCACGCAGATCTTTATATTCACTTGGTAAATCAAAGAGCGCGTCCATTGTTACTCCATCACTTGTTTGCCAGACCGACGTTCACGATCAGCAAGTTCTTGTAGGTAGGTATTGTATTGAGCCAACTCATCTGGCTGCCCCATGGCCGCCATTCGCTCAGCTGAACGATCAATTCGGCGAGCTTCACGCGCATCGTCACGAGTCCACATTATGAATGTCGCAATTAGCGCGATCAAAATTGGAATTTCGCCCATTGCCCAACCAATTGCGCCACCCTTGTTTTGGTCAGTCAATAGATCGCCCACCCATGGCACTTGGAGGGAAGCAAAGTAACCTGAATCAATCAAAGTTGAAGATGACATTAGCGCGACCGAGAAGAATGCGTGGATACTCATGGCGGCTAACAAAGTCACAATTCGCACTAGAAATGGTGGTCGTTTCGGATTCGGATCAATACCGATGATTACGTGGAAGAAGAGAAAACCTGCCAATAAGAAATGAATATTCATAAATAAGTGGCCGGCGTGGGTATTCATTAAGGTGCCAAAGAGTGAAGTGAAATAGAGCAAAAAGAGCGAACCATCAAAGATAACTAGTGCGCCGACTGGATTAACAATGATAGATGAATACCGCGAATGCAGAGCTGAGAGCAGTGTTCCGCGAACGCCGCGCTCTTCTGAGTTTCTACCTTGCGGCAAAGTGCGAAGTGCCAAGGTAATCGGTGCGCTCAAAACAATCGCGATAGGGGCAATCATTCCGAGGGTCATATGGGCAATCATGTGCCAAGAGAAACTGAAATGTGCGTATAGGCCTAAACCACCACTAGTCGCAAAATCAACAGTGCTGATTCCAATTGCAAAAGAAATAGTGCGACCAACGGGCCACTTATCGCCACGCTTAGTTAAAACCATTACACCTTTTATGTACAACGCAACTGCGAGTACTAGCAATCCAATCATTAGCGCATCTGGTTCGTAACCAAAAATTATGCGCGAAAGAGTTGGTTGTTGTGGTGTTTTGATACCGACTATAGATAGTGCACGATCGACAGCTAAACCAGATTCGCGCTCTGGTGGCTGACTAGAAGCAAGCCGTGAACCAATCACCAGAGTAAAAACCATAATGATAACTTCGGCTAAAACTAATTTGATAAATCTCGAACCTTTGATTTCAGTTAAATTCTTTAGATTCTTACGATGTAAGTAACCAATCGCAATTAAGCCCGCAGTTAGCAAGACTTTAGCTAAAACTAAGTTGGCGTAATTACTGCTCCACGCTTCTTTAAAGTTAAGGCGGATAAAGGCATTCACGCTGCCGCTAACAACTACTCCGATTGCTGCCCAAAGGGCTAGAACACTAAATCTAGGCACAGCTATAGCCCTGGAATCAGGGGCTAAAAATGCCAAAGCGAATACGCCTCCGACCCAGAGAGCAAGGGCAATTACATGTATCGCAAGTGAACCAATGGCCATTAAGTGCGAGCCACTTGATGCTGAGTGGCTTTGAAAAACCGGAACTACGATCGCCAGCAAAGTGGCCAGTAATAAGAAAGTGCCGGTGCTGATTGAGTTAAATCTAGGAATGATTATTGAAATCAAAATCGATAGCAATAGTTGGACAAATTGATACTGGCCAAGTGGGACTTGGGTTAAGAATGAGCGCAAAATATTTGGCTGTAATACCTCTGAAATGCTGGAATTCAGAATATTTGCCAAGGTTAGGACGATAAAAGTGATATTAGAAAACATCCAAATCAAACTTGAGATTGCGGCAAGTTTTCTTAACTCAAAATTTGTTTGAGCCACTTTTCCATTTATATCAAGAGTCAAAAAAGTGATTGCTAGAAGAGCGCCAACAAGTAAAAAACTAGAAGTTATTGAAGTGAATTTAAAAACGGTGAGTAAACCACTGATCAGCGATTGACTCATCTTTTGCTAAAGATTTTCCGCGCGTACATTCCTAATCCGACTAACACGAAGAAAGACAGTACCAATAACATGATTACTAGAAAATCTGTTCCTTTACTGCTGCCGGCACTTGGCTGTGCACTCTCAGTGGCCTCTACTGCAATCGGGGTTGGCGATTCTGATGAAATAGAATCAGGTGCGACATAATTAAAGCGATAATTACCGGTAAGCGGAATCTCATTTTCGGCAAGCAATGTGTAATTAACGGTGTAATACCCACCGACAGTTAGCGGAATCAAGCCAACTACTGCTTCAGTATCGGCAATAGCTAAAGTTCCATCATCGACTCGATTACCTGATGGATCTGTAACTTCAACACTATTTCCATCAGACATAAGTGGCAGCGAAGTTGTAATTGTTACAGCGCTAGGTGAAACCAAAACTGTCGAACCGCTGGCTGGATCAGCAGTGACTAGTTCATTTGCGTTTGCCGCGGGAATAGCCATCAGAATTACTGTCGCAAGAGCGCCAACAAACTGCTTTAACTTCATGATTTAGCCCTTCTGCCCCGCTCCGATTAGCCTCAATCGTCCCACTTCTTTAGACTTCCCTCTACTAGCCAATGGGCTTGAATTTTAGGATTTACTCTTCAGAAAGGAATCGAATGCCAACATATCAATATGCCTGCACGGCATGTAACCATGAATTCGAAGCCTTTCAATCATTTACCGAAGAATCTTTAACGCAGTGCCCAGAATGTCAGGGCGAAATTAAGAAAGTTTATTCCGCTGTCGGCGTAGTTTTTAAGGGCTCAGGTTTCTATAAGACTGATTCGGCGAAAAGTTCTACCGCATCGGTTCCGGCAGCCGCACCAACTCCAGCGCCAGCGCCGCCAGCTGCAAAGTCAGAATAGTTTAAAAGTAATTAATCGTCGTGATGTGGCGGCTTATCGCCAGCAATTTCGGCATCACGTTTAGCATCTTCAATTGATTGCTCGTGATCAATCTCATCTGAAGTCACCTTAGGAAATAGCTCACTCATAATTAGGCAGTCTAGTCCTTTCGGTACAGTTGGCACATGTTTGAGAAACTTGGTCACGTCATCGTTCGGCGCCGTAAAGCAATGGTCATTATGTTTATCGTTAGCGTTCTGACAGCCGGCACCGTAGGTACGATGATTTTCAGCCGCCTTGATTCAGGCGGGTATTCAAACCCCAATAGTGACTCATATCAGGTTTATAACTACCTAAATAAAAACTTAAATGTCGCTGACCCTAATATTGTTGTGGTTGTCGATTCCGGCAATCTTCCAATTACTGATCCAACAGTTGCTGCGAAAGCTCAAGTGCTGGAAGCAGAGATGGCAAAAGCGCCAGGTGTTACCAGAGTAGTTTCTTATTGGAATACCGGCGGCGAAAAAACACTTGCCGCTTCTGATGGCAAGGCTGCTTATATTTTGGTCTACGGTGGCGGCGAAGCATTTACACCTGAGAGCCAGGAAATGGGCGCCTACTTCCAAAAGAATTTTGATGGAAAACGCGATGGCTTAACTATTTACTCAGGCGGCGTTGGTGTTGTCGGAAATGCGATTAATAAAAAGATTGCAGATGATTTGAAGATTGCTGAGGCAATATCGATTCCGCTAACTTTTATTTTGTTGGTTATGGTCTTTGGCGCTATGGCAGCGTCCGCGATGCCGTTAATCGTCGGTGTATCAGCCATTCTGGGTGCTTTCTTTCTTCTTTATCTAATCTCACTAGTTACAAGTGTCAGTGTTTACGCCCTGAACTTAACTACTGGAATGGGGCTAGGTCTGGGAATCGATTACGCATTACTAATTGTTAACCGCTTCCGCGAAGAGCTACATCGCGGCAAGAGCGTTGAAGATTCAATCGTAGATACGATGGCAAGTGCGGGAAAAACAGTTTTCTACTCGGGGCTAACAGTTCTGGTTACTCTCCTTTCGCTTACCTTCTTCCCATTGCCTTTCCTTAAATCATTTGGCTATGCCGGTGTATCAGTTGTAGCTATCGCAGTTGCTGGTGCTTTATTCGGTCTGCCGCCAATTCTGGCCATGCTCGGATCAAGAGTTAATAAAGGTGTCGTTCGTAAATCAGCTATTGAACATAAGGATGAGGGACGCTGGGCTCAAACTGCTCGTTTGGTAATGAAGCGTCCAGTCGCAGTAGTTCTACTTTCGTTAATAATTCTGGGAATTCTTACTGCACCAATTAAAGATATTGCCTTCTCGCAAGGTGACTCCAGAATTTTGCCAGCAAGCAACCCCGCTGCAGTAGCGACCGCAATTCAAGAATCTCGTTTTGAAAGCAATATTGCCACCATTGACATAATTGTTTTGGATGGCGCCGGTAGAGAGAATCAAATTTCAAGTTACATCGAAGAAGTTAAGAAAGTCTCCGGAATTGTTACCGTGGCTGAGCCGCAAACTATCGGGAAAGATATTCGAATCACAGCTTATGAATCGATGTTGCCACGATCACCAGAGGCACAACAGTTGATCCATGATCTCCGTGATTTGCCAGCACCATCAGGAACACTAATCGGTGGAGTAGCAGCTGATTACACAGATACTCAAGATGGAATTGCAGATACGCTGCCACTAGCTCTGGGCTGGATTGCAATTAGCGTTTTAATTCTGCTCTTTGTCTTTACCGGTTCCATAATTTTGCCAATCAAAGCAGTGCTGCTAAACGTTATGTCACTTGCGGCAACTATGGGCGTAATGACTTGGATTTTCGTGGGCGGCAACTTGCAGTGGCTGGTTGGTTCATTCACGGTGACTGGATCCCTTGATACCTCAATTGTTATTCTGATTTTTGTGGTGGTCTTTGGTTTATCAATGGACTACGAACTCTTCTTGCTCTCACGTATTCGCGAAGAGCATTTGCTTGGTAAATCGAATATTGAATCAGTGGCAACTGGCTTACAACGTTCAGCACGAATCATCACCGCCGCAGCAGTTCTTCTAGCAGTGGTTTTCGCAGCGTTCGTAACAAGTGGTGTGACTTCGATAAAGATGATGGGCTTTGGAGTTGCATTTGCAGTGATTCTCGATGCCACATTGATTCGCGCCTTGCTAGTACCAGCTTTGATGCGCCTATTGGGCGAACGTAACTGGTGGGCGCCTAAGGCAATGCAGCGATTTACGCTTAAGCACTAAGTTCGCGTACCCTTTCGCTATGGATTTAATTGCTTCCCTGCAATGTGCTGATCAACCAGGAATCGTTCACGCGATGACTTCGGCAGTTTTAGCCTGTGGCGGAAACATCATTGAAAATCAGCAATTCACAGATCCGGCTACAAATACATTTGTTATGCGCACTCGCTTTGAAACTTCACAAGGTCAAGCCGCAGCCGAAACCGCACTTGGTGAAGGCTTAGCTAAATACCACCCGGCTCTTCATATTCGTCCAACTTCAGAGCGACCACGCGCACTGGTTATGGTTACTAAAGAGAGCCACTGCTTGCGCGATCTGCTCTATTTAAATGAACTTGGCGAACTTAAAGTCGAGATTCCGTTAGTTATTTCAAACCATGAAGATCTGCGCCAGCTAGTTGAATCTCATGGCATTAAATTCATGTACTTGCCTGGCGATAAAGCGACTCAAGAAGCTGAAATAATTAAGCAGATTGAACTCCTGGAGATTGATTTCGTAGTTCTTGCCCGTTACATGCAGATTCTTTCCGCTGACTTTTGTAACCGCATGCCCGGCAAGATCATCAATATTCACCACTCCTTCTTGCCTGGTTTCAAAGGTGCTAAGCCATATCACCAGGCACATGAGCGTGGCGTAAAAATCATTGGCGCGAGTGCTCACTTTGTAACAAGCGATCTAGATGAAGGCCCAATCATCGAACAAGATGTTGCACACGTGACTCACATAGCAACCCCTGAAGAATTAATTGCTATCGGTCGCGATATTGAACGCCGTGTACTTGCAAAAGCCGTAAAGCTTTACTCCGAAGATAAAATCTTCGTTGTTGGCAAGCGCACCGTTGTTTTTGCTTAAGAAGTGGTGTCCCCGGCGGGAGTTGAACCTGCGACCTACCGCTTAGGAGGCGGTTGCTCTATCCACTGAGCTACGGGGACTGGAATTAATAGGTGAAATCTACCCGCCACTAAGGCTTATAAATACAGGGTTGGCAGATCACGCTCATGCGGAGTAACCTCGGCCCTCTACCGAGATGGAGTTTTTTCCTCATGAGAGGCCAACAATGAAAGCGCTAGTAATAGGCGCTGGTGGCGTCGGTAGAGCAATTGCCAACATCGCATCCCGCAGAAGTTTTATCTCTTCTATGGTTATTGCCGATCGTAATCTTGCTCGAGCCGAAGAAGCAGTCGCCCGCGTTAAAGATGCCCGTTTTTCTGCAGCAGAAGTAAACGCTGCTGAACTTGAAGATATTCGTACTTTAATTCGTAAGGCTAAGCCAGATGTAGTGATCAATGCAGTTGATCCACGTTTCGTAATGCCTATTTTCTTAGCGTGTGAAATTGAGAATACTAATTACATAGATATGGCGATGTCGTTATCGCGCCCACATCCACATTACCCAAATACCGAAACTGGTGTGAAGTTAGGTGACGAGCAATTCGCACGTGACTGGAACTGGGGCGAGCGCGGCATTTACGCACTTGTTGGAATGGGTATTGAACCCGGCATGAGTGATGTTTTCGCTAAGTATGCCTCTGACTATTTATTTAGTCGCCTAGATTCAGTAACTGTTTTCGATGGTTCAAATTTAACTGTAGAAGGTTTTGATTTTGCGCCTTCGTTTTCAATTTGGACAACCATTGAAGAATGTTTGAATCCACCACTAATGTGGGAAGACGGTCGCGGTTGGTACACAACTGAACCATTTAGTGATTTAGAAGTATTCGATTTCCCAGAAGGTATTGGGCCAGTTGAGTGTGTAAACGTTGAACACGAAGAAGTTGTACTTATCCCCCAGAAAGTTGATGCTAAGAAAGTTGCCTTCAAGTACGGCCTGGGTGCGCAATTCATTACAACTTTGAAAACCATTCACATGCTGGGAATGGATCGCAAAGACACGGTTGACGTGCAGGGTGTTGCGGTTTCACCGCGCGATCTATTAGCTGCAGCTCTGCCAGATCCCGCAACTCTTGGTTCACGCATGAAAGGTAAAACTTGCGCCGGAACTTTGGTTAAAGGTCTAGATAAAGAAGGCAAGCCGCGCGCTGTATACATGTACAACGTGGTTGATAACGCCTGGTCTATGGAAAATTACGGTGACCAAGCAGTTGTTTGGCAGACCGCAATTAACCCAGTTATTGCTATGGAGCTAATCCATAAAGGTGTTTGGCAGCCAGATGGCGTAAATGGTCCAGAGTGGTTTGATGCCAAACCATTCCTTGATTTGCTTGAGGAATACGACACCAGTTGGCATATCCGCGAAGAGTCAACCGATGGCATAGTTCCTGATGATGCGGCTTCGCTCGCATAATTGAATTGGCGGAGATCATGAGCAATCAAGGCAAGTGGGCGCTAGTTACTGGGGCTACTGCAGGAATCGGGGAAAGTTTTTCGCGCCTACTTGCAGAACTTGGTTTTAACCTGGTTTTGGTTGCTCGTGATTTACCCCGATTAAATGAACGTGCTGCTGCGCTAGAGGCAAACTTTAAGATTAAGACTAAAGTTATCTCAGCTGATCTTGCAACCGATGCTGGTTGTAAAACAATTGAAGACTTTATTGAGGCTAATGAAGTTGAAGTACTAATCAACAATGCCGGCTTCGGATTAAACAAGTCATTCTTGGAGAGTGACGTAGTTGCTGAGCAACAGATGTTTGACGTTTTAGTAAGAACTCCAATGCGATTAATGCATGCGATCTTGCCTAAATTGAAGGAACGCAATTCGGGCACTGTAATTAATGTTTCATCGGTTGCGGCCTGGATAGCGGGTGGTTCTTATAGCGCGAGCAAGTCTTACTTAACAGTTTTATCTGAATCATTACATACTGAATTAGCTGACACGAATGTAAAAGTGTCTGCGCTAGCACCTGGGTTTACGCGTACTGAATTTCATCAACGTGGTCGCATGAAAATGAATGGTTTACCAAATTTTATGTGGCTAAATGCTGATGAGTTAGTTGCCAAATCATGGTCAGATGCTCAAAAAGGTGCAGCGGTTTCAATTCCTGGCTGGCAATACGCTCTTTTGAGTTCGTTCTTACGATTTGGGCCAAGACCACTGATTCGCAAACTTGGCATGAACGTTCGTACCCGCCAGCGCAACAAATAGGTTCTCACACCAATTTCGCAGGCATTTCCCGCGTTAAGGGCAGGTCCTTTTAACCTGCTTCGGTAAGATTGGCGCATAATCTATGGAGGTCATTATGTTACGTAAGGTTTCTACACTCTCTCTTGCTGCTGCGCTTGTCGCTGGGGCGCTGGTCTCAACCCCCGCTTACGCCGCTATAAGCAATGGATCAACCTGTACCGTAATTAACAAAACCGTCAAAGTAAGTGGATTCAACTACAGGTGTGTCACTGCGGTTAAGTCCACAGTCACTCTTGACGGCACTAAGACCACAATCTATTTACCAGCAACTGCAAAAACTAAGAATGCCAAGAGATATTACTTAGCTACCGACTGCATTACCGAAACTGCCTCGTTTGCCAAGTCCACTAAAGAAATAGCTGTACTTGAAGCTAGCACCGCCAAGGCACTTCTTGACATTGATGCTCAGATTGCGGAGCAGAATGCTAAGAGCGCAAATGTGCAAATTCAGATTGATGCGCTTCTTAAGGAGAATGCTGATATAGCTCTCAAGATTAAAGAGCAAACTGCTTTGATTCCAATCGCTCAAAAAGAAGTTGTTGATTTAACTGCCAAGATTGCCGTTGTTGCCAAACAGATTGAGGATTTCACAGTTATTTTAAATGACTCAAAGGCGAAGTTAGCAACGCTAAAGGGCGACACTGTAAATGCTGCTAAGAATGCAACCGCTATCTCTAAGTTATCAACTGCCATTAGCCAACTATCAACTTCAATTACTTCTTTGAAGACTTCTAATGCAAGTACAAAAATTCAAATGCAATCTGTAAACGGTTCAATTAGCAAGTATAACTCCTCAATCCTGCAATTAAAAAGCACAACTTCTAAGAATTTAGCTTCGATTGAAAATTCAAAGAAGATTGGCTCAACTATCGTTACTCTTAACAAAACCAAGGAACTAACTTCTAGCCAGTTACAACAAGCTAAAGACGCACTTGCACAGACAAAGAACTCACGTAACCTACTTTGTAGCGCAGGTTTATAAGTAATTAATTAGCTGAATAGGGCTAACCAGGTAACTCTGGTTAGCCCTATTCTTTTACCCTTTCGGTTGTATTTACAGTTTTGAAATGGCTTCACTTAAGTTCTTTCGAATTGGAAGCTTGGCTTTAGTTTTAGCTACCTTTATTTTTGGATCGAATAAAGATCAGCCTGATCTTTTTAATGATTTAGTCCTATTTAACGGTGTTCCACTGAGTTTGCTAGTTTTAAGCATCTTTGCGTTAAGAGGTGAGGATTTACGCACACGTATCTCCTTTGAGTTAGCACTTTCTTGCTGGTTTCTTGGGTCCGTAATCTCTTCTTTAACCGCTGTGTACTTGCTTACCAACAATCTGCAGGTGGTCTCAGATTTTCTCTATCTCCTTTTTTATCCATTTATCTTTATCGCTATCCCCCGTCTGCTTCGCACAAACACTTCCAGCACATTTCTAGAGAATATCGATGCGACGATTGTTGCACTCGGAGTTAGTGCTCTTGCTGCAGCACTACTCATGAAGCCAGTTTTACCCAATTACAGTGGCAACCAACTGGAGAGATTTTTTGAAGTTATCTTCCCCGTTGCTGATATTGTTTTAATTGCATTAGTCATTTCACTAAACCCATTTCAGCGACTCAATTGGCGAAGCTTTATTCTCTCACTTGGCGTTATTGCTTTTGCCGCAGCTGATTTTGTTAATCTCTGGTTGATTAGTCATGGTAAATATTTATTTGGTGGCTGGAGTGATTCGCTTTGGCTGATTGCGTTGTTCCTAATAGTCGAATCAATCTGGCACAAACGCGATGAAAGTTACTCGCGAATGCCAACACATCCAATCTTGATTTCCGTTGCGGTTCTATTTAGCGCGGTTCTCTTATCTTTACTCGCTCTAAGACCTGGATACTTGCCCGGGTTTATAGTTGGTCCAGCAATTGCGACTCTCTTTCTTGCTTTCATTCGGATGGTTGTCGCACTTCGTCAAGCTCAAGAGATTGGTACTGAGCGCACTCTGGCTCGCACTGATGAATTAACTGGTTTGCCAAATCGGCGAAAATTCATGGCTGAACTTATTGAATTTTCCAATACTCAAGGTGCACTGCTACTGCTTGATCTAGATGGATTTAAGCCAGTTAATGACCAATATGGTCACGAAGTTGGTGATCAACTTTTGCGGGCAGTCTCACAAAGGTTTAGACGCTCGCTGCCTAGTCATTCCACGCTGGCACGGTTAGGCGGCGATGAGTTTGGAGCCCTGATTTCCGGTGACTTGGAGAGCACGATGGAAGCAGCATTAGCCCTTCATGCCAGCGTGAGTTATCCATTTTCGATTGCTGGTGAAACGATAATGATAGGCGTGAGCGTTGGTTTTGTAACAAATGACGGAACGCGCGACATGATGCATCGCGCAGATCAAGCGATGTATAAGGCTAAACGCGAGGATCTAGGGGTTTGTCAGCTTTAATCTCAGCCAAACGTTCCAGTGACTCAATTCGTTCGGCGGCATGATCAACTATTCGTTCTACATAGCCGTTGCTATAGCCATCCAGATATAGCCAAGGTTCGTGAATCTCGGCAGCTGATAAATGAGCAAGCTCTGGTACATATCTGCGAATGTACTCACCTTCGGCATCAAAGCGTTTGCCTTGCTCTATCGGGTTAAAGACGCGGTAATAAGGTGAAGCATCTGTTCCGCAACCGGCAGTCCATTGCCAGCCATGTGAATTAGAGGCAACATCATAATCAATCAAATGCTGGCTAAAGAATCGGGCACCATGTTGCCATTCCAAATGCAGATCCTTGACTAGAAATGAGGCAACGACCATACGCGTGCGATTATGCATCCAGCCAGTTTGAATAAGTTGTCGCATTGCAGCATCTACAAATGGGTAGCCCGTTTTACCTTCACACCATGCGTTAAACTTCGAATCTAGTTCTTGGTATCGCATTTCTTTAAAGCGTGGTGCATAGTAATCCCAAGTTGTTTGCGGATTATGGTGAAGTACATCAGCATAAAACTCGCGCCAGGCAATTTCTTTGCGGAAAACTTCGTGTGCTTTACTTTCGCCCAACTTTGCTAAGAGAGTGCGTGGATGTATTTCGCCCCATCGTAAGTGCGCACTTAATCGACTAGTCCCATCAATTCCGGCAAAGTTGCGGCTCTCGTCGTAAGAATCTAGGCCATTGCGTTGAAATTCGTGCCAACGATCAAGAGCTACGCTCTCGCCAGCTGCGATCTCAATGTCTGCGGTCCAATCAGGCAAATTGCGATCGCCAGCAAGTGGTTCGGCGGCGCTGATTTTCAATGGTTTTGCAGCTGGTGCGCGCCAACCGTGAGTACACCAAGCACGATAGAACGGCGTGTAAACACGATAAGGGGTTTCATCACTCTTGCGTACTCGACCAGGTGCAACAGCATAAGAACTGCCAGTTTGAACTAATTCAATTCCATTTTCAATCACTTTGGCGTCACGCGCGACGCCGTAAGGTGTGTAGTCAGTACTTACGTGAACCGAAGTCGCACCATACCTGCTCATTACATCTTTTAGAACCTCACTAGGGGCGCCTGAGATAACTAACAACTTTTCATTTAAGGAAATATCTAAAGCCCTTAAGCTCTTCGCTAAGTAAGCCTGTCGATTCGCACCAGACTTGTTAGCAACCATGTCGTCCATAATAAAGAGCGGCACGATTTCATCACTTGCTTCAATTGCAGCTAATAACGCTGGGTGATCAGAAATGCGCAAGTCACGACGAAACCAGATGATTGCCCGTTTCTTTACATTTGCTGATGTCATGGCATTATTCAACCACTATGGAGTTAATTAAGAGATATCAAGTTCGCGGCGTTCCGGGCGAAGTTAACCGGGTAAATATCGAGGGTCGAATAGTGGACTTTTGGGTACCTCGAGGAGCGACCCAACATCTACTGATCGCACATGATGGCCAGAACGTTTTCGATGGTAAGACTTCAACACATCGCCGTAGCACCTGGGAAATGGCACAAAGTGCGATTCGGGTTTGCGAACACCTTGGAATCACCCCGCCGGCCATTATTGCTATCTGGCATGGTGGCAGTAAGCAAGATGTACATGGCCGGGCTAAGGATTTGTCGCCCCAGAGATTCTTTCAAGAAGATGTAGTTGTTAACTCAGCTAATGTTGTTAAAGCTGACTTAGCTCATCTACGTGGCGACCAATATCTAAATTTGATTTTTGATCAAATCGTTCCCGAAATCCTTGCCGCCTACGAACTTGAAATACCGCTTTCAAGTCGCGCAATGATTGGTTCAAGTATGGGTGGTTTATCAACCCTTTACGCTGGAATTCAACGCCCCGAGCAGATGGGCGCTTTGCTGGCACTTTCACCACATTGGTCTATTGGAGGCAATCGCTTAGTTGAGCGCACTGTCGAAGAGCTACCTCAGCCCGGAACCCATAAGGTCTGGATGAGCCGCGGAACAAAAAGCTTAGATGCTGACTACAAACCATTCCAAGAATTAGCTGATCGATTAATGAAAGAAAAGGGTTATCGAATCGGGCATGACTTTGTAACTAAGGTTTACGAAAAGAGTAGCCACAACGAAAGATCTTGGGCCAGTTACTTAGACCAAGTTATAAAGTTTTGGCTATCTTGATCAATAGTCAACTTTATATTTGATAATTTTCGAAACCGCAGTTTTATTAGCTGCATTCTTTAGAACAGAAACAATCTCTAGATTAGTTCCGTTTGGGTATTTTTCTGGATCGATAAACACTCGGTATAACCCGGCTGCTGCAGTATCTCCTTTAACTGTGCGTCGATCAGAGGTGCCAACATTTACCCAACTCTTACCGGTTGGGCGAACCAAAAATGTTACTTGGTTATATTCATCGCCCTTGACGCTTGAGCTAAGTTCTATAAAGTCATCCATTGTAAAATCTGGACGCGGAGTATTCATTGTCACTGCAGGAGTCAACTTTGCCTTGAATTTACTCGCAGCTTTGAGAACTACATAATTAGTGGCTCCAACTTTTACCGTTAAGTTAGCGCCTGAAATCGTTGATGAGAGTGCGGAACCAAGAATTGCTGTCCACTTTGAACCATTAGTGCTCACTTTGAATTTAACTTCTTGGGCAGTGTTGCCCGCGTTAAATACCACTGCATATTCCTGACCATTTAAATAGCGAGTAACCGCAAAAACCCCAGCTTTCGCATGGCGAATCTGCTGAGTGCCAGAACGAAGCGCAGGGTTAGCTTTTATGATTGCCTGCATTTGTGTTATCTGATCTTCAAGCGGATTTTGGAGATTAAATGAGCTACGGGTTCCGATCGGGCCTGAGCCAATGCGCTTCTCATCTTGCCAATATGGCACCTTAGTAGCGAACATATCCTGGCGCGCAGCCTTATCTCCGCCCCGGCCAATCATGCCCTTTTCGTCACCATAATAAAGAGCCGGACCACCACGCAAAAGGAATAGCAGCGCATTTGCAACTTTAGCCTTCGCTAGTGCATCGGCATCATTTTTTGCTACCCCATCAATAAACATTCCGATGCGACCCATGTCGTGATTGCCCAGGAAAGTTGTTAACCCATATGCCGATGTTGTAGCAGTCGTATATAAATCATCAGCATTGAAAAGTTCGACTAGTTTTTCAGCTTCGCGGCCGTTTGTGACAAATGAAGTAACTGTGCCTTGGAAACCAAAATCTAAGATGCCAGGAAAAGATTGTTCTCTAACAAACTTTGCGGTGTTGCGCGGATTACCATCATATATTTCACCATAGATTGGAAAGTCGGTTTTACCGGCAGTTTTGGCTACTTTTAAAATTGCTGGAATAAATGCTTGCCAAAATTCAGGATTAACGTGCTTTGCGGTATCAATTCGAAAACCATCAATTCCAAATTTAGTTATCCAACTACTCCATACCTCAATCCAGCCTTTAACTACCTCTGGTTTTTCAGTAAACACATCATCTAAACCAAAAAAGTCACCATCTAATACCGAAGTGCCAGACCAAGTCGAATTCCCTCGATTATGGTAATTGGTTATGTCATTTAAAAATGCCGGTTTCTTGATATTCGCGAATGCTGGATCTACCGATGGTTGCTTAGCGAATGAAATCTTGGCATCTAGTTTAGGGAAGGGATCTATACCGGCTACTTCTCTTAAATTAAATGGCTTTCCCGCTGCATCTTGATAAGGGGAATCGTCATGACTAACGTAAGAATTGTTATCAGAATATCTAATTACATCCGCAGTGTGATTTACCACGATATCGATAATCACTTTTAGGCCGATTGCTTGTGCCTTAACCACGAATTCTTTAAAGTCGTACTCAGTGCCAAAATGAGGGTCGACAGTTGTGAAATCTAAGCCCCAATAACCGTGATAAGCCGCTGAATTACCCTGAACAAACTGCTGTTTAACCGGCGGGGTCACCCAAATCGAAGTGAAGCCAAGCTTTTTAATGCGATCGAGGCTATTCGTAAGGCCTTTAAAGTCGCCACCATGGAACATTCCGTGATCAGATGGATCAAAACCCGCCTCATGTGCGCCGGCTTTTAAGCCCCCGTTGTCATTTGAGCTGTCGCCATTTGCGTATCGATCAGTCATGACAAAGTAGGCAGATTCATCACTTTGTGCGCCTCGAGCGATATTTGTGGCAAGGGCGGCGATGTTTTCAGTAGCTGAGCCGCCGGTAATTGAAAGCCCCAAAATAGCCAGAGTAATTACTGCCACAACTTTTTTCATTAGGCAACTTCCCAAATAGCGGTTAAGCCATTATTTGATTTTAATTTCAAGCGTGAGCCATTCGCAACAGGTCCGAAGTGAGTTCCGATAATTGAGTAGCCGTACTTGCTTAGATCAACATCAATTTTGGTTTTATCTCGCGCAACCAAAATAAGTAAATTCTGATCAACAGCTTCGCGCAAGAAAAGTAGATGATCATCTTGTACATCAACCCAGCGCAACCCGCCTTCGATAAGTGCTGGTGAGGTGCGGCGCAATTTAACTAACTCTTTTACTGATCCTAAAAAGTTTTGATCCCAGTTGTGTGCATCGTCCCAAGTCATGGTGCGACGACCATCTTCGCCCCATGCGCCTTCAAGTCCGATTTCATCGCCAGCAAATATAGATGGAACGCCAGGGTAGGTTAGCAATAGACCCATTGCTGCCAAGTGCTTCTCTTTATCGCCACCAACAACATTGCGCATACGTGCGGTGTCGTGTGAATCAAGAAGTGTCATGCTATCGATCAAATTACGCCATGGAATTGAAGAACTAAAAACCGTCATTGCTTTAACAAATTGCGCACCAGTAGTTTTAGGAATTGCGATCGGCAAACCATGGAAACCACCGGCTTCCAGGTTTGGATTGTGATTAAACCAAGCCCAAAGTGGTCGCATGAATCCGTTGTAATTCATGGTGCCATCCCAGCCAGTTCCATCTAAATCAGTCGGCCACATATCAGCGTTTTCAGCTACCAACCAAGTATTTGGCTTCATTTTGTCCATCGCGGTACGAATATCACGCATAACTTCATCATGAATATCCGCTTCGCGATAACGGCCAGTTTGATTGCCAACATCAATACGCCAGCCATCGAGATCATATTTAGGTGATAGCCACTTTTGAATAATCGAGTTTTTGGCTTCATAAAAACGCTTACGTAATTCGGGGGAAGCGAAATTTAGTTTGGGCATCTGCTTAACAGCATAAAAAGTGGCATAACCGAATTTAGTTTTCTTATCCCAATAAAAGAATTTATTCTCTTTCGAACTCTTATTTTTCTGACCAGTTAAGAACCAAGGGTGCTCATTACTGCAGTGATTAGTGGTGATATCACCTAAAACTTTTATCTTAGCTTTCTTAGCGGCTTTCATAAACTCAAAGAAAGCTTTATCGCCACCTAGCAGCGGGTCAATCTGGTCGAATGAGGTTGCGTCGTAACGGTGACATGATTTCGATGGAAAAAATGGTGTGAAGTAAATTCCATTTGCGCCTAGTTCGATCACGTGATCTAGGTGCTTTGTGATCCCTTGAAAATCTCCACCATAGAATTCAATACTGGTCGTTGGACCATGCCCGTTAGGTAAAGCATCCCACTGCATTGGTATTGACCATTCAGGCGCTGCTCTTTCTACGCCTTTGGCAAAGCGATCTGGAAAGATCTGATAGAAAACTGAACTCTTTAGCCAATTAGTTGTTCGTGGCCGAGCGATAATTCGAAAATCTTCATTGCTATGAACATCGTGAGCAAATAACCCAGAAGCATTTAGCCATTCATACTTTCCGGTACGTGAGAAGAGAAAGCGATACTTATTGTCAAAGTTTTTGACGATTATCTTTACTGACCACCAAGATTCAACTTCGCCATCCGCCTCTTTCACCAACTGAGCGACAGATGCTTCGCTATCGAGGTAATAACGCACTAAGCCGACATCGAAGGTGTAGGAATTAGGTATACGCACTCTTAAAGTGACTTCGGAACCTATCTTTGGTGCATCAGAACTTACATATAGCTGTGATCCGTCATGATGTGGTTTTGTTGCAGAATCCATAAAGGCGCTAGCCCTTAACCGAACCTGCAGTTAATCCACTGACGATGTACTTCTGTAGCGATAGGAAAATAATCACGATTGGAATCGAGGCTAGAATTGATCCAGCAGCGAATGGGCCCCAATTTTGTGAGTACTGGCCACCAATAAATTGCTGCAATCCAACCGCGACAGTTCTGCTCTCCATATCTACCAAGAACAAACGCGCCAAAATAAACTCATTAAATGTTCCAATAAAGCTAAGGAGCGCAACTACCGCTAGAACTGGTGAGGCAAGGGGCACAAAAATCAGCCAGAAAGTTTGAACTGCCGAAGCGCCATCTATCTTGGCAGCTTCATCGAGTTCAGTAGGAATTGAATCTACAAAACCCTTTAGTAACCAGATATTTACACCCATTGCGCCGCCCAGATAAACCAGCAAAAGACCTGATTGAGTACCTAAACCGATACTAGGTGCGAAGTTATACACCCGCTCCATGATTACATAGACAGCCGAAATTGCCAGGATTGCCGGAAACATTTGAACCAGTAGTAGTAATTGGATACCGAACTTTCGGCCTTTGAACTGCAGGCGGCTAAAAGCAAATGCGGAAGCACTACCAATTATGACCGATAGAACCGCAACTGAGCCAGCGATGATAAGTGAGTTTTTGACCCAAGTTAAATACGGAATGGTTGGATCATTGAATAGAACTTTAAAGTTCTTAAATGAAATTTCGGTAGGGGTAAAGGAGGTTAGTTGCAGACTTCCAGACGAACTGAAGGAAGAAAGAACTACTAGATACAGCGGAAAGAGTGAGAATAAACAAATTGAGATGCCAATTACATGGCGCCATAAATTTTGGGTTAGCCAGTTCTTCATGCGAAAGACTCCAATACTTTCGATTTCTTCAAGCTATAAAGCGAGATCGAAGCAATCAGAATAAAAATAATCAACGAGATAGCGCTAGCTAAACCAAGATCTTGGGTTGAGGAACCGAATGCGATCTTATATGTGTAGCTAATTAAAATATCGGTTGCGCCAGCGATTTCGCCATCAAGGTCGTTGCGGGGACCGCCACCAGTAAGCAAAAAGATCAAGTTAAAGTTATTAAAGTTGAAAGCAAATGAAGCAATCAGAAGCGGTGAAAGAATTTGTAGTAGAAGCGGCAAAGTAATTTTGCGGAAAATTTGTCGTGGATTTGCACCATCAATAGCGGCGGCTTCTTGCAGTTCACTAGGAATTGCCTGCAAAGAGCCGCTGGAAATCAAATAGAAGTATGGGAAACCCAACCACAAGTTAACTAGAATCACAGCTGCTCGCGCAAAGTTGGGATCCGAAAACCAAGCAATATCAGAACCAAACAAAGTATTTATCGCACCGAATTCGGTGTTAAACATGCCACCCCAAATTAAAATACTCATTACCGAGGGCATTGCATATGGAAGCACCAGGATTGACCTATAAATACGACGACCACGAATTGGCTTATTAAGCGCTAGCGCCAACAATAGACCGAGTGCGAAAGTTGTAAGCACGGTTAACAACGCAAAAGCTACAGTCCAAATAAAGACGCGCACTAAAGGTTCGCGCACTCTGGGATCTGTAATTATCTTTGTATAGTTCTCAAACCAGATTGGAGCTCGCCAACCTGGTTCTAAAATTACCGATTCGTCATTAATGGATGAATAATTTCCGCGTCCGTTATCTTTATACAAAGTGCCATCAACTAGGTTAATAAACTGATCATTTGAGGCATCGAATTCTAACAATTGCCGAGAGACTATGCCGGTCTCTAAACCCTCCAAAGCGATAAAGTAAACTTCATCATATTTAAATTTGATTGCCGAATAAGCCTTGTCAGCGCCACTTAGTTCAGAATCATTTAGTGCAACGAAGTTTGGCGCGGCTACTGCTACTCCGTATTCATTGAGAGTTACATCAGCTGCAGCAACTTCGGTCCGAGTTTTTCCAGTTGAAACAAAGTACTTTAAGTTTGTTATATCTGAAACCAACACCGCTTGCTCACTACCAAATTTGCCTAGCTTTAGATCAAAAGCGAGTCCATCTGGGCTAGTCTCAGTTCCCCGTAATTCAATCAAATCAATCGCTTCTTCTTTAGAAATGATGTTGCCAGTTTTGTAATTAAACCCGGACATGGCGACCGTATAAAGAATGGGACCGATTACAAAAGCAGTAAGAAGTAAAATTCCTGGGATAAAAAATTTAAGTGGAATAGAAATTTTTGTTAAGTAGGTAAGAGCCAAAATTAGAACGGAAATGGCCAAATAGGCAGCAATTACATATTCACGCTGAGCAAAAGCACTTTGAGTAAGCATTAGTAAAATTGCCGAAACAAGGCTGACAATCACAATTTTTAAAACTAGTGCAACTCTGCCTCTGATCAGATAATTCATTACTAATGGTCCATTCTCACTAAAAATCTACTTCGAATGAATAATGCGGGCGAGAAACTCGCCCGCATTATTCAACTTCGTTTATTAATTTGAGTAAATCAAATTAATTATAGGTCGCCCTTACCGCCATCTGTGTTTGCTTGCCAGATTTTGGATAGCTTTGAGGCTTCCTTAACAGGATCCTTGCCATCTACTAGAACAGCTGACCAGTAAGCAGGAGCTGAATCCCAGTAGTTAGCGCCGCCCTTATTGCTGTTTAGGAATGCACCAATCTGTGGAATTCCAGCAAGGCTTGCAGCTGAACCAAAGCCACGTTGAGCAGCTGAAACTGTTGAATCAGCTTGTGCGCCCTTTTCTGCTGGTGGGCGCATTTCAACAGCCTGGTAACGAACCTGGCCATCTGTTGATGCAAAGAAGTTAGTTAGAAGTGACTTTGCACCCGCTTCTACTCCGTGCTTTGCAGCAAAAGTTGTTAGTAGCGCGCCACTTACAGAACCAAACATCTTTCCGTAAGTTCCGGCATTAACACCAGGAACTGGCATTAGGTTCATGTCAAATCCCTTAGCGACATAGTCTTTCCATTCCCAGTTACCAATAACTGCGTAAGGAACCTTGCCAGCTAGGAAGTTATCTTTACAACCAGTATCTGTGGCTGGGAAGAAGCCATTGCTCTTCTTGCCATCCATTAAGTAGGTACGAACATTCTTACCGAATGCTGTTGCGTTGAATGTGCGTCCGTAAACGATGCTATCGCGTGAGTTGAATTGGTAGGCATCTGCACCGAGAGCTGAGAATACTGAGTGAGCACCCCATGACATTCCGCCGCCTGCAATACATAGACCAGCCTTTAGACCCTTTGAGGTCTTAAGTGACTTGTATACGTCAACCATGTCGCCAAAAGTTTTTGGTGCAGTTTTAACAAGATCTGTGTTGAAGATCATTGCAACGTTATTGATATCTACAGGAACTCCGTACAACTTCTTGTTGTATGTAAGGTCTAGGAACTGCTTAGGGTTAAAACGTGCTTTAACAGCAGCAGTCAATGTGATTGGAGCAAGCTTTCCGCTCTTGGCACCTGAAGGCACCCAGTCATTTGCGGCAACAACAATATCTGGACCTGATGCGTCGGTAGCTTTGTCAAAAGCTTCCTTAAGCGCATCAAAGCTTGAAAAAGATACAACTTTTACTGTGTAACCAGCTACCCAGTCACCTTTTGCTTTGATTACCTTAGTTAGGTTAGGTCCGCGAGATTCATCTGCCCAAACTACAATTTCTTCGGCCGCATTAGCACTTGGTGCTACTAGGGCTGAAACAGCAAGGGCGAAAGATGCAACCACTCCGGCAAATCCGAAACGCTTCTTATTCATCTATTTCCTCCATGGATGGAATTGCGCACACGAAGTGTGCTTTCGTGGCACCATTCCACATGCCTTCGAGCCATTAAGCAAACTAATATGCGTATTTCTAGCCCTTTTTGCTAGTGGTTTATCGGATTGTTATAAAAGCAAGTCGTTTCATTACCTTTTGCGGTCGACCCCAAACCAAGAAGTTTTCTGCCTATTTTAGTGGACTCTCGCATTAAGTGAAGCAACAGGGTTAAGAGTTACGCCTGTAACCAAACTGTTGTTTCGCCTGGTACTTGATTACCAATTAACGGTTGACTACTAAGCAAAACTTTTCCATTCGGAAGTTTTACTGGTGACTTTCCAAAGTTAGTAAAAGATTGCCAACCATTTGGTCGCGCAAAATGTAGAACGCTGCGGTTCCAGTTGAAAATAAATTTAATTTCTTCAGCACATTGCAAACCTTTTCGCATTGCAATCGCACTTCGATAAAGGTTTAATACAGAATTTGGATTAGCTTCATTTGTGGCAACTGAATACTTTCCAAAATCTACTGGCTGCGGTAAATGTGAACCTCCAGGGCCGAAGCCAAATGAAGTTCCGCCCATTGCACTTTGTTCGGTCGCCCAAGGAAGTGGAATTCGACAACCATCGCGGCTACGAGATTTTCCTGGATTTCTAAACCATTGTGGATCTTGCATTGCTTCGCGTGGAGTATCGGCAACTTCAAACAACCCGAGCTCTTCGCCTTGATAAAGATAGGTAGAACCAGGTAGCGCAAGAATCAACATTGTTGATGCGCGAGCGCGATCGATTCCTTGTTTAGCATCAAGGAGCGCCGACTTTCCTTCAGAGATGTACCACTTAACTAAATCTGTTTTATCAGGTAAGCCATAACGAGTTGGGTGACGCACTACGTCGTGATTAGAAAGCACCCAAGTATTTGAGGAGCCAGATTTTTCGGCACGCTTCATGCTGTTGTTAATTAAATGCTTAAAGCGTTTGGTGTTCCAATTAGCATGCAACAGATCAAAATTAAATGCTTGACCGAGAGTCTCTTCGCTGGCATAAGCACCTAGGCGGTGCGCTGGCGCACTTGCTTCAGCAACTGCCACGCGTGGTGGGTCATATTCGTTAAACACTTTGCGCCACTCACGGTAGATCTCATGGACCTCATCGCGATCAAATAGCGGGTCACTGCCATCGGGCTTTTTAGGATCAATATCCATAGTCTCACGAGCAGGCAAACCATCGGAGAAATCTTTAGTTAGTGCATGAGCCACATCAATACGGAAACCATCAACCCCACGATCTGACCAGAAGCGCAGGGTTTTAATAAAGTCATCGCGAACTTCTTGGTTATCCCAATTGAAATCAGGTTGTTCAGGTGCAAATAGGTGCAAGTACCACTGACCCGGTGTTCCATCTGGTTCGGTAACGCGAGTCCAGCCAGTTGGGCCGAAGTGGCTAACTAATTCTGATGGGCGAATATCGCCCTTCTCGCCGAGACCATCGTGAAAAATATAACGTTCGCGTTCTGGTGAACCGCGGCCAGCTTTTAACGCGGCCTGAAACCACTCATGCTGATCAGATGAATGGTTGGGAACAATATCTACGAATACTCGAATTTCAACTTTATGAAGTTCTTCAATTAATTTATCAAACTCTTCAAGAGTGCCAATACGTGGGTCAACATTACGATAATCGGCAACGTCGTAACCACCATCAGCTAATTCAGATGGATAAAACGGGCTAAGCCAAACCGCATCAATACTTAATGACTTTAAATATGGAACCCGATCGATCATGCCAGCAAGATCGCCAATTCCGTCGCCATTTAAGTCAGCAAAGCTCCGTGGGTAGATCTGATAGACGACAGCTTGGCGCCACCACTTTTTGTCACCAGCGATAAATTTATAATCAGGCATAATCAGCGAAGGCTAACAGAGGAAATCTGTTAATTTGCGTCTTTCTTACAAATGTAAATACGGGTAACAAAATAGTTACCCGTATTTACATTAATTTACATTCTTAATTAACTATGAATCAGTCCGACGGTGTGATCCCAGCCAGCAACATCTTCTGGGCGACGTGGTGGTTTTCCAACATAGCGAGCAGATGGACGAATCAAACGTCCGGTGCGCTTTTGTTCGAGGATGTGCGCAGACCAGCCTGCGGTACGTGCTGCAGTAAACATTGAAGTAAATAGCGGTGCTGGAACCTCAGCGAAGTCAAGGACAATTGCGGCCCAGAACTCAACGTTAGTTTCTAGAACACGATCTGGTTGACGTTCGCGTAGTTCTTTTAGGGCTGCTTGCTCAAGTGCTTCAGCAACTGCGTAACGAGGTGCGTTAAGTTCTTTGGCAGTACGTCGCAAGGTGCGAGCACGTGGATCTTCGGCGCGATATACGCGGTGACCGAATCCCATTAAACGCTCTTTGCGATCAAGTAGCCCCTTCACATAAGTTTCAGCGTTACCTAATTTTTCAACATCTTCAATCATGGTTAGCACGCGTGCTGGTGCGCCACCGTGAAGCGGGCCAGACATTGCACCGATTGCGCCAGAAATTGCCGCACAAACATCAGCGCCGGTTGAAGCGATAACGCGAGAAGTAAATGTTGATGCGTTCATTCCGTGTTCGGCCGCAGAAACAAAATAGGCATCGATTGCGCGAACATGAAGTGGGTCAGGCTCTCCACGCCAACGAATCATCATTCGCTCGACAACAGTATGTGCTTTATCAATTTCAGATTCTGGAACAGGTGGACCAACAATTCCACGAGCTGCCTGTGCTAAGTAAGAAAGCACCATCACTGATGTGCGCGCTAAGTTGCTGCGAGCTTCTTCATCAGAAATATCTAACAGTGGCTTAAATCCCCAAGCTGGTGCCAACATTGCAATTGCAGATTGCACATCTACGCGCACATCACCAGAGTGAACTGGTAGTGGGAATGGCTCAGCATTTGGTAATCCTGGGTTAAATAAGTCATCAACTAAAAGTCCCCATACGTTTCCGAAAGTTACGCGACCAACTAGGTCATCAATATCAACGCCACGGTAGCGAAGTGCGCTACCTTCTTTATCGGGTTCAGCAATCTCTGATTCAAATGCAATTACACCTTCAAGGCCTGGCTTGAAATCATCAGACATGTTGAGCTCCCTTTGGCTGATCTATGTTTGGCTCGCTTTGCGAACCGCTCTAATGGGGTAATTCTGCCCCTTAGGTGGGGGTGGTTGCTACCAAGTGGGCTAAAGATGCTTACTAGCCGAAAGTGACGTTAGATACAGCCATGGACAATTCATTAACCCGAGCCGAAATTGCGGCCATGCGCCGTTCATATGGTGAGGCTGGCTTAGAGACTTTGCCGGCCGACCCATTTGTAGCTTTCATTACCTGGCTAACTGAAGCTCGCGCTAATCCGGTAATTGTCGAAGCTAATGCGATGGTCCTTTCTACTCTCGGCGGCGATGGCGATATTTCTACACGCACTGTTTTGTTAAAAGATCTCTCCGAAGGTGGCTTTACTTTCTTTACCAATTATTCATCACGTAAAAGCCATGCTATGGAAATTAATCCGCAAGTAACGTTGCTCTTTCCTTGGTTTGCCATGGAACGCCAAGTTTCAATTAGTGGAACTGCTGAAAAAATTGCGCAAACTGAGTCGGCTGAATATTTTGCAACCCGACCTTGGGCTAGCCAGATTGGCGCATGGGCTAGCCATCAATCAGCACCGCTTGCTTCACGCGAAGAATTGGAACAACGTTGGCAAGGTGCTGCTGAAAAATGGCCCGAAGGCACAGAGGTTCCACTACCTACGAATTGGGGTGGTTATCGCGTTATGCCGAAGAGCATTGAATTTTGGCAAGGCCGTTACTCACGATTGCACGATCGATTGCGTTATGAGTTAGATGCCACAACAAATGATTGGGCGTTAAACCGCTACTACCCTTAGGCTATGCCGGTGAGCGAAATTAAAATACCTGCAGAAATTAAGCCAGTTGATGGTCGTTTTGGTTGCGGCCCTTCAAAAATTCGTCCGGCCACGCTAGATGCACTAGTTGCGAGTGGCACGAAAATTTTGGGAACCTCACACCGACAGAAGCCAGTTAAAACTGTTGTAAAGAATGTGCGCGAAGGTCTCTCTTCATTATTCGCACTGCCTGAAGGTTACGAAGTTGTCCTCGGTAACGGTGGCTCAACTGCATTTTGGGATATCGCAACTTTTGGTTTAATCGAAGAACGTTCACAACACCTAGTTTTTGGTGAGTTCTCATCTAAGTTCGCGTCCGCCGCCAAAGAGGCGCCTTTCCTTGGCGAACCAACGGTCATTAAAGCCGAACCAGGTTTGCATCCAGCTAGCGTTGCTGAAGCTGGTATCGATGTTTATGCCCAAACACATAATGAAACAAGTACTGGTGTTTCGATGCCCATCATTCGCCCGGCTGGCACCGATGGCGCACTTGTTTTAGTTGATGCAACCAGTGCTGCAGGTGGCTTAACTGTTGATGCTAAAGAATTTGATACTTATTACTTCGCACCTCAGAAATCATTTGCCTCCGATGGTGGTCTCTGGATTGCACTAATGAGCCCAGCTGCAATCGCGCGAGCAGAAAAAATTAAAGCCAGCGGTCGTTGGGTTCCAGCATTCTTTGATCTCGGAATCGCGATTGAAAACTCTCGGTTGGATCAGACTTACAACACTCCAGCACTTGTTACTTTAATGATGCTGGCTGACCAAGTTAATTGGATGAATGAGAACGGTGGTCTGAATTTCGCAGCTGGCCGAAGCGCTGAATCAGCAGCTCATATCTATGACTGGGCCGAAAAAACTTCCTACACAACTCCGTTTGTAATTGACCCAGCAATGCGTTCAAATGTTGTGGCGACCATTAACTTCGATGAATCAATCGATGCGATGGCAGTTGCTGCAGCACTTCGCGCAAATGGCATTGTTGACACTGAGCCATACCGCAAATTAGGTAAGAACCAGTTGCGTGTTGGAATGTTCCCAGCAATCGATCCAAGTGATGTTAAAGCACTAACTGCTTGTATCGATTACGTTGTAGCCGCTCTTTAATATATGACGTTGCAGCGCGATCGGATTTTTTGGACCATCTCGGCCCAGATCGCGCTAGTTAATTTCTATCTCGGTGGCTTTGGACCTGCTCAACCATTACTTCGTGAAGATCAAGGCACATCACTTACAGTTGCTGGGCTGCACGGAACTGCAATGGGGCTTGCTTCAATCATTGCTGGTGCGTTAAACCCATATCTAGTTCACAAATTCGGCCGTAATCGTGCGTCTTGGTTAGGGCTAGGGCTCTTTGCTGTCGGAATCGTAATGTTTGTTTATTGCCCACCAGTTCAATTAACTTTATTAGCCACTTTATTGGGTGGTATTGGTACATCAACGGTAATTAACAATATGGTTACCGGAATTTCACATCACTACAAAGAAGATGCCGCGATCGCACTTCCACAATCAAATTCAATTGGTTCGGCGGGCTATGTCCTCGGAACTTTATTAGTAGGCACGCTAGCTGGCACTTCACTTAGTTGGCGCTACGGATTACTTCTAGCAGCACCACTTTCGTTGATTCTTTACATTTTCGGTCGCGAAAAAAATACTGAAGAACATGTGCCAGATTTAGATGGTCCGCAGCGCGGAAAGCTTTCGCCACAATTTTGGTTAGCTTGGGTTGGTTTTGTAGCCTGTATCTCAAGTGAATTTGCTACAACTTTCTGGGCAGCTGCTCTGCTGCGTGATCGGGTTGGTTCAACTTCTGCTATCAGCACTGTCTGCATTGTGGCTCTCGGAACCGGAATGGGTATTGGGCGCTGGTTCGGTGGGCCGGCGCTAAAGCGATTCAAGCTAGATCATCAATTACAAATTCTAATCGGCACCCAATTTATTGGATTTGGGATTTTCTGGTTCTCTCATAACTTAGCTCTTTCATTAATTTCACTTCTTGTAATCGGGTTGGGTATTTCTATGCAGTTCGCGCTTGCTTCAATACGATTAATTGGTCTTAGCGATAACCGCCCTGATTTAGCAATCGGTAAGAGTTCCTTGGCTGCCGGAATCGCGATTGGTGGGGCTCCCTTCTTGCTGGGAGTTCTCGGGGATTCATTAGGGATTAGCCGTGCCTACATTATGGTTCCAGTGCTTATTGCGATCGCCATGATAATTATTGTAAAAGTACCATCACATGAAGATACGAATACAATTAAGTCATGAGCTACAAAACCCGTCGAATAGTGACTTTAGTGATTCTCTTTGGACTTTTGGGAATGGTTGTTTTAAGCGGTCTTTAATACTGCCGCAATCGAAATATCTGCCGGCACTGCTAGGCGATCTTTAAATTTTAACCAGATCAGAGTTGGTGCCAAAATTGTTACTACCGCACAAAGCGCAATAGTTCCTCGAATTCCAATTAGTTCGGAAAGCAAACCGAGTATCGGCGTAACCAACGGTGATCCCCCAAGAAACAAAAATAGATAAATCCCCATTACGCGCCCGCGAATTGCAGTATCCGAATTGATCTGAACTGTTGAGTTTGCGGCAATCATCGTTGTTAATGCAGCAGCGCCCGCGAAAGGCAACATAATCACATAAGTCAAAAATGTAGGCATAACAGAAATAATCAAGATCGAAAAGCCAAAGACAAAAGCACTTGCAATTACAAATTTTGCTGAGCGATACTTTTCAATTCGAGGTGAAAAAAGTGCTGCACTAAGTGATCCAATGCCAATAATCGTTCCCATCAATCCAAAAGTTGTAACACCTTTATCAAAAACTTTGGTAGCCATTAGCGCATTGAATAATTGAAAGTTCAGACCAAAAGTTGTCACAAAGAAAACCACGGACATAACAACAAATAGGTCAGGCCGGGCCAACACATATTTTAATCCTTCACGAATTGTGTTTGGCCCTGGTGTCCGAGGTTCGAGGAATAATTCAGATTCACGAATATTAAACATCACAATAATTACCAGTACATAGGTAGATGCGTTAATCAAGAATGCTGGGCCAGTTCCAAAAGCTGCGATTAGCAGTCCTGATAGCGCCGGGCCGACTAACCTACCAAAATTGAAATTTGCCGAATTAAGACTAACCGCATTTGGCACATCGGCTTTGCCTACCATTTCAGATGTAAAACTTAGCCGAGCTGGTTGGCCCGTAGCGTCTGCAATGCCGAGCAAGAAGGCTAGAGCCATAACATGCCAAATCTCGACGCTATTGGTCACAACTAGAATTCCGAGTAACAATGAAGTTAATCCGGCTGCAGTATTGGTTACGATCAAAACTTTTCGTTTGTTGAAGCGATCCGCCAAAGCTCCGCCCGGCAAGCTAACAAACCATACGGGTGCAAACTGCAGAGCGGTCACTAAACCTAAATAGAACCCGCTGTTGGTTAATTCAAGGACCAGCCAATCTTGCGCAATTCTTTGGACCCAACTGCCAATATTTGAGACAGCATTTGCTGGGTAGAGAATTCTAAAATTGCGGTGTCGGAAAGCGCGCCAGTTGCCATCACTCTTAACCGAAAAACGCATTACTCTGCTCTCATGCCAGATCAAAATTTAGATCGAAAAGTTCGAACTGTGGTAATTCTAGTGACTATCGGAACTATTGCGTGGCTCATCGCTGGTCTAATTTCCGTAGTTATTGGAACAGATACTAAAATCATTTGGACATGTGTTTTTGGCGCAGCACTTGGCGCTTCTGGTGTTCGTTATTCAATTCGTCGCGCAAAGCGCAGTGGAATTTAAGCTTCGAGTTGCCCAGCAATTCCGCGTAATACGCGACCCAGACGTTCTGCTTCAGCAGCAGTTGGGCGACGGCCATGACGCAAACCATTTCCAACTTTGTCTAACATCTTGATTGAATCTTCAATAATCGCGGCTAAATCATCAGGATTGATACGACTATTTTCGGCTAATGAAGGTGGCGCATCAATGATTACAACAGAGAGAGCTTGTGGACCGCGACGACTGTCGGCAACACCAAACTCAAGTTTGGTGCCCGGCTTAACAGTTGTTACTCCAGCTGGAAGTGATGAAGCGGCAAGATAAACATCTTCACCTTCATCGGATGCAATAAAACCGAAACCTTTTTCCAGGCTGAACCATTTAACGCGGCCTGATGGCATTTGGGGTCTCCTTCAACACTTATAAATTTGAGTTTTTCAAACTCTAGTAATCGTTTAGCCGCGGTTGCGGACAGGGGGCTAGTTTATCGCACTTAACTAGGGACGAGAAGTGCGATTATTCGCTTAGAAACCCTTAAAAAGTTGCTTCGGAGTGAGCGCCGCAGCCGTGCGCTGCTGAAACTACACGGCCGTCCTCAGGTGAGATCGCATTAGCGCATGCACCGAATGCGCTGCGCATTGATCCAGCAATTGGAATAAAGAAACCGCAAGAATTACAAGGCTTAGGTGCCATCTGCGCCATTGGTGAATTTGGTCCACGCTCGCCATCGTGCCAACGCTTAGCAGCTTGATCGCGACCCTCAATTGATAGAACGCGAGTGCGACCCAAACCTAATTCAAATGCTAACCCTGGATCTAATTCTTCATCAGCTGGAAGTGCGGCCTCACCAGTTGTTAGACGAGTGTCATCTAGCGATGATGGAACGATGTCACCGACTCCAACATCGCCTGGCTGCAATCGATCGCGGTATGGAATCCACTTTGGTGGAACAAGTGCATCGGGACCAGGTAATACAACTACATCACAAAGTATGGCAATTGATTTTTTATCAACTTTAGAAACTGTGACTGCCCAGCGCCATCCGCGATAGCCAGTTAAATTCGCTTCGAATAAATAAGTTGCGATTCGATCTTCGTCATCGAAATCAACAGTGACGAATTCGCCAACCAACTTGGCATCACCGGCATCTTCAATCGCGGCGGCGTGTGCTAAATCGCGGGCATCCCATTTACTCATGGGTTAAGAGTAAAGCAGAACGCCACCCTCAAGGTAATCGAGGGTGGCGCTACTGCTTATTCAGGCTTAATTAATTGCTTTAGAAGTCCATATCTCCGCCGCCTTGCTGTACCGGCGCTGGATTCTTCTCTGGCTTATCAGTGATAACTGCTTCGGTTGTAATGAATAGTGCTGCGATTGATGCGGCATTTTGAAGTGCAGAACGTGTCACCTTAGCTGGGTCGATGATGCCAGCCTTGATCATGTCTACATATTCACCAGTCGCTGCATTTAAGCCGTGACCGGCAGTTAAGTGACGAACTTTCTCAACGACTACGCCACCTTCGAGACCAGCATTAACTGCGATCTGCTTAAGCGGAGCTTCAATTGATAGCTCAACAATCTTGGCGCCAGTTGCTTCGTCGCCTTCAAGTTTCAACTTCGCGAAAACCGCATGGCCCGCTTGTAGTAGCGCAACGCCACCACCAGCCACGATGCCTTCTTCTACTGCGGCTTTTGCGTTACGTACTGCATCTTCAATACGGTGTTTGCGCTCTTTGAGTTCAACTTCAGTGGCTGCGCCTGCCTTAATGACAGCAACGCCACCAGCTAATTTAGCTAGGCGTTCTTGTAGTTTTTCGCGATCGTAATCTGAATCGCTCTTCTCAATCTCGGCGCGAATCTGATTTACGCGGCCCTTGATCTGATCAGCATCTCCGCCGCCTTCAACGATGGTGGTTTCTTCCTTACTGATAACTACTTTGCGAGCTTTTCCAAGAAGTTCTAAACCAGCTTGATCAAGCTTTAGGCCGACTTCTTCAGAAATTACAGTTGCACCGGTAAGGATTGCAATGTCTTGCAACATTGCTTTGCGACGATCGCCAAAGCCTGGCGCTTTAACTGCGGCTGCGCGGAAAATTCCGCGAATCTTATTTACTACGAGAGTGGCAAGTGCTTCGCCTTCAACATCTTCAGCGATGATGGCAAGTGGCTTACCTGATTGCATTACTTTTTCAAGAACTGGTAGCAAATCTTTAATATTTGAAATCTTTGAGTTAACTAGAAGAACGTAAGCATCTTCCAGAACAACTTCCATGCGATCTTGATCAGTTACGAAGTAAGGTGAGATGTAACCCTTATCAAAACGCATACCTTCAGTTAGTTCGAGTTCAAGCCCAAAAGTATTTGATTCTTCTACTGTGATAACGCCTTCTTTGCCGACCTTGTCCATTGCTTCGGCAATCATTTCGCCAATAGTTGAATCAGCAGCAGAGATAGATGCAGTAGCTGCAATCTGTTCTTTTGAATCAACGCTCTTTGCCATTGATAGAAGTTCGGCAACGATAGCTTCGACTGCTTTTTCAATACCGCGCTTTAGCGCCATTGGGTTTGATCCAGCGGCAACGTTACGTAGACCTTCGCGAACAAGTGCTTGAGCCAGCACGGTCGCAGTTGTTGTGCCATCACCGGCAACATCGTCAGTCTTCTTGGCTACCTCTTTAACTAATTCAGCACCAATCTTTTCCCATGGATCATCTAGCTCGATCTCTTTGGCGATGGAAACTCCATCGTTGGTAAT
>JBIIYZ010000009.1:0-41436 GCA_044346555.1 Candidatus Planktophila sp. | reverse complement strand
TGGTGTTGGTGTTGGTGTTGGTGTTGGTGTTGGTGTTGGTGTTGGTGTTGGTGTTGGTGTTGGTGTTGGTGTTGGTGTTGGTGTTGGTGTTGGTGTTGGTGTTGGTGTTGGTGTTGGTGTTGGTGTTAGCACTTGTGCCTTTGCCACGGTTATGACAAAACTCGAAGCGGCCTTAGTTCCATCACCATCTGTCGCAGTTATAGTTACAGGGAAAGTTCCGAACTCATTTGGTGTGCCAGATATTTCACCAGTAGTTCTATTTAGAGATACTCCGGCTGGTAGAACTCCTGCAGTTAGTGCGAATGTGATTGGCAATTTACCACCGTCGGTTGAAACTTTTACAGAGAGCGCACTTCCTTCTACCGCAGGGGAATTTGTATTTATAGTAGAAATAGAGAGCGCAGCCGTTACTGGGCCGATTGCGTTAGATGTGGTTGAAATTGAGCCGCCAGCATTGGTAGCGGTTACTTTGGCTAATAAATAACTTCCAATATCGGCATTTCTTGGTTGATAGCTAGCTTCATTAGCGCCTCCGATATCAATACACATACTTGAAGGCGTCGCGCATAGAAGCCACTGATAACTCAATGACGGTGTTGGAGTTCCGTTGAAAGTTGCTGATGCTAATGCGGTGCTTCCGACTCTCGCGCTTCCAGAAGCAATCACGCCGCCTACCTGTGTTGGTGGAATCGCAGGTGGTGCAGGTGGAATTACCGGCACAGGTGGTGGCGTTGGAGCAGGCGCAGGTGCGGGTGGGGCAGGTGGCGCAGCAGGAATTACGGCAGTTGAAGTATCGGATAGCGCGGATAAGCCAGTGACATTTATTGCTACAGATCTAAATGTGTATGCAACTCCATTAGTTAAACCAGTGATCACACAGGAGCCACTTGCGCCGTTGACTGTGCAGGTTCTATCAACTCCTGCTACTTGTGGTGAAGCTGTGACGGTATAAGAAGTTGGTGTTCCACCTGTAGTCGCCGCAGTTACTGAAACAGTTGCTTGCGCATTACCTGCCACAGCTGTTGGGGTAGCTGGTTTATCTGGAATTGTAATAACCGTTGAATTATTAGTAACGGCTTGTGCTGTAAATGTGGCTGCGTCATTACCGACTAAGTCTTGAGCCGCAGCCGAATCGTTTCCAGAAGTTGGGTCGGTGTATGTGATTAAGGCGTTACGTCCTTGGTCAATTGAGTCAGCAAGTGTGATTACAACAGTTGATCCGGAAACAACCGCAGTTGAAACGGCTACCGCAGAGCCATTTTGCGTTACTGCGTAGGCACTTGCTGCTGCAGTTGTCGCATTCAGAGCTTCGTTGAAAGTAAGTGTTAGCGTGATGCCATCTGCTGACAGAACTGAGGAAACCAAAGTTGGTGGTGTTTGATCAGTTGGAGTTACCGTTACTGATGAAGATGCGACTGAATCGCCTGCACTATTTACTGCCTTTAGATAAATTGTGTACGCAGTTGCGTTAGTTAATCCCGGAATAGTTACCGGAGATGTCGTATCTGCTGGGTTTAAGGCAATGTAATTAGTGCCATCTATCGAATACTTGTAATTAGTAATCGTTCCACCGCCTGCGCTACCGGCAGTGAAATCGATGCTTGCTGAGCCATCACCTGCGGTAGCAATTAGTGTGGTTGGCGCACTTGGGGCTATTGGTGCAATAGCTACTGTGACTGCCGAAGTGCCTGTAGCAGTGCCGGTTGCGTTTGTTGCTACGACTACTGAGCGCACAAAGTTGCTCACATCTGCAGCAGTAAGTACATAAGTTGAGGCTGTTGCTCCAGAGATAGTCGCACAAGTAGCCAAATTGCTTACTGAAGTACAGCGTTGCCATGAGTAAGTAAGTGCTGGTGTTGGTGTGCCAATGAAGGTAACTGCCGAAGTTAAAGTAGAACCAAATGTCAGGGTGCCAGTAGGTGCGCTAGCTGCCAATACTGCTGGCGCAACTGGGGTATCAGTTGGAGTTGCAGAGACTGATGCGGCTGAAGCTGATGAAGTTCCGCCTGTAGAACCTGAAGTATTAATTGCAGTTGCGGTAAATGTATATGCCACGTCGTTTGTTAAACCGGTGACGATACAAGAACCACTTGCTCCGGTAACCGTACAAGTCTTTGTAACGCCACCTACTTGTGGTGATGCTGTAACAGTGTAAGAAGTTGGAGTTCCACCGGTAGTTCCGGCCGTAACAGTTACAGTTACTTGAGCATCGCCGGCTATTGCAGTTGGTGCCGGCGGTGTTCCAGGTGGAGTTATGTTAGTTGAGTTATTCGTTACCGATTGCGCGGTAAATGTCGCAGCATCATTTCCGACTGAGTCTTGAATTGCGTTTGTATCATTTCCGGCAGTTGGATCGGTATAAGTAATAAGCACTGTTTTACCTTGATCTATTGCAGCAGCCAAAGTTAATACCACTGTTGATCCTGATACCACTGCATTCGATACTGTCGCAGCTGAACTGTTTGAAGTAACTGCGAAAGTTGAAGTAGCCGCTGTTGTCGCACTTAGCGCTTCGTTGTAAGTCAAAGTTAGAGTTAAACCATTGACAGATAGAACTGCGCTAGATAACGTTGGTGGAGTTTGATCAGTTGGAGTTACCGAAACCGACGCTGAAGCAGCTGAATCACCAACACTGTTGACTGTCTTTAAGTAGATTGTGTAAGCGGTCGCATTTGTTAGGCCAGGAATAGTTATCGGTGATGTTGCATCAGCTGGGCTGAGAGCAATGTAGGTAGTGCCATCTAATGAATATTTGTAATTAGTAATTGCTGCGCCACCGTCGTAATTTGAAGTGAAAGCGATACTTGCTGAACTATCTCCAGGAGTTGCGACTAGCGATGTTGGTGCAGGTGGCAGAATGCCGATTGTTCCAGTCGAAGCTGCAGAGAGGTTTCCTGCGGCATCTGTCGCATAAACTTTATAGGTTCCCGATACCAATCCGCTAGCAGCTAAATTAGTGTTGGTATTGGCCGTCGAAATAGAAGTGCTATTCCAGGCAGAATCGGCAGCGCCAGTGATGCTAGCCAAATTTGTAACGGTGATTCCGCTGCTAACTAAATAGACAGTGCCAGTTTCAGAGCTTTGTACAACAGCGTTTCCAGATGCTGAAATTGATGCAGTGGTTGCTGTTGTTGTAGGCGCGGCTGTGTCAACAACAAGTGCTTTGTTCGCAGCTAGCGAACCAGCAGAGCCAGGTGAAGCAAGTGTTAAGACAGCATTATTTGTTGACGCATCTTTAATTGTGCCGCCATTTAACGCTAGTGCCGAAGTAGAGAGGTAATCGAGGTCTGCAGTTACATCGCCTGCTTGTACCGTGTAGTTAAAGGTCAAAGTATTAGTGCCTGAACCCGATGCGTAGTTGACAACTCGATCAGTGCTTCCGGTCTCCATTGTTAATTGGGGAGTTCCTGTAACAGTTACCACTTCACTGAAAGTGACAGTTACGGCAATAACATCACCAACTTTTAATGTGCTGGAGTCGCTAGTGCTTGAAGAAACAGAAGTCACAGTCGGACCAGTGGTATCAATTGTTATTTGTAGAGCAGAAGAAGTAGCGGCATTACCAGCAGAGTCAGTATCTGTGATCGTGATATCCCAAACTCCATCGGCAAGCGTTCCCAGGGTGCAATTACCCGCCGAAATCGCACAAGTCACGCTGGTCTGACCACTCTTGGCAGCTGTGATTAGTCCTGACCCAACTAATGAACCAACTGAAGAAATGGTTGGCGTGTTATCCGCAGTCAAGTTATCAGAGGTGTTGCCAGTGTCAGATGCTGTTTGAAGGTCTGGCGCAGAAGGCGCTGACAAAATACTTTTGTTAATTACCACATTGCTAAGTGCAGTTGAATCCGCTGAATCAACGCCACCAATAGTTTGCTTCACTTTGACTGAGTAAGTTGAGTTCGCAAGTGCAGTTGTGAAAGCACAGGAACCAGTAGCACCAGAGGCAGTAAATGTGCAGGTAACCGGTGATCCCGATGCCGGTGTTGCTGTTACCGTAATCAAAGCTCCTGAAGTTAAACCAGATAATTCAATTGTTGGCGTATCAATATTTGTAATTTTGTCGGAATTAGAGCTTCCTGAATCAGAAGCTGCTTGCAGCACTGGTGCATTCGGCACTGCGATTGTTGTTGTAAAACTAGTGCTCGAAACTGTAGATGTGTTTCCAGAACTATCTTTCACAACCAGGTAAGCAGCGTATTGCGTGCTTGCGCTAAGTCCTGTAACCCCAACTGTTTGTGCTGTTGTCGTATGTGTAGATGTGCCTTTAGCGACCGCAGCTCCCTGTGCCACAACCGTTGCAGCTGTTGGGGCTGCATCCGACGCGGCATAAATTAGGTAGTAATACGTTCCCGATTCATTCGATGTGAAATTTAGATTCGCCGAATTTCCAGTAACTGATGATGTGCTTATGTTGGAGAGAGTAGACGGGGTTGTATCAATTACTAAAGCTTTTGCACCCGCAATATTGTTCGCACCGACCGGAACAGCTGTCGAAGTCATTAAATTGCCTGCAGTATCTTCAACCGGACTACTGATTGAATATGAAGAAACTGTTAAATCACTTGTGCTATCACTTGAACCAACTGTGTAGGTTCCTGAAAGCGTGTTTCCTGCGCTGGCGTGAGTTAAAACAACAACCGCGCCGGTATCAAGTGTCACTGTTAACTGCGCAGAAGCGCCAACTGACTCGTTGAAATTCGCAGTTATATTAATGGTTGCATTAGCCCCATAGGTGCCATTCGCGGTTGATGATGTAAATGACGTAACTGTTGGCAGTGTTGTGTCCAACTCGAAATTGAATTGCGACCAACCCATACTTCCGGTATTTCCAGCTGTATCCCGTACCTCAAAGCGGAGTTGATATGTTCCTGTAGCAAATGTTGTTCCGTCCCAAGATACTGATGTGCCAGAAACTTTTGAAGTGATATTTGTATATGTAGCACCCCAATCGAGCGACCCCCAAAGAGTCTCTCCTGTGCCTAGGACAGCACTAAGGCTGGCAGTAACGGTTTGTGCCGCTGAATTAGTTTTATAGTCTGATGCCGAAATTCCCGTATCATTTGAAATATCAATATTTGAAATAGTTTGCGTAGGGCTCGAAGTGTCAAGAACATAGGCTTGCGTTGATGCGGTGCCGACGTTTCCAGCTAAATCACGAACTTCGAGAAGTATGTTGCTAGAGCCACTTAACGTCGCACCATTCCAGGAAATTGCAGTACCTGTGACTTTGTTGGTTATGTTTGTGTAGGTCGAGCCATTGTTAGTTGAGCCCCAGAGTGATTCGTTGGTTCCAAGTGCGGCGCTTAGAGTTCCAGTGATTGTCTGTGAACTTGTCTTAGTTAAGAAATCGCTACTTGAATCGCCAGTATCTGCCGAAATATCTATATTTGAAATTGTTTGGGTAGGTGTTGAAGTATCTAATACGTAAGTTTGAGTAGTTGCAGTTCCAACCACTCCAGATGCCTTAGTAGCCCTCAAAGCAATCGTTCCTGAAGTAGTTAAAGTCGCTGGCCAACTTATGGTTGTACCAGTTACATAACTGGTTATATCTACGTAGTTGCTTCCGCCATCAAGTGAACCAAAGATCTTGTCGTTTGTTTCTAGTGCGTAACTAAGGGTTCCAGTAATGGTTTGAGATGCTGTTGATGTATTGAAATCACTCGATGACGAACCAGTATCACTTGAAATGTCGAGCGCCGAGATCGTCTGCGGGATGTCATCTGGGGTTACTGCTGTTGATGCGACCGAGGCAGACGATGTGCCTAGTGCGTTAATGCTCTGCGTGGTGAATGTGTACGCAGTTCCATTGGTTAAATTTGAAACCGTACAAGAACCAGAAGCACCAGTTACGGTACAAGTCTCACCACCCGGAGATGCGGTAACTAAATATGAGGTTGGGGTGCCTCCCGACAATGGAGCACTTACTGTGACAATTGCGCCACGGCTAATAGCAACAGCAGTAGCTTGCCTTGGGGCCGCGGGACAATTGGCATTGGTATTTATACCCAAACCCGAGTTTGTAAATATTGAAAGATTTGTAACTGTACAAATTTTATCCTGGCTTCCGAAAAGACTTGTGCCCGTCTTTGTTGTTAAGCCGCTACCGACAGTTACTGTGTGCAGAGTGACTTGATTGCTGGTGTTTGAATTATAAAAAGCGCGATCACCAACTACTTGCACATTATTTGGTATTACGAATGTTTCTACACTCCGTAGAACGTTTGAGAAAGCGAAGTCACCGACAGTAATTAGCCCAGAGCCAAGTGTTACTGAAGTAATATTTGAGTAAGGCTCACCTGTTGAGTCATATCTGAAAGCCGATTCTCCAATTGAGGTAACACTGTTTGGAATCGTAATTGAGGACAGAAACTTTGTAGACAGATAGAAAACATTATTGGTAATCGTTGTTATGCCTTCGTTAATCGTTAAAGAAGTTAAAGCATCAAGGTCGGCAAATGCATAAGCTGCAATAGAAGTTGCAGTACTTGGAATTGTTAAGGAGGTCAGTTTTTTTGCGTAACGGAAAGCCATACTTCCAATAGTTGTGAGGCCGTTATTCAAAGTCAGAGTTGTTAAATTATTCATATCTTTGAACGCATCAGCGCCAATCGTTGTCACATTACCTGGAATATTTAGCGTAGTGACACCTAAATCGTAAAATGCAGTGTCAGCAATTTCGGTTACTCCGGTACCAATTGTGAGAGATGTGACTGCGCTGCTCCACATAAAAGCTCTGCTTGCGACACTGGTTACAGAGTTTGGAATTGTTACGCTTCCAACACAACTTGAGTGACTCACTACAACATTATTTGTAATTGTGAAAAATCCTGAAGTGCCACAGGCGACATCGCCACTAGTTCCGTTGTAGAGAGCTCCAATAGCGGAAGCCGGAGTTGTGCTTAGAAAACCAAAACATAAAATAGAAATAGCAAAAGTAGTTAAGGATCTAAGCCTTCTGCTGAACATTGAAGTTCTCATTTTTCCCTTATTTATCTCGGTAAACGGCAATAAATAAAGATAAAGCAGGGGTGATTCGAGCTTCTACTGTTAAGGGTGATTTAGATGAACCTCACCCTTACTTCTAACCCTTAAAGGCGAGAGTTAATTAGTATGTCCACCCAAACGCAGTAGCTCTTCGCGTGAAACCGCTTTAATGCGTGGTTTTCCGTGAGGTTCACCTGCTGCAACTTCAGCAGCATTGATTGATTCCCAATGGCTTTGTGAAATTACTTTATTTGTTGTAATTAGCGAAGAAAGTTCTGCAGTTGGTTTAGATTCTTTGAGGGCAGCAACTAATAAATTCATGACATCTGCGGCATCTGATTTATTTGTACCGATCACACCAGATGGCCCGCGCTTCGCCCAACCGACAACATAAAGGTTTTCAGATACATGGCCGTCGCTGTTTAAAACTTTACCTTTTTCGTAAGGAATTCCAGCAATAGGTTCTGCTTCGTAGCCAATAGCGGTAATTACTAACCCTGTTTTAATGATTTTTTCTTCACCGGCGCCAGTTGTGAAAACAACTTCCTCCACCTGGCCGTCACCGCGAAACTCTTTAGGGGTGCAGAGGAATTGAAACTCTAGAGTTCGTTCGTGTTTTCCTTGCTCTAGCTCAGAGATCAGTCGCATTGCTTCTAAATTATTGCGAACTTCTTTCTCTGGTTCAGCTCCTGCGCGTTCGATGGCAGCATTTATATCCGATGCGTGCATTAAAACATTGGTATGTTCTAGTTTTGGTAGATCGCGAAGTTCTGGTGAAGTAAATGCTGCGAATTCAGGGCCGCGACGGGCGCTAATTACAACTTTACGAATTTTAGAATTACCAAGAGCTTCGAGTGCGTGTGTAGCAGTATCGGTAGCATCGAGTTCACTTGGTTCAAGTGCCAACATGCGTGCGACATCCATTGCAACGTTACCGGCGCCGATTACAACTGCGGTATCGCAATCAAGATTTGGTGTGTGGTTGGCAAAATCAGGGTGTCCGTTATACCAAGGCACAAACTCAGCAGCAGAAATCGAACCTGACAGATTTTCTCCTGGGATACCAAGTTTTCTGCCAACCGCTGATCCTGTTGCGATGACAACCGCGTCATACTTTGCTTTCAGCAGATCGATTGAGATATCTGTGCCTAGTTCAACATTTCCGTAGAGGCTAAAGCCCTCAGCTGTGGCTACCTTTTCAAAAACTTTAGAGACTGTCTTAATTTTTGGATGATCCGGTGCCACGCCACTTCGAACCAAGCCCCAAGGTGTTGGAAGGCGCTCAATCATGTCGATGGCGAAGGAAAGGTCATCGGTTTGTAAGTTTTGTAGAGCCTGGGCAGCGAAATAACCGGCAGGACCGGCTCCGACTATCGCTACTTTGTATTGAGGCACAGTCGTAGTCTAATAAACATTACTCCCAGCCACCAACAAATTCCATTATTGCCCTAAATAGCCAGAGTCGTGTGTAATCTTTCTGGAATGCAGACTCACTTGATCCATCTAGAGAACAATCAAATCTTGGAGGTCGTAACAGAGGGTGACCCACGAGATTCCGCGATCGTCCTTCACCATGGAGCGCTTGGTTCTTCTGAAAATATGGCTCTATTCTTTCGCATGGCACGCGAACGTGGATATTTTGCAATCGGGATCACGCGACCAGGATATGCAGCCAGTACGCGCCGCGAAGGTCGAAGGACGTCCGATTATTTCTTCGAGACTCAGAAAGCCATTCAACATTTTCAGGTGAAACGATTTGTTTCATTAGGTTGGTCTAGTGGTTCACCAGCTGCAATCTCGGATCTTCAAGATGATAGATGTATGGGCGCGATAACCATCGCCGGTGATGCTCCTCGAGTGAGTAATGATTGGGATACTTACTATGAAAAATATCCACCCAGGAATGGGGCTTCGGAAGATTTTAAGTTTCCGTCATTAGATGAGTTGAGAATATCTAAACCAAATCAAATCGTGCAGTTATTTGGTGAAGCACTCTCCCGTAAGGATATTGAAATCTGTAGTGGTAAATTCAGTAGTGACTTATCTGAGGCGATGAATCATGGATTGGCCTCTGGAGATTTCGGTGCCATAGATGATTTCGAAAGTGATGCCTCCCCTTGGGGAATTGAACTTGAGGCAATTACTAAAAGGGTTGCCGTTTTCCAGGGCGATGAAGATCGATTGTGCACACCAGCTCATGGACATTTTCTCGCGGATAAATTGGGCAATGCAGAGCTCTTTATTGAATCTGGGGAAGGCCATATTTCATTGATGTATAACAAAACTTCTGAAATAATTGATAAGGCGATTGAATTTTTAAACCATTAAAGGAAATTAGCGCTCAGCCATAATTGAAGCCAGTTGGCGGAGACGAGGAGATTTGAACTCCTGAAGGCGATTAAACCTTACCTCGTTAGCAGTGAGGCGCACTCGACCGGGCTATGCGACGTCTCCAAGTACAGAGTTAAGTCTACAGGCTGATTTGAGGCACTTTCTACGCTTACTGAATCGAAAACGTCTTGTTACGCTAACCCAATGAGCGAGGAAACAACTAAGAAGCGCCCGCACGATGTGCCAACTCCGGCAGCTTTTGCCGAGTTGATGAAGGGTGGGTGGATTCCAACTCCACTTGAAGGCTTAAAACCAACTCCACCACTTAAGTTTTGTGTTTCTCGTCGCGAAGCTCTATCTAAAGCATTCCCTGGTGTGCGCTTAGTTATTCCGGCTGGAAATTACAAAGTTCGCAGCAACGATAGCGATTATGCCTATCGACCACATACCGCATTTGCGTACTACACCGGCGTTCAAGGCGTCGAAGCAACTGCTGACTCAGTTCTAGTAATGCAACCAAATGGTTCTGGCCATGATGCCATCCTTTACATCCACCCACGTAGCACTCGCGATACCGAAGCGTTCTTCCGTGATGTCAAATATGGTGAACTTTGGGTCGGTCGACGCTTTACTCTAAGTGAAGCGAAAGATCGCTATCAAGTTGAAACTCGTAAAGTAACTGATCTGAAAGATTTACTTGGTGATGGAATTGCAACAATTGCTATTCATGAACAAGATGTCGAAATTGATGAATTAGTAGCTAAACATGATCGTGATGCTGAGCTATTAACTTTTGTTTCAGAGGCTCGCTTGATTAAAGATCAATATGAAATTGATGAAATGCAAGCTGCTTGCGATGCTAGCGAACTTGGTTTCCAAGAAATTGTTAAAGCAATGCCCGCAGCCGTCGCGCATCATCGTGGGGAGCGTGTAATTGAAGCAGCATTCTTTACTAAAGCGCGCACTGAAGGCAACGACGTTGGTTACACAACAATTGCAGCCGGTGGCTCTCATGCTTGCGTCCTGCACTGGATTCGAAACGATGGCGCGATAAAAAACGGCGAACTTGTGTTGGTTGATGCTGGTGTTGAAATGGATTCTTACTACACCGCAGATATCACTCGTACCTTGCCAGTAAATGGAAAATTCTCCCCGGCACAACGTGCGTTGTATATGTTGGTATATGAAGCGCAATTGGCTGGTTTTGCAGCGGTTAAGCCAGGTGCAACATTTCGCTCAATTAATATCGCCGCGCAAAGAGTTCTGGCGCAAGGGCTATTCGACATGGGTGTCTTGCCTTGTAGCGTAGAAGAATCAATGAGTCCTGATGTTGGCTTACATCGCCGCTGGACGCTTCATGGTGTTTCACACATGCTTGGTATGGATGTTCATGATTGCCAGCATGCTCGACAAGAAGCTTATCTCGATGGTGTTTTAGCTGAAGGAATGGTTTTAACTGTTGAGCCAGGACTTTATATTCAACCTGATGACGAACTATTTCCAGCCGAATACCGCGGAATCGGTATTCGCATCGAAGATGATGTGGTTGTTACTAAAGATGGTTGCCGTAACTTAAGTGAAGCGCTACCTCGTCACCCCGATGAAATCGAAGCCTGGATGGCTAAGCACGCAAAGTAATTAGTTTTAAGCCAACCTAAGTTTGTTTGTTTCAGCTCTCTGCGCTGCTTCAATTGGATCAATGGCACAAGGCGCCCCATCACAGCAATTTGTTTTAGTGTGACAAGTTGGGCATAACCATCTTGTTGCCACTGGGTCATAAGGTGCGCCACAGAAATCACAAGGCATTTGGTTATTAGAACTCATGCACCAAACTTTAAACCTAGCCAAGCTGCTAGCAGGCCAAAGCCAAGCGACACTCCCAAATTAATTATCGCCTCACTCTTTCGTTTAAGTTCAAAGGCCAAATAGATATCGAGCATAAAAGTTGACCAAGTTGTGAAAGCGCCAGCAAAACCAATAGCGATTAAATCGTGAATATGATCGGTGTTTCTAAAGGTCAGCCCAAGTAAAAATGAGCCAAGTACGTTAATCAAAAAGATTCCGTAAGGTTTGCTTGTGAATCTACGGATGTATTGATCAATCGCAAAGCGAGCAGGTGCGCCAATAGCTGCGCCGAGAATTATGTAAAGAGTTCTCATGATCTAACCGGAATAACTCGTCGAGCTAACGGCAGCACGATTGCCACGATTATTAGGCTCAGAATTACATTCTCGGCAAGGAACAAAAAGCCGCCATCTTTAGGCTCAAGAGATTCCGCGGTAACCGCTGAAAAAGTAGTTAATCCAGCGCAAAACCCAGGCAAAAGTAGATGCCTTAGTTCAGTAACTCCGCGACGTTCCATTAAAACTAATAAAGCAGCGGCAAGTGCTACGCCAATTAGATTCGCCGTGAGTGTTCCATTTCGATCATTTTCAATTACTAGACCTAGGGCAAAGCGCACCAGAGTTCCGGCGACTCCACCGATGGAAACTAAAAACAACGACTTCAGCTGGAAATCGCTTTCTTGGAAATTCCGCCCAGGATTCGAGTCATAACACTAATCACCAGAGATGCCAGAACTGCGGGCCAGAAACCATCAACATCTAACTTATCGCTCCACTCAGCGGTAAGTAATAACATTGAAGCGTTAACAACAATTAGAAATAGTCCAAAAGTTAAAATCACAGCTGGTAGCGTTAACAATTTAATTAAGCCACCCAGAATTGAATTTATCAAACCGAATAAAAGCGCGACCCAAAGGTAGGTGGTGAAACCACCTAGAACATCAATGCCTGGAATTAGCGCAGTTGCTACCCAGAATGATGCAGCTAGCGCACCCCACCGGATTAGCAATCTCATTAGTTTCGCTTATCGCGCTTTAGTAGACCAGCAAACATGCGTGCTGGGTCGTACTTAATATCTACAACGCGTTCCTTCATAGGAATGATCGCATTGTCAGTGATCTTGATGTGCTCTGGGCAAACTTCAGTACAGCACTTTGTAATGTTACACATTCCAAGGCCGTGCTCTTCTTGCGCAGTGCGCTTACGATTCTTCAACATATCAAGTGGGTGCATATCTAATTCAGCAATACGAATAAAGAACCGAGGTCCGGCAAAAGACTTCTTATTTTCTTCGTGATCGCGAATTACGTGGCAAGTATCTTGGCAAAGGAAACACTCGATGCACTTACGGAACTCTTGTGAGCGCTCGACGTCGATTTGCTCCATGCGAGCATCGCCAGGAGCAAGTTCTTTAGGGTGCTCATAAGCTGGGATTTCCATGGCTTTGCGGTAGTTAAATGAGACATCGGTAACGAGGTCTTTAATTACCGGGAAAGCACGAAGTGGTGTAACCGTAATAGTTTCATCTTCGCCGTATGAAGCAACTTGGGTCATGCAAGCTAAACGTGGCTTGCCGTTAATTTCCATTGAACAAGATCCGCACTTACCAGCTTTGCAATTCCAGCGAACTGCTAAGTCACCCATCTGAGTTGCTTGTACGCGGTGAATTACATCGAGAACAACTTCGCCTTCATTGGCTTCTACAACTACATCTTGTAGCGCGCCATCGGTTGCGTCGCCTCGCCAAATACGAAGATTAAGTTTGCGAGTCATTAGTTGGAACCGCCTTTCGCAATTTCTTCGGGTGTTAGATATTTCTCGAGTTCGTGAATATCAAAGAGGTCGAATAACTCTTTAGGCATTGGTGGCAGTGGTTGTGCTTTTACATTTACTTGTTTGCCATCAAATGAGGAAATGTTGTTGACCTGACGCCAAGTTGAATCCATTCCAGGGAAATCATCGCGAGTATGTCCACCACGAGATTCTTCGCGGCGAAGTGCAGATTTGGCAGTGCTTTCAGCAACTAACAACATATTGTCTAAGTCGAAAGCTAAGTGGAAACCAGGATTGAACTTGCGTCCGCCTGATACTGAAACGTTTGCACTGCGCTTGCGAATATCAGCAATCTTTTCAATTGCTTCTTCAACTTCTTTGCCAGTACGGATAATGCCAACTAAGTTGTGAGTAACTTCTTGTAATTCGGCATGTAGCGAATATGAATTCTCGCCGCCTTCGCGTGAGAATGGAGCTTCAATTCGAGCTGCTGCTGCTTTAATTGAAGCATCGCTAACTGGGTTAGCGCCATTGTTCTTAACGTATTCAACTGCGCCCATTCCGGCACGACGACCGAATACCAAAAGATCTGAAAGTGAATTTCCGCCAAGGCGGTTTGAACCATGCATTCCGCCTGCGACTTCACCGGCGGCAAATAAGCCCGGTACCCCAACAGCTGCTGCGTTATCTGGCTCTACTTCAACGCCACCCATTACATAGTGACAAGTTGGGCCGACTTCCATAGCCTCTTTAGTGATGTCCACGCCAGCTAGCTCGTAGAACTGATGCCACATAGATGGCAGACGCTTTTTAATTACATTGGCTGGAATTCGCTTTGAAACATCTAGGAATACTCCGCCGTGCTCAGTGCCCCGACCAGCTTTAACTTCGCTGTTAATTGCGCGAGCAACCTCGTCGCGAGGCAATAATTCTGGTGGGCGACGGTTGTTATCTTGATCTAGATACCAACGATCTGCTTCAGCTTCGTTATCAGCATATTTATCTTTAAATACATCTGGGATGTATTTAAACATGAAGCGCTCGCCCAAATTGTTTGTTAGGACGCCACCCTCACCGCGAACAGATTCGGTAACTAAAATTCCGCGAACAGATGGTGGCCATACCATTCCAGTTGGGTGGAATTGCAGAAATTCCATGTCAACTAAATTTGCGCCAGCCTTAAGTGCGAGGGCATGGCCATCGCCAGTGCCTTCCCAAGAGTTAGACGTAATCTTGAAAGTCTTGCCCACTCCACCAGTTGCAATTACAACTGCTGGTGCTTCAAACAAGACTTCGCTTCCACTTTCACGCCAGTAACCATATGCACCAGAAACTTTGCCATTCTCTTTAAGAATGTCAGTAATAGTTAATTCTGCGAAAACCTTGATGTGGCTTTCCATATCACCAGTTTCGCGACCATCTTTTTGTTGCAGCGCGACAATGCGTTGCTGCATGGTGCGAATTAATTCCAGGCCAGTGCGATCGCCAACGTGAGCTAAACGTGGATATTCATGTCCACCAAAGTTACGTTGGGAAATTTTTCCTTCTTTAGTGCGATCAAAGAGAGCGCCCCAAGTTTCGAGTTCCCAAATACGATCTGGTGATTCCTTGGCATGTAATTCAGCCATGCGGTAATGATTAAGGAATTTTCCACCGCGCATTGTGTCGCGGAAATGAACCATCCAGCTATCTTTATCGTTGACATTACCCATTGAGGCAGCTGCGCCACCTTCAGCCATAACGGTGTGGGCTTTGCCGAATAGTGATTTACAGATGATTGCTACGCGCAAACCTGCTTCGCGAGCTTCTACTGCAGCACGTAAACCAGCGCCACCGGCGCCAATGATTAGTACGTCGTAATTATGACGTTCCATATTTGTCATTTACTCGTGCCCCTTTTAGAAGAAGTAGAAATTGGTCCAGGCGCCAGTTGCAACTTGGCGGACATAAATGTCAGCAAAAGCAACTGCTGCTAATGAATACCACGCAAACTGTTGGTGGTAATGATTAAGAATTGAAACGCGTGTCCACAACTTGTAACGCAATGGATGTTTTGAGAAATTCTTTAAGCGGCCGCCAATAGTGTGGCGGCAAGTGTGGCAAGACAATGAGTAGAGCCACAACATGGTTGCGCTAAGAGTTAGAACTATTGAACCAACACTCATGTGTCCCCACTCACCTTCGACGCTCTTAAATGAAATAATTGCGTCGTAAGTAAGAATTACGTTAAAGACTAAGCCGGCGTAGAAGAACCAACGGTGTGCGTTCTGCAGAATAAGTGGTGCGCGAGTTTCGCCGGTGTATTTAGTGTGTGGTTCGGCAACTGCGCATGCAGGTGGTGACATCCAGAAGGAACGGTAGTAAGCCTTGCGGTAGTAATAGCAAGTCATACGGAAACCAAGTGGGAAAATCAAAATAATTAGCGCCGGCGAAAGTGCAATGCTAAATATTTCTGCGCTAACTGGCGTGAATCCGAAAATAGTTGCTTCTGTAACACATGCTTCAGATAAACAAGGTGAGTAAAATGGCGAGATCAGGTGGTCTTTGTAGTAGTTCGCACCTTCAAATGCGCGGAAAGTTGCGTAGATGATGAACGAGAATAGAACTCCAAAAGTAATTGCTGGCTCTAGCCACCATTTATCGGTGCGAAGGGTGCGCTCTTTGATCTTGGCGCGGCCCGGTGAAAAAACTCCCGACATATTTCACGACTCCCTTAGTTACTGCTCATAAAACTCTAAGGCGAAGTCTCCTCTCATGGCTTTACGCGCGCTAGGCGATGCCTTGCTTGAGCGCTATGAAATCAGCCACAAGATCCACCTAAAACAGTGGCTTAAGTAACTTTATAAAAAATGGCGGAGGGCGAGGGATTTGAACCCTCGAGGCTTTCACCTGCCGGTTTTCAAGACCGGTGCACTCGGCCGCTATGCGAGCCCTCCGCGGCGTAATCTACCTGAGGTTGGCGCTTATCTAAAATTGAGCAGAAATTATCAGGTTGTTAAGCGGGAAGTTCGAGAAGTTCTTCAATCACAATCGCAACACCATCGTCGGTATGTGGCAACGCAACTGATTTCGCGTGTTTTGGTCCATCTGGGTGCCCATCGGCCATTGCATATGAACGACCACACCATTCCAGCATTGTGAAGTCATTTGGGTTATCACCGAATGAAACGCAATCGGCAGCGTCGATATTTAAGCGAGCTGCCATTTTCGACAAGGTGGCACCTTTGGAAACATTTAGCGCTGAAATTTCTAGAAGAGAGTCGTGTGGGTTTGAATGTGTGACCGTGACAATTCCATTTAGTTCTTTAAGTGCGATCTCTAACATTTCATCAGATGAAAGCTCTTGATCGGAACAGCGTGCCAGTACTTTAAGCGCAGGTGATGCCATGATTTCTTCAATGTTATCTACGCCAACATTATCTAAACCGACATCCCAGCGAGGTATGTATTTCTTTTCGCGGTGAAAATAATTATGTGATTCAACTGCAAAACTGATTTGTGGGATTGCCGCTCGTAATCTTTTTACTGATTCAAGTTGCGCATCTACCGGCATTAACCATTCTTCTAGAACTTTTCCATTATGTAAGTCATACAACATTGCGCCATTGCCACAAATAGCATTACCGATACCGAATGCTTCTTTAATTTCTGGCATCCAACGTGGTGGGCGTCCTGTGACAAAGAAAATCTCTATCCCCATAGCGTGGGCACGACGAAAAGCATCGATTGTGCGTTGGGAAATTTCGCCGTAGTGCGCGACAACGGTTCCATCTAAATCAGTTGCGATTAATTTAGGGCGTCTACCGGTCACACTAACTCGAATCGAGTCATGCCCAAGAAAGGCTGCAGTGCTACTGGCACATTTACAGTTCCATCAGCATTTTGATGGTTTTCTAGAATTGCCACAATCATGCGAGGGATGGCCACCAAAGTGCCATTCAAAGTAGCTACCGCTGAAGTTTTATCGCCATCTTTAAAACGGATGTTCAACCGGCGAGCTTGAAACTCGGTGCAGTTAGAAGTGCTGGTGACTTCGCGATAAGCCTGCTGCGTAGGGATCCAGGCCTCAATATCAAATTTGCGTGTTGCACTTGAACCTAAATCACCTGATGCAACATCAATTACGCGATAAGGGATCTCCATTGCATTAAGGAAATCTTTTTCCCACTGCAATAACTTTTGGTGTTCAGCAACTGCATGATCTGGGTGACAGAAACTAAACATTTCAACTTTATCAAATTGATGAACTCGAATAATTCCGCGAGTATCTTTTCCATAAGTGCCAGCTTCACGGCGGAAACAAGTGCTGTAACCCGCGTAGCGCATTGGCAATTTATCAGCAGGCAAAATTTCATCCATGTGGAACGCAGCAAGTGGCACTTCGCTAGTGCCAACTAAATACATGTCATCTTTTTCAAGACGGTAAACATTTTCAGCAGCTTGTCCGAGGAATCCGGTGCCTTCCATTGCTGGTGGATTAACTAGAACCGGCGGAATAACTGGAGTGAAACCAGCTTTAACTGCGCTACTGATTGCATAATTAACAAGTGCGAATTCCAGAAGTGCACCAACACCAGTTAAATAGTAAGAGCGAGAACCAGAAACTTTCGCACCGCGTTCGGTATCAATTGCGCCAAGCAGTTTGCCTAACTCAACATGATCTTTAGGTTCGAAATCAGAAAATTCGCGCGGGGTGCCAATGTGCTCAATAATTACAAAATCTGCTTCGCCGCCAATTGGGGCAGCAGGATCAAGAATATTTGAAAGCTTTAGCGCTTCATTATTTGCTTCAGCTTCGATTTCAGCGCGTTTGCTATCAGCGGTTTTAACTTTGCTAGCTAAATCTTTGGCATTTTCCAGCAGGGCGGCTTTCTCATCGCCTTTAGCGCTACCAACTGCTTTAGAGAGTGTGTTCTGTTCAGCCCTTAACGCTTCGAATTCATTAATAGCTGCGCGACGTTTTTCATCAAGTGCTAAAACTTGGTCAACAATGCTGGCATCTTCACCGCGACCAGTTTGAGAGGCGCGAATTAAGTCAGGGTTCTCGCGCAGTAATTTGATATCAATCATTTACTTTCCTCTCGCGGGTATGAACCTAGGAATCTTATTTCCTCACAGATCTCGCGTAGGCGAGCTACTGCTTGGCCAACGTTAGCGTCGCTGATATGCCCTTCGGCATCGACAATAAAGTGGTAATCGCCTAACTCTCGCCCGGTTGGGCGGCTCTGGATAAAAGTAAGGTTGACGTTACGGGTAGCGAATTCAGTCAAAATTTCTAATAACGCACCCGCGTGGTCGGTGCCAATGAAAATTGCCATTGAAGTTCGATCATGGCCAGTGGGTTTAGTTAATTCACCTGGTTTGGAAACCAGGACAAAACGAGTTACTGCTTCGGTGTTGTCACCGATATTTTCAGCAACTATTTCTAAACCGTAGCGATCGGCAGCAACTGCGGATGCGATTGCCGCGTCGAACTCGCCGCGGTTAAGCGCTTCGGCTGCTGCTGCAGTTGAATTGGTAGCAACTACTTCGGCATGTGGGTAGTTGGTGGCTACATAGGTGCGACATTGAGCTTCGGCATGTGGATGGGTCGCAATTCGGTTAATTTCTTTCGTTCCAGGTTTGATCATGAAAGCAAATGAGACTGGCAAGGTAACTTCGCCCGCAATTATCAAAGGGTCGCCAGTTGCTAATTCATCCAATGTGCGGGCAACAACACCTTCGATGGAATTCTCAATTGGTACTAAGGCAAACTCAGCTTCGTTGTTACGGACTGCATTTAAAGCTGCAGTGACGTTGGCATATGGAATAAGTTGATCTGTGGGGCCAGTAATGTTCTTAAGCGCCGCCTCGGTAAAGGTTGCTGCTGGTCCGAGATAGGCGTATGTGCTCACTGGTTAAGGATACCCGAGCTCACTTAATGCTCGCGCCGGCATATCTGTAATTACTATATCTACACCTAGCTGGGCACATAATTTTAGATCATTTACTTCATTTACCGTCCAGACAAAAACTCGTTTTCCTTCGCTTTGATACTTAGCCACTAATTCAGGGTGATTTCTGATCTCTTCAATACTTGGCGCAAATGATTTAGCTGAGGAGAAGCGATTCATTACGGGTGCGTTAATTGCATTTACCAATGCCACTGTCTCTATACCGGTTTCTAACCTAAAAACTTTTTCTATCGCTGACCAACTAAAACTAAGTAGCGCCACATCTAAATCTTTATATGGTTTTACAAGTTCCAGAATTCTATTTTCGATCTCGTTGCCTGAAGGAACTGGATGTTTTGTCTCTAACGCCAAAGCTTTTTTATGTCTTTTAGCAATCTCAAGTAACTCAGTTAACAACATCAACTCGGGATAAATACCCTTTAGCTCTGAGTACTCAGTGTGGGCCACTACCGCTTTGTGATTTGCCATCCGTAACATATTTGAATCGTGCCAGATAATTACCTGGCCATCTTTGGTCAGCCTTAAATCGCACTCAAACCCATCGGCACCATCTGCAATTGCCGCCATAAATGCGGCTCGGGTATTTTCGGGATGATCAATTGAAGATCCACGATGCGCGTAAATAAGTGGTCTGGGCATTGATCACTTAGCGAACAGCGTTAGGCTAAGCCACATGGGCCAACCAGTATTCGCACTCGCTGCGCGTTCAGCTATTGGCCTGCGTCGATCTGGAAATGAGGACTCTGCAATCACATCTGCAAACTTAATCGCTGTTGCCGATGGAATGGGTGGACACGCTGGTGGCGAAGTCGCATCAGCCATTGCTATTAAAGAGTTAACTAAGTTAATTCCGATTTCACAGAGTATTCATATTGATGCCGACTCGATTGAGGACTTACTGGCACAAGCAATGGTAGATATTGATTTAGAGATTGCCCGAGTTGCCAATGATGATCCAGAGCTTCGTGGAATGGGAACAACTTTGACAGCTTTGTTATTACACGAAGATCGCATTGCGCTTATGCATATCGGCGATTCACGCGCCTACAGATTGCGCGATGGTGAACTTGAACAATTAAGCCTTGATCACACCGTGATTCAAGAGTTGATTGATCAAGGAAAATTAACTATTGCTGAAGCCAATGATCATCCGCAGCGCTCGCTACTAACTCAAGTTTTGATGGGTTCTGGAAATCTTGATCCAGTATTGGTGGTTTATGAACGTAAAGCCGGTGATCGTTACTTACTTTGCAGCGACGGGTTAAGTAGCGTGTTAACTAACAAGGAAATTAAGTCATTGTTGAAGAAGAGCAAGCGTGAAGATGCTGTGGCTGCATTAGTTGATGCCACTTACATAAATGATGCACCAGATAACGTGACCGTTATTGTGGCTGATATCGCAACCGATTTAACCGTTGAAACAGAGTTACATGGGGCTAGCAAATGAACCAACTATTAGGTGGTCGCTACCGACTTGGCGACATGATTGGCACTGGCGGAATGGCCGATGTTTTCGAAGCAAAAGATGAACGTTTATCGCGCAAAGTCGCGGTTAAAATTCTGCGCTCTGATTTAGCTAAAGACCCCTCTTTTGTAACTAGATTCCGTAAAGAAGCACTTGCCGCTGCGGGCTTAAACCATCCAGGAATTGTGGCGGTTTATGACTCTGGCGAAGATCCAGCCCCTTATATTGTGATGGAATTAGTTTCTGGAAAAACTCTGCGCGAGATTATTCGATCAGGTGAACGGTTGCCACTTGAGCGCGCGTTAGAAATTGGCGAAGGAATCTTGGCGGCTCTTGATTACTCACATGAACGTGGAATTGTGCACCGAGATATAAAGCCAGCCAACGTGATGATCACTGATAAAGGTGATGTCAAGGTAATGGATTTTGGTATCGCTCGAGCGCTCGATGATTTAGCAGCAACTCTTACCAATACTTGGAATGTGGTTGGAACTGCGCAATATCTGTCGCCAGAGCAAGCTGTTGGCGAAGTTGCTGATGCCCGCAGCGATGTTTATTCGGCGGGCTGTTTATTATTTGAAGTAATTACTGGACAACCACCATTTACAGGCGACACACCAGTATCAATTGCATACCAACACGTCTCTGGTGAATTTCCATTACCAAGTTCAGTTTTTCCTGGTTTACCTGAAGGTATTGATGTAATGCTTTCAGTTGCGCTAGCTAAGCGTCCGATTGATCGTTATCAGAGTGCCGGATTAATGCTCGATGATTTAATCCGGATCCGTGGCGGTCAAGTTGTAAAAGCGAAGATTGCCCGTAAGCCGATTACTCGTAAGGCTCTCGTGTTTGGTTTGATTGGGTTGTTAATTATTAGTGGCGCTGCAGTATTTGGATTGAATTTATCTGATACCGAAACTACCGGTGGGCCTTCTAATTCAGTTCCAAATGTAATTGGTTTAACTGAAGCTGAAGCAAAAGCGCAGCTTGGTGACTATGTGGTTACCGTGCAGCGCGCGTATGACCCACAGATACCAGTGAATCGAGTAGCAAGCCAAGTGCCAGTAGCTACTTCACAAGCAAAGAAGGGCTCGGCTGTTGTTATCACAATCTCTGATGGACCTGGCAATGTCTTAGTCCCTGATGGGCTTATTGGTTTATCTCTTGGTGATGCCCGCGTAGTGCTTGGTTCGGTTGGTTTAGTTGTAGCACGAACTGAAGTTTCGCCATCAGATAAACCGCAAGGAACAGTTTTAGCTGTTACTCCAGAAATGGGTTCAACTGTTACGGCGGGCACTGGTGTGGTTTTGACTCTCGCAAACGGCCAAGTTGAAATTCCTTATTTAATTGGAGTTGAAGCAAGTCAGGCTCGCGCAATTTTAATTAATTCAAATTTCTTGATTAAAGAATTTAGTGATTACGATCCAAATCAAGCTATCGGTGTAGTTATTAGCCAGTTCCCAGAAGCTGGAGCTACCAGCACGATTGGTGAATCAGTAACAATTGCGATTAATACAGAACCTGAGCAATAATTAGCGTTAGCCGCGGGTGCCAATTACTGGTGATAAGCCAATTGCTTTAGTTTGTGCGTTCTTGTCGCCACATTCATTTAGCCAGTTAGCTAACATTGCATGGCCATGTTCGGTTAAAACAGATTCCGGGTGGAATTGAACGCCTTCGATTGGCAGCGATTTGTGTCGCACTGACATAACTATGCCGCCTTCGGTTTCACCAGTAATTTGTAGTTCATTTGGCACTGTGGCGCGTTCAATCGCTAATGAGTGATAACGAGTCGCGGTAAACGGCGAAGGCAGATTTGCATATACGCCTTCGCGGTTATGAATAATCTCTGAAGTTTTTCCATGCATTAGCTCTGGTGCGCGCGAAACAGTGGCACCGAAAGCAACTCCGATTGCTTGATGTCCTAAACAAACACCGAATAACGGAATTTTTCTCTCTGCGCAAAACTTAATCATTGGAATGCTGATGCCGGCTGCCTCTGGTGTTCCAGGTCCTGGCGAAATTAAGACGCCGTCATAATCAAGTGCTGCTTCAACCGAAATTTCATCATTTCTGACAACTGTGGTTTTAGCGCCAAGTTGGCCTAAGTACTGCACCAAGTTGAAAACAAAAGAGTCGTAGTTATCTACGACAAGGATCTTGGTGGCCTGGCTGCTCATGGAGCAATTCTGGCCTACTCGCAGCGCTGGCGCGGTTGATATTTTTCCGTGCCCTGTTACCCTTGGCGACATGCCTAAATCCAAATTGCGTAAGAAAGTTCAAGAGCAGCACGCTCATGATCAAGAGCTGGTTGACCTCACCCCTCAGGGTCCGCTTGAGAGCCCAAAATGGTTGGCTCCAACAATGGTTGGCTCCTTTTTGGTTGGTCTTTTATGGATCGTAACTTTCTACGTCAGCCAGACTCAATACCCAATTCCTAATATTGGTGCCTGGAATATGTTGGTTGGCTTTGCTTTTATCGCTTTTGGCTTCTCGCTAGCCACTAAATGGCGCTAGTTTCCACTTTTTAGCCAGTTATCCACAAAGATCTCCACAGATGTGGAGAATTACAGCCATGTAATTAGGCCGGCGGTTATCGGCGGCGGGCCAGAATCAATTGTGCAGCCAGCGCGCCACCGACTAATCCGCCAAGGTGTGCCCGCCAGTCAACCCCGCCCAAGATAAAACCAACAACAAAGTTCAGCCCGATAATTATGGCGATTTCGCGAATATTGGCCCCGATGGTTTTTCCGACAATTAAAAAAGCACCGAATAAACCAAAGACAGCGCCGGAAGCTCCAACGGATACAAAACTTCCGTTATTGAAAAATACTGATGCGAACGAGCCAGTTAAAAGTGAAACAGTGAAAATTACTAAAAACTTATTTCTGCCATAAGCAGATTCAATTGGAGTGCCCAGAATATAGAGCGAATACATATTAAATCCAAGGTGCATTAATCCGCCATGGGTTAGCGCAACTGTAATTAATCGATACCACTCGTCGCTGTACTGCAAATAATCTAAACCGGGCAGCAGTAATTGACTCTGTAGATCAGGGATTAATTGTTGCGCTAAATAGGCAGCACAGATAATTAAAATTAACGCATTAGTTGCAGTGCTTTTTCTTAACACGGGCGTAAATTAAAACCAGTTCTGGGTATTTAAGCGACGGTTATTGAATTAATTTTAATTGGTGTTACTGGGCGATCTTGTGCGCCAGTCTTTGTTGATCCAATTGCATCTACTACAGCTTGGCTTGCGGCATCTTTAACTTCACCAAAGATGCTGTGCTTGCGGTTTAACCAAGTTGTTGGAGCAACAGTGATGAAGAACTGTGAGCCATTAGTACCTGGGCCAGAGTTAGCCATCGCAAGAATGTATGGGCGATCAAAAGTTAGTTCGCCATGGAATTCATCAGCAAACTTGTAACCTGGGCCGCCAGTGCCTTGACCTAGTGGGTCGCCGCCTTGAATCATGAAGCCATCGATAACACGGTGAAAAACTGTGCCGTCGTAAAGATTGGCAGTTGATTTTTCACCAGTGCGTGGGTCAACCCATTCGCGCGCACCAGTTGCAAGTTCTACAAAGTTCGCAACTGTCTTTGGTGCATGATCAGGAAAAAGTTCTACAACAATGTCGCCCATAGTTGTGTGCAGTGTTGCTGTTGTCATTTTATTTTTCCTTTTCGTTTTTATAAATGGGTGCGGGAAGTGTTACTTGAGTGGAGACCAGGGGAATCGAACCCCTAACCCCCGCCTTGCAAAGGCGGTGCTCTACCAATTGAGCTAGGTCCCCGTGTTGAGCGGGGGGTGGGCCTAGATGGACTCGAACCATCGACCTCTTCCTTATCAGGGAAGCGCTCTAACCAGGCTGAGCTATAGGCCCGCAAATAATGGATTTATCTGCGGTAAGCGCCAAAGGTTACCCCGAAGTCGCTACTTAACCAAAACTCGCGCGTATCTAAGCAGGTTCGGCCGGAGAAGTCGCCCCTGTTTCTTCTGGGTTACAAGTCACTGATAAGAGTTGAGCCCCATCGTCGAGATTTACTAGGCGGACCCCCATGGAATCGCGGCCAGTTTGGCGAACTTCGGCAGCCGGTGTGCGCATAACAGTGCCACCGGATGTGATCGCCAGGATTTCATCTTCATTACGCAAAACAAGTGCGCTAACTAGTGAACCACGGGAGTTTTCATCAATTTTGGCAGCTTTAATACCAATGCCACCGCGACCTTGTAAGCGATATTCATCGAGTGGGGTTTTCTTGCCATAACCACCATCGGTTGCGGTAAATACAAAAGTATCGCCAGCGTGTTGCGCTGTAATGCGCGCCATTGTTAATAGCTCGTCATCGGCGCGGAACTTCATTCCGATTACACCACTAGTAGATCGACCCATTGGGCGAAGTGACTCATCATCTACGGCAAAACGAACTGACATTGCTTTTTTGGAAACAAGTAATAGTTCATCACGGGCATCGACTAGAGCTGCACTGACAACTTCGTCGTCGCCTTTAAGAGCAATTGCGATTAAGCCACCGGCTCGTGGTGAATCATATTCAAGTAATGCGCTCTTTTTAACTAAACCAGCTTTAGTTGCCAGAACTAAGTGAGGAGCTGCTAAGTAATCCTTAATTGAAAGAACCTGAGCAATTGTTTCTTCAGGTTTAAATGCTAATAAGTTCGCAACATGTTGACCGCGGGCATCGCGACCTGCATCAGGTAGCTCGTGAACTTTCGCACGATAGACCCGGCCTTGATTGGTAAAGAACAATAACCAGTCGTGAGTTGAGGCCACAAAGAAATGATCAACTACATCGTCTTGTTTAAGTGATGCGCCTTTAACGCCGCGGCCTCCGCGACGCTGTGAGCGATATAAATCAGCCATGGTTCGTTTGGCATAACCACTACGAGTAATTGTCACAACTACATCTTGATCTGGAATTAAATCTTCGGCTGAGAAATCACCTTCGCTAGCGACAATTTGGGAACGGCGGTCATCGCCATATTTAGCAACAACTTCGGCTAGCTCTGTCGCGATTATTTCGCGCTGCTTTTCTGGGCTAATTAAAATTGCGTTTAACTCAACAATTTCAGCCATTAGCGTGTCGTACTCATCGTTAATCTTTTGGCGCTCAAGGGCAGCAATACGGCGCAGCTGCATATCGAGAATCGCGTTAGCTTGAATTTCATCAACATCAAGTAACTTCATTAAGCCAGTGCGAGCTTCTTCAGGGGTAGTTGAAGCGCGAATTAAGGCAATTACCGCATCGAGCGCATCAAGAGCTTTTAAGTAGCCTTGCAGAATATGTGCGCGTCGCTCTTTTTCAACTAACCGATATTTGGTACGGCGAACAATTACTTCTACTTGGTGATCAATGTAGTACTTAATAAATTCATCAAGGCGAAGTGTGCGCGGAACTCCATCGACCAGAGCCAACATGTTTGCGCCAAAAGTATCTTGTAATTGAGTTTGCTTATAAAGGTTATTTAAAACAACTTTAGGAATCGCGCTATTTTGTAGTACAACAACTAAACGTTGGCCAAGACGTTCGTTGCCTTCATCGCGGACATCGGCAATGCCTTTAATTTTTCCATCTTTAACTAGTTCGGCAATTTTCAAAGCTAAATTATCTGGGTTAACTTGGTAAGGCAGTTCAGTTACAACTAAACAAGTGCGCTTATTGATTTCCTCGACTTGTACAACTGCGCGCATCGTAATTGAGCCGCGGCCCGTGCGATAAGCAGATTCAATGCCGGTGCGACCAACAATGAGTGCTTTAGTTGGAAAGTCAGGACCTTTAACAATTTTCATTAATTGTTCTAGTAGTTCATCAGATTTTGCTTCTGGGTGAGCAAGTGCCCAGGCCACACCTTCACCAATCTCGCGCAAGTTATGCGGTGGAATATTTGTAGCCATACCAACTGCGATACCAGCGCTTCCGTTAACTAATAAGTTTGGAAAACGTGAAGGTAAAACATTTGGCTCTTGTGAACGGCCGTCGTAGTTTGGTGAGAAATCAACGGTATCTTCATCGATATCGCGCATCATTTCCATGGCGATAGGTGAAAGTCGAGCTTCGGTATAACGCATTGCAGCCGCTGGGTCGTTACCAGGAGAACCGAAGTTTCCATTTCCGTCTACTAATGGATAACGAAGTGACCAGTGTTGAGCCAAGCGAACAACTGCGTCATAAATAGCGGTGTCACCGTGTGGGTGGTAATTACCCATCACGTCACCGACGATGCGAGATGACTTGTAATAGCCCTTATCTGGCCGATAACCAGCGTCATACATTGCGTAGAGAACGCGGCGATGAACTGGTTTTAGGCCATCGCGGATATCTGGCAGAGCACGGCCAACAATGACTGACATTGCATAATCTAAATAAGAACGAGCCATCTCGACTTGTAGGTCGACAGTCTCTTGGCGATCGTAATCTTTTCTTAGTTCATCCATTTAAATATCCAAGAATCTAACGTCTTTAGCGTTGCGTTGAATAAATGAGCGACGTGGTTCGACTTCTTCGCCCATTAATACTGAGAATAAATCATCGGCTGCTGCAGCATCGTCCAGAGTTACTTTGATTAGCACGCGGTGCTCTGGGTCCATGGTGGTGTCCCAAAGTTCCTTAGCTGGCATTTCACCTAAACCTTTGAAGCGTTGAATACCATCTTCTTTCGGTAAACGTTTGCCAGCATCAATACCGATCTTGATCATGCCATCGCGCTCACGATCAGAGAAGGCATATTGAACTGGTTCTTTGCCGCCCCATTTTAATTTATAAAGTGGTGGTGAAGCCAAGTAAACAAAGCCACCTTCAATAAGTGGTTTCATAAAACGGAAAAGAAGGGTTAATAACAGAGTGCGAATATGTTGACCATCGACATCAGCATCGGCCATCAAAATAATCTTGTGGTAACGCAAGTTAGCAACATCGAAGTCATCGTGGATTCCGGTACCGAGTGCGGTAATTAAAGCTTGCACTTCGTTATTTTGTAGCACGCGATCAATGCGAGCTTTCTCAACATTTAGAATTTTTCCACGAATAGGTAAGACTGCTTGGTTGCGTGAGTCACGACCACCTTTAGTTGAACCACCAGCCGAGTCACCTTCAACAATATATAGCTCGCACTTTTCTGGATCAGTCCATTGGCAATCAGCTAACTTGCCGGGCATGCCGCGGCCTTCTAATAAACCTTTGCGGCTACGCGATAAATCGCGAGCTTTACGTGCAGCAACTCGTGCTGCTGCGGCATCAATACTTTTACGAACAATCTCTTTGCCTTCACTTGGATTTTGCTCAAACCAAGCAGTTAAAGCTTCATTTACACACTTTTGGGTAAAAGATTTAGCTTCAGTGTTGCCAAGTTTAGTTTTAGTTTGGCCTTCAAATTGTGGCTCAGCTAATTTAATTGAGACAATAGCGGTTAAACCTTCGCGCACATCATCGCCAGTTAAGCGATCTTCTTTCTTTTTAATAAAACCTTGGTCTTCGCTAAATTTGTTTACAATTGAAGTAAGTGCGGTACGGAAACCTTCTTCATGCGCACCACCTTCGTGGGTGTTAATAGTGTTAGCAAAAGTGTAAACCGACTCGGAGAATCCAGCATTCCATTGCATCGCAATTTCTAACGACATGCGAGCTTTTTTATCTTCGTTTTCAATAAAAATAATTGATTTGTGGGTTTCGCCGCGAGTGGTATTTAAGTGTTTAACAAAGTCAGCAATACCGCCATCAAATTTGTAAACAACATGTAGTTGTTCGCCTTTTTCGTCAACATGGCCCGTACGCGCATCAGTTAAAGTAATAGTTAGGCCACGGTTTAAAAATGCCATCTCGCGGAAACGGGTGGATAAAATTTCAAACGAGAAGTCGGTGGTGTCAAAGATTTCTATTGATGGCCAGAATTGAACTGTGGTGCCAGTTGTTGTCGCAGGTGCGCCTTTAGTAACTGGTGCAGTTGGAACTCCTAATTTATAAGATTGGGTCCAAGTTGAACCATCGCGCAAAACTGTTACGGCTAAATCTGTGCTGAGTGCGTTTACAACTGAAATACCAACACCGTGTAGTCCGCCAGATACGGAGTAGCCACCGTCACCGAATTTTCCGCCGGCGTGCAGAACAGTTAAAACAACTTCAAGAGCTGGCTTTTTCTCAACTGGGTGCATATCAACTGGAATTCCGCGCCCGTTATCAATTACTTTCACGCTGCCATCAGCCATCAAGGTGACGTTAATTTCAGTACAAACCCCAGCTAAGGCTTCATCTACTGAGTTATCTACAACCTCATAAACCAAGTGGTGGAGGCCGCGTTCACCGGTGGAGCCGATATACATGCCGGGGCGCTTGCGAACCGCCTCGAGGCCTTCAAGGACGGTGATCGCGCTGGCGTCGTAATTACCCGACTTTTCGACCACTGGTAGAGCTCCTTCGATCTTCTTAAATTGCCTTGCGGTAAAATCGCCCTTAGGGGCGGCTAGGGATAAATCCCGTCACCGATAGCCTGAATCCTAGTGGTAAAAGAGATGCAGATCTAGCCGTTATTCGCCCTGTGGGTAGGTTTTAAGCGATCTTTAACTGCCTATTTAGGGTTCCTATTGGAAAATGGGTAAAAAGGGGCTTTATTCTCGATTTAACCGAAGGTGTCGCGAGGGCCCCTAGCGCCTCGGATTGTCCGAATACCGCGCTTCCAATTTGGGCCTTGGGGACCAATTATGGAGAGCTTTTCAACTAACGCCCCTGGCGCACTGGCTTGAAGTGAAGCTAAAACATCATTGCTGATTAAATTTAATTGGGTAGCCCAAGCAGTTGAAGAAGTTCTAATTGTTAAAACACCTTCGAGAATCGCAATTGGTTCAGTGTGTTCAGCTATTTCAGCGCCAACAATACTTTCCCAATTAGCAAATAGATTTCCTTCGGCGATACCACTTTGCCATTCCCGGTCTTGAATCAAATTTTTTAAAACATCACTTATTAATTGTGGGTCGGTGGGATTTAAGTTCACCTCGCGCACGGGTCTTGGTTTTTTTATATAGCCGGTTTTATAAGAGATAAACAAATCTTTAGCTAGGTCTCGTTTAGACATTTTATTTACCTGCCCGTACTTGGCCGGGTGTTACGTAAAACTTTGAACTGTTTAAGTCGGCGGGTAAGTCACTTTCAACCGCTGCGGTAATTATTGTTTGCTCAGCCATTTTGGTTGCGGCTACTAATTGTAATCTGCGAGAAGTATCTAGCTCGGCGAATACATCGTCTAAAATTAAAATTGGGTCAGAACCCTCTTTTTTTAATAGATTAAAGGAACCGATACGTAGCGAGATTGCCATCGACCAAGATTCGCCATGGCTGGCATAACCTTTTGCTGGAAAATCACCAATAGTTAAAGTCAAATCGTCACGATGTGGCCCAATTAAAGTTGTGCCTCGTTCAATCTCTTGATACTGAACTTCTTCTAACCGACTAGTTAGTACGGTGATGTTATTTGATGCATCATTAGTTAAACCCTCTGTACTTGATTTATACGAGATGCTCGCTGGTTTAACTTCATTTAAGTTGCGATAGTTTTCAGCAACAAAAGGATTTAGTGCTGTTACCAATGAAATTCGTTCAGCAGTCAGATTTGCGCCGATATTAACTAGTTGTTCACTCCAAGGTTGAAGGGTGGCGCTATTTGACCTAGTTTTAAGTAAGGTATTACGTTGTTTTACAACACGTTCGTAATCGGCAATAACTCCAGCTAAACGTGGGCTGCGAGTGATTAATAACCGATCTAGGAAATCACGCCGATTTCCGGGATCGCCGCGAACTAAATCTAAATCTTCAGGGGAGAAATAAACTATTTGGCACGCACCTAAAATTTCGCGCTGACTACGGGTTGGGTTTTGATTTATTCGCGCTCGGTTAGCTTTACTTACATTTATTTCTAAATCTATTTGTAAAGTGCGATCATCTCGTTCGATTTCGGCGCGGATAATTGCTTGGGTAGCACCTAAGGAAATTAGTGGTTGGTTATTTGCAACACGATGAGACGATAAGAAGCTTAAATAAATTAATGACTCGGCGATATTTGTTTTGCCGCTGCCATTGTCGCCAATAAATGTATTTACGCCAGGTTGAAGATTTAGTTCTAGGTTTTGATAAGACCTAAAATCTTTAAGCGCTAACTTTGTAATGCGCATCTTGAGTATCGTTTAGTTAAATAAATTTACTTAAGATGCATAACGCATTGGCATTAACAGGTAGCGATAGTTTTCAATAGCTGCGCCGTCTTGCGTGGTGCGGCCCATCAAGATCGCCGGCTTGTTTGAGCCGGTAAATGAAATCTGAACATATGGGGTTCCAACTGCATTTAAACCATCTGCTAAGAAAACTGGGTTGAAAGCAATCGAGATATCTTCGCCAGTTAAAGAGATTTCAATTGATTCAGTTGCTTGAGCTTCTTCGCCAGCACCTGCTTCGAGTGAAAGTGAGCCGTTAGTAAATTCAAGACGTAGTGGAACTGTTTTATCGGTAACTAAAGCAACGCGGCGGACTGAATCTAAAAATGGAGCTACTTCAACGACCGCGGTTGTGGTTATTTCTTGAGGTAACAAATGTCGGTACGGTGGGAAAGTTCCATCAAGCATGCGCGAAGTCATTGTTTTGCCTTCGCCAGCGAACCCGGCTAATCGATCATGAGTGGCTGCTGAACCAAGTGAGAGTGAAACCTCTTTGGAGGTTGTTAGTGATTTAGCAGCATCGGCTAAAGTGCGAGCTCGCAGCAATGCAGTTGTTTCTACGCCTGGTTTTGAAGGTTGCCATTGCATTTCACGAACAGCTAGGCGGTATCGGTCGGTTGCGGCCAAAGTTACGGTGTTTTCATTTACTTCAACATGCACGCCGGTGAGAGTTGGTAGTGAGTCATCACGGCCGGCAGCTATTGCTACTTGAGCAACCGCTGTAGCAAAAGTGTCGCTAGCGATTACGCCAGTGCTCTCTGGAAGTTCCGGTAAGTCTGGATATTCATTAATTAAAAGTGTGGGTAAAGTAAATTTTGCGCTGCCAGAAGTAACTAAAACTCTGGTGCCGTCTAAAGTGATTGTAATTGGCTTATTTGGTAGCGATCTAGTTATTTCAACTAACAACTTTCCAGGAACCAAAACTTTTCCAGACTCGATAATTTGAGCTGCGAAGTTAGCTTTGCTAGAAGTTTCTAAATCTGATCCTGAAAGTTCAACGTTTGAACCAGTTGCATCGATAACTATTCCAAGCAACTCGGTTTTGATTGGGCGGGTAGATAAACTACGAGAAACCCAATTAACGCAATCTGCTAGTGCGCTCTGTTCAACAATGAATTTCATTTGGTTAGCCTTCCCGCTGTAGTAAAACTTTGCAAGTTTTTTCTTTTAACAATTGAGTAATTAAAAAATTAAATAAAAGGAATCGCACAGGTGTTTTCATATAGTTATATGTAGTAGTAGTAACCAGACCGTTTGTCTGTGGGAAACCGCTATAACCCCACGTCAGGGGCGAATTTAAACCTTTTATCTTGTGGGAAAGGTTGTGGGTAAATAAAGTAAAGGTCGGTGAGCCCGAAGACGAGCTAGCTAGTTCAACAGTTGGTCCAGTAGTTACCCACATAAACCCCCTCCTTTTCCACAGTTATCCACAACTTATACACAATCTGGGGGTAATTCCCCTCAAATCAGACAAATACCTATTTTTGAGCCTGTTGCTTAATTCGGTTCGTTAATTCAGTGACCTGGTTATAGATCGAGCGACGCTCAGCCATTAACTGTCGGATCTTGCGATCTGCGTGCATAACAGTTGTGTGGTCGCGGCCGCCGAACATCTGGCCAATTTTGGGCAAAGAGAGATCAGTTAGCTCACGACATAAATACATGGCGATCTGGCGGGCGTTAACCAAAACCCGAGAGCGCGAAGTGCCACAAAGATCTTCCAGGGTTAAACTGAAATAAGCGGCAGTCTGAGCCATGATCGCTTGGCCGGTAATTTCCGGCGCAGCATCGTTTGGCATTAAATCTTTTAGAACAATTTCAGCCAAACCTAAATCAACACCTTGGCGACTTAAGGAAGCAAAAGCTGTAACGCGAATCAAAGCACCCTCTAATTCGCGAATATTGGTCGAGATTTTACTAGCGATATATTCCAAAACATCATCGGGTGCATTCAATTTATCTTGCGCAGCTTTCTTACGCAGAATCGCAATACGGGTTTCAATTTCCGGTGGTTGAATATCAGTAATTAAACCCCATTCAAACCGACTACGTAAACGATCTTCCAGTGTAGTTAACTGCTTTGGTGGGCGATCACTCGAAATAACAATCTGTTTGTTGGCGTTATACAAAGTGTTAAAAGTATGGAAAAACTCTTCTTGAGTACGTTCTTTGTTTTCCAAGAATTGAATGTCGTCAACCAATAAAATATCTAAATCGCGATAACGGCGCTGGAAAGCCGAAGCTTTGTCATCGCGGATTGAATTAATAAAGTCATTAGTAAACTCTTCGGATGAAACATAACGCACGCGGACATTGCCATATAGCTCTTTCGCGTATGCACCAATAGCGTGCAGCAAGTGGGTTTTTCCTAAACCTGAATCCCCATAAATAAATAACGGGTTGTATGCCTTCGCAGGTGCTTCAGCGACTGCTACGGCTGCAGCGTGAGCGAAACGGTTAGAGGACCCAATAACGAAAGTTTCAAAAATATAACGCGGGTTTAATTGTGATTGTTCTAAACTTTTACTAGCAGCTATCGAAGTGTTGGAATTATCTTCACGACCAGTTCCAGATTTAGGGGCCGCAATCTCAATTTCAACCTCAGGCACAGCTGGGTTGCTTGTGACTTCAAGAGACTCATCAATAGTTACTGCAATATTTGCCCGCTCATTTAACTCACGAGATAAAACTTCACCTAAAACTGAACGTAGGCGGGTTTCTAAAACATCCTTTGCAAAAGCATTAGGCGCAGCCACTAATAAATTCGTAACTCCATTGCCCGGCAATAAACCAAGCGGCTTAGTTAACGTTAAAAACGCACGGTGTTGAGGCGCATCTATTGCGACAGCATCAATTACGCGTCCCCAAAGGGCGGTGAGCTCAAGATCTATTACATCCACCGTTTAAACCACCTGTCATTTGGCCGAACACAACGCTTATAAACAATCCACATGTTTATCCACAGCCTGTGGGTCTAAAGGAGAGGTTTACCCTTTATTCCAATTAGCACCTGTGGATAGAAGCGAAAAGTAGAGGCTATTCGGAATAAAAGCAACTGCTTATCCACAGAAAACCCCTACTTGGATAGTTCGAAAAGGGTAAAAAGCCAGTTTGACCGATTTATCCCCAGACCCGTACCGTTGCCTCCTTACCTGAGCACGCTTTGCAGCTACGCAAAGCCCCGTTAGATTTTCAAGGAGTCCCCATGACAAAGCGCACTTTCCAGCCAAACGTTCGTCGTCGCGCCAAGAAGCACGGTTTCCGCGCTCGTATGGCCACACGTGCAGGTCGCGCTGTATTAGCAGCACGCCGTGCAAAGGGACGCACACGCCTTTCGGCTTAGTTACTAACAAAATTTAGACTTAGGTTTAATTTTTCTAATGCTGGCCAAAACGGCTCGTATTTCTAACAGCGCAGATTTCGCTAAAGCTACAAAAAGCGGACTTCGTACAACGAGTAACAGCCTTGTTGGATACCTCCATCTCTCAAACTCTAACGAACCCGCTCGTTGCGGATTAATCATTAATAAAAACGTTGGGAATTCAGTGGTCCGACATAACGTGGCTCGCAAAATCCGTCACATAATTGCCGATAACTTAACAGCTCTACCCGAAGGTTCACTTTTCGTAATCCGAGCGCTTCCGGCGGCAAACTCCTCCGACTTAAAGATTGAAGCCAATGAATTAATTTCAAAATTAGTAAAAAAAGCTGAGCAAAAAAATGTGGTGAAACCTTGAGAAAAATATTAATCGCGCCAATTCATTTTTATCAAAAATTTATATCGCCAACCTTAGGCCCACGTTGTAAATATTACCCATCTTGTTCTTCCTACACCGAGATCGCAATTGCGAATCACGGAGTTAAAGGAATCGCAATGGGTGCTTGGCGAATTATGCGATGCAACCCCTGGTCACACGGCGGAGTTGATTTTGTAAAAGGCGTACCAACAAATACGCAAAAAACACACGAGAGAGCACCGGTGCTATATATATGAATACCATCCTAAACCCCTTATATATTGCGGTTTCTTGGGTTATCACAAGTATCCATAGTTTGTTATCACCAATCTTTGGTGAGGCCAGCGGTGTTTCTTGGTCATTTGCAATCATTGGCTTAGTTGTAATTATTCGTATTATTTTAATTCCACTCTTTGTTAAACAAATCAAAAGCCAGCGCGCACTAACTGCGCTACAGCCACACCTTAAAGAGATTCAAAAGAAATACAAAGATGATCGGCAGAAGCAATCAGAAGAGATGATGAAGCTCTACAAAGAGCATAAAACAAATCCTTTAGCTTCATGTTTTCCAATTTTGGCTCAAGCCCCAATTTTCTTCGCACTCTTTACGGTATTGAACGCAATTGGAAAAAATCCACCAGAAGGAAAAGGTGTATTAACTGCCTCTGATGCCGCATCTGCTGCTCAAGCAAAGTTCTTCGGCGCACCCATCTCTGAAACTTTCCTAGGTTCATCTAGCGGAACCGTAAAACTCGTAACCGTTTTATTGATTGCTTTTATGTCGCTAACAACATTTACAACACAACGTCAATTAATGGTTAAAGGAATGCCAAAAATGGATTCCTCAAACAATATGATGCTGCAACAACAGAAAATCATGTTGTATTTATTCCCGGTTATTTTCGCAGTCTCCGGTGTCAACTTTCCAATTGGTGTTTTAATTTATTGGTCAACAACAAACCTTTGGACATGGGGACAGCAGTACTATGTAATTAAAAGAAACCCAACACCTGGTTCACCAGCTTTTGAAGAGTTGGCAAAAAAGCGTGCTGCTAAAAACCCAAACGCATCGAAGGAAAATATTGAAGGCGCTACAGAAGGTTCAGTAATTGAGCCAGAAGTTAAAGGTCAACGCCAGCAACCAAATAAAAAGAAAAAGAAGAAGAAGTAAATCGGGCAAAAGCCACAAAAACTATTAAAAACCTACAAATAGGACAGGAAAACTCATTATGAGCGAAACAGAGACAGTTGTGGACGAGACCACCGAAAAGATGCAAAAACCAGGTCAAAAAAGCCCTAAAACTATTGCCAAACTAGAAGAAGAGGGCGATATCGCCGCTGACTACCTAGAAGGCCTACTTGATATTGCAGATCTTGATGGCGATATTGATATTGATGTGGAAAATGACCGAGCAGCCGTGGCAATTGTTGGCGGCAAACTCAACCACCTAGTTGGCAATGGCGGCGAAGTGCTGGACGCCCTACAAGAGCTAACTCGCCTGGCTGTACAAACTTCAACCGGTGACCGTAGCCGTTTAATGCTTGATATTGAAGGTTTCCGTTCAGGACGTAAATCTGAACTCAAGAAACTTGCTGAAAAAATGGCGGAGAAGGCAAAATCAACAGGTGAAGAAATTCGCCTTGAGCCAATGAATGCCTTTGAACGTAAAGTCATCCATGACACGATCCAAGATCTTGGGTTAAGTAGCGAATCTGAGGGCGAAGACCCAGATCGCTTTGTAGTTATCTTCCCTAGTTAATTACCAAAATGGAAGTTTCACGTGAAACAACCTTCTCTCGCGACGAATTAGTTGAGCGATATTTCCCTGCCCGCCAGAATGAGGCTAAAAAGTATGCCGAATTCTTGGTTGGCCCAGGAATTGAGCGTGGCCTTATTGGCCCTCGTGAAGGGGAGCGGATCTGGGAACGCCATATCTTTAACTGTTTGCCGGTTTCAACCTTAATCCCAGAAGGATCCCTCTTATTTGATATTGGTTCAGGGGCAGGGCTGCCTGGGCTGGTCATTGCTTTAGCTAGACCTGATTTAAAAATTACCCTTATTGAGCCACTCCAACGTCGCGTGGATTTCCTAGAAGAGGCAGTTGCGCTCCTAGGCATCGAAAATGTCGCTGTAATCCGCGGAAAATCAGAGAATGTAAAGAAGAGCGCCAATTATGTGACTGCTCGAGCTGTTGCCCCCCTTGAAAAATTAAAGAAAATTACCTCCCATATGATCAAACCAGGGGGTGCGCTTCTGGCCATGAAAGGGGAGTCAGCGGCAGAGGAGGCAAAAACTGTGCCTAACGCTGAGGTAATTGAGGTTAATCTGCCTGGACTTGAACTTGCACGCATCGTGAAGGTGGCTAAGTAAGCGTAAAGGTAGTTAACTACCCTTATGAGTACCGTTGATTCACGTGAAACAGAGCGTGTTAGTAAAACGGTAATCGGAATTCGTAAACTTAAAGAGCCTATGCCTGCCCCAGCAAATACCCGAGTTTTCGTGGTTGCCAACCAAAAAGGTGGGGTGGGTAAGACCACCAGCACAGTAAATATTGCCGCCGCCCTGGCTATGGGTGGCTTAAGAGTTCTGGTTATTGATCTAGACCCACAAGGCAATGCCAGTACCGCCCTGGGGGTTGAACATAAAGAGAGCCCCGGAGTCTTTGAAATATTAATGGGCTCTGCCGAAATTCAAGATGTAGTTCAGAAAGTCGCTGGTTTTGCGCAGCTGGAATGCATTCCTTCTAATACCGGTTTAGCACAAGCAGAAATTAATTTAGTACCAATGGTTGCGCGCGAAATGCGCTTAAAAGATGCCATCGAAGATTTAATAAAATTTAAAACCGAAGCAGGAACTGGGTATGACTACATATTTATTGATTGCCCACCGAGTTTAGGTTTATTAACCATTAACGCATTCGCTGCAGCTAAAGAGTTGTTAATTCCAATTCAATGCGAGTACTACGCCCTCGAAGGGCTAACTCAACTATTAGAAACTTACTCACTAGTTAAAAAACGATTAAACCCCAGCTTAAATTTATCAACAATTATTTTAACTATGTTTGATAGTCGAACAAAACTTGCTAATGATGTTGCAGATAGCGTGCGCCAACATTTTCCAAGTGAGTTAATCAATATTCCAATTCCAAGAACTGTGCGAATTTCTGAAGCGCCTTCATATAACCAAACCATTATGACTTATGACCCGGTATCACCGGGAGCAGTTGCCTATATGCAAGTAGCAAGAGAGATAGCGGAGAAGAAGTAATGGTAAAACGTGGTGGCCTTGGCACAAATTTAGATGCACTCATTCCAACATCTTTAACGGTTGGCGGAAAAGAAGTTGGACAACAGAACGAAATTGATATTGATTTAATTTCACCTAACCCAAAGCAACCACGCACAGTATTTGATGAAGCAGCATTAAAAGAGTTAATGGTTTCGATTAAAGAGATTGGCATTCTGCAACCGCCAGTAGTTCGTGAAGTAAGTGGTGGACGCTATGAATTAATCATGGGTGAACGTCGCTATCGCGCGGCAAAAGCGGTTGGTTTAAAAACAATCCCAGTGATAATTAGACAGACCCCAGATAATGAATTATTACGTGAAGCGCTAATTGAAAATATTCATCGTAGTCAATTAAATCCGCTTGAAGAAGGCGCTGCTTATGCTCAATTACTTAGCGATTTCAACTGCACTCACGAAGAATTAGCAACCAAACTTGGTCGTTCACGTCCACACCTTTCAAACACCATGCGTTTATTAACGCTTCCGCAAGCAGTGCAGAAAAGAGTTGCACTTGGAATTATTTCGGCTGGTCACGCCCGCGCACTTTTAGGTTTAACTGATGCAGCCGAGATTGAAAAACTGGCCAACCGAATTGTTGCTGAAAATTTATCTGTTCGTTCAGTCGAAGAAATAATCGCAACCGGCGGAAGCGGAAAAAAATCTAGTAAACGCAAAACCCGCAAAGGCAACCCTGAACTAAACGAGATTGCTGAAGAGCTTGGCGATTACTTAGATACCCGAGTTAAAATCGAAGGCTCAGCTAGTAAAGGAAAAATTGTCATTGAGTATTCAGGCGGTCAAGATTTACAGCGAATAATCAAAGAAATTAAGAGTTAAGTTCTAAATTACCTCCGCGGCGGGAAATTTCTTGATTCACTACCCCTGCTAAAGCTTTAACGCCTTCACGAATTCGCTCTGGAGTTGGGTGGCAATAAGAAAGTCGCATTGACCAAGTTCCAAAACCATCGGCATAGAACGCAGTACCGGGAACATAGGCCACCTTTGCCACAATTGCTTTAGGCATCATGGCTTTAGTATCAATTTCGGGTGGCAAAGTAACCCAAACATAGAAACCGCCACCTGGTTTAGTCCAAGTAGCGCTCTTTGGGAAGTAAGCATCAAGGGATTCCAGCATCGCATCGCGGCGCATTTTGTACTGTTCACAGAATGAAGCGATCTGGTCGCGCCAAGGCTGATTAGCTAAGTAGTTAGAAATTGTCATCTGCGTGAAATTTGACGGACAGAGAATTGATGACTCGCTAGCAATTACCAATTTATCTTTTAGAGATTGCGGGACCAGCGCCCAACCGACACGTAATCCAGGTGAAATGGTTTTAGAGAAAGAACCAAGGTAGATAACATTTTCCGAATCTTCAGCACGCATCGCATTCGGTGACGGTTTATCAAAACCTAGAAGACCATATGGGTTGTCTTCAACGACGAAAATATGCTCTGTTCTACAAATTTCCAGAATTTCAGTGCGACGGTTAGCTGGCAATAAAACACCCGAAGGATTCTGGTAATTCGGAATCAAATATAAAAACTTAATCTTCCGACCTGCTGCGCGCAGGCTTTTGATGGCTTGGCGTAGTGATTCTGGAACCATGCCATCGTTATCTGTTTCAACATGCACAACTAAAGCTTCGTATTGGCGGAAAGTTCCGAGCGCACCAACATATGAAGGTGCCTCAGCCAGAATTACATCGCCTGGATCAATAAAAATACGAGAAATTAAATCAAGAGCTTGCTGTGAACCAGTGGTTACAACAACATCATCAGGGTTGGCGCGAATACCTTCGAGTGCCATAACTTCGCAGATTTGTTCGCGTAATTTTGGATGGCCCTGACCGCTGCCGTACTGCAACGCTTCTTGACCTTGAGTCAAAATTAAATCTGATACAACTGATGCCATCATTTCCATTGGTAGCGCAGAAAGGTTAGGCATTCCACCCGCAAGTGAAACAATTTCAGGGCGGGAAGCTACAGCGAATAACGAACGAATTTCACTTGCGACCATGCCAGTCGCTCGGTGCGCGAAACGTTCCTCGAGGTGCTGAGGAGTTCCGGTGTGAAATCGAGTTGTTAAGTCTGACATGTGGCAATCTTGCCATAAAGCCGAACAAAAGCGCGCAGGATTTACGAGTGATGGTTAATTACTGCGAAGGCCTGCTTTACGTAGGTCAGAAAGTCGCAACATTCCTGTTTTAGCATCATCTTCGGAAGCTAAATAAAGTCGTTGAATCGCAATAACGATTGATTCCGCAATTACATCTCGGAAATCTGCGCGGCCTAGTCGTTCAGCATCGCCTGGATTAGTTAAATAACCCAAATCAACCCGAACTGTCGGTGCTTTGGTTAACCGCAGCAAATCCCAAACTTTGGCATGGGAGTGGCAATTCACTAAATCAGTTCGGGCACAAATTTCGCGCTGCACTAACGAAGCAAATCTTTCTCCGACAACTGAATGAAGTGAGTGCAAGTCGCTACCGTAGTAATAAGTGGCTACACCGTGTGCGCTCTCGGTTGGATAACGGTCGGCATGAAAAGAGATAACCAAATCAGCCGAAGTCTTATTAGCCAAATCAACGCGTTCTTGTTGGGTGGGGCAATTATCTTTTCCACGAGTTAAAAATACGCTAACCCCTAAAGCTAGTAAACGGCCTTCTAGGCGCTGTGCAATGTCATAAACAATTTCAGCTTCTTGGATTCCAAAACCAATTACGCCCCGACTTTCGCCACCATTACTTGGATCTAACACAATAATTTTATCTGCCAAAGCCGGTCCACGATTTTTATGTGAAACATCTTCGCGTAGTCGAACTGGAGCGCCACCACTCACAATTGTGGTTAATCGAAGCAACGCAATAATTGTGGCAGGACCACATTTACCATCAACAGTTACACCGACAGATTTCTGAAATTCACTAACTGCACTAGATGTGCGTGGTCCGTAAATGCCATCAACGCGACCGCAATCAAAACCCATTTCAACTAATCGGTTTTGCAGAGTTGCTACGTCATCGCCATGCATTAACGCAGGCGTTGTAATGTGAAGTGAGCGATCGCCGAGCTTCCATCGCGCTTCTTCCAAGGCGCGCGAAGTTACATCGTCAATCAGACCAGTGACAGTTAAACCGCGGCCTTGTTGAAAGGAACGAACCTCATCTGGCGTTAGCTCTTTCATAATGGGTGCGGACCTAAGGAATTAACGGCTTAGATGAAACCTTCGAGTTCTTTAAGTAGGGCAGGCTTTGGCTTAGCACCGATAATTGTTTTGACTACTTCGCCATTTACAAAAACATTAAGGGTTGGAATTGAGGTAATTCCATATTTGATTGCGATAGCTGATTCTTCATCGGTATTTAACTTAACAATCTTGATTTTGTTGCCATGCTCATCAGCAATCTGATCAAGGATTGGTCCTACTGCGCGGCAAGGTCCACACCATTCAGCCCAAAAATCAACCAATACTGGGGTGCTGCTCTTAAGTACCACCTCTTCGAAATTTGCAGTTGTGACTGGGGTTGCTGCGCTCATTTTTACTCCTCGTAATAACTTCTTCTTATTTGTTTAGTAGGTATGTAGGTACTTTAGTGGTGCGATAAGAATTTTTCAGCATCTAGCGCAGATTGGCAGCCTGTGCCCGCGGCAGTAATAGCCTGACGGTAAGTGTGGTCAACCAGATCTCCGCAAGCGAATACGCCAGTTAGGTTTGTGCGAGTTGATCCGTTTTCTACAACTACATAACCCTCGGCATCAAGAGTTACCTGGCCTTTAACTAATTCATTACGTGGATCATGACCGATTGCAACAAATAAACCAGTGAAGTCACGTTTAG
>JBIIYZ010000049.1:0-3823 GCA_044346555.1 Candidatus Planktophila sp. | reverse complement strand
TTCATCATGAATTCTTGGCAAGCAACAATCAACGAACTGGGTCGCCCACTGAGGCTAACCACCTTTGTTGTGCTCGATCTAGAAACCTCAGGCGGTTCGCCAAAAGCAGGTGCAGGAATAACTGAAATTGGTGCCGTCAAGGTACGTGGTGGTGAAATCCTTGGCGAATTTCAGAGTTTCATAAATCCAGGAAGCTCAATACCACCGTTCATTACTGATCTAACTGGCATCACTGATGAGATGGTTTACTCATCACCTAGTATTGATGAAATCTTTCCGACGCTTCTAGAATTCCTAGGGCCAGCCGAAGAAACCGTATTTGTCGCACATAACGCTCCATTCGATTTGAGTTTTCTAAAAGCAGCTGCGCAAAGATATGAAAATATCTGGCCCAAATATCAAGTTATCGATACCGCCAAACTTGCTAGGCGTCTCTTGACTCGAGAGGAAGTGATCAACTGCCGGCTGGGTACTCTGGCTGAATTCTTTAATACTGAAGTGAGCCCAAATCACCGAGCGCTTGATGATGCATTAGCTACGGTTGATGTGCTGCATGCTCTCATTGGCAGAGCAGCAGGTTTTGGAATTTCTACTTTGGAAGAGTTAAGGAAGTTCAGCTCTAGTAAGTCATCAATTCGCAAGAAAGACGAGTTGTATTCGCAATAATTACGCGTTGAGCTAATGGAATCTATTTGTTAGCTAGCCGCTGACTAACCATCACCCAGTTAACTAGCAAATCTTTAGCAGCTCCCGAATCAATCGCAGAGATCGCATCCGCATAACCATCTTGCATTCGCTCTGCCAAAGATTTAGAGAACTCACCTTTGTAAGCTGCTATAGCTGCTGCGGCATTTAGCGCGACCGCATCGCGTGGTGCGCCTTTTTCACCATTGAATATAGCTCGCGACACTTGAGCATTGAACTCGGCATCTCCCCCAACTAGATCAGATAGTGGGGCTTTTGAAATTCCAAAATCAAGTGGGTCAAGTAGATCTGATGAGATTTCGCCTTGTCCAATAGTTAGCACTGAGGTGGTCGTAGCAAGTGAGATCTCGTCTAAGCCATCGTCTCCGCGAAAGACAAACCCATCTACTCCTTTTGCGGCTAGTACTTCAGCCATCAGTAAATGCATTCGATCATTAGCCACACCAATCGCAGATGCCATCGGCTTGGCTGGATTTGCGAGTGGCCCAAGGATGTTAAAGATTGTTGGAACGCCTAATTCTTTTCGAGCTGGGGCTGCAAATCGCATAGCTGGATGAAACTTAGGCGCGAAACAAAAGCCAATCCCAACTTCGTCAAATACCGTTTCTACCCCATCGCCCACTAAATCAATGTTGACCCCAAGCGCTTCGAGTAGGTCAGCGGAACCAGATTTAGATGAAGCCGCGCGATTGCCGTGCTTTACAACTTTCGCTCCAGCCGCCGCAGCCACAATCGCAGCGGTCGTTGAGATATTGATTGTGTTATAGCCATCGCCACCAGTACCGACCGTATCGACCGCTCGCTCAGAAATATTAATTGGCGAACTGTGCTGGTACATCACGTTAACAAAAGCTTTTACTTCTTCGGCAGTTTCACCTTTAGCTTTTAGGGTTAACAGAAAATCTTTAATCTGTGAAATATCAGCACTGCCTTGCAGGATTTCATTCATGGCCCATTCGGCTGAAGCTGTACTGAGATCTAACCCATTGGTTAGTGTCTCTAATAATTGTGGCCAGGTATTAGAACTAGACATTCGTCGTTGCGAGATTTTGTTTGCGCAACAAATCAGCCGCCGACTGCGCCAATGTAAATGGGTCAATTGGGTGCGTAACAACAGATTCGGCGCGAGACCAAGCTGCTAGCCAGGCATCTTCTTTACGCCCGGTAATTAGAAGTACTGGCGGACAGTTGAAAACTTCATCTTTCAATTGACGAGCCACACCCATTCCGCCTTCGGGTACCGCTTCACCATCAAGAATGAAAAGATCAGCTTTGAACTTTCCGGCCACATCTGGGCGATCTACAAAAACTCGTAAAGCTGGCGCTGTCGCGAATTCCAGAATCTCATGGACTGGAAGATCGGCCGCTATTTTGCGACCTAGGGCTGAGATGACCGCAGCCCGAACCGCTGAATCATGTGAGTAAATAACCACACGGATCTTTGAAGTTACTGAGCTGCTCATGCTGGCAATTCTAATCAAAATGATGAGCAAAGCCCCTGTGACCTGACTCATGCTTTTGGGCCAATATCACTCGCTCAAACAGCCTCTTCTGGGCGCCATGTGGCGTGATTTCGGGAATAATACGCAGCATGTCGAGCACAACTGTTGGAATGCATAAGCCCACCCGCCCGAACTTAGTGGCAGTCGGAACAATCGTTTGGCTTTCTAGTGAGTTGATGTTTTTCGCTGCTCTTTTCGCAATGTATTTCACGACTCGCGCAGTTCAAGGCCCATCTATTTGGCTCACCTCCACTGAACTTTTAAGCATTCCCTTTGCTGCCCTTAACACTACTGTTTTGGTTTTGTCTTCAGTTACATGTCAATTTGGTGTTTTTGCGGCCGAACGCTTTCAAGAGCGCAGAACTGGTTCACTCTGGCAGATAAATAAATGGGGAATGCGCGAATGGTTCTCGCTCACTTTCTTAATGGGCTCTTTCTTTATTGGTGGACAAGTTTATGAGTACGCCGTATTAGTTTCAGAAGGCTTAACTCTCTCTTCAGTTGCTTATGGTTCTGTTTTCTATCTTGCTACTGGTTTCCACGGACTGCACGTAACTGGCGGCCTGATTGCGTTCCTGATTGTGATGATCCGTGTAGCAAAAGCTCGCCGCTTTAATCACAACCAAGCAACAACTGCGATTGTAGTTTCATATTATTGGCACTTTGTCGACGTCGTCTGGATCGCACTCTTCGCTGCGATTTACCTAATTAAGTAGAAATGAATCATGAGAAAAATATCTAAACTTCGTCGCAGCGCTTTTGCTTCTCCATTACTTTTGGTACTTGCGCTATTCGCCATCGGTACTACCTTCTCGGTAGCAAGTGCCACCTCGAATAGCGAGCTTTCAGTTGAACAACGCTCCGCTCAGATAGCTGAAGGCAAAAATATATTTCTTAAGGGCTGCTCGTCATGTCACGGATTAAACCTCGAAGGATCTGCAATCGCCCCATCGCTAGTCGGAGTTGGTGCAGCTTCAGTTGACTTCCAAGTCGGAACTGGTCGCATGCCAGTAGCTGACTTAAGCCAGCAGATTGCGCGTAAAGAGCCTATCTATAACGAAGAGCAAACCGCCGCTCTAGCAGCTTACGTAGCTTCAACTTCTCTGGGGCCAGATATTCCCACTGAATCAATGCTCAACTACGAGCGAGATGGCAATACTGCAGAAGGCGGCACTTTATTCCGCACGAACTGCGCCATGTGCCACAATTTTGCGGGTCAAGGTGGCGCACTAACCCAGGGAAAATACGCACCATCTGTTATGGGCATAGAACCGAAACATATTTACGAAGCCATGATTACTGGTCCACAAGCGATGCCAGTTTTCGCAGATAAAACGATTACACCGGCTGAAAAACTATCCATTATCAAGTGGATTAAAGCCGCAGAGAATGAACCACAGTTGGGTGGCGCTGCTCTTGGTCGCGTTGGCCCAGTGACTGAAGGTTTGTTGGTGTGGACACTAGGACTCGGACTGCTGATCGGCGTGGCAGTTTGGTTAGCGACGAAGGCGAGATAAGTAGATGTCAAACGAAATCGAAGCAATCAAAGATCCTGGTCTGCCAGCACACGTACATAGAAAAGCAGATACTGATCCAGTTGCTGAAAAGCGCGCGGA
>JBIIYZ010000028.1:0-15156 GCA_044346555.1 Candidatus Planktophila sp. | reverse complement strand
TCCGAACCCGGAAGTTAAGCCTCTCAGCGTCGATGGTACTGCACGGGTGACCTTGTGGGAGAGTAGAACGTCGCCGGACTTCTTTTATAAAAAGGGGCGCTTTCACGAGCGCCCCTTTTTTATTTTCCCAACAAATTTTTGAACAAAATTAGAAATCAAATTCTAAAATTGCAATCAAAATATTTTTGAAAATCGAGTGGTTAAGCAATTTAAATATTGATAGAGATAAGAGAATAGTCACATGGAAGAGCGTCGCGGTAATTCAGATCGGCCAAAGAACTCAGGTCGTCCATCAAGCGGTCGTCCTTCATCAGGTGGATCATCAAGCGGTCGTCCTTCATCGCGTCCTGGATCATCACGACCAGGTTCAGCTGACTCGTCTGGTCGTCCAGCGCGTCCTGATTCAGCTAGACCTTCATCAAGACCATCAGGACCAAATTCAGATCGCCGTCGCGAAGATTTACCAGCGCGCGGTGGTTCATCATCTAGACCAAGTGCGCCAGGTAGAAATCGCGAAGGCCGCGATGCAAGTGATCCGCGCGGAATTCGTCCAACACCAATGGATCGCGATCAATCACGGTTACGTCCAAGAATTTTTGAGCCAGATATTCCGGAAGATGTTACAGGTGAAGAACTCGAGAAAACTGCTCGCGCCGAGTTATTAAGTCTTTCGGCTGAGAACGCTAAAGTCGTTGCTAGACACTTAGTTTGCATCGCTTTATTTGCTGACGAAGATCCAGAGCGCGCACATAAGCATGGTGTTGCCGCGGCACATCATGCGGGTCGTTTAGCAGTGGTTCGCGAGAGTGCTGGTTATGCCGCATATCGCGCAGGGCATTATGAAATTGCGTTGAAAGAATTGCGAGCTGCCAACAGAATTTCTGGAGATGTTTCGGCATGGCCGGTGATGGCGGATTGCGAACGTGGTCTAGGTCGTCCACTTAAGGCGCTCGATATGGCGGGTTCACCAGAAGTGAAACGGTTAGATAAAGCTGGTGAGATTGAAATGCGTATTGTCGCAAGTGGCGCTCGTCGCGATCTTGGCGAACTTGATGCCGCAGTGATCACGTTAACTTGTAAAGAATTGAAAACTGAGGGCGAAGAATGGGCAGTGCGATTGCGCTATGCCTACGCCGATGCCCTTGACGCTGCGGGACGCAAAGAAGAAGCAGTCGAGTGGTTTAACAAGTGCGCTGAAATCGATGGCGACGAGATCACTGATGCCCTTGATCGAGCTGCAGAATAGTTCTATCCACAGCAATAGTTTCAAACCAATCATTTTTGTCAGCCAAGAATTAGAAGATTCAACTCCGAGATCGATTAAGGAGTTTGAAATGACGGTAAAAGAGAAGTTGAGCAAGAAAGCGATAAAAGAAGCAGCTGTGGAACTTGATTCCTCATTGGCGCTAAATGATGTTCTGTTGCGAGGCCGAGTTTCCTCGATAGCCGTTGAGAAAGAGTTGCGGAGCGGCGATAAAGTCGCTGAATTTCGTATTGTCATAGCCCGAAGTGATGAGTTGGGTTTCGACACAATAGATATCAGCGCCTGGAGTTCAAAGCTGCGACGTAGCGCCAGTTCATTAAAGCCCGAGGAGTGGGTTGAAGTTTCCGGTTCAATAAAGCGACGCTTTTGGCGAAGCGCCACTGGTCTAGCAAGTCGTTGGCAGATAGATGCAAGCGAGATCACGCGACTCTAAGCGCGATTTCGAGCCGCTCTAATTGCGCTTAAAAGTACGCAAGGTAGGCTAGCGGTAAGAGTTTGTTGGCAGCTGCCGGCAGCCGCAGTAAAGGAGCAAGAAGATGGCTAACGATCTATTCGATTCATTGCGAACCTATATCAATAAGGTCAGCGTTAACGAGAAGTCCGCAGCAGAGATCGCTAATTCAGTTAATGCCTGGGTTCGCGAAAGCGGCGAAGCGGTCAAGCAAAAAATTGAAGAAGAAGTCGAATCTACTGTTCTTCGAATGGGCTTCGTAAAGCGCGCAGAGTTTGATGCTTTGGCAGCTGAGGTAGCACGACTAGGTGGCAAGCCAGTTGTTGCTAAATCTGCCAATAGGGCATCGAGTAAGAAATCTGCCGCACCGAAAAAGGCAACTGCCAAGAAGACAGCTGCTAAAAAAGCTACTGCAAAGAAGCCGGTTACGAGGAAATCTGCACCTAAGAAGTCAGCAGTTAAGAAGAGTGCAACCAAGAAGGTGAGCAAGTAAATGGATCAGCACGAGGTAAATATTGTTGATGAAGTAAAACTTGAACTCAGCGAGATTGATTCACTTGAAGTCTCTGACCACGGCCAAAGATACGAAGCACTTGCTCAGAAACTGCAGCAAGCTCTAACTTCAATTGATGGGCTCTAGGACTTAACCGTCTGACTGAGAATTTCGCTCACCATGAAAACCAGACTCGATGCCGAATTAGTTCGTCGCGAACTAGCGCGTTCACGTGAGCACGCAGCTGATCTGATTGAGTCTCGTTCAGTTTTGGTAGGTGGCATACCAGCTACCAAACCAGCTACTCAGGTTGACGCCGAAACTTCAATAACTATTGCGGGTGATCGCGATGATTTCGTTTCGCGCGGCGGTCACAAATTAGCTGGCGCTCTAGATACTTTTACCGACATTAAAGTCGAAGGAAAACGCTGTCTCGATGCGGGTGCGTCCACTGGTGGTTTCACCGATGTGTTGTTACGGCGAGGTGCTGATTGCGTAGTGGCAGCCGATGTTGGTTACGGGCAACTCGCTTGGGAAATTCAACAGAATCCAAAGGTAGTAATTCTTGATCGCACCAATATTCGTCACTTAACAGGCGAATTAGTGGGCGATCCGATCGACCTGGTGGTTGCTGATTTATCCTTTATTTCACTGACTTTAGTGCTGCCAGCACTAGCCGCAGTTTCAAAACCAGAAGCAGATTATGTCTTAATGGTTAAGCCGCAATTTGAAGTTGGTCGCGAGCGTCTTGGTGCTGGCGGGGTAGTGCGCGATCCAGCTCTTCGTAAATCGGCCGTAATGGAAGTCGCGGAGTCAGCCTACGATGTCGGGCTCGGAACTCTTGGTGTTACTGCAAGCCCCTTACCAGGTCCAGCCGGCAACGTTGAATATTTCTTATGGTTGCGTCGTGGCGCACCTGCCATTGATGAAGCAGCGCTTGATCGCGCCATCGAGATCGGGCCACAATAATGAGTCTAAAGCGCGCCGCAGTTTTAGTTGTGAATCCTTCGCGAGCAGAAGCAGTTGAGGCAGCCACAGTTTTAGCTAGCTTGCTACTAAAAGCTAATTTCGACTTATTCACTATCTCTGATCTTTCGATTGGTGGCGTTTCAAATTGCACATCTGAAAAATTACCTGAAGTCGAAATCGCAGTAGTTCTGGGTGGCGATGGCACCATTTTGCGTGGTGCTGAATTAACTCGCGAGCGAAACATTCCACTGTTAGGCATAAATATTGGCCACGTCGGCTTTATGGCCGAAGTTATTCGCCCCGAAATTTCGGCAGTTGCACAAGCAGTAATTGATAAGAGCTACGGACTTGATTCTCGAATGGTGCTGGCCTATGAAGTTATCCGCAATGGGAAAGTAGTTGATACTGGTTGGGCCTTAAACGAAGTAACAGTTGAGCGTCAGCACACGACGATGGTCGAACTCTTTGTACAAATTGATGGGCGGCCACTTTCCCGCTGGGGCTGCGATGGCTTGATCGCCTCAACCCCAACTGGGTCAACGGCATATGCATTCAGCGCTGGTGGGCCGGTTTTATGGCCAGAAGTTGAAGCGCTAGTTCTTCTACCAATTTCAGCACATGCGCTCTTTGCTAGGCCAATGGTGATTTCTCCGAAATCTGAAATCGTGGTTGAAATTCAATCCAATGAAGCGCTGCTATCAGCTGATGCGCTACGTAAGTTCCCGTTAATTTCAGGCGATCAAGTGCGCATCACGCGTGATGCGAGCAAAATTCTTCTCTCCCATATTGTGGCGACCACTTTTACTGATCGCATTGTGGCCAAGTTTAAGTTACCGGTTGAAGGATGGCGCGGTGAGTGAACGCTCTTTCCTAAGTGAGATCACGATTAAGAATCTCGGCGTTATTGAATCTGCAACTCTTGAATTTGAACCTGGCTTAACTGTTCTAACTGGCGAGACTGGTGCCGGAAAAACTATGGTGTTAACGGCGCTTAATTTAATTTTGGGTGGCAAGAGTGATGCGGCTCTTGTCCGCACTGGGCAAGAGCGACTAGTTGCCAGTGGCCGGTTTGCGGTTACTAAAGAGATTGCAAATAGTGCAAGTGAAAAAGGCGCAGACCTTGATGGTGATGAATTAATTCTCACCCGCAATGTAAATAGTGATGGGAAAAGTAAAGCGATAGCTGGCGGAATTTCGATTCCAGCTGGAACCTTGGCCGAACTTGCAGTCGAGCTAATTGAGATTCATGGTCAAGCCGCAAATCTCCAGATCACTAAGAGTTCAAAACAACGTGAGTTACTTGATCGGTATGCCGGAGCTGAGTTGCAAAAAGTCTTTTCGGTATATCAAATTGAGTTATCGAACTACCAAGTTCTCAAAAGCCGCATTGCCTCGTTGAAAAGCGCCGCCAGCAAGCGCGATGCCGAGATTGCCGAATTAACTGAATTCACGAATGCGTTTAATAAGCTCAAGCCCAAGAGTGGTGAGTTAGCGCAGATTGAAATTGAAATTTCTAAACTTAGTTCGGTCGAGGAATTCCGAGTGGCTATCGCCATGGCTATTGGCGCGGTTGAGGATGAAGAGAACGGTACCCTGACTTCGTTGGGATCAGCCCGTAAGGCACTTGATTCAGTTCGCGCGAAAGATCCTGAGATAGAGAGCGTCTTTAGTAACTTATCTGATGCCTTCTTTCTCCTAGGCGATGCCAACTCAACTCTGAACTCGTATTTGTCATCACTTGAGGCAGACCCTGATCGCTTAAGCGCGCTGCAAGAACGTAAAGCCGCCCTTAACTCATGGATCAAGAAATACTCAACTGGCGAGATAGATTTGGATGCACTTATTGCTCGTGGTGAAAATTCTAAGAGTGCAATGGCTGATTTAACTGGCGGCGATGAGTTGATTGCCGAATTAGAAAAAGAATTGATTACGGTAAAGAAAACATTGCTGGCCAAAGCTAAAGAACTCTCTTCGGTTCGAACTAAATCAGCTGCAACTTTGGCAAGAGCAGTTAGCGAAGAAATTCACGCACTCTCGATGCCTCACACCAATCTGATTGTTCAGGTTAGCCATCCTGACTACGCAGGTGCGTTAAAAGAATCTGACTTCACGCTAACTGGCTGCGATGAGGTAACGCTCTTGTTGCAGGCACATAAAGATGGCCCACTTGTGCCGATTGCTAAAGGTGCATCTGGTGGCGAAATGTCTCGCGTTATGTTGGGTCTTGAAGTTGTACTAGCGAAAGTTCAACCTGTCGGAACATATATATTCGATGAAGTTGATGCGGGTGTCGGCGGAAAAGCAGCGATTGAAGTTGGTCGTCGGTTGGCCTTACTGGCAAGAGATGCCCAGGTAATTGTTGTAACGCACTTGCCACAGGTTGCTGCTTGGGCAGATTCGCATTTCGTGGTTAAGAAAAGTAGTGATGGCAGTATCGTTGCTAGCGGTGTCAACAAACTCGCCGAAGCCGAACGAATTAATGAGATTGCCCGAATGCTCGCTGGCCTCGAAGATTCAGCTAGCGCGCAAGAACACGCCGCAGAACTATTGGCAATGCGCGCAAACGGTTAAGACGATGGGAATTTACTGATAGGTTTGTATCCCATGAGCGATCATGTGACTAAGCACTTATTTGTAACTGGCGGAGTAGCCTCTTCACTTGGCAAAGGACTCACCGCTTCATCACTCGGTCGACTATTAGTCTCTCGTGGCCTGCGCGTCACCATGCAAAAACTTGACCCATATCTAAACGTTGACCCAGGCACTATGAATCCATTTCAACATGGTGAGGTTTTTGTGACAGATGATGGGGCTGAAACAGACTTGGATATCGGCCATTACGAGCGTTTTCTCGATACAAATCTGCATGGTTCTGCCAACGTAACAACCGGTCAAGTTTATTCGCGAGTAATTGCACGTGAACGTCGCGGCGAATATCTAGGCGAGACAGTTCAAGTTATTCCACACATTACGAATGAAATTAAAGAACGCATTCGTGCCATGGCAGCTCCTGATATTGATGTAGTCATCACTGAAATTGGTGGCACTGTTGGCGATATTGAATCACAACCATTCCTAGAAGCGGCCCGACAGATTCGCCAAGAGGTTGGTCGCGATAATGTTTTCTATTTGCATGTTTCGTTAGTTCCATATATCGGGCCATCTGGTGAGTTAAAAACAAAACCAACCCAACACAGTGTTGCAGCTCTTCGCTCAATCGGTATCGCGCCCGATGCAATCGTGCTTCGTTCAGATCGCCCAATTCCAGATGGCGTGAAGCGCAAGATTTCGTTGATGTGTGACGTTGATGCCGAAGCCGTAGTTGCTGCTGTTGATGCGCCATCAATTTATGACATTCCAAAAGTTTTACATTCCGAAGGCCTAGATTCATATGTAGTTTCCCGCCTTGGCCTGAAGTGTCACGATGTTGAATGGGGCGTCTGGGATGCATTACTTGAAAAAGTGCATAACCCAAAGCATCAAATTACAGTTGGTTTAGTTGGAAAGTATGTTGATTTGCCTGACGCTTATCTTTCGGTCAGCGAGGCACTTCGTGCTGGTGGTTTTGCAAACAATGCCAAGGTAAATCTGAAATGGATTGCTAGCGATGAATGCGAAAGTGATGCAGGGGCAAAAGCTATGCTCAGCGATGTTGATGCTATTTGTGTTCCGGGGGGATTTGGAATTCGTGGAATTGAAGGAAAACTTGGAGCACTTAAGTTTGCTCGCGAAAATAAGATTCCAACGCTAGGTTTATGTTTAGGTTTGCAGTGCATGGTTATCGAAGCTGCTCGAAATCTTGGTGGAATTCCAGATGCTAATAGCGCCGAGTTCGATCCAGAAGCAGGAACACATGTCATCGCAACTATGGCTAGTCAGAAAAATATTGTCGAAGGTGAAGGCGATATGGGTGGAACAATGCGCCTTGGTCTCTATCAAGCCGAGTTAACGCCTGGTTCGATTGTGGCAACTGTTTACGGAGCAACTTCGATTTCAGAGCGACACCGCCATCGTTATGAAGTTAACAATAAGTACCGGGATCAAATTGCGAGTGCTGGCCTTATTTTCTCAGGAATTTATGAGCAAGAAAACCTCGTAGAGTTTGTTGAATTACCTAAAGAGGTACATCCTTATTACGTGGGGACACAGGCGCATCCAGAACTTCGCTCTCGTCCTACCAAAGCTCATCCGCTTTTCACCGGCTTGGTGGCAGCGGCAATTGCTGGAAAGAAATAGTTTCCAATTAAGGAATAGCCATGCAGGTCGGCGTACCTAAAGAGATTAAAGTCCACGAGTCACGCGTAGCAATTACACCAGATGGCGTTAGCGAGTTGGTCCGAGCTGGCCATGAAGTATTTATTGAATCCGGTGCTGGTTCGGCTTCAGCGATTAGCGATGCTGATTTCACCAACCACGGTGCGAAAATTTTGACAACTGCCGATGAGGTGTGGAATTCCGCAGAGTTGATTTTGAAAGTTAAAGAACCGATTGAAGTCGAATATGTACGCATCAAGCCTAATCACACGCTATTTACTTACCTGCATTTAGCGGCATCAAAAGCCTGCACCGATGCGCTCATTACTAGCGGTTGTGCTGCGATTGCCTATGAAACTGTTGAGAAAGATGGCCAGTTGCCTCTTCTTGCTCCAATGAGTGAAGTCGCCGGACGCATGGCTACTCAAGTAGGCGCTTACTCATTACAGAAGCCAAATGGAGGTCGTGGAGTTTTGTTGGCGGGTGTTCCAGGAGTTGCACCAGGCAAAGTTGTTGTAATTGGCGGGGGAGTTGCAGGCCTTAGCGCTGCGGTTATCGCAATGGGAATGGGCGCAGATGTAACAGTGCTTGATCGTTCCATCCCGCGAATGCAGGAGATTGATTCACTTTATGGGGGCCGGATCAAAACTTTATTCTCAGCTCATGCTTCGATTGAACGTGAAGTTCTTCAAGCTGATTTAGTTATTGGCGCAGTTCTTGTCCACGGCGCTAAGGCACCTAAATTAGTTAGCAACGAATTGGTCTCGCGCATGAAACATGGTTCAGTTTTAGTTGATATCGCAATTGATCAAGGTGGTTGCTTTGAAGATTCAAAGCCAACTACTCACGCTGAGCCCACATTTAAAATACACAATTCAATTTTCTACTGTGTGGCTAATATGCCTGGCGCTGTTCCGGTTGCCTCAACTTATGCGCTAACTAACGCGACCATGCCTTACGCATTGGCTCTTGCTAATTTTGGTTGGCAGAGCGCGATAACCAAAGATACTTCACTGGCCAAGGGTCTAAACATCAGTGGCGGAAAAGTTCGTTACCAAGCTGTAGCTCAGGCCCATGCTTATGAGTTTTCGCCAATCGGTTAGCAGCTTCCTCGATCATTTGCGGATCGAGCGAGGACTAGCGGCAAATTCCATTGCTGCGTACGAGCGCGATCTACGAAAATTAGTTGAGTTTTTTGAGAATTCAGCAGTCGACACTAGCGCTGTCGATAGTTCGCAGATAACCGCTTTTGAAAGCTCTTTGAAAGCGAATGAATTAGCACCAGCTAGCATCAATCGAATAATGAGTGCGGTGCGAACTTTCTATAGGTATCAAAATCGTGAACATGGAATTGTTGATCCCACTACGGAGATCTCACATAACAAATCAGCCCGTCGCTTACCCAAAGCGCTTACGGTTTCTGAAGTTACTTCGCTAATTGATGCGGGGCTAAGAGAAGGCGATGTGATTTCACTTCGTGATCACGCTATGCTCGAACTTCTTTATAGTTCCGGTGCCCGAGTGAGCGAAGTAATTGGAATCAATCTGAGCGACTTCGCGAAATCAAATTTAAACGATGATGAAATTACGACGCTTCGAATTCGTGGCAAAGGTGGCAAAGAACGAATAGTTCCGTTGGGTAAATTTGCGGTAGCAGCTATCGACAACTATTTAGTACGTACTCGTCCTGAACTAGCTGCAAAATCTGGCCGCAAAGAGAGTTCAATGAACGGGGCGTTGTTCTTAAATCAAAAAGGCACTCGCATCTCACGTCAGAGTGCTTGGCAAATTGTGCTTACCGCTGCTGAACGAGCTGGAATCACCAGCAAAGTTTCGCCACACGTATTCCGTCACTCTTATGCGACACACTTGCTCGATGGTGGCGCGGATATTCGTGTCGTTCAGGAACTTTTGGGACATGCCTCAGTCACAACAACTCAGATTTATACCCTGATCACGATTGATAAAATTCGCGAAAGTTACAGTTCAGCGCACCCAAGAGCCAGATAATTTTGGCGAGTCGTCCAAGTTGACTCAACCCTTTCGAGACAATTTCGACCTACACTTTTTCTACCTCAAACACCACGAAAGGTCGATAAATGTCACATGCAAATGAAGTTGGTTTTTTCAAGTCGTTATTTGATTTTAAATTCACAAGTTTTATCACCATGCGAGTTATACGAGTTATGTATGCAATCTTGGCAATCTTGACCATTTTGGGTGGGGTTCTGTTTTTCGTTTATGGAGTCTTCTTTGATGGCTTCGGATACGGATCTTCATACAAAATTCTTGCCGCTATCGGCGTTCCACTAGTGACAGTTCTTTACTTGATTATTCTTCGTCTCTGGACTGAGTTCATGGCAAACATTTATCGCATCGGCGATAACACTCAGAAAATGGTCGATGCTCTGTAGAAAAGCTTCCGACTACTGATTACGTAGGCGACGAGCAAGAATACTTTGATCGCCTTTAGCTTCTAGATCAGCCACAATGACCGCGATTGATTCGCGAACAATACGGCCGCGATCTACGGCTAAACCAAGGTCGCCACGCAGCATCAATCGTGCTTGATCGAGATCGAACAGTTCATCAGCAGATAGGTAAACAGTGATCTTTTCGTCATGACGTTCGCGACCAGTTGGAGATTTTTCAACTGACGTTACGCGACGACGTGGAATAGAACGCACGCCTTTCTTGCTCGAAGAACGAGTTGGTGTCACTGATGTACTTGGTGCTTCGACAATTGGCTCAGGTGCGCTCTGTCGAACTGCACTTAAGGCGGGGGAGTTGGTGCGAAATAGTTCATCGGCACCTGGCAAGCTAGCTCTACGGGTCATCGTGCGCCTCCTCGGGCAATTAGTTCACGGGCTAAACGTCGGTATGAATTAGCGCCACCTGACGAGCTGGCGTATGAGGTGATTGGTTCGCCAACAACAGTTGTTTCAGGGAAACGAATTGTTTTAGCAATGATGGTTTCGAAAACATCCTCTGGATACTTTTCTAGAATAGTTGTTAGAACTTCGCGATTATGTACCGTCTTGCGTTCATACATAGTTGCCAAGATTCCAATTAACTTCAAATCTGGATTAAGGAAATTCTTAACTTTATCGAGGTTTCCCTTTAGTTCAATGAAACCATGTAGCGCGAAGTACTCGCACTGCAGCGGAACAATTACTTCATCAGCCGCAACGAGTGCGTTGATAGTTAATTGACCCATAGTTGGCTGGCAGTCAATCAAGATAACGTCGTAACGATCCTTCAATGAGTTCAAGGTTCGTTTTAGAAATTGTTGTCCACCAATTTCGGCGCCAAGTGTGGTTTCAGCGGTTCCGAGGTCACGGTTAGCTGGTAAGAAATCTAACCCCGGAACTGATGACTTTAAAATTATCTGATCAACATCTGCAGTTGGATCCATAAGTGCGAAATAAACAGTTTGTTCTAGCGGCAAGCTGTGGGCATTAACGCCAAGACCAAGTGATAAACCGCCTTGAGGGTCGAAGTCGACTAGCAAAACTTTGCGACCAAGTTCAGTTAAAGCAGCGCCTAAATTAATGGTTGAAGTTGTCTTTCCAACGCCACCTTTTTGGTTAAAGAGCGCAATAACTTTTGCTGGAAGACCATCTTTTGGAGCAGGAGGAACGCCAAAGTTCTTAGCTGTCTTACCTAAGAGGTTGGCAGTTGTTGCCACATCCTCTTCAATTGTCGATTTAGCGTTCAAGCGTTAAACCTCTTTCTGCTTAGGTGCGTGAGCCTACGCATCGAATAGCCTCGCAAGCAAGTAGTGTTCACCCGTGGAAACGCCGGTCAGCAATAGTTCAGGAATCGATGTCGCATCTGATGCCATCGAGCCGAGCGCACCCAGCAACGAATTCAGCGTCCATTTAGCCAATTTTGATGGCCCCTTTGATCTGCTGTTACAGCTAATCTCGCGTCACAAACTCGATATCACTGAGATTTCTTTGAGCTTGGTAACCGATGAATTTATTGCCTTTATTCGAGCCCTTGAACTTTCAGGTGAAGGCTGGCGACTAGATCAAGCAACTGAATTCTTAGTTGTCGCTGCGACATTGCTTGACCTCAAGGCTGCGCGATTGCTGCCATCGGGCGAAGTTGATGACGAAGAAGACCTCGCACTGCTAGAGGCCCGCGACTTACTCTTTGCTCGCCTGCTGCAATATCGAGCATTTAAGGAGATTGCCGCCACCTTTGGTGATCGCATAACCCTGCAGGATAAGGCTTTCCCGCGCGTTGTGGCCCTAGATCCAGCGCTTTCTGCCTTGCTACCTGAGGTTTTAATTGGAGTCGGCGCAGAGCGCTTTGCCACCATCGCTGATCGAGTCCTTACGCCAAAGACACCGGTACTGGTTTCAGTTGAGCATCTCCATATGCCATTGGTCAGCGTTGCCGAGGAGTCTAAAGGCGTGGTTGAGGCTTTGCGCAGAGCAAAAACTTTAAGCTTTCGCAGCCTGATCGCCGATGCCGGTAGCACTCTGGTTGTGGTTGCTCGATTCCTTAGTCTGCTCGATCTATACCGCCAAGGAGTGCTTCGTTTTGATCAAGTAGCAGCTCTTGGTGAGCTCCAGATCAGCTGGGTGGGCAGTGAATCTGGCGAAGTTGAGGTATCTGATGAGTTTGATATTCCAGTGGTCTTAGAAGATAGCGAGGGCGAAAATGTCTAATGTAGAACTTGAGCGTTCAATTGAAGCGATCTTGATGGTCGTTGATGAACCGGTCACCGAGCTAACTTTGGCCTCAGTGCTAGTTGTGACGATAGATGAAGTTGTGGCGGCCCTTGAGAACCTTTCTACCTCCTATGAAGGTCGCGGCTTTGAATTGCGCGCTGTGGCCGGTGGGTGGCGTTTCTATAGCCATCCAGATTGTGCGGCGGCGGTCGAGAAATTTGTTCTAGATGGCCAGCAGAACCGCTTAACACAGGCAGCCCTTGAGACTTTGGCCGTGATTGCTTACCGCCAACCTGTCAGCCGAGCGCGCGTTTCTGCAATCCGTGGCGTAAATGTTGAGGCAGTAATGAAGACCTTGATCACTCGTGGTCTGGTTGAGGAATTTGGGCTCGAGCATGAGACTGGCGCGATTCTTTACAAGACCACCAGTTATTTCCTTGAGCGACTTGGCGTAAATAGCCTAGAAGATCTTCCAGCCCTGGCTCCGTACTTGCCAGATCTAGACCGTCTTGATGAGATTCTCGATTCACTTACCGATTAGATTACCTGATTGCCCTTTAGCCCCTCGATTAGTCCAAGACAGGGGAGAGGCGGTATTCTTACGCCCTTAACCTGACTGTCGAGGAGATAGCCAAATGGCCGAGATGCGCCTTAATAAAATTATTGCCGATGCGGGAATCACTAGCCGCCGTGGCGCTGATGAACTAATAGCCGATGGCAGAGTTACTGTCGATGGACGTCCAATTCGCGAGCTGGGTGCCAAAATTGACCCAGATAACCATGAAGTAGCAGTTGATGGTGAGACAATCAGACGGTCTTTGACTAAGTCTTATTTAGTACTTCATAAGCCGAAAGGTGTTTTGTCAACAATGTTTGACCCAGAAGGTCGCCCATCTCTGGCTGATTTCATTGATCTTCGTAAGGAGCGTTTATTCCATGTTGGCCGTCTTGATAAAGACTCAGAAGGGTTGATTCTGTTAACAAATGATGGAGATCTGACTTTTCGTGCAACCCACCCTTCATTTGGGCTAGAAAAGACCTACATTATTGAGTTCGAAGGTCGCCTGGAAACAGGGGTAGATAAGGTGCTTTTAAAGGGCGTAGAGCTTGAAGATGGCATGGGTCGTGTCCTAAGTTTTAAGCAGCTCTCAGCTAACTGGATCGAAGTAAAGATTCACGAAGGCCGGTACCACATCATCCGCCGACTCATGGAAGCTGTAGGCGTCGAGGTGCTTAGGCTGATCCGCACAAACTTCGGACCGATCTCCTTGGGAGATACTCCTGAAGGACGCTGGCGAGACCTTAACGAACAAGAGTTGTTAAATATACAGAAGGCTTTAGATTTAAAGTGATAAATCTACTTATCTATATTTGGTGAATATCGCTTTCTCTATTTATCGATAGTTTGGGATACGCGTATTAATATGTCGATAATTGAACGAGTAGGCGAGCACAATATTGATCACTTGTGTATATTTATCGACATTAACAAGATTTCGGCTGTTTTGCTTAGAACCATCAGATCTCGGTAGGTGATTGCTATCAAGATTAATCGTTAAGTAGATTTAACGTTAAACATGTACTCATTAAAAACGAAAAAAGGGTACTTCAAGGTACCCTTAACCATGGTTTTAAGAGCAATTCGAGGCGCTACGCAGGTGAGCGTGAATTCAAGCGTGGCTATTGGCGATGGTGTGCGTGAGCTCTTGCCTGCGATTCTAAAAGCCAATGGGCTCGAAGTTGATGACGTGATCTCAGTGCTGATGACTGCCACCCCAGATTTAACTGCCGACTTCCCGGCAGCAGCGGCTCGCGATGTTGGCTTTGCCGGAACTCCATTGATTTGCGCAGTGGAAATCGATGTAACTGGAGCCCTTGACCGGATTATCCGGGTCTTAATGCATGTAGAAAGTGAGAAGAGTAAGAGCGAAATCACCCATATTTACCTTCATGGCGCCACAGCTCTGCGCAAAGATTTAGCCCAATAAGGGGCAATCACGTGAACTCAATTTCTGTTCGAATCGTAGGAGCTGGCCTAATCGGCACCTCGATTGGCTTGGCGCTAAAGGCTGCCGGAGCATCTGTTCAATTTCTAGATGTTGACTCCAAGGCACAACTTTTGGCTAATGACCTCGTCAAATCTGGGAACTTTGAGAACCCTGATCTGATAATCATTGCTACACCACCATCAGCCTTCAAATCGGCAATTGAGCGGGAGGCAACTCTAAACCCTCAAGCGATACTTATGGATATTGGTAGCGTAAAAACCAAACCTGTACTTGAGGTTTCGACTATAGAGGGTCTTTTGTCGAGGTTCTGTGGCACCCATCCGATGGCCGGACGTGAGGTTAGTGGGGCGGTATCAGCCCGAGCTGATCTCTTCTTAGATCGTGCTTGGGTCATCACGCCAACTGAGGAAACCTCAGAGGCAGCCCAAGAAATGGCGACCAAAGTAATTTTGGCGTGCGGAGCCCAAGTGGTTCAAATGAGCGCAAAAGAGCACGATCAGCGCGTGGCTTTAATCTCGCATCTGCCGCAAACCATTAGTTCGCTCTTAGCGGCTCAACTCTCAGGCTCAAACCAAGAATCTTTGGCGCTAGCTGGTGCAGGCTTGAGAGATACGGTTCGAATAGCTGGTTCAGATCCAAAGCTTTGGGGCGAAATCCTGGCTGCCAACGAAGAGGCCCTTATGCCATTATTGATAAGTCTACAAAGTGATCTTTCAGAGCTTATTTCAGCGACCAGCGGCCCGGCTAAATGGGAGTCTTTAGTGGCTGCAGGCAGGGCTGGAAAGAGTGAGATTCCAGGCAAACATGGTGGCAAATCCAGAGAATATAGCTACCTGCCAATTGTTATTGATGACCGACCTGGACAACTTGGATCTCTCTTTAACGCGTGCGCAAAAGCTGAGGTAAATATTGAAGATCTTGCGCTTGAGCATTCACCTGGTCAACTAACTGCCGTCATCACACTAGCGATTGCACCCGAGGACATTGAGCGATTGAGTGAGTTTCTAACCAAAGATGGATGGAACGTTCATTCA
>JBIIYZ010000027.1:0-15424 GCA_044346555.1 Candidatus Planktophila sp. | reverse complement strand
CGAAGATATCGGCAAGGTAATTGGTCGCAATGGCCGTACCGCAAAGGCGCTTCGTACCGTCGTCAGCGCGCTCGCAGGTCGCACAATTCGTGTTGATCTGGTTGAAGCTGACGAGGTTCGTTAACCCGTAATTTAAGCCGTTAAACATGCGTTTACTCGTGGGCCGGATAGGCAAGGCTCACGGAATTCTGGGCGAAGCCACAATTGAAGTTCGTACTGACGATGCTGCAACCCGTTTTGCTTTAGGTGCTGTGGTTGAAACAGATAATGGTAAATCTCTAACAGTTGATTCAGTGCGAGTGCACAATGGCATTTTGTTACTTGGTTTTGAGGGTATCTCTGATCGCAATGGCATAGAGGCACTTCGTAACACTTTGCTCTATGCCGATGTTGATATTGATGCACCTGGCGAAGATGACGATGATTATCACGTGCTGCAGTTGATTGGTTGTATTGCCAATTTAGAAGATGGAAGCAAGTTTGGCGAGGTAAGTGATGTGCTAAATCTGCCTGGCCAAGATGTGCTGGCAATCAAGACTGATCGCGGCGAAGTTTTAGTCCCGTTTGTACATCAGCTAGTCCCAACCGTTGATATCAAGGGCAAGATCGTGGTCGTTATTCCGCCAATTATTTCGGGGGAGATGAAATGAAAATTGATGTCATCTCAATTTTTCCAGAATATCTAGCGCCACTTGAACTTTCGCTTTTAGGTAAAGCCCAAGAAAAAGGCTTAGTCGAAATCAACATGCATGATCTACGTGCGCACACCAGCGACAATCACCACAGTGTTGATGACACCCCTTATGGCGGTGGTGCTGGCATGGTCATGAAAGCTCAAATTTGGGGCGATGCGTTAGATAGTTTGATAACTGATGGTTGCGATCTAATCATTCTCACCCCTGGTGGTAAAAGATTTAACCAAAGAATGGCTGAAGAACTTTCTACACGTTCCCATCTACTTTTTGCCTGCGGTCGTTACGAAGGCATTGATGATCGGGTCCGCCAGCATTATTCAACTACCGCTTACAGCGAGCGTGGTATTCGAGTTCATGAAATTTCAATTGGTGACTACGTGCTAGGCGGCGGAGAAGTTGCCTCAATGGTGATTATTGAAGCAGTAACACGCTTAATCCCAGGGGTTTTAGGTAATCCCGAATCCATTGTCGAGGAATCTCATATGTCTGAGGGATTCGTGGAATATCCATCATTTACTAAGCCTGCCAATTGGCGTGATCTTGAAGTGCCAGAAATTTTGTTAAGCGGAAACCACGCCGCAATTGCTAAATGGCGTAGTGAAGCAGCACACAAACGCGCTCAAGAAAATCTATAGTCGCGCCAACACTTCAATTCGAACTCGCGAGTAAGTTTTTAGCAACGTAGCGTTGCGCCATGACCAGTTTTGATCCGGCAATACAGATGCGGTTAATTCGTGATCTCGAACCAGTAGTTGCGGTCGAACTTGAGAGACATTTAAAGATTCAAAAAGATTGGTACCCACATGACTATGTCCCGTGGTCTGAAGGGCGCAACTTTGCCGGTCCTTTAAATGGCGATGCCTGGGAAGCTAAAGATTCTAGGCTTTCACCAATTGCACAAGACTCGTTAGTTTTAAACTTATTGACTGAAGATAATTTGCCTAGCTATCACACCGAAATTGCTATAGCCATGGGTCGTGATGGTGCTTGGGGAACTTGGATCGAACGTTGGACTGCTGAAGAAAATCGTCACGGCATCGTCATGCGCGATTACTTAATGGCAACTCGTGGCGTTGACCCTTATGAGCTAGAAGATTTACGTATGGCGCATATGTCGATTGGTTATCAAAAGCCATACGAGAATGACATGCTGCACACTGTTGCTTATGTTTCTTTTCAAGAGTTAGCGACCAGAATCTCGCATCGCAACACCGGTCTTATTTCTGATGACCCAATCTGTGAAAGCATGCTGCAGCGAGTATCACTCGATGAGAATTTACATATGATTTTTTATCGCAATTTACTGGGGGCCGCTTTAGACCGCGAACCAAATGCGGCGATGCGCGCAATCACTGATGTAGTGACTAACTTCGATATGCCAGGGGCTGATATGCCAGGTTTTGCTCGCAAATCTGTCGGCATTGCCCTGGCTGGAATTTACGACATGCAGCAACATCTCGAAGATGTAATTGCGCCCGTGCTTCGTGCGTGGAATGTTTTTGGCCGCGAGGATCTCTCGGCTGATGGCCAAGCAGCTCGTGACGAACTTAGTGCGTTCTTAGACGCTGAGACTGCCAACTCGGTTCGCTTCAATGAAAAGCGCGAAGCGCACTTTGAGCGCTTAATTGCCCGTGGCCAAGAACCGATTCGGCTAACTAAAACCAAGTAAAGCGGGTAAAGTTTGCGATTATGTGCAGACTATTAGGTTACGCCGCAAGTACTGATACGACCTTTGCCGAAATCGTGGGCGAAGGCTTTGAAGACTTTGTCGCCATGTCTGATGAACATAAAGATGGCTGGGGTATTACCTCAATCGATAAAAGTGGCGAAGTAACTCGCACTGTTGACTTAGAGCGCGCGGTTGCCAGTTCCACCTTTGTCGATGTTAAAGATCGCCCAGCTGACTCAGGGCTGCTACATCTGCGCCTTGCCTCTAAAGGTTTAACAATTGATATTAAGAATAATCATCCATTTGTAGATGGCACCTATAGCTTTATGCATAATGGCACGATTCGCCCTGCTGCATCAGTTGAAGCTTTTATTGATCCAGAGTTTACTAATCGCGCACAAGGCAGCACCGATAGCGAGCGATATTTCTATGTAATTCTTAGCGAAATTAAGAAGCATGGTTTAGTCGATGGGTTACGTAGCGCTGTTACCAAAATCAGCGACAATTGTAATTTTTCAAGTATCAATTGCATGCTTCTGACTCCAGATTATTTAATTGCGGCCTGCGAATTCAATGTTAGCGAACAGAGCGAATGGACTGTTGAATCGCATTACGAACTGCGCTACCGCAGCGACGAAAGCGGTGTCGTGATCTCATCCACTGGGTGGGGCCACGACGATTGGACTGTTTTGGACAACCATCAAGTGCTTGTCGTTGATCGTAAGAGCCTAAATACCGAGATTTTGCCGCTGCCATTACGATTAGGGGCATGACGCGCACATATCTGGTCGAGACTTACGGCTGCCAGATGAATGTGCATGACTCTGAACGAATCGCAGGTTTACTTGAAGCCGATGGCTATGTTCCAGTTGAGCAGGGTAAACAAGCTGACTTAGTGGTTTTTAATACCTGCGCAGTTCGCGAAAATGCTGATAACAAGCTCTACGGAAATTTAAGTTTCCTAGCGCCTGTTAAGAAAGCTAATCCAGCTATGCAGATTGCCGTTGGTGGCTGCCTGGCTCAGAAAGATCAAGCCACAATCCTTAAGAAAGCACCTTACGTTGATGTGGTTTTCGGAACTCACAATGTTGGTTCGCTGCCAGTTTTACTAGAACGAGCACGCATTGAAGAAGAATCTCAGATCGAAATTCTCGAAGCGCTAGAGCATTTCCCTTCAACTTTGCCCGCCAAGCGCTTTAGTGACTTTACGGCTTGGGTTTCAGTTTCAGTTGGCTGTAATAACACCTGCACTTTTTGCATCGTACCTACCCTGCGCGGAATTGAAAAAGACCGACCAGCCAGCGATATTTTGCGAGAGATAAACACCCTAGTTGATTCAGGCGTTATTGAAATTACTTTACTTGGCCAGAATGTAAATGCTTACGGAGTTGAATTTGGCGATCGTGCCGCCTTTGCTAATTTACTTAAAGAGTGCGGCAAGATAGCCGGGCTCGAGCGAGTTCGATTTATGTCACCACACCCAAGAGATTTCACCGATGATGTAATTGAAGCAATGGCGAGTACTTCAAATGTAATGCCGCATCTACATATGCCACTTCAATCGGGGTCAAACCGAATCCTGCAGGAGATGCGTCGTTCATATCGAACTGATCGCTATTTAGGAATCTTAGAGCGCGTACGCAAAGCAATGCCAGATTCCCAAGTGACTACCGACATTATTGTGGGCTTTCCGGGCGAGACCGAAGAAGATTTCCAAGCTACCTTGGATCTATGTACACAAGCTAGATTCTCTGCGGCCTATACCTATCAATATTCAATCCGACCAGGAACGCCAGCGGCAGTAATGCCAAATCAAGTTCCTGCCGAAGTTGTGGGAGAGCGATACACCCGCTTACACGCACATCAAGAAGCTATGTCAGCTTCGGTTAATAGTGAAGCAATTGGTCGAACTATGAAAGTTTTGGTGGCTGAAGTTTCTGGTCGCCGCAATGGCGATAACGATCGCATGACTGGACGAAGCGAAGACTTTAGATTGGTTCACTTCAATTCTATGGTTGAGCAACCCTTGCCTGGTGATTTAATCACCGTTGATATCACCGAGAGCTCGTCACACTATTTAATTGGTACTGGCGGCAAAGTCGAACGCAGAGCTAAACGCGAAGTTAAGGGCACCATGTTAGGTATCCCGGTTATTCGCGCATGAAGTTAATCGTTATCTGTGGCGCAACAGCTACAGGCAAAAGTGATCTTGCGATTTCAGTAGCACAGAAAATTGATGCTGAGATTATTAATTCAGACTCAATGCAGCTATATAAGGGCATGGATATTGGCACCGCTAAGTTAAACGTTGAAGAGCGCCAGGGGATTCCTCATCACTTACTTGATGTTCTTGAAGTAACCCAAGATGCCAATGTGGCTTGGTATCAAGGCGAGGCCAGAGCCAAGATCGCCGAGATTCAGAGTCGCGGGAAATCAGTGGTAATCGTTGGTGGAACTGGGCTCTACATCAAAGCTATTCTCGATGAACTAAATTTTCCTGATACCGACCCGGCAGTTAGGGAGGCGCTTGAGAAAGAAGTTGAAGTATTCGGCACACATGTTTTGTTTGAACGTCTAGAAAAACTTGATCCGGCTGCAGCACTTGCGATTGATCGCGCAAATACGCGCCGCATAGTTAGAGCACTTGAAGTTATTGAAATTACTGGAAAACCATTTACTGCGAACTTACCTCGCAAGGATTCTGAACTTTATCCAGCTGCACGTCAATTTGGTCTAGTCATGGATCGGGAGTCACTTGGTGAGCGAATTAGTGATCGCGTTGATCGAATGTATGAAGCAGGTTTAGTTGATGAAGTTGATCGCTGTATTGCCGCTGGTATTACCTCAGCTCGCACTGCGCAATTAGCACTTGGCTATGCCCAAGTCATTGCAATGCGCAGAGGAGACTTAACTCTTGATGCTGCAATTGAGGAAACTAAACGGGCAACCAGACAATATTCCAGACGGCAAGAAACTTGGTTCTCGCGAGATGCTCGAATTAAATGGATTTCACCGATCCAGCCTCGACTGGAAATAATCTTGCAGGAAATAGGATAGTTAAATCATGATTGCAACTTATGGCCACGGCACTGAAAATGACTTTGTTCTAGTTTTTGACCCCGAAAATAAGGTTTCAATTACTACGGCACAGACTGCCGCTATTTGTAATCGTGAAACTGGAATCGGCGCCGATGGCTTGATCCGAATTGGCAAGAAGAATGAACGCTGGTTTATGGACTACCGGAATGCTGATGGCTCATTAGCCGAAATGTGTGGAAACGGTATTCGGGTAACTGCTAAGTATTTAGTTGAACGTGGCTATCAGCCGGAAGGAATTTTTGCGATTGATACTCGAGATGGCGTTAAGCATCTGCGAGTTCCAGCCGAAGGTGATATCTCGGTAAATATGGGACAAGTAACCGATGAAGATGAAGAAATTTCTGCCGCCACAAATGGCAAAGTTTGGAGCGGTTATCACATTAGCGTTGGCAATCCGCACGCAGTTGTTTTTGTAGAAGATTTGAACGAGGTTGGTGCACTGGCTGATGCGCCAGTTGTCCGCCCTAAGGATGCTTATCCAGAAGGCGTAAATGTCGAATTCGTTGAGATCACCGGAGAACGTGAAGTAAAGATGCGCGTTTTTGAACGCGGTAGTCGCGAGACTAGATCTTGTGGCACCGGCGTATGTGCCGTGGCGCTAGCTGCAACTCTTCATACCAAAGCCAAGCTACCCGCTAGATGGATTGTTAATCCACCGGGTGGTCGCTTAGAAGTTGATATTGATGGACATAGCAATGCAACGCTAATAGGGCCAGCTGTTTTAATCGCCGATCATGACATCAGCAAGTATTTAGTCGCTGATTAAGATAATTAGTAACTATTAATGTCTGCCTGCCCACAAAATAGGCACTTTGATCACAATTGCTCTATTGTTAAATTGTGAGTAAACAAGGCGACGAATTCGATGAATTTGAAGCCCTGCTTGCCGAAAGCGCGCGAGTGGCAGCTGAATTCGATGGCGCTGATAGCGATGATTATGCCGAGAGTATTCAACCTGATTTAGTAGAACGTAATGCGCTTCGTCGGGTTAAAGGTTTCTCAACCCAGCTACAAGATATTTCAGAAGCTGAGTATCGTGAACTACAACTGGAAAAAGTAGTTTTAGTTGGCGTCTGGACTGAAGGTAATTCAAAGATGGCCGAGAATTCCCTCGCTGAATTAAAGGCTCTCGCCGAAACTGCAGGTTCAGAAGTTATGGAAGGCTTGATACAACGCCGCGATAAACCAGATCCGGCGACTTATATTGGTTCCGGAAAAGTAGTTGAACTTAGACAAGTAGTAGTGGCTACCGGGGCAGATACAGTTATTTGCGATGGCGAGCTGTCTCCTTCGCAACTTCGTCAATTAGAAGAGAAAGTTAAAGTCAAGGTTATTGATCGCACCGCCTTGATTCTTGATATTTTTGCTCAACATGCCAAAAGCAAAGAAGGTAAGGCACAAGTAGAGCTCGCTCAAATTTCTTATCTACTGCCGCGATTGCGTGGTTGGGGTGAGTCACTTTCGCGCCAGGTTGGTGGTCGCGCAGCAGGTGGTGCTGGTATCGGTGGCCGTGGCCCAGGTGAAACTAAAATTGAAACCGATCGTCGCCGAATTCGCGACAAGATGGCGAAGCTGCGTCGCGAAATCGCCGAGATGAAAGTCTCGCGTGACACTAAACGACAGGAACGTCGTCGCAATAACATTCCATCAGTTGCTATTGCTGGCTATACCAACGCTGGCAAGTCATCCCTGCTTAATAAGTTAACTAATGCGGGCGTATTAGTTGAGAATGCGCTCTTTGCGACGCTTGATCCAACGGTTCGCCAATCACACACGTCAGATGGTCGTATCTATACCTTGTCAGACACAGTTGGTTTTGTTCGCCACTTGCCGCACCAGCTAATTGATGCTTTCAAGTCAACGCTAGAAGAAGTATCTGGTTCAGATTTGATTGTCCATGTTGTCGATGGCTCACACTCTGATCCGTTTGAGCAGATTAGGGCAGTGCGTGAAGTAATCACCGAAATTGGTGGTGCTGAGATTCCCGAGATTATTGCGATTAATAAGGTTGATATCGCTGACCCAGAGATGGTCATGCAGATATTGCGTACGGAACCAAATAGCTACGCTTTCTCAGTTCGTACTGGTTTCGGAATAGAAGGTTTACTTCACGCAATTGAAAGCTCACTGCCAAGACCTAAAATAGAAATTAACACGGTGATCCCTTATGACCGAGGCGATCTGGTTAGCGCCATTCACGAACGTGGTGAAATTTTGCGTGAGGAATATCTGCCGGAAGGAACCTCACTGCATGCACGCGTTGATGGGGGATTAGCCAAAGAGATCGAAGAAATCGTTCGGTAACTACTCAGATGACACTCATGTGACGGGAATATTTCCGACACGCCGAGCGTTCAATTAGTTAAACCAGGCAGTAATGCGCCACTATGCGCCCGCTGGGTATTTCCAGCAGCGCTTGCCAGAGAAATTTGGCTTCGACTTAGTTTGGAAAGAAGGTGAGAGCAATGGCAACCGATTATGACACCCCCAGAAAAACCGATGAAGAGTTACATGAAGAATCGCTTGAGGAGTTAAAGGCGCAACGCGTCGATGCTCAATCCGGTCAGATTGATGTCGATGAAGCCGAAGCTGCTGAAAGTCTTGAGCTACCAGGTGCTGATTTATCTGGTGAAGAACTTTCAGTTCGCGTAGTACCTAAGCAAGTTGATGAATTCACTTGTTCGCGTTGTTTCTTGGTGCATCACAGCACTCAGTTAGCAAAAGGTGAAGGCGCTACTGCAGTCTGCAAGGAATGCTCTTAGTTATTTTCCGTTAAGGATTTCGGCAAGTTCAGTATTTCGTTTTGAGGTAATCAGCCAGTACGGCGTTTGATCGCGAGGGTCATTTAGTTCAACTTTCACACCAGTTGATCGCCAGAATCTAAAGATTAGATAAGAAGCTGGGTCGGCATCGCGAGTGCGAAGTCGGCCCATTTCCTTGCTATCAAGCGCAGTTACCTGACCAATGTATTTGAGTTCAATACGAGCGGGGCCGGCACGCAATTCATTCTTGTCAACTTCTATTGTGAGAGCACTTTTTTGCACAATCAAAACCAGGATAAGAGTGCTAGCCACCCAGGTAAGCAGCGCGGGTTGATTTCCGATTGCGGCCCATACGGCAACAACTAAAGATAAAAAGAGAAAATAGATAAAGGCTATAAGCCAAAATGGAGTACGAATCACTTCTCTAAATCTCATAAGACCACGCTATCGTGAAAAAAATAAAGTAGCCTTATGACATGAGTCGCGTTGCCAGCACCACACCGCCTGAAGGATCTGTAATTCCTGAGCGTCACCCGCTTGCCCCTGCAACCGGTACGAAAGTCCCATCTCATTATGGTCATTGTTTTGGTTGCGGCGAATTGCACCCCACTGGCTTGCATTTAGTGGCCCACGTTGGCGAAGGTGCGACGATCACCGCAGAATTTACAGTCACTGAAAATCATCAAGGCGCTCCAGGTTTGGCGCATGGTGGGTTGCTCTCCCTAGCTTTCGATGAAGCACTTGGAAAGCTAATGTGGTTATTGCGTTCACCTGCGGTCACTGCGCGCTTAGAGACTGATTTTATTCGGCCAGTTCCGCTTGGAACGACGCTTTTTATTACCGCTGAAATAACTGGCCAAGTTAATCGCAAAGTTTATTCAGCTGCTGTTGGCCGTATTGGTTCACATGACGGCGAGATTGCCGTTCGCGCAGCTGCCTTGTTTGTGATTGTGCCAATGTCACACTTCTTAACTAAAGCACCAGAAGGTTTTCTAAAGGAAGTTGCTAAGAATCCGGAACTTCTGGCCTTCGTTGATCCAGAGTTTGAAATTAATCCATGAGTGATCTACAAGTATTAATCAAGCGCCTTGATCCAGGTGTGCCACTACCTAAATATTCCAAAGGTGGCGATGCTGGCGCCGATATTGTGACTCGAATTGATTTAACTTTAGAACCAGGGGAGCGCGCACTTGCCCCAACTGGTATCGCAATCGCCCTGCCTAATGGTTATGCCGCCTTTGCTCACCCGCGTTCAGGTCTGGCAATCAAGCACGGGGTTTCAATGGTTAATACGCCAGGCACTATTGATGCTGGTTTTCGCGGTGAACTTCAAGTAATTCTAATCAATCTTGATCCACGCGAAGCTATTTCATTTAAACGAGGCGATCGAATTGCGCAATTAGTTTTTCAAAAAGTTGAGCATGCTGATTTTGTCGAAGTTCAAGAGCTGCCTGGTTCGGGTCGCTCTGATGGTGGTTTCGGCTCAACTGGATTGGCTTAGCTATGAGTGATCAAAAGAAAGTGATTGACGCACTCGGAGGCAAAAAGGGTTTATTGGATTCCGGCCTGCCAGCTCTGGTCTTTTTAATTGCCTTTAATATAAGCAAAGACCTGCAACTAGCTGCTACTGCTGCGATTATCACTGCACTAGTTCTAGCAATCTTGCGGTTGGCCAAGAAGGACACTCTGCAGCATGTGATATCTGGCCTTATCGGTGTTGTCTTCTGCGCATTTCTGGCACGTAAGACAGGTTCAGCGGCTGATTATTTCGTACTTGGTTTAATCACTAACGCTATTTATGGTTCAGTTTATTTAGTTGCAAACCTAGTTGGGTTTCCAATTTTAGGGCTGGTTCTTGGTCCTATTCTTGGCGAAAACTTACATTGGCGCAAAGTTGCTGAACGTAAGCGCGCCTATATAAAGGCCGGCTGGCTATGGGTTGGATTATTTTCATTACGTTTACTCGTGCAGTACCCGCTGTATAAATCTGGCAACATAACTGCATTGGGCTCGGCGCGCCTAGCTATGGGATATCCGTTATACGCAGCAGCTGCCTGGGGATCTTGGTTAATCATTAAGAAAGTTCCAGCGGCGATTCCGCCTGAAAAACCCGAAGCTTAATTAGCGATAAAACATTGTTTTAGCAGATCTTCTGCTTCAGCTGTTGCTACAAATAGAAGTTCATCGCCTGCAGTAAATACTTCATGTAGTTTGGGCGTTATAACTCGACCATCACGAACAATTGCAGCGAGTGCTGAATTCTCGGGCAAAGCTATTTCTTCAACGGTCAGACCTAAACAAGATGAGTTATCAGGAAGCGTCAACTCAACCAAACTAGCTTGGCCTTGTCGGAAAGAGAACAAGCGCACTACATCACCAACAGTTACAGCTTCTTCAACTAGAGCCGAGATAATTCTTGGTGTGGACACCGCAACATCTACGCCCCAAGATGAATCAAACATCCATTCATTCTTAGGGTGATTAATGCGAGCAACTACACGAGGCACGCCATACTCAGTCTTGCCCAAGAGGGAAGCCACTAAATTAACTTTGTCATCACCAGTTGCTGCCACTAATACTTGGCAGGTATCGAGCTTCGCTTTATCAAGTGAGGTAATTTCGCAGGCATCGGCAAGCAACCATTCGGCATCAGGCACGCTATCCATCTTGAGAGATTTCGGATCACGATCGATTAAAAGTACTTGGTGGCCATTATCAAGAAGTTCGCGCGCTATAGCGCGACCTACATTGCCGGCTCCGGCGATTGCAATTCTCACGTTATGACTCCTCGGGGGATTTAGCCAGTACGGCTTCGACAGCTGCGAGTTTGCCTTCTTCGACAATTACATGAACTAAGTCGCCCTCTTGCAAAACTGTATGTTCATCTGGAATCAAGCCTTCGCCTAAGCGAGTAATGAAAGCAACTCGAGCAGGGGCGACATTTTCAATGCGTAGAACAGGGGAGCCATACCAATCAGCTGCCGGATGTACTTCGCTCAAACTAATGGTGCCTGTCGCATCGCGCCATTCTGAACGGGATCCCTCAGGCATTATGCGACGTGAGATTTGGTCGGTTGCCCAAAGTACGGTAGCAACCGTTGGAATTCCTAGACGTTGGTAAATTTCAGCGCGACCGGAATCGTAGATGCGAGCGACCACGTTAGAAACTCCGAAAACTTCGCGGGCTACTCGAGCGGCAATAATGTTTGAGTTGTCGCCATTACTCACAGCGGCGAACGCAGATGCAGTTTCAATTCCAGCTTCAACCAAAGTGTCGCGATCAAAACCAACGCCGGTGACGGTACGACCCTTAAAGTCAGGGCCAAGTCTGCGAAAAGCCTCGCGAGATTGATCAATTATTGCGACGGAATGGCCAGCGGCCTCAAGCTCGGCTGCTAAGGAAGATCCGACTCGACCGCAACCCATAATTACTACATGCACAAGGATCAACCTATCACCCTTAGGCTTATCAATTATGGAAACTGAGCGCACTGAACCAAAAAAGAGGGCGTTTAGAGTGGGCGAAAAGTTCACCACCACAATTGAGAAAGTGGCCCACGGTGGCCATTTCATCGCTCGACATGAGGGAGCCGTCTTCTTTATTCGCCACGGAATTCCGGGCGAGCAGGTAGTTGTTGAAGTCACGAGCACCGGCAAATCATTTAATCGTGGCGATGTTCTTGAGGTAATTCAACCTTCGCCCGATCGAGTCAAAGCCCCTTGTAATTACGCTCATCGATTGGGCTGTGGTGGGTGCGATTTCCAACATATTGCAATTTCCCGCCAACGTGAATTGAAAAGCGATGTGATTACCGAGCAGTTCGCTCGGATTGCAAAAATGGATTTGAAGGTAGCTGTCGAAGAAGTTTCTGATCCGCTGCATTGGCGAACTCGCGCGATTCTTAATATCGATGGTTCTGGCAAAGCGGGCTTCTTTAGTTCTCGTAGCCATAATTCAATTCAAATAGCTGAATGTCTGACTTGCGTGCCGGAGTTAAAGTTAAGCGAGATCGCCTCACGCACTTGGCAACCAAATACAAAGTTGGAAATTAGTGCCAACAAATCTGGAGACCGAATAGTTGCAGGTAGTGAAGTTTTCGAAGGCCCGAAAGAGCTGGTCGAAGTTGTGGGTGAGAGTACTTTCCAAGTAAGTCACTCTTCGTTCTGGCAAAGTCATAAGTCAGCACCTACCGTTTTGACCGAAGCCGTTATGCAATATGCCGAGTTACAAAGCGGCGTTCAAGTTCTAGATCTCTACGGGGGAGTTGGTTTATTCACGGCGGCAGCTTTATCGGCAGTCGGTGAAACTGGGCGAGTTGATTTAGTTGAAGCAAGTTCTAGCGCAGTTGGCGATGCTAAAAACAATTTTGAAAATATTCCGAATGTAAATATCTACCTCGGTGATGTGGCAAAAATAATGCCGAGAATTGGATCTGCCGATGTCGTAATTCTTGATCCACCTCGAGATGGCGCCGGAGCTTTAGTGCTACAGCAGATTTCGGCGTTAAATCCAGAGCGAATTGTTTATGTTGCTTGTGACCCAGCGGCACTGGCTCGCGACTGTGGTTTTGCTAACGATCTTGGTTGGAAATTAACTAATGTGCGCGCGTTTGATTTGTTTCCAATGACTCACCACATCGAGATGGTTGCGTTGTTTACCCGCTCTGCGATAGATTAGGAAAGTATCTCGACATCAAGATACTTTCTAGGAGGCGTAAGTGAGCAAAAATTCCTTCCAGGCCCAGACTTCACTCGAAGTTGCTGGCCAGAGCTATCAGATCTTCGATATCACGAAGTTACCTGAAGCAGCATCGCTGCCTTTTAGCTTAAAGGTTTTGCTTGAAAACTTACTGCGCACCGAAGATGGCGCAAATATCACAGCCGAGCAGATTAAGTCATTGGCCAACTGGGATCCAGCAGTAGAACCAGATACAGAAATTCAATTTACGCCAGCCCGCGTTGTAATGCAGGACTTCACTGGCGTTCCCTGCATCGTGGATCTAGCAACGATGCGTGAAGCAATCGTCGAGCTTGGTGGCGACCCAGCAAAAGTAAATCCACTTGCACCCGCTGAGTTAGTTATTGACCATTCAGTAATTGCCGATTTATTCGGAACTAAAGATTCCTTTACCCAAAATACTGACATTGAATACCAGCGCAACCAAGAGCGTTATCGTTTCTTGCGTTGGGGCCAGGGTGCCTTCGACGAGTTCAAAGTTGTGCCACCTGGTACCGGCATCGTGCACCAAGTTAATATTGAATTCTTAGCTCGCGTAGTAATGACTCGCAAAGTCGGCGGCGTATTGCGTGCGTATCCAGACACTGTAGTTGGTACCGATTCACACACCACGATGGTTAATGGTTTAGGTGTGCTTGGTTGGGGCGTCGGCGGAATTGAAGCCGAAGCAGCACTGTTAGGCCAACCGGTTTCTATGTTGATTCCTCGTGTAGTCGGCTTTAAGTTAAATGGACAACTACCAGTCGGAACAACTGCCACAGATTTAGCGCTTACAATTACTGAAATCTTGCGCAAGCACGGGGTAGTTGGAAAGTTTGTTGAGTTCTATGGTCCAGGCGTTGTCGCAGTACCAATGGCTAATCGAGCAACTATCGGCAATATGAGCCCAGAGTACGGTTCAACAGTTGCGATCTTCCCAATTGATGACGAAACTTTAAAGTACTTGCGTCTAACTGGTCGTAGCGATGATCAAATTGCCTTGGTGGAAAGTTATGCCAAGAAACAAGGTCTATGGCATGACCCATCTGCGACTCCACGTTTCTCAGAACATATCGAACTTGATCTATCAACTATCGTGCCTTCAATCGCTGGCCCTAAGCGCCCGCAAGATCGCATTGCTCTAAGTGACTCCAAGGCAGCACTTGCTAAGTCATTGCCTGGCTATTTGAGCGATAAAACAGCTGCCAACCCAATTGCCATCAAAGTTGGCGCGATAGATACCACGATTACAAATGGCGATGTGGTTATCGCATCTATTACTTCTTGTACTAACACTTCAAATCCATCCGTAATGATCGGTGCTGCTTTGCTTGCCAAGAAAGCAGTTGAGAAGGGCTTAAAGTCCAAGCCTTGGGTTAAAACCACATTAGCTCCTGGCTCAAAAGTAGTCACTGATTACTATGACAAAGCTGGTCTAACTAAGTACATGGAAGATTTAGGTTTTAACTTGGTTGGCTATGGCTGTGTTACTTGTATTGGTAACTCTGGCCCACTTCCAGTAGAAGTTAGCAAAGCAGTTAACGAGCATGATCTAGCCGTTACCGCCGTGTTATCTGGAAATCGTAACTTTGAAGGTCGCATTAGCCCTGATGTGAAGATGAATTATTTGGCTTCACCTCCGCTGGTTGTTGCTTATGCCATCGCAGGCACCATGAATCATGATTTCGAGAAAGATTCGCTAGGCAAAGACCAAGCTGGAAACGATGTTTTCTTGCGCGATATCTGGCCCTCACAAGAAGAGATCGCTGCAGTCGTTGAAGCATCTATTTCTTCAGAGATGTTTAAGAAAGATTACGCTAGCGTCTTTGAAGGCGATCATCGCTGGAAGTCACTTGCTACACCAACTGGAAATACTTTCGAGTGGGATCTCAATTCAACTTATGTGCGTAAAGCGCCATATTTTGACGGTATGCCGGCACAGCCAAAACCTGTAACAAATATTTCTGGGGCTCGGGTATTGGCAATCTTGGGGGATTCAGTTACAACAGATCACATCTCACCTGCTGGAAACATTAAGGCTGATTCACCAGCCGGAAAATATTTAGCAGAGCACGGAATCGAACGCGTTGACTTCAACTCTTATGGTTCTCGCCGCGGAAATCACGAAATTATGATTCGTGGAACATTTGCCAACATTCGCTTGAAGAATTTATTGCTCGATGGCGTCGAAGGTGGCTTTACTCGCAACTTCCTAGAAGGCGGCAATCAATCGACAATCTACGATGCATCAATGGCTTATCAAGCAGCCGGTATTCCGTTAGTAATTCTGGCTGGCAAGGAGTATGGCTCAGGATCTTCACGTGACTGGGCCGCAAAAGGCACGGCGCTTCTTGGAGTTCGCGCAGTTATCGCTGAATCTTTCGAACGTATTCATCGCTCAAACTTAATTGGTATGGGTGTACTTCCACTTCAGTTCCTAGCTGGCCAAACCGCAGCTTCGCTCGGCTTAACTGGTGAAGAG
>JBIIYZ010000026.1:0-15631 GCA_044346555.1 Candidatus Planktophila sp. | reverse complement strand
AACCCACCGCCTTGTGAATAAGATCTTGGTCGTCCTTAAGCAATAACTTTGAAATAGCGATTGTTGGCGCTAAATCTCCATCACGAATAAGCGCAAAAGTGAGAATAATTGAAACGCGTCTTTGCCACAGTGATTTTGACTTAGCGAGTTTGATTAACAACGGCAACGGATCTTTAACTTCAATTAGATAAACACCCATCCACGGAGCTGATACATCAACAATGTCCCAATTATTCACGCGTTCAGCTCGAACTTGCTTGAGATAGAAATCAAAGATCTTCTTGCGGTCTTGTGATTTCTTGGCCACCTTAAAATGCAAATTAAGAATGATGGCTGCACACAAGCGTGCTTCGTGAAAAGGCGAGTTAAAAAGTTTCTCAATTTCTCGCAGTTCTAGGTTCTGGTGCTTCTTTGCAACAGATCTAGTTTGCGGAACTGAGCCTCCGAGGAAAACATCCCCTTCACCGTATTCGCCCGGAGCCGTCTTATAAAAGCGAGCAAGGTCGCCCACTCTTCCTTTCTTGGAAAAACTCTTTAAATCTTCAAGTGCAACTCTGGCGCTCATATGAGAAATATACCTTTCACCCACTTCGGGCTTATAGGGCGACTCTTCTTTTAAGTTACTCTGTATCGCAAAAAATCTCTTGTGTAGAGGTGTTTAATCTGCGAACATTAATGTTATGAACTTGCACCAGCATTCCGAGTACTACGAATCTACTTCTTGCTCTCTTCAAGTTGGCATCGAAGCAGGTCATCGCTGGCTCGGCAGCGGAAATAAACAAGACATGGATACTTTCTGGCTACGTGCGAGTTGTTTGTGATGGATCTCAATCTTCAGCTTGGCGAACTCCTTGAAGAGGGCTTATCTGCCCGGCTATTTTCAGGCGTATCTGTTGAAGTAATAACGCCCGTACATGGTCTGATTTCATTATCTAAGGGTACGCACGCGTTCGATGATCCGAAACCTGTGACTGAACGTAGTCTTTTCGATCTGGCGTCAGTCTCAAAAACGATAGTAGCTGCAGCAATTATTTCTTTAGTCGAAGATGGTTTGCTGGATCCAGACGAACCGATCGCACCTCGCCTGGTTATCGGCAGTGGACCTGGTACAAATTTGATTACCCTGCGCCATTTGCTAACGCATACTTCAGGAATATCTAGCGACATATTTGTTTGGAAACGTTCAGATTTGAACGAGAAGGAAAAACTTGAAAATGCTTTTGCTACACCGTTGGAAGGTCTTCCTGGCGCTACTTTTCGTTATTCCTGTTTTAGCTATATCGCTGCTGGCAAGTTAGCGGAAATTGTTTCAGGAAAACCATTAAGCACATTGGTATCAGAGCGAGTTACAGGCCCCTTGGGTTTAAAGAATATGACATATGGTCCAGTAGATAGAGATCAAGCAGTTGCTACAGAAGACGAGTCATATATAGATCGTGGAATGGTGCGCGGCGAAGTGCACGATGAGAATTCCTGGTTCCTGGGGGGACGAGTTGGAAATGCAGGAATTTTTGCCACAGCTTCCGATGTAATGACATTTGCGAAAATGTTTATTCGGGAAGGTGACACAAGTAGTATTTTAGGAAAGGAAGGGCTGCGGCTTATGACCGAATCAACCGTTGGACCTGAACAAGGAGTAACTTTCGGGCATGGCATGGGTTTGCGATTCGCAGACCCCGCTTTCATGGGAGAAGTCGAGGGTCTAGGTCACACCGGTTTTACTGGCACCATGTTTGTCGTTGACCGCAAACGTGAAACCGCCGCTGTGCTTCTAACCAATAGAGTTCATCCTGCCCGCGATCTAATTGATTTGAGTTCGTTTCGGGTCAAATTCAGCACTCTCATCGCAACAGCCATGGATAGCTAGCATCGTTAGAAACTGAACTAAATTTAGAAAAAGTCTCCTTCAGAAAGCTTTGGCTCAAGAAACAAATTCATAGACATTAGATTGCTAGGGAATTATGATCACCCGAAGGAATTAATAAACGAAGGGCTTGATGTGTCTAATTTTCTAGCTGAAGCCAGTGAAATCCAAAATGATTTAGTCGCAATTCGCCGACATATTCATCAAGAACCAGAAATTGGTTTGGACCTACCAAAGACTCAAGCGAAGATTTTGGCTGCCCTCGATGGTTTAGGTCTTGAGATCACAACTGGAAAAGCACTTAGCTCTGTAACCGCTGTACTTAGAGCTGGCAAATCTGACAAGACTGTTTTGTTACGTGCAGACATGGATGCGCTACCAGTAACTGAACTTGCCAATATTTCATATAAGAGTCAGATTGATGGTGCTATGCACGCATGTGGGCATGACTTACATGTAACGATGTTAATTGGTGCGGCCAAGCTACTTGTGAAAAACAAGTCACAGCTCAATGGAGATGTGGTCTTTATGTTTCAACCTGGCGAAGAAGGCGACGATGGCGCGGGACATATGATTGCCGAAGGCGTACTGACCGCAAGTGGCAGAAAAGCCGACAGAACTTACGGAATTCACGTTATGTCATCTGCAATTCCAAGTGGAGTTTTCACCACTAAGCCCGGAACCATGATGGCTTCTGCCGATGAAATACATGTAACTGTTGTTGGAATGGGCGGACATGGTTCACAACCTCATACTGCTAAAGATCCGATTCCAGTTGCCGCTGAAATGGTTAGTGCGCTGCAGTTATTGATTACTCGTTCCTTCGATGCCTTCGATCCAGTTGTAATTACTGTCGGGCAATTCCACGCGGGCACCAAAGCAAACATCATTCCTGATACGGCAGAGTTCCAAGCCACGATTCGCACATTCTCGCCTGAAAATAGAGATCGCATCAAGATAGAGGCAGTGCGTTTATGTGAATCAATCGCGCAGGGCTATGGACTTAAGGCTGAAGTTAAAGTTGTAGAGCAATATCCGGTCACAGTAAATAATGATGCACAAGCACAATTTGTTGGCAAAGTAGCTGCTGATCTCTTTGGCAATGAGAGTTACATGGATATGCCACACGCAATTGCTGGAGCTGAGGATTATTCACGTGTTTTAGAAGCAGTTCAGGGTTCTTATGTATTCCTTGGCGCATCTGTCGATCAAGACTTTACCAAATCTGAAGTAAATCATTCACCGCGAGCAATGTTCGACGATGCCGTTTTGTATCGAGGAACTGCTCTGCTCAGTGAGCTGGCAGTTCGATCACTTCATGAAATGGTGTGAATTGTTTAATCAAAATAACGCTGCCGGTTGCGGCTTCTAGGAGGAAGATACATTTTGAGTACGAACGAACCGGAGTTCGCCGATCTCGCTGCAGAGAACAGAGCTTGGAAACTACTAGCAAGAATTTTCGTGATAGCTGGCGGCATTGGCTGGTTTGCATCATTTGCTTTATTGGTCGAAAGAGTTCAGTCACTAAAGAATCCAACCGAAAAGCCTTCATGTGACATCAGCCCCTTCGTCTCATGTGGACCTTTGTTTGATTTATGGCAAGCCTCACTCTTCGGATTTCCCAACGCGATTCTTGGAGTAGCTGGTTTTGTAGCTCCAATAATTATCGGTGTTGGCATTTTCGCTGGCGCAAAATTCAAAAGTTGGTTTTGGCGTATTGCAGTTATTGGCTTAGGCACTGCTTGGGTTTTTGTGACTTGGCTCTTCTCCCAAAGCGTTTATGAAATTGGCGTCCTTTGCCCATATTGTTTAGTTGTTTGGTTTGCAACAATTCCTATGTGGTGGGCTGTCTTGATTGTCACGATTGTTCAAGGTTATTGGGGACTAAAGCTTCGAAACTTAGTTAGCCCTTGGGGAATGTACTATCTACCAGTATTCGTGATTATCAACTATGGCGTAATTGCTCTGTTAATTATGCAGGAATTGGGTAGTCGAATTGCGAGTAGTTTTTAACTGCGCAATCGGTATCCAAAACTATTCCCTCGGTTGGCTTGTAGAACCGCTCTTCTCTATAATTTCATCATGACTACAAAAGCCCTTTTAGTAATTGATGTCCAAAAAGATGTCGTAGCAAACGCTTTGAGAACATCTGAAGTTGTAGCAAATATAAATTCGTTAGTTTCAAGTGCTCGCACCTCAGGCGTGCCAGTTATATGGGTTCAGCATTCAGATGATTATTTGGAAAAAGGTTCAGCTGGCTGGGAAATTGTTGATGAACTAGCGCCTCTCCCAAACGAAATTCGGATCTACAAAACTCAGGGAAGTTCATTCGCAGAAACTGATTTACGGGCTCAGTTAGATTCACTCGGCACCAGGACGCTAATCATCACGGGGGCGCAGACGAATTATTGTGTAAATGCCACTTCAAATGCCGGCGTGGAACTTGGATATCAAGTAACGCTTGTTAGCGATGCTCATACAACAGAGGATTCGGAGACCGAAAAGGCAAGTGACCTGATAGACGAGAAGAACGCATCCTTTGCTCAGATTGGTCAAGTTCTCAAAACTTCTGAAATTTCATTTTAGTATTTAAGTAGTAACTCTTTCATCGCAGCTGTTTCTGAATTCTGCGCCGCAATGATGGCAGCGCTTAGATCTGCCACATCTTTGTTCATGGAAGCCACAACTTCTTGGGCCATCACAATCGCACCCTCATGATGTTTAATCATTCCTTGCAGAAAAAGCTTGTCGAATCGAAAACTCGCAAATTTTAGACTTCTTTACCCGTAAATCTTGTATTAATGTATAGGTATGGCTATTTCAATGAATCGCATGCTGGGCCACTTGGCATGGGCAAATGCGAAAACAATCACACATCTTCAAACTCTGCCTGAGGAAGCTCTTTCGGCTTTTGCAACAAATCCCGAATGGCATGTGGCAGAGATAATTCATCACATTGTGGATTCAGGCGACCATTATGCATTTCGCATTAGTGGAATACCTGCCCTTACGCAGCCAGATGACCCATGTATTGAAGATATAAAAGTAATCGCAGACCTTGCCCGACTCAAAGAACAAGCTGCAATAGTTGATAAAGCACTCCTTGAATGCGTGAATTTAGATGACATTCAAATTGAATTGATGAACTATGAAGACAAGTTAGTAAAGAGATGGCGTTCGACCATTTTGTCCCAATCAATTCACCATGCCACCGAGCATCGAGCTCAGTTAGCGTCCGCGCTAGAGGCAAAGGGATTTAAACCAGTTGATCTCGATGCGATAGATCTGTGGGCGTTTGAGCGAGAAACAGGTGTCTGAGAAATTAGGGCCAGCTTTTAATCGCCTCTTTAGCGCAAGCGTAATTAGCAACCTTTCAGATGGTCTCTTAGCTGTCGCTGCACCGCTCTTAGCGATCTCTCTTACCAAAGACCCAGTTCTCATCTCAATGCTCAGTGCATTTGTAATGTTGCCTTGGCTTCTTTTTGCGATCCCAATTGGTTTGATCGTTGATCGCTCAAATAAGCGGCTCCTGATTACCTTCACTAATTCAATTAGATTCATCACGGCAGGTCTAGTAGCACTAGCTATTTCCACAGATACCATCACAATTTATTGGCTTCTTTTGGCAACTTTCCTGGTTGGTACATGTGAGGTCGCAACTGATACAGCGGCACAATCGTTGATTCCAGTGATTCTAGATAAAAAGAATTTTGAGAAAGCCAATTCACGAATGAATATCGCCGAGACGGTGATCCAGAACTTTATTGGCGCGCCATTGAGTGGGCTCCTCTACGCCACAGCAATCGTCCTGCCCTTTGTTCTAAATAGCCTGGGCTACCTGATCGCCGCCATTTTCGTATTCATGATTCCCGCACATTTAATCTCGCATGGCTCCTCAGCAGAAACTGATGTTGCGGAGAAGAAATCATTTATTAGTGAGATTAAGTTTGGCCTTAACTATCTCTGGAATGACAGACCCTTAAGACGCTTAGTTGCTACAACAACTTCGCTAGGGTTCTTCTACTCACTCTCTACGTCTACGCTCATTCTCTTCATTACCGAGATCCTCGAAGTCCAGGCAAAATATTTTGGCGTTCTAATGGCTGGAGCCGGCTCAGGTGGGGTGTTAGCTGGAATTCTGACACCGATGCTGTCGAAGAAATTTGGGCGGGGGACAGTTCTCGCAGTAGCAATTTTTGTCTCATCAATAACAGTACTTTTTCAAGGAATCAGTCCAAATGTCTGGGTTTTTGGAGTTATTGGTTTTATCTCCGCATTTGCGATCACCAACTGGAACATTTTGTTGATGTCTTGTTATCAAGTACTTATTCCTGCTGAATTATATGGACGCATTCACGGAGCTCGCCGTACTTTCGTATGGGGAGTAATGCCGATTGGCGCACTTATCGGCGGAGTGATCGCCCATAGTGGCCTGCGTTTTCCCTTAATCGTGGGTGGCATCGCAACTACTTTGATCTCACTATCTGCATTTAAATTTGTTTATGTTTTGGGCAATCAAACAAGCCAAGGTGATCACGAGCCTTCGCTAAAGGAGAATTCATGAGTGAGCAAGGTTGGAAGGCTTTCCTCGCCGCAGACGATCTTCAGGACTGGGTAGTCCTACATGGTGGTCCAACTGCAGTCTATAAAACCAAAACTTTTGCTGATGCGGGAAACTTCTGTCAAGAATTAGTGCAACTTTCAGGTCTTGATGGAACCAATGCTCAAATAAACATCGTTTCAAATCGTGTAACCGTGCGACTTACTCGAGAAGTTTGGAATATTGAAAGCGCAAATATTGACCTTGCGCGATCAATTTCAAAAATTGCGGAATCTCTGGGGGTAGTTGCAGAGCCAGGCCAAGTTCAAGAAGTACAGATTGCTATCTCTGCCAAACCGGATTCAATTGATCTCAGCTTTTGGCGTGCGGTTCTGGGTTATGAACCAATGCTTGGTGATAACGCAATTGATCCACTTGGAAATAGTTCAACAATCTGGATGCAAGAACTGGATGAGAGCAAACGACTTAAACATGCGATGCACATTGATGTATCGGTTCCGCTGGAACATGCCGAAGCAAGGCTTAATGCGGCAGTTAAAGCAGGTGGAATCGTCATAGATGATTCACATGCACCTGCTTATTGGATCCTGTCAGATCGCTCAGGAAATAAAGTATGTATTGCCTCATGGCCTGATGGCGCAGTTGATCCCAAAGATAATAACTAGCGCCAATTAATTTCGTTTGAGTGGCTAATTTGCTGTAAGGACCTGCGCCAGATAAAGTTGCTAACAGTTAAGGGGAGTACCTCGCAAAAGCACCTTCGTCAATACGGATAGAAATATCCCGGAGTTGCGACCATATTCTGGTTGAGGGAGACCTTGGCATCACTGGCCCCTTTAACGAATAGGCATTAAACATGGATGTATCACTGCTTACTTGGACTCTTGTTCTTGGCGCGATTCTCGCCTTAATTGTTATTGATCTTTTGACTGTTAGCCGCAAACCTCACGATGTAATGTTTAAAGAGGCTGCTATTTGGTCGATTTTCTACATCGGCGTAGCAATCGCATTTGGCGTATGGGTCTGGCAAACGGCCGGTTCTCAATTTGGAACCGAATACTTTGCTGCCTATCTTGTTGAGAAGTCTTTATCAGTCGACAATCTCTTTGTTTTCATCATTATCTTGGCTCAGTTTAAAGTGCCTTCGATCTATCACCAGCGAGTATTGATGTTTGGTGTAATTCTTGCTCTAGTTCTTCGCGCCATATTTATCGCCGTTGGCGCAGCAGCTCTAGCAGCCTTTAGCTTTACCTTTGTAATCTTTGGCGCAATCTTGATTTGGACAGGTGTTGGTCTCTTCAAGCACTGGGACGAGGACCCATCTCCAGAAGATAATTTCTTGGTACGTTCAATCAGAAAGCGCATTGCGATGACCGATGAGTATGACGGATCCAAGATCTTCACTCGCCTTAATGGCAAGCGAATTGCCACTCCGATGTTTTTGGTAATGATTGCGATTGCGTCAACAGATCTTTTGTTTGCCCTTGACTCTATTCCAGCAACATTTGGAGTAACGCAAGAACCATTTTTAGTATTTGCGGCCAATGCCTTTGCGCTACTTGGGTTACGTGCGCTGTACTTCTTGCTCAAGGGGCTCTTGGATAAATTGGTTTATCTATCTCTGGGGCTATCAATTATTCTGATGTTTATCGGAGTTAAGTTGATTGTGACTTACGTACATGAAATATGGACTGAAGTTCCAAAGATCCCTACCTTGGTTAGCCTTGGGGTAATTGCAGCAATCTTGATTGTTTCAACTATCGCCAGCTTGATTAAGGTACGACGCGATCCAGATGCCCAAGCACATGCGGGTCGGGTAACTAATCCGAAGTAAAAGAATCACCAAAAAAATATTAGTCAACAAAATTAATGATTTAGATAGAGGGGCAATTGCGGCCCACTATGGATCAACCTCACTAGTTACCTTTACCGCAGCTCTATTGTTCCTAGAAAATAGCGGTATAAAGGTTGAGGGGTTTGCAACTGCGCTTCTAACCATTATGGAAGTTCCAGGAATTGTCGTTGGGGTGTATTTAGGTTCGCGCCATCGAGACAAGAAAGTCCAGTGGGGTAAGACTCTGCACGAGGTTGTTACGGGAAAAACAATTCTTCTCTTGGTTGGAGGCCTAGTAATTGGCGTTAGTACCAGTCAGGCAGGATATAAAAGTGTTGAGCCTTTCTTTATCGATTTACAATCAGGTTTCTTAACTCTATTTCTCCTGCACCTTGGTTATCTTGCCGGAAGCAATTGGAATGAGATTAAGGAAGTCGGCGCAAAAGTTGGGGTTTTTGCGATAATTTTTCCAATCATTGCCGGAACCTTGGGCGTCATAGGTGGCAATCTGGTTGGACTTTCCGTGGGAGGCGCAACAATTCTTGGGGTTTTGTGCGCCAGCGCTTCATATATCGCAGCACCCGCCGCCGTTTCAGTTGGATTGCCAGAAGCAAATGCGCCGCTGGCACTTATGTCTAGCATTGGTGATACCTTTCCGTTTAATCTATTGGTTGGTATCCCGCTGTATTTAGAGATAGCAAAAAGAATATCGACCTTGTAAATTGATGTTGAGGTTAATGTATTGCTTTAACCTTTAGAATCTGTAGAAATTGCTAGAAAGGGGAAATGGTTCTTGTTGCGAATGAAGCTTTTTCTTATAGCGGTACTGGCACTTGTCCTATCTGGCTGTGCGAATAGTTCACCAGAGATGGTTAGCATAAGTCTTGCACCAGTTCCATACTCGATCCAAGTGCCATCAGATATTGCAAAACATTTATCAGTTGAAGATATGGCTCTTGACACTTCAAGTGAATTTTCTGGGCAAGCACGATTAGCCGGGGCAGTCGCTCAAGTGTATATAAATTACACGGTAGACGGTGGAACGGTTTATGGCTTTGCCGGTGTTTACTATTTCGGAAAAGCCGACTTTGCAAAAGTTGGAAATCCAAACGAACCACCTGTATACGGAAGCAAAGTAGTCGAAGAGAATGAAATGGTTTTAGCTGTAGCCGGGCCACAGGATTCTATTTTTGACCCAGAATCACAAGATGGTAAAAACTCGATGGCTCTGTACGAACTGATTTACGATCCAAAATCTTTTAAATCTTCTTAACTTCGAGCCGAGGGCTTTAGATTGCCGAAAAAGGTAAGATAAGCCAATGGAAATAGAGATTCGAGCTATCTCGCAAGAGGAGCATCAGAGCTTTATTTCTGGATTGCCAAACGCCTCTTTCTTACAACTGCCCGAATGGGGCGCCGTAAAGAGTGACTGGAAGAATAAATCACTCGGTATTTATGAAGGCTCTTCACTAATTGGCGTAGGACTAATTCTAACTCGCGCACTTCCTAAAGTTGGAAAGTCTTTTGGCTATATCCCAGAAGGACCACTCTTTCTGCCGCAATACAAATTGAGCCAAGATATTCTTACCGCTCTAGTTAATTACGCAAAATCTGCGCAGATTTTCTTACTTCGGGTGGGCCCAGCAATTCCGTATCGTGACTGGGAAGGCGAAGTTATTAAAAGTGCACTTGCCTCCGACCAAGCTAGCTCTTTACTCAACACCAGTTCGAGCGCTGAATACGAAAATGGTCGAAGCGCAATTGAAAGTTTTGAGAAAGCTGGCTGGCGAGCAGTTGTATCTGAAAGTGGTTTTAGCGAAGGTCAACCTAATTTTGTCTTTCAATTAGATTTACGAAATAAAGATGAAGAATCTCTCTTAGCTGGCTTTAACCAACTTTGGCGTCGAAACATTAAGAAAGCGGATAAAGAAGGTGTCGAAGTTATCTGCGGTGGCCGAGCTGAGCTAGCTGATTTCCATAAGGTCTATTTAGAGACTGCCAAGCGCGACAATTTTATTCCAAGGCCACTTCGATATTTTGAGCGAATGTGGGATGAACTAAATCGCACTGAGTCTCACTTAAAACTCTTCTTGGCTAATTGGCAAGGACAGACGATTGCTTCAACAATTGCGATTCAAGTTGGCGATCACTATTGGTATTCATACGGTGCATCTTCAGCATTTGGTCGCGAAGCTCGCGGAAGTAACGCCGTTCAATGGGTAATGATGAAAGATGCCTTGGCCAGCGGGGCAGCCTGTTATGACCTGCGCGGAATCACGCCAACTTTGGATCCCAATGACTCACACGTTGGGTTGATCCAATTCAAGGTAGGCACTGGTGGCTATGCCCGCCAACTCGTTGGTGAATGGGAGATGCCAATAAGTAAGTTCTGGTCCTTCGCCTTTGCTACATATTTACGAATTCGCAAGTAACCTACGCTTATGCCACTTTCACTACATGTCGATGGGCAGAAATGGCGTTCTCATTTAACCCAGATGATGAGCGTAAAGCCTGGGCTGGTACCGGTGATTAAGGGAAATGGTTACGGATTCGGTCTAGAACTTTTGGCTGCTGAATCAACTCGATTAGGTTTTGAAACAATTGCAGTTGGTCTAGCCAGTGAAGTTGTAAAGGTGCGCACAGCTTTTGCTGGCGAGATAGTGATTCTTTCCCCTGATCAAGTCACTGGTGATCTAAAGGATGCGAAAGTTATTCAGACAGTTTCAAGTCTAGAAGTTCTGCAGAGTATTGATTCCAAAACCAATTTAATTGTCGAGATCCTGACCCCGTTAAACCGCCATGGAATTGATGTCTCAGAGATCAATCGCGCGCTAACAATCATTGAAGATCGCGGCTTAAAACTACGAGGTTTTACGCTGCACCTTCCGATCGTAAAGATTGATAGCAAGTGGATTAGCGCAACGCTTAATCTCTTGCCTGACGGAAGTAACGTCTGGATCTCTCATCTACATGGCGCAGATCGCGTAAAGAAAGAATTCGCAAACCTAACTTTCCGCGAAAGAATCGGCACAGCGCTTTGGCTTGGTGCTGACTCAGCTCTAGAAGCGACAGCTACGGTGCTTGAGTATCGAAAGATTCAAGGCACCGCTGGATATCAACAACGTCGAGCTCGCGGAAATGTCATTGTGGCAAGCGGTGGCACTGCCCACGGCATTGGTCTAACCGCACCGCAAAACGATTTCTCACTTATCGGGCGCATAAAGATTATTGCCCGCGCACTTGAAGCAGCTTTAGGAAGAATGCGAAGCCCATATCGTCATAATGGCAAAACTTTAGATTTCTTAGAATCACCACATATGCAATGTTCGCTATTGATCTGTAGTGGCTCAAGCCAACCAAAGCCAGGCGATGAGTTAAAGGTTCGCGTTCGCTACACAACTACGACCTTCGATCAGATCACCTTTAGCTAAGAATTTTTAGGGATATGAGCGAGCAATCGGTTCTGAAATCTTCAGCCATTATGGCTGTCGGAACGATCTTTTCGCGCATAACAGGGCTTGCCCGAAATCTACTTTTAGTTGCCGCCCTAGGGACGGCAATCGTTGGTGACACATTTCAAGTCGCAAACACCATTCCTACTGTTGTCTACATTTTGGTTGCAGGTGGTGCGCTAAATGCGGTCTTTGTCCCGCAAATTGTGCGAGAGATGAAGAAGCCAGATGGCGGCCATTCCTTTGTTTCTCAACTAGCAACTGCAACTTTCACAATTCTGGCAATTGCTACCGCTATCGGAGTTCTTGCCGCACCTCTAGTAGTTCGACTTTATGCCGCTAAGTTCGGCGGCAGCGGCTTAGAGAATGAATTTGAGTTAACGGTTCTCTTTACTCGTTACTGTCTGCCGCAAATTCTTTTCTTAGGCATGTTCACGCTCTTTGGTCAGATCGCCAATGCGCGTGGAAGTTTTGGGCCAATGATGTGGGCGCCAATACTTAATAACTTAGTAGTAATTGGTGTTCTTATTGGCTTCATTGCGATAGCACCAGATGCTCAAGACGGTGTTATCAGCACATCTGCCAAAGCTCTCTTAGGGCTCGGGACGACTCTCGGCGCATTCGCACAAGCAGCAATCTTAATTCCAGTAATCGTAAAGTCGGGCGTGAGGCTACGTCCGAACTTTCACTGGTCTTCGCTGGGTAAATCTGCCCATCTAGCGAAATGGACCATGATTTTTGTATTGATTAATCAAATTGGCTTTATCGTTATTGTTAATCTAGCAACGGCTGCCTCAGTTCGCGCTAAAGAGTCGGGTATTGATGTGGGAGTTGGCTTTACGCCATATCAAAATGCTCACTTTATTTTTTTATTACCTCATTCGATTATTGCTGTTTCTTTAGTAACAGCGCTATTGCCACGAATCTCACGCCTGGCAGCAGATACTCAAATCTCAAGCGTTCGAGATGAGATTCAGCAGACGCTTCTAAATCTCTATTCACTAATCATTCCGGCTGCTTTTGCCATGTTATTTCTCGGCCAGCCAATTGCTCACTTAATCTTTGCCGGTTCAAGCAGCGCAGATGCTGGCCAGATCGGCATGATCTTGTCGGGCTTTGCACTTGGCTTGATTCCATTTTGTAGTTCATATGTGATGCTTCGCGGTTTCTATGCCTTTGAGGATACCAAGACGCCAGCAGCAATCACATTGTTAATGAATATCGTGACTATCGTCTGCGCAAGTATCAGCTACTTAGTTCTGCCGATTCGCTTTATTACGGTCGGAATAGCAGTTTCATTTGGTATCGGATATTTATCTAGTTCACTTGTGGCGCGATATCTTCTAAGCCAGCGAATTGGGCGTTTGAACATAAGAAGAGAGTTAGTCTCGGTCTTATTCATTTCAGCTCTCGCATTTGTTCCAGGCCTATTTATTTCAGGCTTCCTAGAAAACCTCCTTAATTCCGGAGAGCCAAGCGCTCTTACTTCACTATTGACCTTGGTTATAGCTGGGGTAATCGCGCTACCGCTATTTATTGGAATTGGATTTGGGCTTAAAGTGAGCTCTATTATCTCGGCCTCAGATTCCCTGAAGCGCAAAATCGCAAAGCGCTAAGTTTTATCCGACTTATTACACGAATCTTTTTTACTTTTCACCCATAATTGCTTTGTGAGCATCACCGCTACTGTGTCAATGACTAATAACTCCAATCCTGCCCTTGTGCTGGTCCATGGCTTAGGTTCAGCCGGAACTATTTGGAAGAGTTTGATTCCAGATTTAGAAAAAGACTTCACTGTTTATTCCATTGACTTACCTGGTCATGGCGAAGCAACTTTAGATAATAATGAAAAATATGATCCGCGTTCACTTGGCGAAATGATTCTGCACTACATGCAGAGCGTTCATAATGTGCGAAAGATGCATGTGGCTGGAAATTCTCTGGGTGGTTGGATCTCACTAGAGATGGCAGCTTTGCGGCCAGCACTTGTTGCAAGTGTTACCGCGTTAGCACCAGCAGGCTTATGGCACGAAGCGCCAACCATGAAGATTCCACCAAGTATTGATTCAAGAATTTTGGCCAAGATCTCGCAATTCTTTATGCCCATTGCTTTTCATCTACCGCCCTTAAAAGCGTTGGGGTATCGCAAAATTACCCACCTATGGCGCGAGTTAAGTTATGAATCCTGCCGGGATTCGGTAATCGCGATGGCTCGTTCAAAAGGTTACAAACATTTATGGCAAGGAATCAGAGGACAAAAGTTTGATTCAGCCGTTCACCCTGAAGTAAAGATTTCCGTGGTCTTTGGTGACGCCGATTTAACGCTGCCAGAGGAATTAGCCCAGGAAAAGTCGCTTCTGCCTAAACACGCAAAGTGGATTCGGGTACCAAATTGTGCTCACGTGATTATGTGGAACCACCGCGTAACCACAATAAAGCTAATAAAGGAAACAGCAGGGATATAGATCGCAGATGCAATTGATTCGCATTTTTACATTGTGATTTCATTAGCCTATATTTCTGCCCAGATCATTTATATTTAGATAAGTGTTTTCAGCGGAAAGGTAGTCACGATGTACTTCACTAAACGTCGCGTAATTGACTACTGCCGCATCACCAGCACTAGCTGCTGATCTTCTAAATTTTTAGCACGTCCATATTCTGCTGTAAAAAAACTCTCATTTAAAACCTCAAATTAAAACTAACAAAGGAAAATAATGTCGATTTCAAAGAAGTTAATCGCAGGAGCAATTGTTACTGGGCTCCTGGCCACGACAGGTGTATTACCTGCTGAAGCTCGTCCAAAGAATCTAGCTCGCGCAGTCGCTCAGCCTGATTGGCTAGAGCAAAACATTGATAACCCAAAGGTGCGCATTATTGAAGTTAGCACCGAGCCAGGTGTTTATGAGCGCGGACATATTAAGAACTCAGTTAAATTAGTTTGGCACACAGATCTAGTTGACACAGTTAATCGCGACATCATCAGCCAAGCTAAGTTCACAACACTTGCTCAAAAGGCTGGCATCGATGAGGACACCACAGTTGTTCTCTACGGCGATAAGAACAACTGGTTTGCGGCCTGGGGCGCTTGGATCTTTAATGTTTACGGTCAAAAAGATGTGCGGGTATTAGATGGCGGACGCGTTAAGTGGGAAAAGGATGGCCGTGCGCTAACAACAGCCGTGCCAACATTTAAGGCTGGCAACTTTGTAGCTAAAGCTGCTGATAAGAATCTACGTGCCACATTGACGAGAGACGTGCTTCCAGTTGCCAAGAAAGAAAGAAAAGCAACACTGATCGATATTCGCTCTGCTGATGAATTCAGCGGAAAGATCTTCGCGCCACCTGGATTCCAGGAAACAGCAGTTCGTGCCGGTCATATCCCTGGTGCGATCAATGTCCCTTGGGGTTTAAATGTTAACTCTGACGGCACATTTAAAACTGTGGCAGAGCTAAAGAAGCTATATGCAGATAAAGGTGTAACGGGCGCTGATCAAATTATTACTTACTGCCGTATCGGTGAGCGTTCATCGCTTACCTGGTTCGTTTTAAGTGAGATTCTTGGATTCACTCGAGTAAAGAATTACGACGGATCATGGACTGAGTATGGAAACTCAGTTGGTGCGCCAATTAGTAATCCTGCCGGCACTATCTGGGGATCATTCTAATTTCAACGTTAAATCTAGAGAGCAGCAGCCCCGGTAACTCCGGGGCTGCTGGTTCTTTATGGACGAAACAAGAAAAAATCCGCACTGGCATTTCTTTCTTAGTTATTGCAGCACTTCTCGCTACAGCGTTTGTCCTATCTTCGAATCTTGAGAATTCAACTGCGCCAATCTCACTTCTAATTGGCATGAGCTTGGGTCTATTACTCGAGCGTGGTCGCTTCTGTTTCTTCTGTATTTTCAGAGATGGAATTG
>JBIIYZ010000048.1:0-4112 GCA_044346555.1 Candidatus Planktophila sp. | reverse complement strand
ACCATGGTTGACACTGGATTCCACTCTGCAAAGTACTGCAGCGCTCTTGGCATTCCAGTTGTTGGTGCAAAAGCATTAGATAAGAAGGTCAAAGGGAAGGTAACTAAGAAACCAACGCTTTGGACGGTGCGGGCTTCTTTCACTGAGAGGCCAACCAAGATTCCAATCCAGGAAAGTGCGTAACCAAACATAAAGAGAAACAGGAAGGCAAGGGTTGTCTGCACAATTCCTGAGGTTGGACGCCATCCAACGGCGTAGCCAGCAAGTGCCATAACAACTAGAACTAAAATATTAAGAAGAGCGTCGCCAAATGTACGACCAATGATTACCGCACCACGAGAGATAGGCAGAGATCTAAAGCGATCGATCAAACCCTTCTTCATGTCCTCTGCTAGCCCGATTGCCGTTGAAGCCAAGGTAAAGGCGACGGTTTGAACGAAGATTCCAGGCATCAAAAGCTGCACATATCCACCAGGCTGACCTGAATCAATTGATCCGCCAAAGACAAAGCGGAACAATAAAACGAACATCACTGGCTGAATAGTTGAGAAAACTAAAAGTTCAGGCACGCGTGCTAATTGAAGAAGCTGGCGCTTTGTGATGACCAATGAATCATGAATCGCATTTTTCATTTCTTAGCCCCTCTCTTCTTCTTGCCAATTGGTTCTACAACGGTCTCTTCTGCAACGTGTCCTGTGAGTGACAAAAATACATCGTCTAAAGAAGGGCGCTTTAAACCAATATCTAACGGATGAATCTTGGCTTCATCCATAGCTCGCAAAGCCTGCATAAGATCCTTTGAGCCGTTAAGCACAGGCGCACTAACTGTTCGCAGGTCAACGTGGGTCGCATGACCACTGATCTTTGCAACAATCTCATTTGTCTTATCAAGGTCTGCTGGCTCGACAGTAATCTCTAAACGCTCGCCACCAACCTGCTTTTTCAATGAATCTGAAGTACCGCGAGCAATAACAGTTCCGCGATCAATCACTGCGATCTCATCTGCCAATTGATCAGCCTCTTCTAAATACTGAGTTGTCAGCAAAAGTGTTACACCACCTTTTACTAACTCTTGAATTACCTGCCACATATCCTGACGACCACGTGGATCTAGACCAGTTGTTGGTTCATCTAAGAATAAAATTTTTGGCTTAACGATAAGAGATGCAGCTAAATCAAGGCGACGACGCATTCCGCCTGAATAGGTTTTGATGGGACGACGTGCTGCTTCGGTTAAATCAAAGCGTTCTAGTAATTCATTTGCGCGATCAATGGATGATTGATGACCTAAGTGATACAACCGACCAAACATCACCAAGTTATCCCACCCAGTTAGAGTTTCATCTACGGCTGCATATTGACCTGATAATCCAATTTGTTCGCGTACTTTGTCAGGATGCTTGATAACATCGATACCTGCAACAGTTGCATGTCCTGAATCTGGTTTTAACAAGGTTGCGAGAATTCTCACAGTAGTTGTTTTGCCAGCACCATTAGGCCCAAGTACGCCTAAAACAGTGCCTTCTTCAACATCTAGCGATAAACCATCTAGGGCCTTTACTTCGCCTTTGCGATAGGTCTTAACAAGATTCTCTGCGATAACTGATTTCACGGGCTAAACTTACCCCGTTAACGGCTTTGAAGCCAAGAATCGAATTTGATTCAATTGAAGAAATTATGCTGGAAAGGCAAACATGTCCGAAAGTCAGCAAGGAAAAGTTCATACCCATAAAGAGATAATGGTCATTCTCTCAGGCTTGATGACTGGAATGTTGCTTGCGGCTCTTGATCAAACAATTGTCTCAGCTGCTTTAAAAAGTATTGTTGAAGAATTTAATGGGTTAGAGCATTACACCTGGGTGGTAACTGCTTACTTGCTAACTTCCACCGCGTCTACCCCGCTATACGGAAAGATCTCAGATTTATATGGCCGCCGAATAGTTTTTCAATTCGCAATCGTTACCTTTCTATTAGGTTCATTCTTAGCTGGTGCTTCAACCAATATGGAGCAATTAATTGCTACCCGTGCCTTACAAGGCCTCGGTGGTGGTGGATTAATGGCGCTTACTTTCGTAATCATTGGCGACATAGTTCCGCCACGCGAACGCGGTCGCTACCAAGGATATTTTGGTGCGGTCTGGGGTCTGTCATCAGTTGCCGGCCCACTTCTAGGTGGCTTCTTTTCAGGTCAAGATCAAATCTTGGGTATTACTGGATGGCGTTGGATTTTCTACATCAATCTTCCGTTTGGTATTGCAGCCATGATTATTACCTCTGCCGTTCTGCATATTCCAAAGGTACGCCGAGAACACAAGATCGATTACATAGGCTCAGTTCTAATGGTCTTAGCGGTTTCTGCGACACTGCTTGGCGTATCAATCTACGGCCCTCAAGATGGCTGGTCAGACCCAAGAACTGTTATCTCTTTAACTTCCGGATTTATTCTGACTTTGCTGTTCTTGCGCTGGGAGTCTCAGGCAGTTGAACCAATTTTGCCTCTCAGTCTCTTTAAGAATCATACTTTTAACATAACTTCTGTTTTAGGTTTCATTATTGGCGCCGGAATGTTCGGTGCAATAATTATGTTGCCACTTTATTTACAAGTAGTTCAAGGTGAAAGTCCTTCATCGGCTGGCTTAAAGTTGATTCCATTGATGTTAGGAATCGTTACCACTTCGATCTTTAGTGGAAAAGCGATCACCAAAACTGGTAAATATAAGAAGTTTCCAATTGCCGGAACAATAATAATGACTGCTGGCTTAGCGCTAATGACCACACTTAGCGTTGATACTCCGTACTGGCAGATAGCAATCTTCGCGGTAATGGTTGGCATGGGTTTAGGTTTGTCAATGCAGACCATGGTAATCGCGCTTCAGAATTCAATTGATTTCAAAGAGCTTGGTGTCGCAACGACATCGAATACTTTCTTCAGATCACTCGGTAGCGTTTTTGGTGCTGCGGTTTTTGGAACTATCCTGACAAATCGATTAGGGCATTACTTAGTAAAGGATTTTGCTGACCTTGGCGCATCTAATCCAGCTGCAGTTGCCGGCTTTGATTCATCCAAACTAGAAGGTGTCACAAACAATACGGCTCTCTTGGCTGACTTGCCACCAATTATTCAGCAAACAGTTCTGCAGTCTTTTGTAAACAGCTTCCATGTAGTCTTTTTAGTTGCTACGCCAATTATCGCAATTGGAATCTTCTGTGCCTTTAAATTGCGAGAAGTCCCACTACGTACAACTATGCAGTTTAAAGAAGCTAAAGAAGAGGCAGCTGGCGATAGTCTTGGTTAGCCGCTTAAAGTCCCCGGTTTCTGGATTTCCCAGAGAAGTCCAAGTAGTAATCATTGCCTCATTCTTTGTGGCTTTGGGTTTCGGCATTGTTTTCCCAGCAATTCCAGTTTTTACTAAGTCCTTTGGTGTTAACAACACCGCAGTTGGCTTAGTTGTATCAGCTTTTGCTTTTGCGCGCTTCTCATCTGGAATGATCTCTGGCAAGTTTGTAGATCGATTTGGCGAGAGAAATGTCTACAGTTTTGGTGTATTCATGGTGGCTTTCTTTACTATTCTCACTGGTTTAGCGCAGAACTACCCTCAGCTTTTAATTTTCCGCTCTGCTGGTGGCTTAGGTTCTTCAATGTTTTCAGTTGCATCTAGTTCCCTAATCTTTCGAGCAGTCGATGATGCTCATAGAGCTCGGGCGCTTTCAGCTTTTCAAGGTTCATTTCTAATTGGCGGAATTACAGGTCCAGCCGTAGGCGGAGCATTAGCAACAATTTCCTTACGAGCCCCATTTTTTATGTATGCTTTTTTTCTAATCATTGCCGGAACTATTGGATATGTTTATCTAGGTAGAGCAGAGGCAGCCAGAGGTGAATCAAAAGTAAAGTTCGAAGATCCAATCACACTCAAGGAAGCTATGCAGATTCCGGCATATCGCATTGCGTTGATACTTTCTTTTATTTCTGCATGGGTGCTTTTTGGAATGCGTTCATCGATATTGCCAGTTTTTGTAACTGAAAATCTGAATTCAACTGCTGCAGTTGTTGGGTATGGGTTTGCTTTAGCCACGCTCTTCCAAGGTTTATTGCTTTTGAAGGCTGGTCGTAT
>JBIIYZ010000047.1:0-4128 GCA_044346555.1 Candidatus Planktophila sp. | reverse complement strand
CGCTTTTGACGGTTACCTTCACTTTTTTCTTAGCGGTATTTGCGCCTAACTTAAAGCCAGTTTCTAAATCTAAATTTGTGGAACTCGAAAGCAATGCAACTTTGCCAGTTTTTGAAACACGAGCTGCAGCTGCGGCTGCCAAGTAGCCAACTTGCTTATCATTAAAAATTAGCGAAGTGACATTTAAACTTGTAACAGAAGCATCATTTAAAATCGTAAATTGCTTTGTCGGAAACTCCATTGCCAAGTTTGAAATTAGTTTGGCATATCCAGAACCAATTGCCAGAATTGGTGAACAGCCTTTTGCGATCATCGCACGAATTCTTTTCTCTCGATCAGCAGCACTGCCATCGGTTATAAAGCCTTCGTAATCAAAGTCAAGCGTCTTCTTTGCTTTAACTAATCCGGCAAGAACTGCGTCGTTGTATGAGCGATCGCCCGGCCCGCCCAAGTCGTAGGCGACGCAAGCGTTTATTGTGCTGGCATTTGCCGTTGTTGCTACGGGCAGCAATACCGAAGCAGTGATTGCAGCGCTGAGAATTAAGGCTTTGCGAATCATTGGACGATACCTAGGTTTCGGTAAGTTGAATCAATGGTCTGGGCTGCGACCTCTCGAGCTTTACGGGAACCCTCATGCAGAATCGAAAGTAAGTGCGCCTCATCTTCTAGCAACTCAAGAGCTTTGGCGCGGATTGGGCGGAAGTACTCAACTACTACTTCGGCAACAGCTGCCTTAAAGTCTCCGTAACCTTTATCAGCGAATTGCGCTTCGAGCTCAGCAATTGACTGTCCTGACAAAGTCGAATGAATCGTAAGTAAGTTGCTGATTCCGGGCTTTGCTTTCTCGTCAAATTTTACTTCTCGCTCCGCGTCCGTCGCCGCACTCTTAATCTTTTTGGCATTTGATTCAGGGGTGTCCATAATCTCAAGAACCCCAGAAGTTGACCCAGAAGATTTACTCATCTTGGCAGTTGGGTCTTGTAAGTCATAAATTTTGGCGCCAGATTTAAGAATATAGCCCTCGGGGATTCGGAAGGTATCGCCGTAGCGAGTATTAAACCTAGTTGCTAGATCTCGAGTTAACTCAATGTGCTGACGTTGGTCTTCGCCAACTGGCACTTGATGTGCTTGATACAAAAGAATGTCAGCAGCCTGCAGCATTGGGTAAGTAAATAAACCAACGCGAGCCGAATCTGCGCCGCCTTTAGCTGACTTATCTTTGAATTGGGTCATTCGGTTTGCTTCGCCGAAACCTGCGATGCATTCCATAATCCAGCCCAATTGGTTATGTTGCGGAACTTGAGACTGCACAAAAAGTGTGGATTTATCTGGTGAAATTCCTAGCGCAATTAACTGAGCAGCTGAAGCTAAAGTTCGTTTACGTAACAGCGCTGGGTCAGTGTCGCCAGTGAGTGCGTGTAAATCAACGATGCAATAAAAAGCATCGTTACCGTCTTGCAGCGCCACCCATTGCTTCAATGCGCCAACATAATTACCTAAGTGAAAAGATTCACTGGTTGGTTGAATTCCCGAAAGAATTCTTTTTTGCGCGCTCATAAGGTTTATTCTCGCACGAATTATGCGTTGCGCGAGATTAAAAGCTGGCCAGCTCGCTTGCCGTCCATCGATAAGACAGTTATTCGCAAGCCATTCACGCTGACCACATCATTTTCCACTGGGATTCGCCCGAGAAAGTGCATAACAAAGCCGCTCGCAGTTTCATAAGGGCCTTCAGGTATATCGATTCCGGCCTCATCAAGTAGATCTTCTAGCGAGGTCAAACCATCGATTTCAAAGTCATTTGTGCGTGCTTCAAAGGCAATCTCTGGTTCGTGAACATCGTATTCATCGCGAATATCACCAATTAAACATTCGACCAAATCTTCTAGTGTAATAATGCCATCGGTGCCACCATACTCATCAAGCACAATTGCTAAATGTTGACCTTGCTTACGCATCTCAGTTAGCGCCGGCAAAATACCTTTGGTACCTGGCAAAAATATAATATTACGAACTAGCTCTTGGATTTTTCCGCCAGGAGTTACTAATGAAGTATCTAGTAAGTCGCGAACATGGATGAAGCCAATAACTTCATCGGATGATCCGCGTACGACGGGATATCTGGAGTGGGCTTTATCAATTGCTAAACCAATAGCCTTGCCAACAGTTAATGAAGCATCCATGAAATCTACTTCGGTGCGAGGCACCATAACTTCGTGAATTTGTCGTTCTGAGGCATTGAATACTTCTTCAACAATGTCGCGTTCTTCATCGCTAAGGGCAGCATGACCTGCAACTAGATCAAGTAACTCTTCTTCAGAAATTTGAGTGCGTTGTTCGGCTGGATCTATCCCAAAAATACGAACTACAAAGTCGGTTGATTTAGAAAGCAGCCAAATAACTGGGCGGAAAAGTTTTGCTAACCAATCGATCATGCCAGCTGTTGCCATTGCGATTGCTTCGGTGCGAAAAAGCGCTAACCGCTTTGGTACTAATTCACCGAAGACAAGTGAGAAATAAGCGATCACGATTGTGATACCAACGAGCGAAACTAGCTCGGCTACGGCTTGAGAGAGCCCTAAATCTATTAACTCAGGTTCGACATAAACACCGAGCCGTTCAGCGCCAAGGGCAGCTGATAAGAAGCCACAGAAAGTGACGCCCACTTGAGCTGCTGCTAAGAACCGGTTTGGGTTTTCAGCCAAAGCGGCAACACGGGCACCCCGCTTACCCTTTAGGGCTAATTGTTTGATCTGGCTTTCGCGCAGAGAGATAAGGGCGATTTCGGCAGCTACAAATAGCGAGCCCAGCAGGATAAATAGGATGACAATGGCAATATTGCCCAAAATCTGGCTAAGCGAGTGGGGCTCCATGAGACCCCTAACTATACGCGCCACGCAAGGATTTTCGCTCCTGATATTGCCCTTTCCGACCCTTGGTGGGTAGCCTTTGCGCACCGATTACGGCACCCGTCGTAATTGCCTTACTCCAACGGATCGTCGGGCACGTACCTGCCCGGATAAGGAAGAACTCAAATGGCAAATGTCGTATTCGACAAAGCATCACGTATCTACCCAGGCACAACTGTGCCTGCAGTTAATGAACTCGAACTCACTGTTAACGATGGTGAATTTCTCGTTCTAGTTGGTCCTTCAGGTTGCGGTAAATCAACATCACTTCGTATGTTGGCCGGACTTGAAGAAATCGATGCCGGTCGTATTTTAATCGGTGATCGCGACGTAACAAATGTTGCGCCAAAAGATCGCGATATCGCAATGGTCTTCCAGTCATATGCGCTTTACCCACACATGACTGTTGCCGAGAACATGGGCTTTGCGCTAAAGATTGCGGGCAAGCCAAAAGATGAGCGCGAACGTCGGGTTAAAGAAGCCGCAAAGCTGCTCGACCTCGAGCCATATCTAGATCGCAAACCAAAGGCACTATCTGGCGGACAACGTCAGCGCGTAGCTATGGGTCGTGCGATTGTTCGCGAACCACAAGTGTTCTTAATGGATGAACCACTTTCAAACCTTGATGCCAAGTTGCGTGTAGCTACACGTACTCAGATTGCTGCATTACAGCGTCGTCTTGGAATCACAACTGTTTACGTAACACACGACCAGGTTGAAGCTATGACCATGGGTGATCGCGTAGCAGTTCTAAAGGATGGTTTCCTACAACAAGTAGATACCCCACGTAATCTTTATGACAATCCTGCAAATGCTTTCGTTGCTGGCTTCATCGGTTCTCCTGCAATGAACTTGCTAAATGCCCCTGTTTCAGGTGGCCAAGCAAAGCTCGGCGGATTAGCTCTTGCCGTTCCAGCAAGCGCTGGTGCCACAATCACAGTTGGTATTCGACCAGAAGGCTTCACGCCTTCATCTAAAGGCTTCGATGTTCTAGTTGAAGTTGTCGAAGAACTTGGCGCTGATGCTTTCGTTTACGGAACACCAGTTGATTCTTCAGTTAAATTCGCAAATGTAACTGAAGAGGGCGCTCAAGTAATTGTGCGCTGGGATCCAAAGAATCCACCTAAGCCAGGACAGACAATCACTGTTACTGCTAACCCAGCTGCAGTTCACCTATTCAACGCAACAACAGGTGAGCGCATCTAATAAAGCTTTAAAT
>JBIIYZ010000008.1:0-48625 GCA_044346555.1 Candidatus Planktophila sp. | reverse complement strand
CCGTCCAAAGCGTTGGTTTCTTAGTTACCTTCCCTTTGACCTTCTTATCTAATGCTTTTGCACCAACAACTGGAATGCCAAGAGCGCTGCAGTACTTTGCAGAGTGGAATCCAGTGTCAACCATGGTCGCTGCTTGCCGTCAGTTATTTGGTCTAAAAAATGAGTTTGGTGCGACAGCTAACTCGTGGCCAAGCCAACATCCGCTTGAGACTTCACTGTTGTATATGGTGATTTTGATGGCGATCTTTATTCCGTTGAGTATTAGAAAATATAAAAACTACTCAAACTGATTAAGCGAAGAACTCAGCGCCCAAAATCTCGACCGAAATGCTCTTGCCATTAGGTAAGGTGTAGGAAACTTTGTCACCGATTTTTGCACCAAGCACGGCAGAACCAAGCGGTGACTTTTCGCTGTAGACATCGAGATCATCGGTCGCGATTTCGCGCGAACCAAGTAAGAATCTCATTTCGTTATCGGCCACGATTGCGCTAACAATCATGCCGGCACCAACAACACCGTCAGCACTTGCTGGTGGCGCACCAATAGTTGCGTTCTCAAGCATCTGCTTTAGCTGGCGAATACGCGCTTCGATCTTGCCTTGCTCATCGCGCGCAGCGTGGTAACCGCCATTTTCTTTTAAGTCACCTTCGGCGCGAGCAGCTTCGATCTTTTTAATAACCTCTGTGCGTCCCTCAGTTTCGAGGTTGGCGAGTTCAGCAGCTAAACGATCAGCTGCTTCTTGCGTTAACCAGGTCTGTGAACTCATAAGGGGAAAGGGTAGTGCAGTTTAAAGACAGCGTAAAACGGTTGCCGTGGCAGCCAAATTACGCGTAGGAATGGTGGTGCTGCGATCGATATAGCCCTGACCAGCTGGAATTACATCGTCGATTTGGCCAACAATTAACTTGTCAAAATCGCGAGCTACCAAAGTACAAGTTAACTCGCGGTTTACATCGCGGCGGGTAGCTTCAAAGCGAATTACGGTTTCGCGATCATTGCTAACTGTAAATGAAATCAATCTGAAGGTTATCTCTGGGCGAGCATGATGTAGCCCAGCCCAAAGCAACCAGATTATGCCTCCCACCAAAATCACAGCGGCAACTGGTCGCCAACGAGAAGCAGGCTTTATGCCATACCGATCGTTGTAATCGAACTCAATTGCCATAAGAGTATTCTCTCTTATTAATCAGTAAGATCAAGTCCTAACGATCAGCAAAGGAATAGTTATGAAAGATGTAGAAATTGGTGCAGCTGGTTCACTAACTATGATCGTTTTATGTACTGCCATGGTATTCCTGATGCGCAGCTTCTATAAGCGCTATACCCGTATGCAGAAACGTAGCGAGGACGAAACGAATTAAACTGTACGAACGCATTCTGGCTGGGCTTGGAGTAGCACTTATAGCCGGAGCATTTATCGGGCTAGGAAATTGGCAGTTAGATCGCGCACAAGAATTAAAAGCTTCCACAAAAACCATTGTCACCATTACCGAACCCGTTGACCTGAATTCCTTGGCAAAACCACGCGTGACCATTGATTCCAGAAATTTCATGAAGAACGTTTCAGCGCAAGGTCGATACATCGAAACTTTTAAAAGCGATAATCAAGTTTCCGATGGAGTAGCAGCGACCGCTTGGGAAGTTGGCGTCTTACAAGTTGATGCCAAGTCGGCAATCTTGGTAGTCCGCGGGCTTTGGGCTGATCGCTTAACCGAACCACAAATTACGATGTCGCAAAAAGTTTCCTTAACTGGCGTTCTACAACCAAGCCAAAGCACAGATCGCGGCCCAAACTCGGCCGATAATTTAGCTCGCGTAGATAGCACTCTGCTTTTAACTAAGGCAGGCCTTTCTAACTTTGATCTCTACGATGGCTTCATCTTGGCTAATAGCGAAATCGTCGATGGCGCTAAGGTCGATCGCACTCGCCTTGAGATTTCAATCGATAACTCCAAGGTGCCTGGCTACTACTGGCAGCACATCTCTTATGTCTTTATCTGGTGGCTCATGGCCGCTTTGGTGCTTTACCTTCCCTTCTATCGTCGTAGAGTTACCTCATGAGCCCAGATTCATCAATGTCCGGCGTAGTTAAGCGTTTTCGAACCATGGCTATTTTGGCCGGAATAATGTCGCTCTTACTCTGGTTTGTTGATCTGCCAGTGGCCTACTTATTCGATAACGAGAGCTGGAAAGCGAAAGTTGCCTGGATTCCCTTCGTGCACGGTTGGATCTACGCGATATATGTTCTAACTGCCCTGCAATTCGCGAGCAAAGCTAAATGGTCAGTTATGAAAATGCTCGGATTAATCGTGGCTGGAACCTTGCCAATTGCTTCGCTAATCATGGAGCGAAAAGTTGTATCGCAGTATTCGTAATTTCATTAAATCGCTGCTGTATCCGATCTATGAACATCGGCTCGCACGAGATTTAGATTTCAGTCAGACCCCGCATCATGTTGGCGTAATTCTCGACGGAAATCGTCGCTTTGCTAAAGCAAACTCGGAAAGCCTGGGCGGATCAACGCCTGCCCATGGCCATCGTGCTGGCGCTAACAAAATTGTCGAATTCTTGGGCTGGTGCGAAGAGGCCGAAGTAAAAGTTGTAACGCTGTGGCTGCTTTCAACTGATAATTTCAAGCGAACCGATGAAGAGTTAAGTGCGCTACTCGAAATCATCGGCAACACAGTTGATGAGCTTTCCGCCACAGGTCGCTGGAATATCAAGGCGGTAGGTGCCTTAGATCTGTTACCAGAATGGCTAGCTACCAAACTAGCCTCATTAAAACCAATTCGCAGCGATGGCTTAGAAGTTAATGTGGCAATAAGTTATGGCGGTCGTCGAGAAATTGTCGATGCTGTTAAGAGTTACTTAACTGCCGAAAAAGATAATGGCCATGATTTATCAGTAGCTGCTGAGAATATCTCGGCAGATGAGATAGCTAAATATCTATATACCGCTGGCCAACCTGACCCCGAGCTATTGATTAGAACATCAGGTGAACAAAGACTTGGCGGATTCTTGCTTTGGCAGAGTGCGCAATCTGAATACTATTTCTGCGAAGCTTATTGGCCAGATTTCCGTCGGGTAGATTTCTTAAGAGCACTTCGTTCTTACTCGACCCGTCATCGTCGCCTAGGTAAATAGATATAGGTCAGCGCAAGTAAGACCAACCAGCGGTAGATTAAGTCATTTAGATTTAACTTTGCCTGACCGCGTGTCGAAAGCAAATTATTAATCAGCAGTTCTAGCGTTTGCTCATCACCTATAACAACTAAATATGACCTCTACTTGTACTTGAAATGCGAGGAATTTCTTGAGCGCTGCGGATAGAAAAACTTATGTCCTAGATACCAGCGTTCTGCTCGCCGATCCGGCGGCGTTAGGTCGATTTGCCGAACACGAGGTCATTATCCCGGTTGCCGTAATTGGTGAACTTGAAACTAAGCGCGATCACCCAGAATTGGGCTATTTTGCGCGTGCAGCTCTGCGATATTTAGATGATTTGCGAATTACCCATGGCCGCCTAGACCGCCCACTAAAGATCACTCCTGAAGGTGGCACCCTTTCGGTCGAGTTAAATCACACCGATTTGAGTTCACTGCCTCACGGCTTCTTGCGCGATGGCACTAATGATTCGCGCATCTTGGCCATCGCTAAGAATTTAATGTCAGATGGCAAGAAAGTAGTTTTAGTTACTAAAGATTTACCCCTTCGAGTTAAGGCATCGGCAGTCGGAGTTGAAGCCGAGGAATATCGCGCCGAGACAGTTTCCAATAGTGGCTGGACTGGCATCGAAGAGATCGATGTTGGGCACCAAATAATTGACGATCTCTATGCCACAGATCGGGCTGACCACGAAGTTGCTCATCAACTGCCGGTACACACCGGCATCGTTTTACATTCCGAAAAAGGCAGCGCTTTAGCCCGAGTTACCGTCGATAAACAACTACAACTGGTCCGCGGTGATCGCAACGCCTTTGGCCTGCATGGTCGCAGCGCCGAACAAAGAATTGCCCTCGATCTTTTACTTGACCCAGATATCGGAATCGTTTCCCTCGGCGGTCGCGCCGGAACTGGCAAGAGCGCGCTAGCTCTTTGCGCCGGACTCGAAGCGGTTATGGAAAAGCGGTTACATAAGAAGGTAGTTATTTTCCGTCCGCTCTATCCAGTTGGCGGTCAAGAGCTGGGCTACTTGCCAGGTAGCGAAGGCGAAAAAATGTCACCGTGGGCCCAGGCTGTTTTCGATACTTTGGGAGCACTCGTTAGCCAACAAGTTATCGATGAGATTATTGACCGCGGGTTAATTGAAGTTTTGCCGCTGACCCACATTCGCGGCCGCTCGCTGCACGACTCTTTTGTAATTGTCGATGAAGCCCAGTCACTTGAACGCGGAGTTTTGCTCACCGTGCTCTCGCGCATTGGCCAATCTTCGCGAGTGATCTTGACCCACGACGTTGCCCAGCGCGATAACTTGCGAGTTGGCCGTCACGACGGCGTAGTTGCCGTGGTTGAAACCTTAAAAGGCCACCCGCTCTTCGCCCACGTGACCTTGACTCGATCAGAGCGCTCACCAATTGCCGCCCTGGTTACCGAGCTTCTGGAAGGCCCGATTCCCAACTAGTCTGCTGGCTCTTTGTGTCTTGCAAAAGTGGCCTCTTTTAATGTCACACTCACATATCGGACATTTCGGACTTCCGCCTAAGTGACCTGCGCTTTTATAACAGCACCAGATCTGACTTTCCTTAGAATTTGCGACTCACGCCTATTTTGATTTGCCGATGTCGGTGCGTATTGCCAGTCTAAACCCTGTTGCTCACCCGACTGGGTGAGATTTAAGAGCAAGGAAGGAGGCAGGCATGGGGTTAAGAATTAATTCATCGCGTCGCGCAATTGCGATCTGGTCAACCGTGGCTGCCGTCCTCGGCATTGCGATCCTGCAGCCAAGTGCCTACGGTCTTGAGTTTCCGGCTACCACCTCACTGACCCTGTCATCGGCCGATTTGAGCGATGGCCTAACTCGCGAGGAACCCTCAACTTCTGAAATTGACGTGCAAACCGCACCAATCGAAACCGCACTCTTTAGCGAGCTATCTTCTTCAGCCACGGTTTCGGCTTCAGCGATGTCTTTGGTTTCCTCGGCAAGTGCCAGCGTTGAGCTTGCCCGCACCCCCAAGGGCGCTCGCGAAGTTGCCAAAGAATTAATGGATGAAAAATATGGCTGGGGCAAAAAGCAGTATGCCTGCCTAGATGACCTTTGGATTAAAGAGAGCAACTGGAACTATCGAGCCAGCAATAAGCGCACAGGTGCCCATGGAATTCCGCAAGCGTTGCCAGCTACCAAGATGGATTCAGCCGGAACGGATTGGCGCACAAATCCAGTAACTCAGATTTCTTGGGGACTTCGCTATATCGATGTTCGATACGAGACCCCGTGCAAGGCTTGGGCTAAATTCAAGCGCTCTAACTGGTACTAACTAACGCTAGTTCTTAAGTAACTAGTTCTTTTAATTAATCTAGCGTCCCATGCCAATTGTGATTGGCTTTGAAGTCTCGGCAAAGAAATCGCCACCTTTATCGTCAACCACAATGAAGGCCGGGAAATCTACAACATCGATTTTCCAAACCGCTTCCATGCCCAGTTCGGCGAAATCTAAAACTTCAACTTTCTTTATACAGTCCTGAGCCAATCGTGCAGCTGGGCCACCGATCGAACCAAGATAAAAACCACCGTGGGTCTTACAAGAATCAGTTACCGTTTTTGAGCGATTGCCTTTGGCCAACATAATCTTCGAGCCACCGCGACTCTGGAAATATTCAACGTAAGAATCCATGCGACCAGCAGTTGTTGGGCCGAAGGAACCAGATGCATAACCTTCAGGAGTCTTAGCTGGGCCAGCGTAATAAACCGCGAAATCACGCAGATAATCTGGCATTGGTGCGCCGGCATCCATCATCTCTTTGATCTTGGCATGGGCTAAGTCGCGGGCCACAACCAAAGTGCCAGTTAACGAAATGCGCGTCTTAAGCGGGTGCTTGGAAAGTTCGGCCAAGACGTTTTCCATTGGTTGATTCAAATTGATATTTACGACGCCATCATTTAAATGTTCATCGGTGGTCTCGGGCAAGAAGTGGGCTGGCTCGCGCTCTAGCTCTTCGAGGAAAATGCCATCTTTAGTGATCTTGCCTTTAGCTTGGCGATCTGCTGAACAAGAAACCGCAATCGCAATTGGCAGCGAAGCACCATGGCGAGGCAGACGAACAACGCGCACGTCGTGGCAGAAGTACTTGCCACCAAATTGCGCGCCAATTCCAAGGGTGCGAGTTAGTTCAAGAACTTCTTTCTCAAGTTCTAAATCGCGGAAACCGTGGCCAGTCACAGCATCGCCCTTAGTTGGCAGTGAATCTAAGTACTTAGTACTAGCTAATTTCGCGGTCTTTACGGTGTGCTCGGCGCTAGTGCCACCGATGACAATTGCTAAGTGATACGGCGGGCAAGCAGCTGTGCCAATTGAACGCAACTTCTCATCGAGCCAAGTCATAAATGCTTTTGGATTTAGGACAGCCTTAGTCTCTTGATAAAGGAATGATTTATTAGCGCTGCCGCCACCTTTGGCAATGAACAAGAAGTTGTATTCGTCGTAATGATCGCTATCGGCATAGATCTCAATCTGGGCAGGCAAATTATTGCCAGTGTTCTTTTCATCCCAAGTTGTAACCGGGGCCATCTGCGAATAACGAAGGTTCAAATTGGTAAAAGCGTTATAAATTCCGCGTGAGATTTCGACTTCATCTTTGCTCTGAGTTAAAACAAACTGACCTTTTTTGCCCATCACAATCGCGGTACCAGTGTCTTGGCACATCGGCAAAATTCCACCGGCTGAGATATTGGCATTCTTTAAAAGATCTAACGCCACGAAACGATCATTAGGCGATGCCTCAGGGTCTTTTAAAATATCTGCTAGCTGCTGCAAATGCTCACCACGCAAATAATGCGAGATATCGTGAATTGCAGTGCTAGTTAACTTCTCAATGGCCTCAGGTGCAATCTCGAGAAACTCAAGTTCGCCAACTTTTAAAGTGCGAACGCCCTCTGTTCCTAAGCTGCGATATTTAGTGGTATCTGGACCAACTGGCAACAGGTCGGAATATGTGAATTCAGGAGACATCTGGGGCACCTATTCGCTTGGCTTAACTGAATCTAACTTTGCCTTCGCCCCATCTAGCCATTCCTGGCAGATCTTCGCTAACTCTTCGCCGCGTTCCCATAACTTCAAGGAATCTTCGAGAGTAGCGCCACCAGTTTCTAGCGATGAAACAACCTGCGCCAGTTCATCGCGCGCTGCTTCATATGAGATCTTCTTTTCAGAGGCCATGGCTTAAATCTACTGCCTGCTCTTTAACTTGTAACCATGGCGCTGGTCTCACCTTGGGCCAACCTAATTCGCAGCTTTTCACCATCTGCAAGAGCTGCGCTATCGCGGGCAATGCTGCCATCGGCCAATTGCACCACGGCATAGCCACGATCAAGGGTGGCCTGTGGCGAAAGTGCGCGAACTCGAGCCGTTACTTGCAGCAATTCTTCTTGGGCAATTGCTAACCGAGATTGAAAACTACGAATCGAACGATCGCGCAAGCCGTTAACTATTTCTAACCGCGAGGTAATCATTACGGCTGGGTCACGCAACACTGGGCGCGCAGCTAAGTTAGCAATCTTAGAACTTTCTAGTTCAATCATATTTCGCATAAACCGACTAGCGCGATCACGCAGTTTTTCAATCAAATCAATTTCTTCATTAATATCTGGCACCACACGCTTTGCCGCATCAGTTGGCGTTGATGCGCGGAAGTCGGCAACTAAATCAAGTAACGGTGAATCTTTTTCGTGGCCAATTGCGCTAACAATTGGTGTGCTGCACTGAGCGGCTAAGCGGACTAAACCTTCATCACTAAAGGGCAAGAGATCTTCAAAGGAACCGCCACCGCGAGTAATGATGATGACATCAACATCGGCGAGTGCTTCTAGTTCGGCTAACGCTGCCGAAACTTCGCTAACAGCGGCTGCGCCTTGCACAGTTACTTCGCGAATTTCAAATTGCACAGCCGGCCAACGACGCTTGGCATTTTCAACCACATCGCGTTCGGCATCGGTATTGCGACCACAGATCAAACCAATCTTGCGAGGCAACAGTGGCAAAGCAACTTTATTTTCAAATGCAAATAAACCTTCAGCGGCCAACATAGTTTTTAGCGCTTCCAAGCGAGCTAACAACTCACCAACGCCAACTTGGCGAATTTCGCGTGCCGATAAAGTGTAAGAACCATTCTTGGTATACCAAGAGCCTTTGGCATAAAGCACAACGCGGGCATTTGCCGGCAGCGGTGCCACGCTAGCTAATACCGATTTGTGGCACATCACCGAAAGGCTCATATCAACGCTTGAGTCACGCAGGCGGAGAAAAGCCATGCCGCCGCTGCGTTCATTGAGTTCAGCGATCTCGCCTTCGATCCAGATTGGCCCTAATCGATCGAGATATTCCTTGATCGCTTCAGTGACCGCCCGTACTGGCGCGGGGGATTCACTTGAAGTTTCGAGCATGGATTGATCCTAATAGACTTACCGACATGAGTAAGCGAATCCTCTTAGCTGCGCCACGCGGTTATTGCGCCGGTGTTGACCGTGCCGTGATCACCGTCGAAAAAGCGCTCGAGCTCTATGGTGCTCCGGTTTACGTGCGCAAGCAGATCGTTCATAACAAACATGTTGTCGCAACTCTTGAAGCACGCGGCGCGATCTTCGTTGATCAAACTGATGAAGTCCCTGAAGGCAAGATCGTAGTTTTCTCAGCTCACGGTGTTTCACCCGCAGTTCATGAAGAGGCTGCTGATCGCAATTTAAAAACAATTGATGCTACGTGCCCACTTGTCACCAAAGTTCACCACGAGGCCCGACGCTTTGCTGCCGAAGAGTTGGAGATTTTATTTATTGGCCACGAAGGTCACGAAGAAGTTGAAGGCACCATGGGCGAAGCAGTCGGCAAAGTTAAATTAGTAGATGGACTAGATGCAGCCCGCACCGTGCAACCAACCCCAGGTAAGAAATTAGCTTGGCTCTCGCAAACAACACTTAGCGTTGATGAAGCACTGCAATCAGTTGCAATTCTCAAAGAACGTTTCCCAGATATTCAGGATCCACCATCAGATGACATTTGCTATGCAACCACAAATCGCCAGGATGCAATTAAAGTTATTGCGCCACAAGCAGATTTGGTTATTGTGGTTGGTTCAACAAACTCATCTAACTCAGTACGTTTAGTTGAAGTTGCCAAGGAATATGGCACACCACAGGCTTACTTAATTGACTATGCCGCCGAAGCAAAAGATGAATGGCTAACCGGAGTTGAAACAATTGGTGTTACTAGTGGCGCTTCAGTACCTGAGATCTTGGTCGATGATCTCTTGAAGTGGTTAGCAGAGCGCGGTTTCGGCGAAGTAGAAACCGTTACTGCTGCGCAAGAATCATTGCTATTCGCACTGCCGCCAGAGCTTCGTAAAGATCTAAAGGCAGCTGCTCAGTAACTTATGCAGCGCGTTGGCGCTTATGTGCCTTAGCTCTACGATCAAAGTAGAAATACCAAGCGTAGGCAGCTGAGATCAACAAGAACGGTGCTTGGCTGGCAAGGGCTGCTAAGAAATCAATACCTAATCGAGTAATCGATAAACCATTTCTAGTAAGTAGTTCAACTAGTGCAAGAGCTGCAAAAGCAAGTGGTGGATTAACGGCTGCCACATAGCTGGTGCCATTGCGACCAAATTGAACGCCACCGAAGGTAACTAACATGATCACTAGACCAGTGAGTATGCCAAAACCGTTACGCAAAATAAGTTCTAGATAAGAAAAGATTCCGATGAAGAAGAATTGCAGAACGATGATGCCCTCTTTTTTAAGGCCAGGCCCACTGATTGCAACTTTACGGCCAACAGTTGTGCTCATTATTTCTCTTCCTCTTCAGCGTCTATGTAATCAATCTCTAAGGAAGCAGATTTGATCGCACGAACTTCATCATCAACATCACTTAATGGCGCCAGTTTATTCGCGCCAGTGCTTACTCCGAGGTTCACCATGCTGCGAGCCGGGCGCAATAATGAAGTTTCAGCGGTCTGAACTACATCATTAAAGCCACGTTCGACGGATTTAATGCGATCACCCAAAGTGGCTAGCTTGGCATGCAGTGTGCCAACGCGCTTTAGTAGCTCAGAGGCATGGCCTTGAATCGCAACTGCGTTATCGGCTAGATCTTGGCGACCGAAGGCGTAAGCCACAGTGCGTAGAAGCGCCAACATATTTGTTGGCGTTGCGATGGTTACATTCTTTGAAAAAGCTTTTTCGAGCAACATTGGATCTACCCGCAGTGACTCAGACAAGATTGATTCAAAGGGCGCAAATAGCACTACAAAATCAGGGGAGAAGGTAACGCCTTGGTAATCACGCTTTGCTAGTGCTTCGACATGCTTTAACAAATCTTTAGCATGTTGCTGCATAAGTGAATCGCGCGTTTCTTCATTATCGGCATCAATTGCCTCTAAGAAGCGAGTAAATGGAAACTTAGAGTCAATAAAAATGCGCGAGCCACCGGGAATAGCGATTTGAATATCGGGGCGAGAGATTTCATCGTTGCCGCGATCAGAGCTTTGCTTTTCGAAGTGAATACCTTCAATTAGGCCAGCATTTTCAAGAAGCATTTCGAGTTGAACTTCGCCGAAGCGACCACGAGTTTGTGAACTAGATAGTGCGCCCGCTAGCTTTGTAGCTTGCTCAAGTAGGTTTTGGTTTCCAACCTGCATTGATTCGATTTGAGTTTTGATCGCAGATTCGGCAGCAGCGCGTTTTGTTTCGGCATCGGCAGTTTGCGTTGAAAGTGAACTCATGCGAGTTTTCACATCATCTAAAGCTTGGTTGAGTGCAGCACTTGTCGTGTTCTGCGAATTCATTAATGCGATTTGGCTCATTAAATTTTCAACTAGCACCTTTGCTCCGGCAAGTTCGGCGGCAATAGCAGCCGATGTTGAACCACCTTGTGCCTGATCTGCCTTGTTTTTGAGGCTGGCAATGAAGAAGCCAAGGCCTAAACCGATGGCTAGGCCTGTTAGAAGAACCACTACTGATGATGACATAGGCTCATCGTGGCAGGAAGGGCTGACATACTCGCGTAGGCTCTACTCCTCGTGAGCCTCTCAATCGGAATCGTCGGTCTGCCAAACGTCGGAAAGTCGACCCTTTTTAACGCCCTCACCAAAAACAACGTTCTAGCCGCCAACTACCCCTTTGCCACGATCGAGCCAAACGTGGGCGTCGTGGGCGTGCCCGATGAGCGCCTAGCCAAGCTGGCTACCATCTTTGGTTCTGAAAAAATCTTGCCAGCCGTAGTTTCCTTCGTTGATATCGCCGGCATCGTTAAGGGCGCATCTGAAGGTGCGGGTCTTGGCAATAAGTTCCTAACCAATATTCGCGATACCGATGCGATCTGCCAAGTGATTCGCGTTTTCTCCGATGGCGATGTTGTGCACGTCGATGGTCGCGTTGATCCAGCTTCTGACATGGAAACAATCAACACCGAATTAGCGCTTGCCGATCTACAGACTATTGAAAAAGCGTTGCCTCGTTTAGAGAAAGAAGTTCGCCTATCTAAAGATAAGCAAACTGTTCTAGATGCCGCGATTGCCGCAAATGAATGGTTGCAATCAGGTAAGCCACTTTCGCAGAGCAAAATTGATTTAACTGAAATTGCTGAGCTTCACCTACTAACTGCGAAACCATTCTTATATGTTTTCAACGTTGATGCAGCTGAATTAAATGATGCTGACTTGCGTAAGAAGTTACAAGATTTAGTTACACCAGCTGAAGCAATTTTCCTTGACGCTAAGACTGAAGCTGAACTCGCCGAACTAAGCGATGAAGACGCCCTCGAATTGCTGCAATCAATTGGTTTAAAAGAACCAGGTCTTGCGACTTTGGCACATGTCGGATTTACAACGCTAGGACTGCAAACATATTTAACTGCTGGCCCTAAAGAAGCCCGCGCATGGACAATTCATAAAGGTGACACCGCACCAATGGCTGCCGGTGTTATTCATACTGATTTCCAAAAAGGCTTTATCAAGGCTGAAATTGTTGGCTTTGCAGATCTCATTGCAGCAGGATCCATGGCCGAAGCGAAAGCTAAAGGCAAAGTTCGCATGGAAGGCAAGGAATATGTAATGGCCGACGGAGACGTCGTTGAATTCCGCTTTAACGTTTAATTAATTTAAATCTGTTGGCTGAACTGGATGACTTTGCGGTGTCTAATTGCAACTGAATTCTTGAATGCTGGCGGTCAAGGTGCCGTAGCCATCTCCGTAGTATTTGAACCTCATTTGCCCCACTTGACCAGCGTATAGAGATCCCAAAGAATCGTTCGTCCAGCCGATGGCAACTCCGTTTTTCTCGATATCTACCTTTGCGTATAGGGAAGAGGAGCAGCCTTGCTTTGAAATCACATTAATGTCCCACTGGTAGCAGGAGTTACAGTCATACCCGCGATCGACCCACTTATATGCGATTTTGTCGGTTCCAGTTGCCCAAGTTGCTTCGGAGTAACCGGCTGGGTACCACGGTGCATCATCAACTGCTGACTGAAATCGGGACTGAGTCGAATTATAAGTTGATACCAGTCCAGAGCTAATCCTAAAAGCGGATCTCAACCCGCATTCATCAAGCAGATTGAAAGTAAATGCTGTAGCGAATTTGAACGAAAGTGAAGCAACAGTCTTGGAGTCAACTCTTGAATTCTTAGAGAGAAGTGCTTTTAGTTGGGAAGAAGCAGAATCTCTGACGGTTTTCGTTACGTCTGGAATCGCCTCGCTTGTCCAGGCGTTTTTTCGGGCGAAGATTGGTGGATACCTCTTGTCCGCTCGAGAGATGGCTTTCTGAAAAGATTTAATACGTTTCGAGTAAATTGCCTGATCGTCAGAGTCAAACATCGCTCTCTCAAGTTTTGGGCAAACGACTTTCTTGAGCCCCAAGATTTGCTGACTCGAAATCAGTTCGCTTAACTTGATGTTTTTGTCTGATTCATCAATTCGATATGTATCAATCGCAACAAGACCGCCAACAACCAAGGCGGGTATAGCTATGGCACTAGCTATGGCAGCTCGCAACTGCTTTTTGGTTAGCTTAGGAATGTATTGCACTAGGGTCTTTTTCAAGATAGGCAGGAGACCCCGAGCATGTTTAGAGGGTTTGGATAGGTAAGCACCAAGTGGTTTTCGAGATTTAGATGCAACTTGCTCATCTTGTATAGCCTGGGGGCTTGGATTCCCACAAGCATTGCAAAAACGCGCTTTATCTAGCCCAGTAAGATCGTGTCCGCAGTTTGTGCAAAACATTTAGCCCCCTAGAAACTTGCCTATTCAAAAACATATCACACCATCGTAGGTGTCAGAACAAAGAGAGTGAAGAGCCTGACCAAATTCATCCGAGCTTATGGGCCTAAAATGATTGAGACGCCCAATCAACGATATAAGTGGCTGAAGTTTTCGTGCGTCCTGAGATTTAAATTCGGAACCGTACCCCTAAACTTGTACTTGAAATTCTTCAATTTGAAATCGATAGTGGGGGTCCGCCGTGAAAACTTGCAACAACTGTGGCATGTCAATCGAGGAGGCGACGCTTTTTTGCGCGGGCTGCGGTACCCAATTGCCTAAGTCAAAATCTAGGGCCAAGTTATTCATAATCGTGGGCGCTATTTTGGCAATCGGTGCCATCGGTGCTGCTTTGTTCGTAATGAACACTAATGTTCGCTTTTCAGCGGCTTATAAAAGTTTGTCGTCGCTCTGCGCGGTCGTTGAAAAAATTGATACACCAATTACGACACCTGACGAAGCAAGCGACTACGCTGACCAAATTCGATCTTTCTTACTGCAAGCCATAAAGGAAGATGAACCCCGAGCAAAACCATTTCAGATGATTCCCGACGATCTTGATTCCTACCGTAAATCCGTGCAGGAATTCGCTGAAGCCGAAACCATGAGACAAATCCAGGCAGATCCTTGGGGATTTCTGACCTCAGGCCCTGTAATACGTCAAACAGTGGTATTGCCTACATACATCACCGACACATCAGTAGATATCAAATCACGTGCCATCAAAGTGTGTGAACCCTACTTGGCAAAATAATCGTCTTTAGCTCATTCGGTTAGCTGGCGGGGTTCGACGCGAAATTTGTTTGGGTAATCTGGGCCCTTGTTACCCATTCCTCTTTTCCGAATGTTTCACGAGAGAAAAGTTTTATCAATTAGAAATCGAATAAAGACACTCACAAATACGCAACGATTAGTTCATATTCAGGGGAAAAGGTAAGATTTAGCCTGTGCGGCTGAGGGAATTGGCCTCTGTAGGACCAAATCGTTGGATAGAGGCAAGGCCTTATATTGGGCTGGCTTCCTAAGGAAAGTAGCTTTCGTGGCCAAGATTCAAGAACACCTAAAAGGACTGCCAGTTAAGAAGCGCGATGACCTGCGCAACGTAGCGATTATCGCTCACGTAGATCATGGCAAGACCACCCTTGTTGATGCCATGTTGTGGCAGTCGGGTGCATTCGCTGCGCACAAGGTGCAGGGCGAAGGTCAAGATCGCATGATGGATTCAATGGATCTAGAACGCGAAAAGGGCATCACGATTCTTGCGAAGAACACAGCGGTAAAGCGCGGCGCAACAATTGTTAACATTATTGATACTCCAGGCCACGCAGATTTCGGCGGCGAAGTTGAACGCGGACTTGAAATGGTTGACGGCGTTATCTTGTTAGTTGACGCATCTGAAGGTCCACTGCCACAAACACGTTTCGTTTTGCGTAAAGCACTTGAAAAGAATCTGCCGGTAATTTTGTTGATCAACAAAGTTGACCGCCCAGACTCACGTATCGCCGAAGTTGTTGACGAGGCTTACGAACTATTCCTTGATCTTGGTGCAAACGAAGAACAAATTGAATTCCCAGTTGTATACGCATCAGCTAAAGCCGGGCGTGCATCATTAACTCGTCCAGCCGATGGCGGAATGCCAGAAGAGACAAACCTCGATGTTTTATTCGACACTATTTTCTCGGCAATTCCAGCACCTGAATATCACGAAGGTGCACCACTGCAAGCACACGTTACAAACCTTGACTCTTCACCATTCCTTGGTCGCTTGGCGCTATGCCGAGTCCGCGAAGGTGTTATTAAAAAGGGACAATCTGTTACTTGGATTAAGACAGATGGCACAACAGAGCGCGTAAAGATTTCAGAGTTACTAATTACTGAAGCGCTAGAGCGCGTACCAACCCTTGAAGCCCATCCTGGCGACATCATCGCCGTTGCTGGTATCGAGACAATTACTTTGGGCGAGACGCTGGCTGATAATGAAAATCCACATGCGCTGCCTTTGATCATCGTTGATGAACCATCTATTTCTATGACTATCGGTATTAATACCTCACCTCTAGCGGGCAAGAGCGGCAAACTGCTTACTGCGCGCCAAGTTAAGGGCCGCCTTGATGCCGAGCTAGTCGGTAACGTTTCATTGCGTGTTCTAAATACTGAGCGTCCTGATACTTGGGAAGTTCAAGGTCGTGGCGAACTTCAGCTAGCTGTTCTAGTTGAAATCATGAAGCGCGAAGGTTTCGAACTAACTGTTGGTAAGCCACAGGTAGTTATCAAGAAAATTGATGGCAAGGTTCACGAACCAATGGAGCGTTTAACAATTGATGCACCTGAAGAGTACTTAGGTGTTCTTACCCAATTGATGGCACTTCGTAAGGGTCGCATGGAGCAAATGGTTAACCATGGCACTGGCTGGATCCGTCTTGATTACAAAGTTCCATCACGTGGCTTGATTGGTTTCCGTACTGAGTTCTTAACTGAAACTCGCGGTACTGGTTTGCTACACCACGTCTTTGATGGTTACGAGCCTTGGTTCGGAGATATTCGTACTCGCGCAACTGGTTCTCTTGTTTCAGACCGCATGGGCACCGTTACTTCATACGCACTTTACGGAACCCAAGATCGCGGAACTATTTTCGTCGAACCAGGCGATGAAGTTTACGAAGGTATGGTTATCGGCGAGAACTCACGCAACGATGACATGGACGTTAACTGTGTTCGTGAAAAGAAACTTACCAACATGCGTGCTTCAGGTACCGATGAATCAGAACGTTTGATTCCACCTAAGAAGCTAAACATGGAAGGTGCTCTCGAATTCTGTCGCGAAGATGAATGCGTGGAAGTTACTCCAGCTGTTGTTCGCATTCGTAAAGTTGTCCTTGATCAAGCAGAACGTGGTCGCATGACTTCACGTCAGAAAAAGGCTAATTTAAACGTTTAAGTTTTAAAGCGCTGAAACCCTTGATTTATAAGGACGACACGCCGCCAAGGCCCCCTTTACCGGGGGCTTTGTCAGTGGTGCCCGCTTTACTCATTACATCGCAACCACTTAACAAGAGTTAAGCACTGCGAAACAACTAATGAGTAAAGGTGGACCAAATGAATCTAAAAGAGCTAGCGCTTCAGCTATCGGCAATCACAGTTATTGCTAATGCTGCCAAAGAAACTAAAGATCGTCTGCGTCGTGAATTTGCCGATGCCCTCGACGCCGTTGGTGCTGATTCAGTTAAAGCCAATCTTGATGGCGAAGAAATCGCTAAAGTCTCCTTAGTTACCCCGAAGGCATCTCCTGAAATTCTCAATGAGCATGCTTTTACCGAGTGGGTGCGCGCCAATTACGAGACTGAGATTGTTCAATCCGTCCGCGAATCTTTCCGTAAGAAAATTCTCGATGATCTTAAGAACGTAAATGGCGACGCAATCCATCTTGAAACTGGCGAAGTTCTAGATTTCATCGCCTTTAATTCACGTGACTCATATATCTCAACTCGCTTTACTGAAACTGGACGAGAGCTAATTACCGATGCTTTCCGTGCCGGCACCTTAAGTCCTGGCGAAGTGATTGCTAACGAGTTAATTGCGGCGGCTTAAGCTATGAGCTACTTCAATATCGATCTATACGAGCCAGTTGAAAATCGTATTCAGGCATTCTGGAAGAAATTTCCTGACGGCCGCATCATCACTGATCTGCAACGTACCGAACGTACCGATGGGCGAGTTGAATGGGTTTGCCGTACCGAGGCATTTACCAATCGCGAAGATGCTCGCCCGCAAGCAACTGGCTTTGCTACTGAAATCGAAGGCAGCAGCGTTATAAACCGCGCTAATGCCAGCGAGAACTGCGAAACCTCAAGCATCGGTCGCTGCCTAGCTAACTTGGGCTTTGCCGCCAAAGGTAAGCGCCCTAGCCGCGAAGAAATGGAAAAAGTAGCGCGGGCTAATCAGAATAACCGCAACAGAGCTCCTAAACGCAATCTGGCTGAAGGCGATCTCGAGCGCCTGCTCGAAGGCTTATCTGCTTGTAACTCACTGGCCGACTTAAATGCTTGGTCTGGCAAAGCTGCTACCTTCGCAATTCCTGATGAGAAGCGCCTCGAACTATTTTCAATCTTTAAGGTGCAGCGCGAGTCTTTAACCCATGGTCAGAGCAAAATTGCTGAGGTTGCCTAATTGCTTAGATTAATTGGGTATGGCAATCGTCAGCGGCAAATGATCACTAATTTCTGATTTAGTAGTTGGTACCTGGATTACATCCTTTAGCGCAACACCTTTGCTTAAAATGTAATCAAATTGAATCTTTGGTTTCCAACTTGGGTAGGTATTCTGCAGAATTAAGGATTGCCACTTAGAACCCATGGCCGGAATTGAACCAGGTAAATTGAAATCACCCATGAGCAATACTTTCTCACCAAATGAGTCAGCCCACTTCTTCAATTTTGCTAATTGAAAGACATTTACGCCAGGAACAAAAGATAGGTGAGTGTTAATCACGGTCCAACCATTTTCCAGTTCAGCAGCAATAGCTAACCGTGGCTCATCTTTAATATAGATTGCTTTTGCTTTTCCAGTTTCAGTATCTGGGATTAACAACGGCATACCAACAATTGATCTACCTAAATTTAATCTATGCCATTTAATTACCGCAATCTTTGAAACTATGCCGATTCCGTAACTTCCCGAATCAATTACTGAAGTGCTTTCTATATTTGTGGCGATGTCATTATTAGCTTTTTCCCATTTGTCTTCAGGTGAACCAATAATCGCTGGCGCAAATGCCCAGTCACTTGCATTCATTGCTAAAGCAATATCGCTAGTTTGAAATGCGCTATTTGATCTGGCTAACCCGTGATCGACTTCTTGAATCGCTAAAACATCGGCACCTAGATCTGCGGCAGCCTGGGCAAAACCGCTGAAATCATCGCCCGATTTGGGTGGAATCGTCATGCCGTGGAGCAGATTCCACGAGGTTACCTTCATGCGTGAAGGCTAGTAGCGTTGCCTCTTATGAGCGCGATTAACCAACAGCCGAGCCTGATTGACCGTGCCGGCGAGCTGCGAACTGACCCAGCAACGTTGGCTGAGCTGCTTAAGCGCGCCAAAGTTCTCTCAGTTGGTGGCGGAAAAGTTAGCGCTGATTTAGCAAGTGCCAAATTACTTTATCCAAATGCACAAAGTGACGAGAACTATTTTCTAGGAATCGATCACGCAACCGATACGCCATATTTTGCTGCCCACGTTGCCGAGTCAGAAGGTTTACTTTCACTGCGTGAAATTGGGGCAGCACTTTCACCACTAGAAATTGGTTTAGCTCTGCACGCGGTGGCACTTTCTAACTGGCATACCTCGCACCCAATGTGTTCAAAGTGTGGCGCAGGCACAACTAGTTCACTTGGGGGTGCGGTTCGAGTCTGTGATCAATGCGAAACGCAACATCATCCGCGCACCGATAGCGCAGTAATTGTTTTAGTACGCGATGCCGATGACCGCATCTTGCTCGGTCGCCAAGCAGTTTGGCCAGTTGGTCGATTTTCAACATTTGCTGGATTTTTAGAACCTGGCGAAACTTTTGAACAATGTGTTTCGCGCGAAGTATTTGAAGAAAGCGGCGTATCGGTCTCGCAGATTCATTATTTAGGTTCACAACCTTGGCCATTTCCAGCTAGCATCATGATTGCATTTGAAGCAGTAATTGATGATCCATCGGCTGCCCGACCTGATGGCGAAGAAATTGTTGAAGTTCGCTGGTATTCACGTGCGCAAATGCGTAATGCGATGGAAGATGGCTCACTTCTTTTGCCACCGATCATTAGCGTTGCGCGCAAAATGATTGAACGTTGGTTTGGCGCAGAGCACGGTGAATTCACTGGTCAGAGTTTGACCGGCGGCGAGAGCTGGCGATGACTGAAGAACCGCTAGTAAATGTTCGCGCCGAGGAAATTTTGGCAGCCCTCGATGATGAACAACGCGCAGTTGCATTAGCTACACGTGGCCCGGTTTGCGTAATTGCTGGCGCGGGCACTGGAAAAACTCGAGCAATCACTCACCGCATTGCCTATGCCGCAGCTATTGGGGCCATGGATCCGCAGCGAATTTTGGCGATTACTTTCACGGCTCGAGCTGCCGGTGAAATGCGCACCCGCCTTCGTAGTTTGGGCGTACCGACCGTGGCTGCTCGCACGATTCACGCAGCAGCGCTCAAGCAGCTGCTCTTCTTCTGGCCCAGCGTTTTCGGCGGTCGCACGCCTGATTTGCTGACATCTAAGACCGGATTTCTGGGCGAAGCGATCAATCGAGCCGGCCTGCAGGGCACGATCAATATCAATTCTCGTGACACCTTGCGCGATATTGCCAATGAAATTGAGTGGGCAAAAGTTTCGCAGATTGGCCCAACTGATTACTTAGCCGAGCTTGATAACCGCGCAGCTAAACCGCGCGTTAACGCCGAGCAAGTTGCACAGGTTTACACTGCTTACGAAAGTATCAAGCGCCAAGAGCTGGCAATGGATTTCGAAGATGTTTTGCTGCTGACAACTGCGATGCTCGAAGAAGAACGCGAAGTTCGCGAGCGCGTGCAAGATCAATATCGTTATTTCACAGTTGATGAATATCAGGATATTTCGCCGCTGCAGCAACGTTTGATAAATGCCTGGTTAGGCAATCGCCAAGAGATTTGTGTAGTGGGCGACCCAGCTCAAACCATTTATTCATTTGCTGGTGCAACATCTTCTTTCTTAACCACTTTTACTTCTCGTTTTCCAGATGCTGAAGTTATTCGTTTAACTTCTGGCTATCGCTCAACTCCAGAAATTACTTTTGCGGCGAACTCATTACTTCGTAGTGCAACTATGGGGCAAGAGTTAAATGCGCAAAATGATCATGGCGATAAACCAGAAGTGCTTGCCTATAACGATGAGTCATCTGAAATTGCTGGCATCGTTGCTGATATGACGGCTTTGTTAAGTAGTGGTGTGCCGGCTCAAGAGATTGCCGTGCTTGCTCGCACTAACTCACAATTAAATTCCTTAGAGCGTGCAATGAATGGTGCGAAGTTGCCATATCAAGTGCGCAGCACTGAACGTTTCTTTGATCGCCCCGATGTAAAGGAATTCTTAAAGGGTGTGCGTACCGCATCAGTTATTCCAACCGAAGGCATTAGTTGGTTAGATGAATTGCGCACTTTGGCGCAACCGTTTTTAACTGGTCAGAGCATTGATGGCATCGCAGGCTTGTTGCACTTAGCGCGCGAGCTTGATGAAGATACAAACTTCTCACCGAAAACATTGCGCAGCTATTTACGCGAAGTTGAAGATCGCGTGCAGCAGAACAATCCTCCGACTATGCCGGTAATTACTTTGGCCACTTTGCACGCCGCAAAGGGTCTCGAATGGGAGCGCGTTTTCTTGATGGGGGCCAATGTGGGCCTGCTGCCCCTGGAAACCAATGGATTTACGCTCGATGCCCGCATGATTGAAGAAGAACGCCGCTTGTTCTATGTGGGCATGACTCGAGCAAAGCGTGAATTACGCATTAGCTATCGCGGAAAACCATCGCCATTTCTCGCGCAAGCAGGGTTACTGACCAGTTAGTGGAATGCGGATTTAATTAATTTGCATCAAGTAATACCGATGCTTTACTCTTGCCCTTATGCAAAGAACTGCACATCTACATACAGCACACGCAATGCGTGAGGCTGTTATGGGTGCTGCAATGAAACCCGTATCAGCTAAGCGCGCGACATCTAATTGGCCTACTGCAACTAATTTTGCAGCTTATGCCAATTTTTATGCCGGATCCGGGTCTGCTGGAGGTTCATTCGAATAACATCGAATAAGCCAAACAAGGGCCCTAATCCAAAAGGATTAAGGGTCCTTTTTCTTTATCCCGACAACTAACCAAACAAGAGAAAGACAAACAAAGGAAAGAAGGTGAGAACCATGAGCGTTCTCTTCAGCGAACTACTAGTACCAGGTTGGGCCGAAAGCGGCGAAAAGATTGGTCTCGGTGACATCACCGGCACATATGGCAATCCGATCGCTAATGCTTTGCCCTGCCACGGCGCAGAACCTGAAACCTTCTTCTCAGATGCCGAAGCAGATATTAAAGCTGCTAAAGCGTTATGTGGTGAGTGTCCAGTTCGTGCCAAGTGTTTATCTGGTGCGCTCTCACGTCAGGAACCTTGCGGTGTTTGGGGCGGCGAATTATTTGAAGATGGTGTTGTTATTCAAGCAAAGCGCAAAGCTGGTCGACCACGCATTGCGGCATGACCACCCCATGGCTCACCTGGGAATTTCGTAAGCCTTGACCAAGCCGCTTTTGATGGAATACTTAGGCGTGAAGAAAATCGGACTTATTTTAGCTTTGATTTTTGGTTCGCTTTTGTCTGGGTCTCCAACGGCTTCTGCTGCCGTCACTTGGAGTGTCGACTCACCATCTGATACATATAACACCCCTGGTTTAGATCCAGATTTTGATCTCAGCTATTTCAGTGCTGTTATCTACGACAATAACCCAGATGAAGTTAATTTCTATGTTCATTTTGAAAGATATCCGAAAGTTAATCAATTCGATAGTAATCTTGGATCTTACGTAGCCCTGGCGTTCGACTTCGACTTAGACGAGAAGTATGAATATGTTACTTTCGTTGATAGGACACTGAAAGGTGACTTGACTGGTACATCTTTTTTCGTGAATGATATTCGTGCTGGGCGATTTACTTCTTGTGAAGTTTCTGTATTTACCAATATTGACATGAATCGAGACTGGATAGGTTTTAACATGTCAAGATCATGTCTTGGCATCCCAAAAGTCGTAAACGTGCAAGCTTTCGCATCCTACAAAGCTAAAGCTGGCGAAATTAGTTTTGACCTAGCCCCAGAAGATTATTTTAAAGTAATATTTGATAGTGCGGCAAAAAGCGGAAGTAATACAAACGTTTTGGTTCCTACTTCAGGTGCTACGCATGATCTTCCAGTTGTACTGCAAAATACAAGTACTGAAGCTTTAAATTTCACCCAGCCGCCAGAAGATCTAACCAAATTAACAGATGGCTTAATGCCTGCGATCGTGACAGTTAACTGTGAGCAAGGTTCTGGCTCGGGTTGGTCGGCTAGGGCAGATCTCAGTGCCGGTCTAAAGTCAGATGGTTACAGATCCTATGTAATTACGAACCATCACGTGATTGAAGATTGCTTGAACACCAAGAAGGTAACTTTAGTTTTGAGCGATAAGTCTGTAGTCGAAGGGACTATCGTTTCTTGGAATCAAGCTAAAGATATTGCGGGAATTGCTACAAAAAGGTCGCTTCCTACAACGGAGTGGATTGGTACCGTTCCTAAGCAAGGTTGGTGGGTAGGGGTTTTGGGCTCACCACTAGGGCAAGCCGGAATTCTAACTACAGGCGTAATTTCCTCAATAGATTTAGCAGCAGGCACTTTTACCTTAACCGCCCCAATAAATCCTGGAAATTCTGGCGGTCCAATTTTTGACTCAACCGGCAGAGTCCTCGGCCTTGCTACCTCGAAGAGATTGATTTCGGACGGTCAACTTGCAGAAGGTTTCGGAAATGCGAAAGGAACCCCTTTGTTGTGCGGAGCAATCGTTAATTGTGTTGTGGAGCCAAATCCTTGGGGTGCTATATCTAAATATTCCGAAGCTGATGCCAAAGCTGCAGCTGATCTGAAAGCTAAACAAGAAGCTGATGCCAAAGCCGCAGCTGAACTGAAAGCTAAACAAGAAGCTGATGCCAAAGCCGCAGCTGAACTGAAAGCTAAACAAGAAGCTGATGCCAAAGCCGCAGCTGATCTCAAAGCGAAACAAGAAGCCGATGCCAAAGCCGCAGCTGATCTCAAAGCGAAACAAGAAGCCGATGCCAAGTTATCTCTAGACGCACAAACAAAATGCTTGAACTACAATGGAGACTTAAAAAGTTTAAAATTCAAAATTTCGATAGCAGTGACTGACTATCCATTGTCTAAGAGCAAGTTTCAATCTTTGGTAAGCCTTTTCCCTGCGGAGATGGATTGTAATTCGATTTACCTCTCAACTTTTGATGCCCGATATAACGGTGAAGTGAGATTGTTCCAGAATGTGCTTAACTCTTATGATCAGGCCCTTAAGAGTGCACAAGAATTAGCATCAAAAAAGAAGACCATAACTTGCGTAAAAGGAAAACTTGTAAAAAAGGTTACAGCGGTAAATCCAAAGTGCCCGACTGGTTATAAGAAGAAATAATTTAAGCGCTAGCGGGCGCGATTTCTGGGAACCAGGAGAGAGCTTCATCGCGGAATTTGCCCTCGGCTTCTAGTTGGCAGAAAATGCCAGTAGTGCCGAGGGTTACGCGATGGATCAAAACATATTCAGCTGGCAGATTTAATTGGAAACCGATCTTGGCCGTTGGATTACGAGGGTCGCCAACGCGGGCGCTTTGATCTCGGAGCCATTCACGGGAGTACTTAAATACTTCGGTTCTAAGCGGTTCAACTAGCGGCACTAGATATTCGAGCACCAAATTTGGGTCAACTTCAACATCGGCCATGATGAAGCCATCTTTCTTAAAGCCTTCATAAAGCGCGACCGCATCGTCATCGAGTGCGTGCTTGAGCAAATTCTTCATTGGCTCTGGGAAACCATCAGGTAAACGGTTGCAGGCACCGAAGTCGAGCACGCCTAAGCGACCATCATCGAGTAAACGGAAGTTGCCGGGGTGTGGATCAGCGTGCAGCAGGCCCGCGCGATCAGGTGAGGTGAAGTGTAAACGTGCCAACTTCATGCCCGCGTTGTTGCGCTCTTCCTGGGTGCCACTGGCAATGATCTTTGAAAGCGGAGTGCCTTCGAGCCATTCGCTAACTAATACGCGATCAGAGGCCATGACAACTTTTGGAATCGCAATGTCTGGATCGTTGTCGTACACCTCAGAATATTTTTGTTGCGCTTCGGCTTCGTAACGATAATCAACTTCTTCGATGATGCGCGCGCGAAGTTCTTCGAGCAACGGTTTCATGTCTAAACCGGGCATAACTAATTGGAAAATCTTGGCGAAACGCTGAATCTGATTTAGATCTGAGATTAAAGCTTCAGCAGCACCTGGATATTGAATCTTTACCGCGACTGCTCGACCATCTTTCCAAGTTGCTTTGTGAACTTGGCCGATTGAAGCCGATGCAGTTGGTTGATCTTCGAAGTTAGCAAAGTTATCACGCCAATCTTCGCCTAACTCTTTGGCCAAAACTTTGTGAACCACACGAGTTGGTAGCGGTGGAGCTGACTCTTGTAATTTTGTAAGTGTCTCGCGATATGGCTTAGCAATTTCTTCAGGAAGTGCAGCTTCAAAAACTGAAAGTGCTTGGCCGAATTTCATCGCGCCGCCTTTTAGCTCACCTAAAACTTTAAAAACTTGTTCAGCAGTTTTCTCTTGGATCTCACTAAAGACCATGCTGCCTGATTGGCCAACTAACTGGCGACCAAAACCGAGAGCACTGCGACCAGCAATTCCAACTGGAATAGAAATCATCTTGGCGGTACGCGCCGTTGTTGATTTCGGGATTTCGGTTTCGAAGTTGCTCACTGGGTAATTCTGGCTAGAAAAACAAAATCCTGCACATTGAAATTACGCTCTACTACCTTGAACTACCAACTACACCCGCAGGCCGGGTTAATCGCATATGCAATGTGCTGGGGATTACATGGCCGTGCCGTATCGACCGAGACTTGGGTGCCGATTAATTCACTAAAGCCAGTATCTAGATAGTTCAGAACTGATTGGGCGATCATGCCAGCCACCTGGGCAGTTGCTGCGATGTTTAACTGCTGAGGTTGGGCAAATGACCTAGCTTGATTGATTTGATTAAGTAGCGATGATTGTTCAAGTTGATCTAATTCAAAGCATCTAGAACACGGACTCTTTCCTGGAATAACTAGCGGACCGACCCGAAGAGTTGTTGCATCAAGTGCGCTGATAAATAAGTGCGGCAAGTTAGAACTCAGCAAAGTATTGATTTTGACTGGGTCTGGAGCACCAAAGATAATTGTTAAATACTTTGACGCAGTTGAATTTTTAGAGATTGGAAAAAGTGCAAAGTCACGAGCGATCTCAGATATTCGATTTGCTAAGTTCGTGTCCAAATCACTGATCGCGAAGACTCCAGTGCCGAGATCAGCGGCTGCAATATCTCGCTGCACATTACTCAAGGCGAGCGTGGTTTGAGTAACACCCGATGCCAGCAAAATTGTTAAGAGCGAGATTGCTAAACGATCATCACCACAAATATCGATAGCCACCTTTTGGCGATCACTTAGCGTTGTCACACCAGCATCAACGATGCCGGTTTGCCAAGTTATTTGACCGAGTTCTGGGGCAATTCGTTTTTGTAATTGTTGATATGCGGCGTCTTGACTTTGATCGAGCGAATTAGTTTTGCGATTAATTTTTTCGGAATGAAAACGATCAGCTAAGACAATTGGCTTAGCGACATGGTCGATCAGGTTGGCGGCTACTAACTCGTCACAGATTTTGTTGACGACTTCAAAAGGTGCCCCAGTTTGGATACTGATTTCGAAACAAGTTAGCGAGCCAGTGAAGTTAGCCAAGATGGCAGCAGCCCCCGGATGACTGATTTGAATACCGGCGCTGGCATGGCCGATGAAATGTGCTTGCGGTTTGGTGCCGCTAATGGCGGTAACGATTGCCCCAGATTTCAGGCGCGGCTTGATTTCGATAGTTTCAATTGTTGGATTAGTTGTCATGGGCGCAGAGTGCGCGCAATTTGAGTGGAGCTAGTTGGGACTAGTGAATTTCTGCGGAAGAGCACCCGATTTCTTACTTGAAGTTAGTGCGAATAGCTCGCAGAGTCAGGTGGGCTCTTAACCTGAGACAGTGGCGGGCAAAGCAAACGACCCGCAACGATTAACTCGCTGCGGGTCGTTCGGTAAAAACTGTGGTGATGAAAAATTACTGAGCTTTGCCAAGGATGCGATTTACCTTGGTGCCACAGACTGGGCAGATGCCCTGTGCCATGCGACGACCAGAGTCGGAAACCTTTACAGTTCCTTCAAAATCACGCTTCTCTTTGCACTTAACGCAGTAAGCGTCACCTTTGTATGTCTCTGCCATGTGGAGCCTCCAATCGACGCGAGCATTTGTCGATGGAATTCGACGAAATTTACTTGCGTGCAGGAATTACGATACCCCCGCTCACGCTCAAAATGGGGGTTCTGAGCGTACTTTGGGGGAAGTTTTTTAGGCGTGCCTAGCTCTTATTTAACCTCAGGCGGGGCCAGATCGCTTTCAGCCAACTCGTAGCCGTCCAGGTAGGCCTGGGCTTTCTCGCCATCAGGGTAGGCGGCCAGGATTCGCTGGAAATCAGCGCCGTGGTCGAAAAAGCGCAGGTGGATCACTTCATGGAAGAGGACATAGTCCTGAACATAGGCTGGGGCAAAGCGCAGGCGGTCTGAGATTCGGATACTTCGGTCGATGCCGGTGCAGGATCCCCAGCGCTCACGCATTTGACGCCAGTCGATACTGGCAGGGCGTTCAGTGATTTCCGGGGCATAGGCCTCGATCAAGGCCACTGTTCGGGCGATTAGGGCTGATTCGGACGGGGTGCGGTCGGCTTCGGCGCTACGAATCCGCTCAACCATCTCGGGAACAATCGATCGCTCATCAGCTTTGCTCATTCGGGCTGGGATCGAAACTACTATCTGTCCACCTTGGCGATATGCCGAGATATTTTTCTTCCGTCGTTTGGAGCGAATGACCACGATTTCACCTTGGTCAACCCCAGGCAAAGTTGGTGCGATATCTAGTGAAGTATCAACTACAGGTTTAGTGATTTGCGAATTAATTTCTGAAAATAAATCTATGTTTTCAGAATGGCTCATAGGTAAAAGGTAGCGCGAAAGTAGTTCATTACAAGGAAAAGAATCACTTTGTCAATCTGAGAGTCGGTTGATTCAGATTGAAAACTTCGTTAAGTTCACGCTTACGAAGTCCTCGGATAACAGTTTTATATCTGCAAGGGGAAGGCAGATATTTAACAGCGACCGGGGACTTCGCTTTTTATTCCCACTGGACTCACAACTAATTTAGAGATAACTAAAAGTAATTACTTACTTAGAGTAAACCGCTCAAATCATCTGGCACTTCAACGCTAGCTAGATATAACTGCGGATTTAGTAACTCTTCTTGGGTCGGCAAAATGCCAGACCAAATCTTGTCGCGAGTTGAGATATTGCTGAGTTCAGAGATCGATCGCCAGAAAGCACTTGCTTCGCGAGCTAACCGAGGGGATACCTCTAGACCGAGAAGTGAGGCAAATAGTTGCTTGGTTGGCGCATTGGTTGCGCGATTGCGACGTAGCGTTTCGCGCAACTTTTCTAAATTCGGCAAACGTTCATCTGCTGCACTTGTGACAACTCCATCAACCCAGCCATCAATTAGCGCAAGTGCAACTTCAAGTTTTATTAGGGCAGCTTTTTGCGATTCAGATTCTTCGGGTGTAAACAAACCTTCGTTAATGGCTTTGGCAAATGACTCTGGATTATTCAAATCAATCTCAGCTGAACTAAGTGCTGAAGTTGCTTGATCTTGGATTGCATCCATATCAATTGTGATGCCGCGTCCATAATCAGTAATTGATTGGCGTAGATAAGAAACTAGCCAAGGGTTGTTATCAAATAGTCGGGCAATTGCGGCTTCGCGGAGTGCGTGGAATAAGCGAACTTCGGCGATCGGAACATCAAGATCTGCGGCCCACGCATTTATGTTTTGCGGAATCAACGCAGGATGCGCTGGCGAAATTAGCGGCAAGCCAACATCATGAATTCCAGTAACGCTGGCAGAAAGTTGACCAATAGCTTGCCCTAATTGAGTGGCGATAAGTGAGCCAATGAAGCCTTTTAGTAGGCCACCAATCATGTCCATTGATGCATGTGCATTTCCAATGCCACCCAAAATATTTTCACCATTTGGGCCTTTAAACATATTTGGGTCAACGCCAGCTTCAGCTAAAAATTCTTCATTAAGTGAACCATCAGAATTAAATGCTTGGTCAGCAGCTGCACTGGCTTGCGATAACAAACCAGCTAGCGCTTCAGCTAAGCCAGCTGCCAGTGGCTCGACAGTTTCTTGCCAGCCAGCCAAAGTGGTATCAACCCAATCGGTTCGACTTAACGCAATTCGGCTTTCGGAACTTTGTAATGCGAAATCTGTTTTGTCATCGAGCCAAAGTTGCGCAAGATCGAGTGCAGTTTTTATCTCAGCAACATCATTTGCGCCAACTGGTTGCGAACCATGTGCTTGGGTAAATTTCTTAGCCATGTCGCGCACAATTGTTTTTGGAAGTGGTTCAGGTTTTGCAGAGTTTGAAAGCAGCGGATTAATAAAGCCAGCTGGATTAAGGCCAAGTTTTTCGAACTGTTCTTTCATTTGGGCCTGCATCGCTTCGAGAGCGGCTGCAAGTTCAGCAGATTTTTCAGCGTCGTCTGAGTTATCGCTGGGTCCAAAACCAAAAGATGTCATGACTACCTTTCCGGGGCGCGATCTTTCAAGCTTTTGCTATTGGCAATACTAGTTAAACAACCCAAGTGGGCACTTTCTTCCCGAAACCTCTAGGCTAGGGCTATGTCCAACGCCTTCACCGCCTTAATTTGGTGGCTAATTCCCCTTGCCGGGCTGATTGGTGCGCTTGGATATGTGCTCTGGGTTAGTAAGTTTCAAGGCAAATTTGAACAAGAAACAACGCGTTCAGTGACTTCATTCCAGAAATTCCAAGATTCTTTTCGTGATCAACAGGCACGCGATCTGGCTGCAAAAGAAAAGCCAGTCGATCCAACTGCTTAGCGCAATCTAATGAGATTTTCACCGCTACCTCGCTTAGTTAGATACTTTCTCACATCTATTCTGGCCATATCTCTTTTCATTCCATTGCCTTTTGCCATCGTGCTACCTGGCCCAGCGACTGATGTTTTAGGTCCAGTTGTGAAAATTCCAACTCGCTTCACCGACAAAGTGCCAGCGCCTTCCGGAAAGTTAATGCTCACAACTGTTTCGGTATCTACACCAGATGCCCAGGTATTTGGGCTAGAAGTACTGCTGCGTTGGATGCAAGCTGATGGAGTAGTGGTGCCAAGATCAGTTGTTTATGAGCCAAATGTAGATGCTAAAGATGTAAAAAAAGCGGGCCTGGCAGAGATGGATGGCTCTCAAGACAATGCGATAGTTGCTGCCTTTAACTACTTAAATGCGAACGAACCTGCGCTAGCGCCATTCTTGCGATCAGGTGAATTAACCAGTCGGCAAATTAAGTTTGATATCCCAAACACAGGTGGCCCAAGTGGCGGCTTAATTTTTGCACTTGGAGTTATTGAGAAATTAGATAGTGCGCAACTTGTAAATGGGCGGCTTATCGCTGGAACTGGCACGATAAATAAAAAGGGTGAAGTTGGCCCAATTGGTGGCATCGAAGATAAATTAATCGGAGCCAAGCGAGCTGGCGCAACACTTTTCCTGGCGCCGATTGATAACTGCATCGACATCACCAATATTCCTAAGGGACTGCAGGTTGTGGCAGTTTCAACCTTGGCGGAGGCTGTGACTCTGCTTAAAAAGCCTGCTCAGGACTGGGCAAATTTGCCGCCGCTCAACGGCTGTTCTAATTAGCGTTCGACGCATAAATAGCGCAAAATTGGGGTATCCCAACCCGGTTATTCAAACTAGTTGGTTTATGAAAATGGAGAAATAGATGAGTTCCAATCCGCAATTTGATTTCGCAAAGAGCTTTGGCCGCAAGTCAGGTGGCCGACGAGTAAGTCCTCTTTCGATCACTGTCGGAGTCTTGGTAGCGGCTGCAATCGCCCTTATTTCACTTAGTGGTTTTTATGCAGATTGGCTTTGGTACAAATCAGTTGGTTTTTCCAACGTTTGGTCAACCACGTTATTTACTAAGGTGTATCTCTTTATTGGCTTTGGTCTAGTCACCTCACTATTTGTTCTGTTGAATGTGTATTTGGCATTCAAGCGTCGTCCAGTTTTTGTTTCAATGGCAGTTGAGAATGACAACTTAGAACGTTACCGCGCCCAAATCGAACCGATTCGCAAGTTGGTATTTTTGGGTGTCGGCGCTGCTGTGTTTTATTTTGCGGGCACTGCAGGAACCTCACTTTGGCGCACTTGGTTACAGTTCAAGAACTCAACTGAGTTCGGGGTTAAAGATGTGCAGTTTAATTTAGATATTTCTTTTTTCGCCTTCCGCTTACCTTTCTGGCAATCGCTAATTTCTTGGGGCTTCTCAGCTCTAATTTTGGCAACCTTGGCAGCTGCTGCCGTGCACTACCTATACGGTGGTTTGCGTCCACAAATGCGCCAAGATCGCACAACACCATTTGCGCGGACTCAACTTTCAGTATTGCTTGGACTATTTGTTCTTCTAAAGGGCGTGGCATATTGGTTTGATCGTTATGCGCTATCACTAAAAGAGAACAAACTGATTACTGGTCTAACTTATTCAGATGTAAACGCGCTTCTACCTGCCAAAGCAATTTTGGCTGGCATCGCAGTAATCTGCTCGCTTCTTTTCTTTGCCAATATTTTCCGCAAATCTTGGTTCTTACCTGCATCCGGAACAGCGCTGCTAGTTATTTCGGCAGTTTTGATTGCTGGCGTTTATCCAGCAGCAATTCAAACTTTCCAGGTAAAGCCATCTGAATCATCAAAGGAAGCGCCTTATATTCAGCGCAATATTGATGCTACGCGTGATGCCTACGATTTAAGCGGCGTTGAAATGAAAGATTACGCAGCAACCTTAGAGACATCGAAAGGTCAGCTAGCTAATGATGCAGCCACGATTGCAAACATTCGCTTGATGGATCCAAATGTAATTTCAGCGACTTTCCGCCAACTACAGCAGATCAAGCCTTACTACGCTTTCCCAGATTCACTCGATGTTGATCGTTACACAGTTAACGGCGTGCAACGCGATACTGTGGTTGCGGTTCGTGAGTTAAACATCAGTGGCAATCCAAGTCGTAACTGGATTAACGACCACTTGGTTTACACACACGGTTTTGGTTTTGTGGCAGCTTTCGGAAACACAGTTGACCTTGATGGTAAGCCAAACTTCGCAGTTGGCGATCTGCCACCAACAAAGGGCCTTGGCGAATTCCAACCTCGCGTTTATTTCGGTGAGAACGTTCCTGACTATTCAATTATTGGTGGCGTTAAAACCGATAAGCCAGTCGAGTTCGATTTTCCAGATGACTCTGCTGCCAATGGTCAGAAGAACTACACATACACCGGTAGCGGTGGAGTTCCAGTTGGTTCATTCTTTAACAAGTTAGTTTTCGCGATTAAGTATCAGGAACAGAAGATCTTGCTATCTAGCTTGATCAATAAAGATTCCAAGATTCTCTTCGAGCGTAATCCGCGCGAACGTGTAGCTAAAGCAGCACCATGGCTAACCCTTGATGGCGATCCATATCCTGCCGTTGTAGACGGCAAGGTGCTTTGGATTATCGATGGCTATACAACTAGTGCTGGCTATCCATATGCTCGCAAAACCTCACTATCTGGTTCAACCACAGATGCGCTTACAACTAACTCAAATTCGATTACCGCTCAATCTGATACCACTGTTAACTACATTCGTAACTCAGTAAAAGCCACAGTTGATGCCTACGACGGCACTGTTTCTCTTTATGCCTGGGACGAGAAAGATCCAGTGCTAAAGACTTGGAGCAAGGCATACCCAAATACGGTTAAGCCAAAGAGTGAAATGTCTGCTCAGTTACTAGATCACGTTCGCTATCCAGAAGATATGTTCCGTATTCAACGTGACATTCTTAGTGCGTATCACGTAAAGACAGCCGATGCTTTCTACGGCGGTCAAGACTTCTGGCGCGTGCCTCGTGACCCATCAACATTTGGTGCAAACGCAGGTAATCAACCTCCTTATTACATGACCCTACAAATGCCAGGTGCGACTAAATCAACTTTCTCGTTGACCACACCGTTCGTACCTCGTGGTGGTCGTGAAAACCTCTCAGCATTTGCCGCAGTTAATTCTGAAGCAGGTCCTGATTACGGAAAGATCACCGTGCTTCAGTTACCACGCAGCACAAACATCGCTGGTCCTTCACAGGTAGCATCAAACTTCGAAGCTAAACCAGAAGTTGCCAACTCACTTTCACTATTGCGTCAGGGTGGTTCTGATGTAGTACTAGGTAATTTGGTAACCCTTCCGGTCGGAAGTGGTTTGCTTTATGTGCAGCCAGTTTACGTGAGAGCTACTAGCAACACTGCGGCGTATCCATTGCTGCAGAAAGTTCTAGTCTCCTTCGGTGATCAAATTGGTTTCGACGACACACTTAAGGGAGCACTTGATCAAGTTTTCGGTGGAAACTCCGGAACTACTTCAGCATCAACTCCATCAACTTCTTCAACATCTACGACGCCAAAGAATTCAACAGCGCTTTCAACTGCACTTCGCGCAGCTGTTCAAGCGATGAAGGATTATCAAGCTGCAAATGCCAAGGGCGATTTTGCTGCTGCTGGTCGTGCGTTAGATAAATTAGAATCAGCACTTGCTGCAGCCGATTCTGCGCAAGGAAAGTAAGTATTAACTAGCCAATTTGGTTATTAACGCTGTAACGCTTACGATTAGGGCAACCGACGCGGGGTGGAGCAGCTCGGTAGCTCGCTGGGCTCATAACCCAGAGGTCGTAGGTTCAAATCCTGCCCCCGCTACTAACGCGAAATACCCCCATAGAGATCAATCTGTGGGGGTATTTTTCTATATCTAGCTCTTTGCTGGGCTATCTGATTCGAAGTGAATTTGTAACTACGAATACCGAACTTAGCGCCATGGCCGCGGCTGCATACATTGGGCTTAGTAAGCCAGCTGCGGCAATTGGTATACCAATCACGTTATAGGCAAATGCCCAAGTCAAATTGCCTTTAATGATTTTAATAGTGCTATCCGATAACTGCAGGGCAGCAATCGCTGCATTTAAATCTGGCCGCATCAAAGTTATATCAGCTGCTGCAATTGCGGTATCAGTGCCGGTACCCATTGCCATGCTTAAGTCAGCCGCGGCGATGGCAGCTGCATCATTAATGCCATCACCAATCATTAAAACTTTATGTCCCTTGCTCTGCAGATTAGTAATTGCAGCTAACTTACCTTCAGGCGAGGCGGCAGCTGTTACTTGGCTGATATCAATACCAACTTTAAGAGCAACTGCGTGGGCAACTCCTGGCGAATCACCAGTTACTAACCAAGGCGAGATACCCATTTCCTTAAACTTAGCAATAGTTTGCGCAGCATCAGGCTTAATTTCATCGCCTACTGCAAAGACCGCAAGTGCGATGCCATCCCATGCCATTACTGAAACCGTAAGTGCTTGTGCCTGTGCTGCGCTAACGGCTGCTTGAATATCAGGATGGAAATCAACGCTGCTATGAGCAACCGCTGCAGGTGAGCCAATTAAAACTACTGGGGAGTGAATTCCTAAATTAACTCGGCCAGCAGCACCGCTTCCAGGTGAAACTGAGTAATCGGTAACTGTGGTTGCTTTGATTCCTTGGGCTGCGATGTGTTCAGCAATTGCTTGACCAACTGGGTGCGTGTTCTGACTCTCAATTGAAAGCGCTGATGACAAGATGGTGGCTTCTTTAATCAGTTCAGGATAAATCTGAGCTAATTGCGCAGCAGCATTTAATGAAACTGTGGCAGTACTAACTTTCATCTGGCCAGTTGTTAAAGTGCCAGTTTTGTCGAGAAGAACCCGATCAATTCCGCGCGAAGCCTCCAGCGCACTTGGTGAGGAAATAACTATTCCACGCTGGGCACCGCGACCAGATGCCACCATGAGGGCAACAGGTGTGGCTAAGCCAAGGGCACATGGACAAGCAATTACAAGTACTGCGATACCTGTTGCTATCGCGTTAGTTAGTTGCGAGTCATATAAATACCAAGCTAAGCCTGTGGCAATTGCAACCAGTGTTACAACTGGCACGAAAATCGCACTTATTCTATTTACTCGAGTTTGAATAGGGGAGCGTCCACCTTGTGCTGAAAGCACCATTGCCGTGATTCGTGATAATTCCGTATCGCCACCAATTCGAGTCGCTTTAACAACTATGCGACCATTGTGATTAAGGGTTGCCCCAATTACTTTTGAACCTGGCTTTACTTCAACCGGCAGTGATTCACCGGTGATCATTGAGTTATCAACTGAGCTATTGCCTGAAATAACTTCGCCATCAGATGCAATTCGCTCGCCTGGCTTAACTAAGAATTCATCGCCTACTTGTAGATTAGCAATTGGAATAATTACTTCTTGACCAGAATGAATAACTGTTACTTCTTTGCTACCAAGTTGAAGCAACGACTGAAGTGCACTACCTGCGTTTGCCTTTGCTCGAGCTTCTAAGTAGCGACCAAGAATTACAAAAAGTAGAACGCCGGCGGCGACCTCGGTGTAAACCTCACCATTTCCAGTTGCATTTGCGTAAATAGACCAACCAAAAGCGGCAAGTGAACCAAGGGAAACCAAGTTATCCATCGTCAACGCACCGCTACGTTTAGGATTGATAAAGATTAAGAAGTTATTAAAGGCAGCGCGATGAATTGGAAATGCCACCAGAAGAATTAGCGGTGCGGTTAAACCAATTGCTACCCATGCAGTTGGTGAGTAAAGCGGATGCGGCAGGCCGAATAGATCTAATTGATCATGTACGAACATATCTATCGAGTGGTGCCAGCTCATGATCATTGAAATAGCGATCGCTGGAACTGCAGAAAGAATGGAAAGCGCTAAAGCCAGTCCAGAACGCTTGCTATGTAGGGCTAATTGCGAAGGGTCTGTAACCAGAGTGGCGGCATAACCGGCGCTCTTAATGGCCGCTATTAGCGTCTTAGTAGAGACGTCGTCTTCGGCATTAACGTGTACAGACTCAGTGGCAAAGCTAACGGTGGCTTTAACACCAGGGATTGAATTCAGCGATCCTTCAATGCTATTTACGCAAGAAGAACAAGACATGCCACTTACATTGAAGGTATAGATCAATTGAGCGCCGCCATAACTTTTGAGTGAAGTAATGTATTTGTAGAAATTCCGTTACCACCAAATGGGCCAATTTCGCCCGTTAGATTTGAAAAAGTTCCGCCAGCTTCGCGCACGATGACATCAAGGGCTGCCATATCCCAAAGAGCAAGTGATGGTTCGGCTGCGATATCAACGGCACCTTCGGCTACCAACACATGCGACCAGAAATCTCCATAGCCCCGTGAACGCGTGCAGTCCGACATCAATTTTTGGAATTTAGCTAAGCGATCGCCCCAGCCTTGAAAATCTGAATAGGCAATTGAAGCATTTGAAAGCTCAGAAACTTTAGAAACCGAAATTCTGCGAGGTGAACCGTTATCTAAAGTTGTGAATGCGCCATTGGTGCTACTTGCATACCAACGACGGAAAAGAGCTGGTGCACTTGCAACGCCAACGATTACTTTTTCACTGCCATCACTTTGACGTTCTACCAAACCAATTAACGTTGCCCAAGTCGGAATCCCGCGCATGAAATTCTTAGTGCCATCAATTGGATCAATTACCCAATATCGATTGGCGTCTTTATTTTCGTTGCCAAACTCTTCGCCCACTAAACCATCTTCTGGACGCATAATCGCTAAATGTTTACGAAGCGCTTCTTCAGTTGCCCGATCAGCATCAGTAACCGGAGTGCTATCTGCTTTGGTGCTAACTACTAAATCTTGGGCTAAATATCGGGCCATCGTGATTTCATCAGCAATAGCTGCAAGCTCAAGGGCGAGCTTTAAATCAGATTCCAGCGAGTATTTTGTGCTCATAATGAGTGCAATTCTATTGGTCGAGCTCGACCTTCGGAGCATCTAAAAGTGAGCGCAAACTAGCCACTCGTGCCGCGCGCATCACATCAATTACCCCATTAGGCGCTGCCCAAATATCTAACTGGCAGCCAGCACCATGATGAGCGCAATTGGTCATGCAAGTTGCCGCGATTGGACTTAAGTCTTCGAAAGCAGCGACGATGCGATTAGGATCAATATGCGAAAGACCAAATGCGCGAATTCCAGGCGTATCAATTACCCATCCAATAGCGCCAACATGAGCAGGTGAAAATAGCGGCAAGGCAACCGCACTTGATGAAGTGTGGCGACCGCGACCAGAAACATCATTGATGACACCAGTCGCGCGGTCAGCTTCAGGCACGATGGCATTAATCAAAGTTGATTTACCAACACCAGAATGACCGACTAATACCGATATTTTTCCAGTCAGCATTTCGTGCAGTCGCTGCAGGTCGGCTTCTTTGGTTTCAGTCTTTATCGCAGTGGTTAGAATTTTTACACCCAACGTTTTGTACTCTTCCATAAATTCTGGAATCTCACCCAAATCTGTCTTAGTAACTAGAATGATTGGTGCGATGCCCTCACTAAATGCGCTAACCAAGAACCGGTCAATTAAACCGCGACGGGGCGGCGGATTAGTTGCAGCAACCACGATTACTAGTTGATCAATGTTGGCAACAATGGTGCGTTCAACTTTGGCAGCATCATCAACTGTGCGACTGAGTGAATTTCGCCGTTCCGTAATTGTGACGATGCGTGCTAAGGAATCTGTTTTTCCACTTACATCGCCAACTAAGCCAACTCGATCGCCAACGACCACTGACTTTGGGCCAAGTTCGCGAGCTTTCATGGCGGTAACAATTAGGCCATCATCGGTAATACAAGTTGTTCGGCCGCGGTCTACAGCAGTTACCAAAGAAAAGATGGCATCATCATGCGCCGGGCGATCTTTAGTACGGCGGCGCGTGCTGCGCGCTGGGCGCACTCGCGCATCAGTTTCGTCGTATTCGCGCTTACTCATGCAGTAAGTGAACTCCAAAGGCCAGGGAAATCTGGCAAAGTTTTGCGGGTAGTCGCGATATTTTCGACTTCAATGCCAGGCACAACTAGGCCAATCGCTGCCCCCGCTGTAGCTAAGCGATGATCGTCGTAAGTATGGAAAATGCCCGCATGAAGTGGGGCTGGAGTAATGTGAAGCGCAGTTTCTTCTTCAGTCACGTTGCCGCCAAGAGCGTTAATCTCATTTGTTAGCGCTGCTAACCGATCGGTTTCATGTAAACGTAAATGGCCAATGCCACGCAAGTGTGATGGTGAATCAGCTAAAGCACAAAGAGCTGCGATTGCGGGAGTTAATTCACCGACGTCATGTAAATCAATATCGATGCCATGAATCTTGCCAGCGCCAGTTAGTTTTAAACCATTATCTACAAATTCAACTTTGGCACCCATTTGAGTGAAGATTTCGCGCAGTTGATCACCAGGTTGCGTAGTTTGTTTTGGCCAATCGGAAATCGTGATATCGCCACCACAGATCATGGCAATTGATAAGAATGGCGCAGCGTTAGATAAATCTGGTTCGATTACAAAATCTTGGCCTATAAGTTTTCCAGGTAATACTCTCCAGATGCTGTGTGCAGCATCAACTTCAACTATGGCGCCAAAGAAACGCAACATATCTACTGTCATATCAATGTGCGGCATCGATGGAAGTGCACCACCGATATGTTTAACAGTTATGCCATTAGTCATGCTGGGGCCGATTAATAAAAGCGCAGATAAGAACTGACTTGAAGCACTGGCATCTATTTCAAGTGCGCCACCAGGAATTTCACCAGTGCCATTTAAAGTTAGCGGCAAACTGTAGCGACCTTCATGTGCAACCGAAATTCCTAAATCTTCGAGCGCCTTAATTACCGGGCCAAGGGGGCGTTCATGCGAACGAGGGTCGCCATCGAAAGCCACCGAACCAGTTGCCAGCGCTGAAAGTGGCGGTAAGAAGCGCATTACGGTGCCGGCATTACCAACATCTATTTTTACTGGGCCCTTCATGCTGGCTGGCGTAATCTGCCAAGCGGCATCGCCATCAACGGTGGTTTCAACGATAGATATTCCTAGTTCGCGTAATCCAGCAACCATCAATTCGCTATCGCGGGAAATTAATGGGCGCCGAATCAACGAAGGGGTAGTTGCTTGTGCGGCCAAAATTAGCGCTCGATTAGTTACTGATTTAGAGCCTGGGATTGTGACGGTAGCGCTAATCGGGCTGGGGCCACGAAAGATGGCGGGCCAATTTCCCGAAACTTGCGCTGATGTCATGTGCGAACTCTACTCGGTTCGCGATTGCGCTAGCGTTGCGCATATGTGCGGCCGCTTTGTACAGACCCATCAAATGCAGGAGTTAGTCGAACAATTCGCTGCCCACGGTGCGGTCCCGGCTTATTCATTGCCAGCTAGTTGGAATATCGCACCAACAAATCCAATTTACATCGTTCGCGAAAATGGCGGCCAACGCGAATTAGCAGTTGCTTCTTGGGGCTTGATTGGAAATTGGCATAAAACAATTTCTGAAGCTCGGACTTCACAATCTCATGCAATTAATGCGCGATCAGAGTCAATCCACGAGAAGCCAACATTTAGAAACGCGTTTCGAACCACCAGGTGCTTGATTCCAGTGCAGGGCTATTACGAATGGGCCACCGCCCTGGGGCGTTATAAACCTAAACAAGCTTTCTATATTTCCGGCGCTGACAACCAACCCCTTTCAGTTGCTGGACTTTGGAGTAGTTGGCGGGCACCCGATGGACAAATCATCGAGAGTGCTTCGATCATTACTCGCGAGGCCGTAGGGGAACTAGCAACAATTCATAGTCGAATGCCAGTGATGATGTCGAAAGAACGCTGGGGCGATTGGCTGGACCCAAAGCTGCACGATGTTGCCGTGTTACAAGGCTTAATGCACCACGAAGAACCGGCAGCAGGGCTGGTTCCAGTTCCAGTTTCTAGTGCGGTTAATACGGTAGCCGTGAATAATCCCGATTTGATTAAGGAAATTGAACTAGGCGAACCAGAAACTCTTTTTTAATTCTCAGTTCGCAAACGCTATAAAAAATGCGAAAACCAGTGGTCGCCATATAGCCTTACGGTGATGACATCTACTGAGTTGGTAAAAGAGAGCCCAGCCGAACGCGCATTGCGCTTCGAGCGAGATGCCCTTGCCTACACGAATCAGTTATACGCAGCAGCAATGCGTTATACAAAAAACCCGGACGATGCCAAAGATTTAGTTCAAGACACATACTTGAAAGCTTTCGCTTCTTTCCATCAATTTGAACCCGGAACTAATTTGAAAGCTTGGTTATATCGAGTATTAACTACCACTTTTATTAATAGCTATCGCAAAGATCAGCGTAGGCCACAACTTTCAAATAGCGAAGTTGAAGATTGGCAATTGGCGGCTTCGGCTTCGCACACTAGTGACCAAGGAAAGTCAGCTGAAGTTGAAGCACTTGAGAATTTGCCAGATAGCGATATTAAACGCGCGCTACAAGAGATTCCCGAAGAATTCCGGATTGCTGTTTATTTAGCCGATGTTGAAGGATTTTCTTATAAGGAAATTGCTGAAATTGTTGGCGCACCAGCTGGCACCGTCATGTCTCGTTTGCACCGAGGCCGTAAACAACTACGCGAGAAGTTAGCTGACTATGCGGCTGAACTTGGCTATGGCAAAAGCAAGGGAGGAGCAGATGAGTGATTCAAAGTATGAACTTCAATGCGTCGAAGTTTTGACCTCTTTTGTGATTCTGCTCGATGCTGATGTAACTGAAGTTCAAATTAACTTGCAGATTGATAACATGCCGCAATTAACTTTAGCTAATATCAACTCTCATCTTTCTGGTTGCGTTCCTTGTTCCATGGAGTTGGTTCACGAAAGATCAATGCGTGATTTAACTCGTGATGCGTTGCGCCGAAGCTGTAACGAAGAAGCACCAAGTGATTTACACGAAGCCCTCAGTGCCATGTTTAATCAAGCTAATTTTGCGGGCTTTAAGAATGAAGTCATTACTGAGTTCAGCATGCACGAAGTAACCATTGAAATTGATGAGTTTGGCAATATCCAACATCGTGAGATCAGAGTTGAAAGCCGCACTGAGATCAGAAATGATGATGAGTAAGAAGTCATGAATATCGAGAGTGAATACCTAGGCACAGTTGGTCTAGCCACCATGGTGATACGTCCTGGTGACACCGCAGTTGCGCTCGGAATAGGAGAATTACCGATTGCTGCTGGCTCGCACTTGTTAAACGTAATGGAAAGTGCTTGTGTTACTGCTATTGCGGAATACTTTGAAGGTAGTGAAACCACGATTTTGAGCGGTAGTTCAATTGAAGTTCTAGCGGGCGTATCAATCGGAACTGAAATTAGAGGAATGGCTAGATGCATTGAAGTAAATGGAAAAGAATTAACTTTCGAATGCGATATCTATGATGGTGAACGACATATAGCCAAGGGCCAGATAAAAAGAACCGCAGTCGAGCGAGTTTCTTTCCTCGCCCGAACTGCGGCTCAAACGCTAACTAGCGCGCCACGAATCAATTAATTACTTCTTGGTCTCCCAGAAAATAACTGCAATCTCGTCGATCTTGGCAATTAACTTGTCGGCAACTGCAACATCTTGAGTGCCCTTAGTGCCGGCAGCTCCAGCTAACTTAGTGGCATCATTGAAAAGTGTATGAAGTTGAGGGTATGCCTCAAAGTGAGCTGGCTTGAAATAATCTGTCCAAAGAACCCATAGGTGCTCTTTAACTTGATGCGAACGCTCTTCTTTGATTGCAACTGAGCGAGAACGGAAATCAGCGTCTGTGTTGGCCGCATACTTTTCCATGCAAGCTTTAACTGAAAGCGCTTCGATCTTTGCTTGAGCTGGATCGTAAACGCCACAAGGCAAGTCGCAGTGTGCGTAAACAGTTATGTTTGGCTTTAGAAATGAAATCATTGGAAGTTCCCTTTCGTGCAATAAACGTTTGGTTTTTTGATTCCTAAGTGTGACACTACCGTCTATGGGGAAATTTGGCTCGTTCGCTTGGCTTACCGTCGCCGTAGCTGGGGACTCGATGTCGCCCACGCTGAATGAAGGGGATTGGCTAGTGGTTTATTGGGTTGTCGAGCCACTAGTACCTAAGTTAAAAGCGCACAAAGTCTATGTAATTGAGCGTGCTGATCGGCCAGGAGTTTTCGTGATTAAGCGACTTATGGAAATCGGTGGCGGGGAAAATGCTGGGAAAGCTTGGGTAGAAGGCGACAACGAAGCCAGCACTGATTCGCGTAAATGGGGCTGGATAGATCAAACTGAACTACGAGCACGCGTGCTATTTCGTTTCAAGAAAGCGAAAAGCAAAAGCAATCGTAAATAATTTAGCGAGTAAACGCTTCAGTCATTAGCGCTTTTGCTTCTTCTTCATGCCAATGATGATTTCCAGTAGCAGGGGAAGCACTTGCTAATCTAGAAACTCGGCGAAGCGTGCGACCACCAAAACCAGTTCCGCCAAAGTGCTCAGAAGTTCCAAGTGCAACATGTGACCAAGCACCTTGATTTGCTGGTTCATCTTGAACCCAGAGCAGTGATGCATTCGGATACTTAGCTGCTTCTGCGGCCATCTCGGCAGCTGGCAATGGATACAACTGTTCAACTCGAACGATCGCAGTTGAATGTTCGCCATTCTTTTCGCGTTCAGCAACTAGATCGTAATAAATCTTGCCAGAGCAGAAAATCACACGCGAAGCGTTCGCAACTTTGTCATCACCGATAACTGGGCGGAAAGTTCCTGAAGTGAAATCACTTAGTGCCGAAGCTGCTGCCTTTAGCCGCAACATTGATTTAGGTGTAAAGACCACCATCGGGCGGCGAGCAGGGTTAGCTGCGTGCCAACGCAATAAGTGGAAGTAAGAAGCAGGTGTTGAAGGTTGCGCAACAGTCATATTGTTTTCAGCACAGAGCATTAGATAGCGTTCGATGCGACCAGATGAGTGATCTGGTCCTTGACCTTCGTAACCATGTGGCAGAAGTAGAACTACTGAAGAACGCTCACCCCACTTTTGCAGTGCTGATGAAATAAATTCATCGACAATGGTTTGAGCGCCATTACTGAAATCGCCAAACTGGCCTTCCCACATAACTAGCGCATCTTCGCGGACCACGGAATAGCCGTATTCGAAGCCCATAGCAGCGTATTCCGAGAGCAATGAGTCGATCACAAAGAATTGATTTTCATCTTGGATTAATCCTCTTAGTGGAGTCCACTCGCTCGCATTTTCTTTATCGACGATGACAGCATGACGATTTGAGAAAGTACCGCGGCGAGAATCTTGACCAGCTAAGCGAATTGGTCGACCTTCAAGAAGTAATGAGCCAAAAGCCAAAGTTTCACCCATTGACCAGTCGATAGTGCCATCATTTAACATTTCAACGCGCTTAGTTAATTGTGGAACTAACTTAGGATGAATTGTGAATCCTTCTGGCACTGCAACTTGGGTAGCTGCAATCTGACGAGCAACGGCTTCAGTTATTGAAGTGTCAACAGTTGTCGGTACTGGAACCTGTGGAATCTGTCGGTGTGCTGGTTGTTCGGCTTCATGGTTATGAACTGAAGCAAACACTGCTTCGAGTTGATCTTGGAAATCCTTGGCAACAGCTTCAGCTTCAAGTTGTGTGATGTCGCCACGGCCGATCAAACTTTCGGTATACAAAGTACGAGTGGTTCGCTTAGCGTCGATCAACTTATACATTAGTGGTTGAGTAAAACTTGGTTCGTCACCTTCGTTATGTCCGCGACGTCGGTAGCAAACCATGTCGATGACTACATCTTTGTTAAATTCTTGGCGATATTGGAAAGCTAAATATGCAACTCGGACACAAGCTTCAGGGTCGTCACCGTTTACGTGAAATACCGGGGCTTGGATAATTTTGGCAAAATCAGTTGAGTAAGTTGAAGAGCGAGAACCATGAGGTGAAGTTGTAAAACCAACTTGATTATTTATAACTATGTGAACGGTTCCACCAGTGCGATATCCACGAAGTTGTGACATCTGCAGAGTTTCGGCAACTACACCTTGACCAGCAAAGGCAGCATCTCCATGCATCAATATAGGCAGAACCGAGAAAATATCCTTAATATTTAACTTATCCTGCTTAGCCCGCACAATTCCTTCTAGCACCGGGTTTACTGCCTCAAGGTGTGACGGGTTAGCTGCCAAATAGATCTTTGTTGTAGCACCTGATTCGGCAGTAAAGATTCCTTCAGTGCCTAAGTGGTACTTAACATCGCCAGAACCTTGAACTTGATTCTCTTGGTAATGGCCTTCAAACTCCTGGAAAATTTGGCCGTGCGATTTACCGGCAATATTGGCCAACACATTTAAACGACCGCGGTGTGGCATACCAATACAAACTTCATCAAGTTTTGCTTCAGCAGCAGCTGAAATAACTGCATCAAGAATTGGAATTACTGATTCGCCACCTTCAAGTGAGAATCGCTTTTGACCCACGAACTTAGTCTGCAGGAATGACTCAAAGGCTTCAGCGCTATTTAATTTGCGCAAAATACGTAACTGTTCTTCGCGGGCAACTTTAGGAGTTCCAACTTCGATATGTTCTTGCATCCATTTACGTTCAGCCGGATTTTCAATGTACATATATTCAACACCGACTGAGCGGCAGTAAGAATCGCGCAGAATTCCAAGAATGCTGCGTAGCGGCATAAATGCTTTGCCACCAAAACCACCTGTTGCAAACTCGCGATCAAGATCCCACAGAGTTAGACCATGTGTTTCAACTTCTAGATCTGGGTGAGAGCGCTGCTTATATTCAAGTGGATCAGTATCAGACATCAAATGTCCGTTAATGCGATATGCCTGAATTAATTGTTGTACGCGTGCAGTCTTTGAAATATGGTCATCGCGAGTGAAATCAAGATCTGTCGCCCAATGAATTGGGATATAAGGAATTCGAAGTGCTGCGAAAATGTCTTCATAGAAACGATCTGCACCAAGAATTAACTCATGAATTCGACGTAAGAAATCACCGGATTGAGCGCCTTGAATTACGCGGTGGTCGTAAGTGCTAGTTAAGGTAATTACCTTGCTCACAGCCATGCGGGCGAGGGTTTCATCGGATGCGCCTTGGAATTCAGCTGGGTAATCCATAGCTCCAACGCCAATAATTAAGCCTTGACCTTGAACTAAGCGTGGAACAGAGTGAACCGTGCCAATAGTGCCCGGGTTTGTGAGCGAAGCGGTAGTGCCTGCGTAATCCTCAACAGTGAGTGTGCCACCACGTGCTTTGCGAATAACTTCTTCATAAGCACTAACAAATTGTGCGAAATCTAAATCTTCGCATCCTTTAATTGAAGGAACCAATAATTGACGCGAACCATCTGGTTTAGCTAAGTCAATTGCGATACCAATGTTTATATGTTCTGGCTGCCCGATTGCTGGCTTGCCCTCAATTTCACCATAAAAAACATTCATCTCTGGCATTGCGCGCATTGCTTTAATCATCGCGTAGCCAATTAAGTGAGTGAAGGAAACTTTGCCACCACGAGTACGCTTCAAGTGATTGTTAATCACGATGCGATTATCAATCATCAATTTTGCCGGAATTGCGCGAACACTGGTAGCTGTTGGAACGCTTAAAGATGCTTCCATGCTTTGAACAACTCGTGCGCTAACTCCACGAATCGGAGTCAAAGATGATGCTGCGGGTGTAACTAAAACTGGGACCGGCTTGGCCACAGGGTCTGCTGGTGTTGGAGCAGTAGTTACAACTGGCGCAGTTACTAAAGGTTGTTGAGTTTGAACTGGCGCAACCGCAGCTGGTATTACAACTGGCGCAGTTGGCGCAGCGACTTGAGCTTGCATCGCTTTCGGAATTGGTGGAATTCCGGCTTTAGGAGTTGTCACAGCACTTGTGCCAGTAACGCCGTTTTTCGTGAAGAACTCAATCCAAGCTTGATCAACTGAAGTGGGATCTGCGAGGTAACGTTCCTGCATTTCCTCGACTAACCAATCGTTAGCACCAAAATCGATATTTGAATCGGAAGCCGACACTGGCTCTCTCCCCTTGTTAGTAGCGATCTATCCATGAAGTCTACCGAGAGGAGCCCCTATGACTAAAGTCGTCTAGTCAGAGATGGCAGCGTAAGTTAAGCGATATTGGGCACATTTCAAAGGATTTACTAGAAGAGGTGCTGGGAATTACTTGTTTTCGCTTTCTGGAATAATTGTCACTGCACAATAAAGGACCATCGCCGCAACAGTAACTAGCGGCAGTGCAACGAACCAGAGGCCACCTTCAAACTGATATTTGGCTACCCCAAGTGCGATCAAATTTGCCAATACGGCAGGAGCGCGGCCGAATTTGCGCTTATTTTTAAATGAATAGGCAGATGCCAACAGCCCTAAACCGCCGATTGCAGCGAATAAAACTTCACCGGCCAAGGGCGCAAGTTCAAAAGAGTCAGCAGTTATCGATTTGAAAATTAGAAATGCCCCTAGGGCTAATACGACAGCGCCTTCGAAATTGAGCAGGGCTGTCACGATGTTGCGACGAGCAGATTGACTGAGATGCTTCTTTGATTCAGCGCTCACATCACTCTCCTTCGATCTGCCTTGAGATGAGTAATCTAATGGAAAAACCAACTTTCGAACCAATCTCACACGATGGCCGCCATGATTCATTAACAAATTTACTGGCCCCGCCACTTTATTACCAAGAGATGGCCCGTGAGTTAGCTCGTTCTCAGCGAAACGCGATTGAGCTTTGTGCAATTAGATTAGAGCTCCCAATCACAACAACACTTGATGAGATTGTGGCATTTGCTGATGCTTTGACTAATAGCGCAAGAGCAGAAGATCTAATCGCTCGAATTGGCGAATTTGAATTCGCACTACTAGTTCGCGGGGATTTAGAAGTTGTCGAAAAATTCATAGCCAGAATTGATATTGATATTGAAATTTCCTATGCCTGTGTGGCACCTAAAGCCGGTGAAGTAACCCTGGAGTTACTAAACCGGTTAGATCAAATCGAATTAACGAGGGCGACGACGACGTTCGCTTGAATTAGGGCGAGGGCGACGGTTGCCGCGACTTGGTCCCTTGTTCTCCATCACTGGTGCGATGTATGGAATACCTGAAGGCTCAACTGCGCCCGTGATATTTATTAACTCGCTAGACATTGGTTCGACATGAACAAATATCGGAGTAACGCCTGCGCGTGAAGTTAGTGACTTAACACCAGATTGGCTCTTAGTGGTTGAAAGCAATACCACATTGCCTTCTTCACCAGCACGAGCAGTACGGCCAGAACGGTGTAAGTAATCTTTGTGATCAGTTGGTGCATCGAAGTGCACTACTAGCGAGATGCCATCAACGTGAATACCGCGAGCTGCAACATCAGTTGCAACTAAAGCTGCGTTAGGGGTTTCCTTAAAGAGCGCTAATGTGCGAGTACGAACTGCTTGAGACTTTCCACCGTGAAGTGCCCCAACTGGAACACCAGCATGAGCAAGCTTGTCAGCTAAGCGATCTGCGCCACGTTGAGTTTTTACGAACAAGATCGTCTTGCCGCTGCGAGATGCGATCTGCGCAGTTACATCATCTTTGTCGGTGGTCTGCATTGTTAGTACGTAGTGCTTCATGGTTGAAACTGAGGCACGATCGTTCTGCAGTGAGTGAGTCTTTGGATTGTTCAAGTACTTCTTAACTAGCGCATCGACACCACGATCAAGAGTTGCCGAGAACAACAAACGTTGCCCATCTGGCTTTGCTTGATCAAGAATCTCTTTAACTACTGGCAAGAAACCCATGTCCGCCATTTGATCGGCTTCATCAAGCACAGTGATCTGTAGGTCATCGAGTTGAACTTCGCCTTTATCAAGAAGGTCAATTAAACGACCTGGTGTTGCAACCAAGATTGGGCAAGATTGACGCATCGCAGTGATCTGCTTGCCGTAAGGCATTCCGCCCGCGATTACTACTGAATCAAGACCAATTGATTTCGCAAGTGGCGTTAATACTTCATCAATCTGCTGTGCTAATTCACGAGTCGGTGTTAATACCAAACCAAGTGGCTTATGCGGCTTTGCAACGCGACCATTTAGATTGGTTAGCATTGCTAAACCGAAGGCAAGCGTCTTGCCTGAACCTGTTTGTCCGCGACCCAAAATGTCATTACCCGCAAGTGCATCAGGCAGTGTTGCAATCTGAATTGGGAATGGATGGTTAATTCCTTGGGCAGTAAGGCGTTCAACTAACTTAGGCGCAATACCTAGTTCAGCGAAAGTCATTGTGATTGCAGTCTTTGGTGTGGCATCAATCAAATTAGCATCAGCTAAATTTGCTGAAATGTAATTATCGTCAGCACCGAAATCGGTAGTTGCTGAATGAGTGCGACCATAAGCACTTGATGTGCGCTCTGGGCGGTTATAAGAGTTAGTGCGATCTTCGGAACGCTTTAAATCGCGAGCAGTGTTTTCGCTGCGCTTACCAACGCCTGGAACATACTTTTCGCGCTTACGTGGTTCAAAATTCGGGCGACCATCGTTGCTGCGAGTTGCGCGGGCCTTAGCTGCATCGCGACGAGTTGATGGAACCGTGTCTGAATTACGAGCTGGCGCCGGATTGCGATCAGGACGCGTTGCGCGCTCTGCTACAAACTTGGACGCGCGGGTTTCTGGTTTTTCGCGCTTGTCAGTAAAAGTCTTTTTAAATGCTGGTTTTTCACTGCGTGGAGCATCAGTACGTGGACGACCAGAAACTGGACGCTCGGCACGTGCACGATCTGAAGCAGGACGCTCTGCACGTGGACGATCCGATGATGGACGTTCAGATGACTTGCGTTCTGGGCGACCTGTTGTTGGACGTGCGCCGCGATCAGTACGTGGCGCAGATGTGCGTGACTTGCCGGTTGCTGGCTTTGATGAACGAGAACGCTCGAATACTGGAACTTCAGTATTTCCATCAACTGGCTTTTCAGCGCGTGGCTTAGAAATTTTTGATTCGGCATAACGCTTTGCGCGTAACTTGGAACGCTCTAGGTTGCGAGCTTCTTTCTTAGATACCGAACGTGGATCAATATCAGCGTAACGACGTGAGGCAGATTCTGTTTTTGCAGTCGTTTTGTTTGCGGGCTTGCCAGCTTTAGCTGCGGCCGCTCGTCGAGCTTTGCCTGGGGCAGGGGTACGTGGTTGTAGAGCCATAGAAAATCAACACCAATCAAGACGTAAACAAGCGCGTCTT
>JBIIYZ010000046.1:0-4315 GCA_044346555.1 Candidatus Planktophila sp. | reverse complement strand
CACAGTTAACTAAAGTAAAAATTACCGCCATCAACGGCGTGAAGTAAGGGAGCGCAGAAATGGCAAGTAAGAAGGGTGTCTCCTCGACACGTAACGGTCGCGATTCAAATCCACAGTACCTTGGCATTAAGCGTTTTGGTGGCCAACTTGTAAACAGTGGTGAAATTCTTGTTCGTCAACGCGGTACTCACTTTCACCCAGGCAAGAACGTTGGCCGCGGTAAAGATGACACCCTGTTCGCTCTAGCTGCTGGTGCAGTTGAGTTCGGTAAAGCTCGTGGTCGTCGCGTTGTAAACGTGGTCCCTGTAGCTTAATTTTCGGTTCTCATGAAAGAGCGAGCCGCACGTATGCGTGGCTCGCTTTTTTAATTCCATTAACAACATAAGGAGGAGCAATGACAACATTTGTTGATCGTGTAACTCTTTATGCCGCTGCCGGAAAAGGTGGCGATGGTTGCGTCTCGGTTAAGCGCGAAAAATTTAAGCCACTCGGTGGGCCAGATGGCGGTAACGGTGGACGTGGCGGCGATGTAATTCTCGTCGTTGATCCAGATGTAACTACGCTGCTTGATTTTCACCACTCACCACATCGTCGTGCAACTTCTGGACATCAAGGTTACGGCGATCGCAAAGATGGTGTTTACGGAACTGATTTAATTCTGGGCGTGCCAAATGGCACAGTTGTATATGATGATCGTGGAAATCAATTAGCTGACTTAGTTGGTACTGGTACTACTTTTATCGCCGCTCAAGGTGGCTTTGGTGGCTTAGGCAATCTGGCACTTTCATCTTCGAAGCGTCGCGCACCAGGTTTCGCTCTTCTTGGCGAACCAGGCGAAGAACGCACACTTCAACTAGAACTAAAAAGCGTTGCTGATATCGCACTAGTTGGTTATCCAAGTGCGGGTAAATCTTCATTAATTGCGGCTATCTCTGCGGCACGTCCAAAGATTGCCGAATATCCATTTACCACTTTGGTCCCAAACCTTGGTGTGGTTAATGCAGGCGATACTCGTTTCACTGTGGCAGATGTGCCAGGTTTAATTCCAGGTGCGAGTCAAGGCAAAGGTCTAGGACTTGAGTTCTTGCGCCACGTTGAACGTTGCGTTGCGCTAGTACACGTTCTTGATTGCGGAACTCTTGAAACAGATCGCAACCCGATTCAAGATCTTGAAGTTATCGAAGCTGAACTTGCTGAATACGGTGGTCTCGAAGATCGCCCACGCATCATTGCGCTAAATAAAATTGATATTCCTGATGGCGCTGCAATGGCTGACATGGTTGCCGATACGTTGCGCGAAAAAGGTTACGAAGTTTATCCAGTTTCAGCTGCGAGCCGCGAAGGTCTAACGAATTTAACTTATGCCATGGCGCGATTGATTCAAGCATCACGTGCCTCCATGGCAAAAGAAGAACGTACTCGAATCATCTTGCGCCCAACTGCGGTTGATGATTCTGGTTTCACAGTTAAAGCCAATGACGATGGTTCATTCACTGTGCGTGGCGCAAAAGTTGTGCGCTGGGTTCGTCAAACAAACTTTAAGAATGCCGAAGCAATTGGTTACTTAGCCGATCGATTGGCACAACTTGGTGTTGAAAAAGAACTTTACAAAAAAGGTGCTGTAGCTGGTAGCGAAGTTCGCATTGGTTCTGGCGAGAACGAAGTGGTATTTGATTGGGAACCAACTATTGAAGCTGGCGCTGAACAACTTGCAGGTCACTTACATCGCCGCGGCGAAGATTCTCGCCTAGAAACGACTTGGAAACCTGTCAATCGCACCGATGATCTGCTTAGCGAAGAAGAAATCGCCAAGCAGTGGGAGTACAACGTTTCTGACCCACACAACCCTAAAATTGCCGATGTCGTAGATGTCGAACTAGCTAAATTGGATGGAGATGATGAGTGATGACCCGAAACTCAATCGCCAACGCCAAACGCATTGTCATAAAGATTGGTTCTTCTTCTCTAACCGGTAACGCTGGTTCGGCGCTAGATCCAGCTGCCGTTGAAAAAATCGTCGAAATTGTGGCTGCCGCCAAATCACGCGGGGCTGAAGTTTTAGTTGTTTCATCCGGTGCCATTGCGGCCGGGTTAGCTCCACTTGGCTTAACTGCTCGCCCTAAAGACTTAGCAACTCAACAAGCCGCAGCTTCAGTTGGCCAAGGGCTATTAATCCATCGCTATACCGAAAGTTTTGCGCAGCACTCAATTACTGCGTCCCAAGTATTAATCACCACTGAAGATATTGTGCGTCGCGTTCATTATCAGAATGTTCAGCGCACGCTATTTAAGTTGCTGCAGTTAGGCGTTGTTCCAATCATTAACGAGAACGACTCGGTCGGTACGCAAGAGATTCGCTTTGGCGATAACGATCGCCTGGCCGCACTTGTTGCGCTCTTAATTGATGCCGATTTACTAGTTCTAGTTTCAGATATCGATGCTTTATATGACATTGATCCATCTCTAGCAGGCGCTAAAGCAATTTCTGAAGTTACTGACTTCGCTGATATCGCAGCAATTGAAATTGGCGGTGCTGGTTCAGCTGGTGTTGGTAGCGGTGGAATGGTTACCAAGATTGAAGCTGCGCGCATCGCAACTGGTGCTGGAATTTCAATGTTACTTACTTCGCTGGAACAAGCCGCACAATCTATTGCTGGCGCTGAACTCGGAACTTATTTCCATGGCCAAGAACGCAAAACAACTTCGCGGTTACTTTGGTTGGCACATGCTTCAACTCCACAAGGAAAATTGATTCTCGATGCTGGTGCCGTCAAAGCAATTTGCGAACGTGGCACATCACTATTGCCAGCAGGCGTTACGGCAGTTGAAGGAACTTTCATTGCGGGCGATACCGTTGAATTAGTTGGCCCAGATGGCAAAGTAATTGCGCGCGGTCTTGTTGCATTTGATGCAGTTGAACTACCAGTAATGCTGGGTCGATCCACTAAAGAGTTAGCAGCAGCCTTAGGGCCAGAGTACGAACGCGAATTAGTACATCGCGACGACCTGGTACTTCTGTAGGCTTTGGCTATGAGTGCCACTACAACTGTTGCTGCGTTAGCTGATCTCGCACGCACTGCTGCGCGCACGTTAACTGTGGCATCGGGTGCTGAACGAGCAGCTGCACTTAACGCTATTGCTGACGAAATCGAGTCTCGCAGCACCGAAATTCTGGCGGCTAACCAAGTAGATATTGATCGCGGCAAAGCCGAAGGCATGCACCCACAATTACAAGATCGCTTACTGCTTACCACCGAGCGCATAAAAGGAATTGCCAATGGCGCGCGCCAAGTCGCAGCCCTCGAAGATCCACTCGGAAATGTTTTACGTGAGCGCACTCTGCCAAATGGTCTTCACTTAAAGCAGATCTCGGTTCCATTTGGCGTTATTGGCATGGTTTACGAAGCTCGCCCAAATGTGACAGTAGATGCTGCAGTAATTTTGTTAATGTCAGGTAATGCTGCGTTGCTAAGAGGTTCATCAACTGCTGCCAATAGCAATGCAATTCTGCTTGAGGTAATGCGCAGCGCACTAGCAAAGACCAAGATTTCGCCAGAAGTTCTACAACTTGTGCCATCTGATGATCGCGAGACAGTTAAAGCGCTGTTAAATGCGCGAGGCAAAGTTGATCTAGTTATTCCACGGGGGAGTGCGGCACTTATTCGCATGGTCGTCGATGAATCAAGCGTGCCAACTATTGAAACTGGCGCTGGTGTTTGTCATGTCTATGTTGATGAATTTGCTGACCTAGCTAAAGCACTTCCAATTTTAATTAATTCAAAATGTCATCGGCCTAGTGTTTGTAATGCCGCTGAAACTCTCTTGGTTCATGAAGCAGTTGCCACTAAATTCTTACCAACGGCGCTGCAAGCACTTCATGATGCTGGCGTTAAGTTAAATGTTGATGCCCAAACTTTGGCAATTGCTAATGAGCTAAAGATTCCGGCCACGTTGGCAACTGAAGAAAACTGGTCTACTGAATATGGCATTCTTGAAATGAATGTTGGGGTCGTAGCCGACGTCGATGCTGCCGCAGATCACATTGCTAAATACGGCACTCAGCACACTGAATCAATCGTTTCCGAGTCAGATGCAGCTGTACAGCGATTCATCGCACTCTCAGATTGCGCAGCCGTAATGATCAACACCAGTACACGTTTTACCGATGGCGAACAGATGGGCTTTGGCGCTGAAATCGGAATTAGCAATCAGAAACTTCATGCCCGTGGCCCAATGGGTCTCGAAGCTATGACTACAACCACCTGGATCGTCACTGGCGACGGTCAAATCCGCCAGTAATAGCCCATTAAGATTG
>JBIIYZ010000045.1:0-4343 GCA_044346555.1 Candidatus Planktophila sp. | reverse complement strand
AAACTATGTTGGCTACACCAAATATTGCGGACTGGAATGGCGTTCAACTCGATCTTGAATTAACTAATTTAATTGGCTTGCCAGTTGTAATTGAGAATGATGCCAATGCTGCGGCTTGGGGAGAAGCCAAGTTTGGTGCGGGCCGTAATCAGAAACACATGATGATGCTGACGATTGGCACTGGAGTTGGTGGCGGCATCGTTATTGATAACGAGCTCTACCGCGGAGCCTTTGGAGTCGCCGCTGAGTTTGGCCATTTACGCGTTGTGCCTGAAGGCCACTTATGTGGGTGCGGTGCTCGTGGATGTTTCGAACAATATGCATCAGGCAGTGCACTTCGCCGTCACGCTCGCGAAGCAATTAGTGCTTCACCAGATTTAGCTCGTAATTTACTGGCTCGGGGCGATGGCACGATCGATGGTTTAACTGGTCAAGCAATAACAGATGCAGCTCGCGAAGGTGATGCGGTTGCCCTTGCTGCTTTCCAAACCACGGCACAGTATCTAGGTGCAGGAATTGCTTCCCTTGCAGTTCTGTTTGATCCATCATGCGTTGTTATTGGTGGCGGAGTTATTGATGCTGGCGAAATTTTGTTAGCGCCAACACGCGAGGCCATGAAACGTTATATGCCATTTGCGGGTAAACATCCGTATCCAGAAATTGTGGCAGCCGAACTTGGAAATGAAGCGGGCTTGGTGGGCGTTGCGGATTTAGCTCGAAGTTAATTTTCGAACGGGTATCGCAAACCAATCTGGTTTCTTATCTCATCTAACGTTTGCATAACTTCAATACTCATTTTATGTGTGAGCAATGGTGATTCAATTTCAGCATTTCGAACCAGACATTCTAACTCGGCAGCTTGCTCACGAAGCCCATGCCCTTTGTAAGTATTTGGATACTCCGTAGTTGTGCCATCTCGCATAATCAGGCGCATATTTGCTGGGCTATAGAAAGTGCCATCTATTTCAATTCGCCCTAACGTGCCAGCAATCGTGGCTCTACAAGGAGTTCCGGAAATCAACGTAGTTGTGATTACTGCTTGTGCTCCATTGTCGTAATCCAAGATTGCCGAAGTCTGACTATCTACGCCTTTCTCGGTAAGGACTCCAGTTGCCGTGATACGTGCGGGTGCGCCAAGCACCATGTGCGCGAATGAAACTGGGTAAATTCCTAAATCGAGTAGAGCGCCACCAGCCATTGATGGTTCAGTAAGGCGTGGATTTTTGCTATCAATTAAATATTGACCGTGATCAGCCTCAACATTTATCACTTGGCCTATAACCCCAATACTTAGGAGTTCACGAACCTGCGCAATATGTGGCAGAAAGCGAGTCCACATTGCTTCAAGCAGGGCTACTCCGTTATCTATTGCAGCAGCAACCATGGTTTGAGCTTCAACCGCATTTACGGCAAATGGCTTCTCGCATAGAACCGGCTTGCCAGCATTTAGCGCCAAGAGCGTATTTGCTACATGTTGCGGGTGCGGAGTAGCGACATAAACGGCATCAATCATTGGATCAGCGACTAGCTCTTGGTAACTTCCATATGAAGTGCAGCCTGGGAATTCAAGTGCGAAATCGCTTGCCTTTTCTAACGAACGAGAACCGACTGCTTGAATTATGTGGCTATTAAAACTGGAGAGATCGCGCGCAAAAGCCTTGGCAATTCCACCAGTTCCAATAATTCCCCATCTGAATTCAGGTTTGGTAAATTCAGGTTTGGTAAATTCAGAGTTAGATGTGTGCGCCATCTTCGCCTTCTTCCCTGGTTAGATTCCAACGATACAAAAGAGTAGCCAGTCCACCAGTTGTTGCTAATAGTCCGGGCCAAGGTTCAACACCAAATGGATCAAAGCCGATTACTGCTGCCGCAACAATCCAAATAGGTCCAACAATTAAAGCCATGACCGCAATTCGATTTATCTTATCCTTTATTCTAGGTAATTCTGGATTCGGAGCGACAAAACTTTCGGAATCATCAATCGCATCAATTTGATCGAGAAAAGTAGAGCGCGTTGATTCATCAAGTGACAAGGTAGATACGATCGATTCAAATTCGGCATTGACTAAATCAGAATCGTCATCGATTCGTAAGTCATGAATATTCTTACCAACTATTTTGTACTCATTAATGAGCAGCGGCACTTTGTAGTCATCATCGTCAACATTGGCATGTGTCACGATTACAGTGTGACCTTGCTCTTGAAAACTTGCGCAAAGATCAATGGCATCTTCAACTGGTTGGCGGAGACCGAGAATGATCAGAACAGCAGTATCAGCTTTTGCGCCAGTTCCTTTAAGAATCAGATCTGGGGGAGTTGAATCTTGGCTCACGAGTGCCATAATCGCATAAGAATTCGCCGAAAAGGAACGGATTTAGCGTTAAATTAGGAAGTGCGTAGGATTACCTGTCCAGGCCCGAGCGAGAATAAGGAGCAACCTAATGGGAAGAGCTGATGACGTCCCTTATGGTCTTTTGCGCTCCTTCCTAACTCCTTTCTTGATGTTGGCCTTTAGGCCTAAAGTAAAAGGGTTGCGCAACGTGCCGATTAAAGGCCCAGTCATTATTGCTTCCAATCACCTCTCATTTAGTGACTCGATTTTCATGCCCTTGGTTGTGCCGCGCAAAGTTACCTTCTTGGCCAAGAGCGAATACTTCACATCGCCAGGCCCAAAGGGGCTACTGAAGAAGTTAACTTTTATTGCACTCGGCCAAGTTTCGGTCGATAGATCAGGCGGGCGTCGAAGTGAGGCAGCTTTGCTAACGGGTTTAAGTGTTCTAGCGCAAGGGAAATGCCTAGGAATATATCCTGAAGGAACTCGTTCACCCGATGGCCGTCTCTATAAAGGACGCACCGGTATTGCGCGTCTGGCAATTGATTCAGGTGCTCCAATTATTCCAGTAGCAATGTTTAACACTGAAAAGATTCAACCTACTGGCACCGTGATTCCAAAGGTAATGCGCGTTGAAATGATTTTTGGTGAGGCAATGTATTTTGAAGGTGATTCGAGTGATCTAAATTATTTGCGCGAAGTCACTGATCAGATTATGAAAAAGATTCAAGAACTATCTGGTCAAGAGTATGTGGATATTTATGCAACTAAGCGCAAAGCGCAAATGGCTGGCGACGACGAAGAGTAGTTTTTACTCTAACCCCAACCGTTGCGTTAAGTAATTACAGGTTCCACAACCAGAACCTGAATCTGGAAGATCACCATCAATTACAGTTATGAGTTCTTCGATGACCTTAAAAAATGTCTCTGGCTCACGTTCGACCGCCACGTACTTCTGTTCAACGCCGAAACCATAGTTATCTGCATTATCGCCAAGTACGGAGACGGGCTTCCAAACCAACAAACCCATAGAGGCAACTTCGCGCGCTTTACCAGCAGCCGGATTCTCTAAAGCGAATGCATAAGACTCTAGCTGTGGCGCATAGAACTGGCCATTATCGCGTTCTGAATCAGAAACTTTGCAGTCGATTAATCCAAGCGTGCCATCATCGTTCTCGGCTAATACATCGTAGATTCCAAGTATTCGCCAAGGTGTCTTGGCGCCATTAATAGAGATGTAGTCACTCTTAACCCACTCGCCCCATTTAGTAATCTTGCCAGGACGCAGTGAAAGGTCAAGGTCAGGCATACTCGCGCCACGAAATTGAGCTTCTTGAAGTTTAGATAAAGTGCCAACAATTGGGAATAGGCCGGGCAAAGTCACTTTGAACCAATATTTAATCCAGATACAACGTTTACATGTACTTAATCCAAAAGTTAAATCACTTGGTGCAATTGTGTCGCGCGCAGGTTTTGCTGGTTTTTTAATCATAGGAGCCCGGTTGCTGTTGAGAGAATTACAGATGCACCTAAAAGAATCATCACACAACCTCCAGTAGCTCTTAGTTTTTCCAGTCTACTCGCGTCCCCTGCTAACCAGGCACGAACGGTTCCGGCAAGTAAACCCCAGCTGCCATCGCTAAAGAAAGCGAGGATCGAGAACAAAGCGCCTAGAAAGAGCAATTGCCCAGTGACGTTGCCTCGATCGCGATCTATAAATTGTGGCAAGACGGCTGCGTAGAAAACTAAACCTTTAGGATTTAGAACACCGACCATAAAACCGTCTCGGATAGATTGAAAAACTCGAGGTTCGATTGGACCTTGATTAGTCATATCGGCCGCGTGCATCTTTCGTTTACGTATCGCATCAATGCCAAGGTAGGTCAGATATAGACCGCCACCCCATTGAACTGCAGCGAATGCTAAATCGGAACGTTGCAGAATAGGACCTAAACCGAATGCCACTAACGACGAGAGAACGAATGCGCCAATAACGTTCCCGGCCACAGT
>JBIIYZ010000044.1:0-4478 GCA_044346555.1 Candidatus Planktophila sp. | reverse complement strand
TCAGCAATCACGAGGTTGTAACCTCCGAGAAAAATACTGTGATCACCGCTGACTAAAAAGATAAAATCTTTAGCATCTTGATATGGATACGGATCTGATGAATCCCAATAGTCATTATTGAAGAAAAGATCTTCAGATGGTCGACCGTCGTAATAGCCCCATCGAATGGCATCGCGCTTTGAATCTTGCACGCGAGTAAATAAAAATCGCTCGTCATCTACCCCAATTGGATAATAAGAACTAATGCCAGCTTTTCCAGCATCCATCTCTCGGTCACCTAATTTAGTCTTTAAGAAAATCTTGCCTTCTCGTTCAAAGAGAATATCTGTACCATTAGTTCTGTAATAAGGCATCGATGATTGGGCTTCGCCGAGACTTAGATAAGTTTTTGCACCTCCAGTTCGTTCAACTGTGGCGAGAACACCGTTTTCTTTGTAAACAATTGTCTTTCCATTGGGCGAGAATTTAGGATCTTCATCTCGTTTCCCATTTGGGCCAGTTAAATTCACTGGCTCATCCCAATTTGAGCCATTCCAGTGAGAAACGAAAACATCCCATTCATTTTCAGCAAGACCAGATTGAGTTCCCATAAATGTCATGTACTCGCCATCGTTACTGAGGTGGGCGTTGATAGGTGAAATCATCGACTGCCAATTCTTATTTACTTGGCTCAAGCTGCCGGTTCGAAGATCTAAACTCAGCAACTCGGCATCCCAGGCACCGTATTCGGAATACCGGTGGAAGAAGAGGGTTCCGGTGAGATTTTCGATTTGGCTTGGTTCTGGTTTGACCATATATATAGCGCCCGTGAAGAAGCTTGCGGCGAGAAAACCTGCCACCAGGCGGTACAGAGCTCTTGCCCGTTCAGTTCGCGCCATTTAAACTCCAAATCGTTATCAAAATCGTTATCAAATTAGCCCAAGAAGCTATTGACCTTGGCGATTGTATCTGTAAGGTTTCCTAACACAAAGAGGTAGGTTTCCTAACACACCAGCGCCCGCTGAGCGTGTACCTGCCAAAGGATTGTGACGGGAGTAATAAATTGATTAAAAAACGCTTTTTTGCCTCGTTCATGGTCGCGACCATTGCCGCAAGCAGTTTGATAGCTCTATCAAACACCGCATCTGCTGCTGATCGCACTGTGACCGTGTGGACTCCACATACTCGCGCATGGCAGGTAACTGAATGGAAAGCGGCTGTTGCTCGTATCCAGGCAGCTAACCCACAAATCAATATTGTCTTGAAGACAGGTATTGATATGGCTACCTCACTTAAGGCAATCGTTGCCAATAAGTCTGATGGTCCAGATATTTCCGTTACAAATGGAAATGGAAATATGGGCTGGTTCTGTGCCGGCGGTGAAGGAATTTGGCAGAAGTTAAACACCATGATCTCGAGCAGGCGCGATGGTCTTAACTTAAAAACCACCTTCAAGCCATCTGCTAACTCTGCAACTATTTCAGGAAATATTCGCTGTGCGCTACCAATGCCTGGAACAGAAGTTTTTGCTTTCTTCTATAACAAGGACTTGCTAGCTAAAGCTGGTTATTCAAAACCACCTTCAACAACTGCTGAACTTCTTGAATATTCAAAGAAGCTAACAACATTTGATAAAGATGGAAACATTCTGACTGCTGGCTTTGTTCCAAAGTCTGGCTACTACGGTTGGGGCATGGAATCAATGTGGCTTGGTCAAGCATTTGGTGCTCGCTGGTATAACGCCAATGGCTCATCTGCTCTAGCTACAGATACCAAGTGGGTAAAGATGCTCACTTGGCAGAAGAAGTTTATTGCTGATGTTTATGGTAACGGCGACTTCGAAAAGGGAACAAAGGCTCTAACTAAGTTCAATGCTGCAAAGGGTGGCGAATGGGGCGTTAAGCACGACTTCATTACTGGTCGCGTTGCCATGAAAATGGATGCGAACTGGATGGCACCTCTTTACTGTACTGGCGATTCATGGGCACTTGCTGATACCTGTAAGTATGTAAATATGGGTGTTACCGGTTTCCCAACTGATGCTTCAGTTAAGTCAACACACACAGGATCAGGTCTCGTTGGATATCCAATTGCTGGTATTTCAAAGACAACTAAGAACGTTAAGGATGCTTGGATTGTTCTTAAGGGCTTAGCTACTGATGTGAAGCTTTCATACGCATATGACAAAGTTGGTGGAGCTCCATCACCTTTGAATGCTGCTGCTGCTAAGCCAGAAGGACTGCCAAGTTGGTACGAACCATTCTATGCAGTTCAAAATCATCCTAAATCAATCTACAAGTTGATGCCTAATACAGGTGAGCACCAAGATGAAACAATCTTGGCTACTTTGATGGCTGCATGGCAAGACGGTGCAATCACAGACCTAAAGGGTTCTCTACAAGATGCTGCAGGCAAGATTGATCAAATCATCGCCCGCAACCAGGTTGATTAAGGCTAACTAAAACAAACATGTCAAACACGATGACAGGAGCAACCTCCCTTTTCCAAAAGAAAGGGGAGGTTGCTCCTCCACGTAAAAAACTTAAGGTTCCCCGCCTTTTCATCTTTCTGTGTCTAGCGCCTTGGTTGTTTGGCATTATTTTCTTCACTGCTTACCCAATGATTTCCAGTTTCTATCAATCATTTACTCGATACAACATTATTGATAAGCCGGTATTTATTGGTTTGGATAACTATGAACGTATGTTTTTTGAAGATGATGACTTCATGAAAGCTTTAAAGAATACTATTTGGATATCTGTTATCAGTATTCCTCTTAGAATATGTTTCGCGATTTTTGCCGCTTGGTTACTGACCCGCCCAAAGCGTGGTCGAAATATCTATCGCACAATTTTCTTCCTACCTTCAATGGTCCCTGCTGTTGCTGCAACTATTGTATTTACCTACGTCTTCAATCCAGTTTACGGTCCAATAAATAAAGGGCTTGAATTCGTTGGTATTAACAATCCGCCTTATTGGTTCCTAGACCCAAATTGGTCGAAGTGGGCGTTAATTATTCTTGGCCTTTGGGGTATCGGAGATACGATGATTATCTTCTTGGCGGGGTTGCTTGATGTGCCAAAGTCTTTATATGAAGCTGCCGAGCTGGAAGGTGCAAGCGGTTTTCAATCATTTAGATTTATCACTCTGCCGCTTTTAACTCCCGTAATCTTTTTCTCTGGTGTCACGGGCGTCATAGGATCGTTCCAATACTTTACGCAGGCATTTGTTGCCTCTGGCCAAGTAAATGACTATTCAAAAGCCATGTATTTCTATGCCACTCATATTTATCAAACCGCATTTAAAGCCTATGAAATGGGCTATGCATCTGCGCTAGCTTGGTTCTTGCTCTTGATTACCATGCTTTGCACTTTGGTAATTCTGAAGACTCAAAAGCGATGGGTCCACTATCCAAACGGGAGCCTTTTTAAATGAGCCAATTTACCGATGAGAAGCTAAAACAAATCAACAGGGAAGCAGTAATCCTAAGACGCCAGAAGAAGTTTAAAGACTTTCTTCATACAGTTGGAGATCATTCAGCTCTTATCACTATGTCTATTATTTTTGCGTTTCCACTATTTATGGTCTTCATCATTTCGCTGATGAGTGCCGGCCAAGCTGAAACTAGATCTTTCTGGCCAAAACCATTTATTTGGCATAACTACATTGAAGTATTCACCACGGTTCCATTCCTGAAGTGGACTTTGAATACCATGTTTGTCTCAGTTATGGGAACAATCGGTGTTGTGATCTCTAGTGTTCCAGCCGCCTATGTCTTATCCAGATTGCAGTGGAAAGGTCGCCATACAACATTCCTAATTATCCTCGGAACAATGATGCTACCGGGTCAAGTTACTCAAATTCCGGTCTACATAATTTTTGCAAAATTAGGTTGGATTCCATCTTTCTTGCCTTTGATTGTTCCAGCCTTCTTTGGAAGTGCTTTCTCCATATTCCTGTTACGCCAATTCTTTACCAGTATTCCTGATGAAATTTCAGATGCTGCCCGAATAGATGGCTGTAGCGAATTCAAGCTAATGATGAGAATAGTGGTTCCCCTAGCTAAGCCAGCTATCTCCGCCATCGCGCTATTCGCTTTTCTCGGATCATGGAATGACTTCTTTGGGCCACTTCTGTACATCGCCGAAAACCCAGATTTATATACGCTTGGAATCGGGCTAAATGCCTTTAAAGGTGACCACCACACTGAGACAAGTTTGATGATGACGGCATCTGTCCTATTTATGCTTCCTGTCATCGTAATATTCTTTTTTAGTCAGAAAGTCTTCATCGAAGGCGTTACCCTCACTGGCGTAAAGGGGTAGTTGAGCAAATGAAAAATGCAGCCGTAGGAATCCCAGCGATTCCATCACTTATGCGTGAGATCAATGAGCGTCGGGTAATCGATACCTTGCGTTCAAATGGTGCGCTTCATGCGGCTGAGATTGCTCGTCTAATTGGATTATCTAAGCCAACTACTTCTGATATTTTGCGAGGTT
>JBIIYZ010000025.1:0-17461 GCA_044346555.1 Candidatus Planktophila sp. | reverse complement strand
ATTTTCGACATTTAAAACGGCTCCTTAAAGAGTTTGGACATCTGCTTGTTTTGCACGGACAGCTTCAGCTGCAACCTTTAGGGCAGCAATTTCAGATTCAGTTAAATCGCTTTCAACAACTTTCTTGATGCCAGTACGACCAATCTCGGCTTCAACGCCCAGATAAACGCCTGAAATACCATACTCACCATCGACCCAAGCACAGACTGGCATTACTGCACCAGAATCTTCGATAACTGCCTTGGCCATACGTGCAGCTGCTGCCGAAGGTGCGTAGTAAGCCGAACCAGTTTTAAGAAGTGCGACAACTTCAGCGCCACCATTACGAGTGCGATCAACTAGTGCATCAATATCTGCTTGCGAAAGTAAATCGCTAAGTGGCTTGCCATCGACAGTACAGCGACTTGGCACTGGAACCATGGTGTCACCATGTGAACCAAGGGTTAGCGTCTTAACGGATGAAACTTTAACGCCAAGCTTTTCGGCAACATTGTCAGTAAAGCGAGCAGTATCTAGCATGCCAGCTTGACCAATTACGCGATGCTTTGGGAAACCAGTTGCTAACTGAGCAAGTGCGGTCATTTCATCTAGTGGATTGGAAACCACAATAATTACCGCATTTGGTGAATGCTTCGCAATATTTTCCGCAACCCCGCGAACAATGCCAGCGTTTACATCAATTAGATCCATGCGGCTCATGCCAGGCTTGCGTGGTAGCCCAGCAGTAATAACTACGACATCTGAATTTGCAGTCGCTTCGTAGCCAGCGCCATCGGCAGTTGTAGTCGCGCCAATTATTTTTGTTTCGAAACCTTCGATAGAACGAGATTGGTTCATATCAAGTGCCAAGCCTTCTGGCTTGCCTTCAAGAATATCTGTGAGAACTACAGTGTCGAAAATGTTGTATTCAGCTAAGCGCATTGCGGTGGTTGAACCATAGAACCCTGCGCCTACTACTGTCACTTTGCTACTCATTATCAGTTCTCCTGAATGTAAGAAATATCTTGAGGTCGAGGTAAATCCTATCGCCCACGCGGAAGGGCTAGCGCCAACACAAAGAGGCTGATCGAAATAGCTAATGGCAAATAGAGTTCAATTTTGCGTTGCCCACGCTGCGAAATGGCAAAAAGGCCAGTGCCTGCTGCAATTAAAAGTGATCCAGTTCGCACTAACCCGAGTGCGCCTGCCACTACGCCGGCGGCCACTAATGCGTAAGAAGAATAGGTTATTACTCGCATGCCTCAACCACATTGGTAAGTAACATCGCTCGAGTCATTGGGCCGACGCCACCAGGCATTGGTGCAATATTTGCGGCGACTTCGAAAACATCAGGGTGGACATCGCCTAATAAGCCCGCATCGGTGCGCGAAATTCCGACATCTAAAACAGTGGCACCGGGCTTAATCATTTCGGCAGTTAGGAAATGTGCTTTTCCAATTGCCGCAACGACGATGTCAGCTTGCTTCACATGTTTAGCTAAATCTTTAGTACCAGTATGCGTCAAAGTAACTGTGGCATTTTCCTCTTTGCGACTAAGCAATAAACCTAGTGGGCGACCAACGGTTAAGCCACGACCGATTACACAAACTTCAGCTCCTGCGATAGCAATCTCATAATGACGCAACAATGCGACGATGCCTCTTGGCGTGCAGGGCAATGGCGCTGCATAGCTACTTACTAATCGACCAAGGTTTACTGGGTGTAATCCATCTGCATCTTTGGCCGGATCAATTGCTTCAAGAATTATTTGCGCATTAATTCCGTTTGGCATTGGTAACTGCACAATGTAACCAGTGCACTCTTTTGCTGAGTTTAAATCTTTAATCGCAGCCATTACGTCGGCTTGCGTAGCTGTTGCTGGAAGATCAACTCGAATTGAATTGATACCGACTTCTCTGCAATCGCGATGCTTGCCTGCGACATAAGATAGAGAACCTGGGTCATCGCCAACTAGCACGGTACCTAAACCTGGCGTAATGCCGCGGGCTTTTAACATTTCGGTACGAGTGCGCAGATCCGCTTTAACAATTGTGGCAAGAGCTTTGCCATCTAGAATCCGCGCTTTATGCATGGGAGAAGTGTCTTGTACTAGTGAAGAACATTGCAACATTGGCTGATTTAGCTGCCGCGATTACTTCTTCATCGCGCACACTTCCACCAGGCTGAGCTACCGCAACTACACCGGCATCAAGCAATATTTTTAAGCCATCGGCAAACGGGAAGAAGGCATCGCTGGCTGCGACTGAACCAGCCACACGTTCGCCGGCCCGATCTACGGCTAATTTGGCGGAATCCACTCGATTAACTTGGCCCATTCCAATACCAACAGCTGCACCATCTTTAGCCAACAAAATTGCGTTGCTCTTTACGGCGCGAACTGAGCGCCATGCGAATTCTAAATCTTGCAATATTTGCGCACTTACTGGTTCGCCAGAAACTTGTACCCAATTCGCTGCCTTATCACCAGGGGCATCAATCAAATCACTTTCTTGTAGCAGTGCTCCACCCGATACGGGGCGCAACTCAATTGGATTAATCGTGGTCAAATCACATTGCAGAATACGAATCGAAGGTTTCTTCATTAAGAGCTCTAGCGCATCAGCATCAAAAGCTGGTGCAATTACAACTTCAGTAAATATCTTAGAAAGTGGTTCGGCCATAGCTAAATCAACTTTGCGATTAGCGGCGACTACTCCCCCGAATGCCGAAACCGGATCGCACTCATGTGCTTTTAGGTAGGCACTTGAAATGTTGGAACCTGTGGCGATGCCACAAGGGTTGGCATGTTTAATGATTGCAACAGCTGGGTCACTGTGATCTAACGCTGCGCGCCAAGCGGCATCAGCATCGGTGTAATTGTTAAATGACATCTCTTTACCGTGAAGTTGCTTAGCGCCAACAATTCCATGGCCAGTAGATTTATAAATTACTGCGTTTTGATGCGGGTTCTCGCCATAACGTAAAGTGTTTTCGCGGCGATAGATTGATCCAAACCAATTCGGAAGTTTTGCCTCATTAGTTTGCTCGCCCAACCAAGTAGCAATAGCTAAATCGTATTCAGCCGTGGTTCTAAACACTTCTAAGGCCAATTGTTGGCGCTCTTCATTAGTAAATCCACCTGCTGCTAAAGCGCTTAGTAACTGGTCGTATTGTGAGGTCTGGCTAATCACGGCTACTGAGCCATGATTCTTAGCGGCGCCACGCAACATTGAAGGCCCACCGATATCAATCTGTTCAATTGCTTCAGCAAAGGTAGCGCCAGCTGCAATAGTCGCGGCAAATGGATAAAGATTGATTATCACTAAATCAAACGGCGCAATATCCAGATCTGCGATAGCGGCTAGATGATCCGGATTATTCTGATCGGCCAATATGCCTGAGTGGACTCTCGGATGCAACGTCTTAACGCGCCCGCCCATAATTTCGGGAAAACCGGTGTAATCACTAACTTCAGTAACTACTACTCCGGCGGCAGCTAAATTGGCTGCGGTCGAACCGGTAGAAAGTATTTCAATTCCAGCTTTGCTAAGGGCTGCACCGATTTCGAGTAAGCGATCTTTATCGTAAACGCTAACTAAAGCGCGGCGAATCGGTTTGCGATTACTCATTAGCGGGCTGCCTTCTACTGTAACTCTGCCAAAATTTGCGGAATGGTCGCAACGATGAGACCGCGTTCGATAATCTTAATGCGTTCATGTAAAGATTCCTCGGTATCAGTAGGTTTGATCTCTAAGCGTTCTTGAGCGATGACCTCACCAGTATCAATACCTTCATCAACCCAATGAATTGTCGTGCCAGTTTCGGTGGCTCCGGCAGCTAGTGCATCTCGAACTGCATGCGCACCTGGGAAAAGCGGTAACAAGGCTGGGTGGCTATTTATGACCTTAAAGGTCTGTACAAATTGCGGTGCCAAAATGCGCATAAAGCCCGCGCTAACAACTAAATCTGGCTGATACTTTTTAACGAGCGATAGCAACTCTTGATCCCAGATAGCTCGGTCGCCAATGAGCTCTAATAATTCAACATTAATACCAAATTCAGTCGCAATTCCAATTACTTTGGCAGCAGGCTGATCACAGATAAGAGCAGATATTTCGTAATTCTTATCAGCGGTGAAGATTGCCCGAGCTAAGGTGCCCGATCCGCTTGCCAGAATTACGACTTTCTTCATCTGGTTCGATCTAACCGCGGCAGAACTCTAGCCAAGCCAATCCCGACCGCAATCTCTACGCCAATTGCTAAGGTGACTTTCCAGATTGAAACACCGACTGAACTTAGCGCTTCAGTCATTAAAGATCCGCTTGCCGCCCAACAAATAAAAGCAACTGCCAATAAAACTAAGGTGAAGCTTTGCCAAAGTACTTCTGGTCGCTGATTTAACGTCCAACTAGTTAGAGCCACACCAGCTGCGATAAAAATTAAAACTGCAATTAGCACCCAAGGAGACTTACCTGTCGGCAGAGCGCCCAATATTGGAAGCGCTGGAATCTCGGGAACTTGATAAGACAATGGTGAAATTATGGTTCCATTGCCAATTCCAAATCCAACGCCAGCAAAGTAACCAAGAGTTGCTACCGCCGCATTTGGTAAATAAAGCACATTTAAAATGAGTAATAAAAATCCGCCTAGAATTCCTGGTTCCAGAACTTGAGTTAAATCTTTTACGGTTGCTAAATTCCTGAGTAGTGAAACACCTAAAGCTAAAAAGGCAAAACCTAAGAAAGCGGCAATGATGCGGGATGCAAAGAAAATTGGTAGAGATGAAACTTTACGCCGTTCGGCACTTAGAACCGACAGTGTGGCAATTGGAATTGTGACAAGTGGCGTTAAGTACCAAACTGGTTTGACCACCTCTGTTGTGACAAAGTAAGCGATGGCAGCTGTGACCCCTGCATACAAAATTACAAACAAAGTACGTGCCAGCGCAACGCTTTGATAATCATTATCTAGGCGCTCGATGCTTCGTTTGAAACCACTGCGAATTGCCAAGATCGGGAAAATCAAAGCGCCGAGCGGTAAGTAAGTTAACCAACCAGCTACAGCAGCTTCAGAGAGCGTTAAATTAAAAGCTAAATGATGTGCGCCTAGCCAGAGCCAAATGGCAGCGCGAACTGGATCAGAAGTATTGCCGTTTGTGCTGCCCGCAGTCGCCCAAGCAATTAGTGAAAGAAAGGCGATCGGCAACAGAACAACTGAAATGCTGCGCACAACTTGAGCCAACGTGACCGCAAGGACTCGTTGGAACATTGTTGTTAGCGGCCCAATATGGCGCGCAATAGACGCGCGGTTTCACTTGGGGTTTGACCCACTTTAACGCCAGCAGCTTCGAGGGCATCTTTCTTCGCCTGTGCTGTACCGGATGAACCCGAAACAATTGCGCCGGCATGGCCCATGGTCTTGCCTTCGGGGGCAGTGAATCCAGCAACATAACCAACAACTGGCTTAGTTACATACTCAGCAATAAATGCAGCAGCACGTTCTTCAGCGTCGCCGCCGATTTCACCAATCATTACGATCGCTTCAGTTTCAGGATCATCTTGGAAAGCTCGCAAACAATCAATATGCGTGGTGCCAACAACTGGGTCGCCACCAATTCCGACTGCGGTACTAAAACCAATATCGCGAAGCTCGAACATCATTTGGTAAGTCAAGGTGCCAGACTTAGAAACTAAACCAATTGGACCAGCGCTAGTGATGTTTGCTGGAATAATTCCGACATTTGATTTTCCGGGACTAATTAACCCTGGGCAGTTTGGGCCAATGATGCGAGTAGTTCCTTTAGTTAACGAATAGGCATAAAAGCTAGCTGAATCGTGGACTGGAATTCCTTCGGTGATAACAACTACAAGTGGCATGGCAGCATCGATTGCATCGACAACTGCAGCTTTTGCAAATTTAGGTGGCACAAAAACTACTGAAACATTGGCACCGGTTGCCGCAATTGCTTCGCCCACAGTGTTAAAGACCGGCAGATTGTGGCCATCAATCTCAACTGATTGCCCACCTTTGCCAGGTGTTACGCCACCGACAACTTTAGAACCTGATGCCAGCATGCGACGAGTGTGTTTAGTTCCTTCAGAACCAGTCATGCCTTGAACGATAATTTTTGAATCAGCGTTAATGAAGATCGACATTTACTTAGCCGCCAATTCTGCTGCACGATTTGCAGCGCCATCCATAGTGTCTAGCTGTTCAATCAGCGGGTGTGCAGCTGCCGTCAAAATTGCCCGACCTTCAACAACATTATTGCCATCTAGTCGAACCACGATTGGCTTAGTGGCTTCTGCCCCAAGTAATTCAAGGGCTTGCACAATGCCATTTGCTACCGCGTCACACGATGTTATGCCGCCAAAAACATTAACGAACACGCTCTTTACATCTTTATCGCCCAAAATAATTGATAGACCATCGGCCATAACTTGAGCTGAAGCTCCACCGCCGATATCCAGGAAGTTTGCTGGGCGAACACCACCAAATTTTTCGCCTGCATAGGCAACCACATCAAGCGTGCTCATTACTAAGCCAGCACCGTTACCGATAATTCCGACTTGGCCCTCAAGTTTTACATAATTCAAATTTTTCGCTTTAGCTGCCGCCTCTAGCGCGTTCTCGGCTGCCTGATCAACTAACGCTTCATGATCTGGATGACGGAAACTCGCATTGTCATCAAGAGTTACCTTGCCATCAAGTGCGATGATCTTGCCGTCAGAAGTCTTAACTAGTGGGTTAACTTCAACAAGTGTGGCATCTTCAGAGACAAATGTTTCCCAAAGTTTTACCAGAACTGCGGAAACTTGATCAGCCACATCAGCTGGGAAATTAGCGGTTGCGATAATTTCAGTGGCACGAGCTAAATCAATTCCGACATTGGAATCAACTGGAATCTTGGCTAACTTTTCAGGTGCGGTGTGAGCGACTTCTTCAATATCCATACCGCCGGCAACCGATGCCATAACTAGGAAGGTACGGTTAGAACGATCAAGCAGAATTGCTAAGTAATACTCAGATTCAATCGGAGCAGCTGCAGCGATCATTACGGTGCGAACTTCATGTCCCTTAATATCCATACCTAAAATTGCACGAGCTTTTTCGCGAGCATCAGCTGGGTCAACGGCTAACTTAACGCCACCAGCTTTTCCGCGGCCGCCAACTTTTACCTGAGCTTTAACGACTACTTTGCCGCCAACTTTTACCGCAGCTGCTTCGGCTTCTTCAGCTGTAGTTGCGATCGCAGCGGGCAGGACAGGTACGCCATGCTTTTCAAATAGATCGCGAGCTTGGTATTCGTATAAATCCACTAGTTAACCGCTTTCCTTGTTTACTTAAGAGCGCGAACGCCACGTTAAACCTGCCTAATACTAGAGCTTCTCGACAGGCGCGTAGCGCAACAGCAAACGCTTATCGCCGTATTGGCCAAAGTTAATGGTTGCCTCGCTCTTATCGCCCTCACCAGAAGTACCAACAACTGTGCCTAAACCAAATGTGTCATGTGACACACGATCGCCAATTGCCAGAGATATTCCAGATGGCGCTTTACGCCCAGTTGCTCGCGGTGGTGGCGCAGTTGCTACTCGAGGTTTACGAATCAGTGATGGAGATATCACGTTGTGATTTCGCCATTCAATTACATTGGCTGGAATCTCATCGAGAAATCTAGAAGGTGGATTGTAATTCGGAGCGCCCCACGAAGATCGATATTCAGCGCGTGAAATAAAGAGCCGCTCTTGTGCTCGAGTTAAACCAACGTAAGCTAATCGACGTTCTTCTTCAATCTCATCTTTCTCGCCCAGTGTGCGCGAATGCGGAAAAATGCCATCTTCCATGCCAGTTAGAAATACCGTTGGAAATTCCAAGCCTTTGGCAGTGTGTAGCGTCATTAAAGTTACTACCCCACCATGATCTTCGCCTTCGGGAATTTGATCTGAGTCAGCAACTAGCGAAACTTTTTCAAGGAACCCAGAAAGTGAAATCTCTTCATCTTCAGTTAACTCTTCAAATGGTCGCTCTTCATATTCCATTGCCACAGCTAAGAGTTCCTTTAAATTCTCAACGCGTACTTCATCTTGCGGATCGGTGCTATTTGCTAGTTCTGCCAGCAATCCAGATTGTTCAAGGACTGCTTCGACGATTACTGAAGGGCGAACTTTTGCCTCAACTAAAACTGCCAGTGCGGCAATCATGTCAGTGAATTGGTTAATTGATTGTGCAGCTTTTGGTGGAATCTCAGGTGCTTCAGCGGCCGCAATCAACCCACCCCAGAAGGAGTAGCCGCGAGATTTAGCGTGTGCTTCGAGAATTTCAAGTGCTCGGTCACCGATTCCACGCTTGGGATAATTAATTACTCGACGCAATGAAACTTCATCTTCGGGGTTTGCGATAACCCGCAAATAGCTAAGTAAATCTTTAACTTCTTTGCGCTCATAGAAGCGCAGTCCGCCAACCACTTTGTAAGGCAGTGCAGCTCGCATGAATACTTCTTCAAAGACGCGAGATTGAGCATTGGTACGATAGAAAACTGCGGTTTGGCCTGGGGTTGAAAGACCTTTATCCATTAGAGAGCGAACTTCATCTTTAACAAATTCGGCTTCATCATGTTCGGATTCAGCAACATAGCCAACTAATGGTGCGCCAGCACCAGCTTGCGACCAAAGGTTTTTCTCTTTGCGTGACTCATTCTGAGTTATCACGGCATTTGCGGCGTTTAGAATATTTTGGGTTGACCGATAATTCTGTTCGAGCAAAATCGTGGTGGCGTTTGGGTAGTCAAGTTCGAACTGCATAATGTTTCGAATGGTGGCACCTCGGAAGGCATAAATAGATTGGTCAGCATCGCCTACCACGCAAAGTTCAGCCGGCGGCAAACCTTCAAGATCGCTGCCAACTAGCTCGCGCACCAGGATGTATTGCGCATGGTTGGTGTCTTGATATTCGTCAACCAAAACATGACGAAACCGCGAACGATACCTTGCTTTAGCTTCTGGAAACCGCTGCAGAACTTCGACGGTCTTCAAAATTAGATCATCGAAATCCATCGCATTAGATTGCTGCAAGCGACGTTGATAAAGCGAGTAAACATCGGCTACCACTTCTTGAAATTGATTGGTGGCGGCATTTAAGTAATCTGCTGGCCCCAATAATTCGTTCTTAGCATTACTGATAACTGATTGAAACTGGCGAGGCGGGTATCGCTTTGGATCAAGATTTAAATCTTTGGAGACAATAGTGATCAAGCGCAAACTGTCAGCGGAGTCATAAATTGAGAATGAATTGCTGTAGCCCAATCGCGCCGCTTCTTGGCGCAGGATTCGTACGCAAGCCGAGTGGAAAGTTGAAACCCACATAGATTGCGCAATTGGTCCAACTAGCTCTTTAACCCGTTCCTTCATTTCACCAGCTGCTTTGTTAGTGAAAGTGATAGCCAGAATTGAATATGGGGTCGCATTTCGCCTGGCCATCAAATACGCAATGCGGCGAGTTAAGACTCGAGTTTTTCCAGAGCCAGCACCAGCCACAATTAGAAGCGGCCCGCCCGCATGAACTACAGCTGCGGCCTGTTGCGGATTAAGACCTGCAATCAAAGGGTCGTTGCTGTTTTCGGCGCTGCTCATGGCGCGCAGTCTATTAGGCTACGACGACAGAATTCTTTAAGGGAGTAGACACATGGAACCAATCGCCGATAGTGAGATCAAGCGAGTTCTAGTTATATGTGCCCACCCCGATGATTCTGATTTCGGTGCGTCAGGCACCATCGCAAAATGGGTCAAAGCTGGCATTGAAGTTGGTTATGTTCTTTGCACCAACGGCGATCAAGGTGGCGAAGAATCCGGAATTCCATTAGAAGAAATGCCACAAGTGCGCCAACGCGAACAACGCGAAGCTGGTGCAATTATCGGTGTCACTAATATTACATTTTTGAATTATCGCGATGGTTGGCTCGAGCCAACTATTGCGTTGCGTAAAGATATTGTGCGCGAGATTCGCCGCTTTAAACCAGATCGCTTGGTTTGTCAGAGTCCAGAACGTAACTGGGATCGCATCGGTGCAAGCCACCCAGATCACTTAGCGGCTGGTGAATCAGCAATTCAAGCGGTTTATCCAGATGCCCGTAATCCTTTTGCATTCACTGATTTAAAGGAAGCTGGCTTCGAGCCTTGGCGGGTTAAAGAAATTTGGGTTATGGGCCATGTGCAACCAGATCATTGGGTTGATATCACTGAAACTTTTGCCTTAAAAGTTAAAGTCTTACAAGCCCATGCATCGCAAACTGCGCACAATAAAGAGCTGGAAAAAATGTTGCGTGAATGGGGCATGCGCAATGCAGGTCTTGGTGGGTTTGCTGAAGGCGTTATTGCCGAAGCTTTTAAGATTGTAAATACGAACTAGCGAACAATAACGCGGCGAATCTCAACACTTTGAATTGGGAAACCATCTCCGCTGTAGTAATACTTGCCATCTTGACCTTGCTTAGCAGCCCCTGCCGCTGCGATAGCGCGCAGAATATCTAAGCCGCTCGTAATTCGTCCCCACACGGTGTAATAAGGGTTTAGTTCTGAATCTTCATATACAAAGAAGACCTGGCTACCATTTGTATTCTTGCCAGAGTTCGCCATTGCCAGAGTTCCGGCCGGGTAAGTAATTTTCTGGCCAACTGGCAAATTCTCATCTGGAATTCCAGTCCAGGGCTTGCGATTAAAGACAGGCCCACTTGTGCCTGTTGCTGTTGGATCGCCACATTGCAGAACATAAAGTCCTTGCGTAGTTAAGCGATGACAAAGAGTCGAGTTATAAAACCCTTTGCTGGCTAGTGTTGCCAACGCAGTTAAAGTCTGAGGTGCCTTAGCGCCAACTGTCTCGACCACAATGTTTCCGCAATTAGTCACAAAAGTAAGAGTGGTTGGCAAGGATTTAGCCACCGTCTTTGGTTGCGCGATTGATGGCGATGTGTGTGGTTTCGCGGTAACTTTTTTGCAAATCTTTACTGGCTCTTTAGTTGCTGCCGAAACTGTTGGCGCAAGTGAAACTGCCAGAACGATTGCGGTTGCGATGACTAAGGTGCGTTTCATAATGGTTAAGAATACCGATTACTCGGGTTACTCCCACTCGATTGTTGCTGGGGGTTTGCTAGTAATATCCAGAGTGACCCGATTTACCTCGCGCACCTCATTGGTAATGCGCGTAGAAATCTTGGCTAGCACCTCGTAAGGCACGCGAGACCAGTCGGCAGTCATCGCATCTTCACTCGATACCGGGCGGAGCACGATTGGGTGGCCGTAAGTACGACCATCGCCCTGCACTCCAACGCTTCGTACCTCAGCCAATAGAACTACAGGGCATTGCCAGATTTCACGATCAAGGCCCGCGGCCTTTAGCTCCTCGCGAGCAATGGCGTCTGCCTCGCGCAATATTTCTAAGCGTTCGGCAGTTACTTCGCCAATGATACGGATGCCTAAGCCCGGACCAGGAAAAGGTTGCCGCCAAATAATTGCTTCGGGTAAACCTAACTGCAGACCCACTTGGCGAACTTCATCTTTAAACAAAGTGCGCAGCGGTTCGATTAACTTAAATTTTAGATCAGCTGGCAAGCCACCTACATTGTGGTGAGACTTAATATTTGCGGTGCCCTCGCCGCCACCCGACTCAACTACATCTGGGTAGAGCGTGCCTTGTACTAAGAACTCAACGTCTCCCCCAGCTGCAATATCGCGTGCGGCTGCTTCGAAGGAACGGATAAATTCGCGACCAATGATCTTGCGCTTAGTTTCTGGATCAGTAACTCCGGCAAGTGCGGTCATGAATTGTTCTTTGGCATCAACCACCACTAAAGCGACACCGGTTGCTGCAACAAAGTCGCGTTCTACTTGTTCAGATTCGCCTTTGCGTAACAAGCCATGATCTACGAATACGCAAGTCAATTGGTTTCCAACAGCTGCCTGAATAATTGCAGCAGCTACCGCTGAATCAACGCCACCAGATAAGCCACAAATAACTCGCTTCTCACCGATGACTGTTTTTGCTTTAGCGATTTCGGTTGCCGCGATGTTTTCCGAAGTCCAAGTCGGCTGGCAACCAGCAATCTCAATTAACCATCGCTTTAAAATCACTTGGCCTTGCTCGGAATGGAGAACTTCGGGGTGGAACTGAACACCGGCTAACTTTCCATCGCTACTTTCAAAGGCAGCAATTGGGGTATCGGCGGTAACGGCACAAATTGTGAAACCAGCTGGCGCAGTTGTAACTGCGTCGCCATGGCTCATCCAGACGTTTTGCTTAACTGGCAGGCCGGCAAACAATTTGGCACTCGTTGTGGCAGTTATTTCAGTGCGGCCAAATTCTGATTTTCCAGTTTGGCTAACTACGCCGCCCAGAGCTGCGGCCATTGCTTGAAAACCATAACAAATACCGAAGACTGGAATACCTAACTGCAGAATACTTTCATCGAACTTAGGCGCCCCTGGTGCATAAACACTTGATGGGCCACCCGATAAAATAATGGCACTTGGTGCTTTAGCCGTTACTTCAGCGGCAGTAATTGAGGACGGCACAATCTCGGAGAAAACATTGGCTTCGCGAACTCGACGGGCAATTAATTGCGCGTATTGCGCACCAAAATCAAGAACCAGAACTGGATTAGCCACGATTGATAAGTACCTCGACGCGCTGGAATTCCTTAACATCGGAATATCCGCAAGTAGCCATTGCGCGGCGAAGAGCACCGAATAAATTCATGGAACCATCAGAAGTACTTGATGGCCCCAGCAGAATTTCTTCGAGTGTGCCAACGGTGCCAACTGCAACACGTTCACCACGTGGCAGAACTGCGTGATGCGCCTCGGAACCCCAGTGCCAACCTAAGCCAGGAGCTTCAACTGCTTTTGCTAATGGAGAGCCCATCATTACCGCATCGGCACCCATGGCAATTGCTTTTGCGATATCTCCACTGCGACCAACACCACCATCAGCAATTACATGAACATAACGGCCACCAGATTCATCGAGATATTCACGACGAGCTGAAGCAACTTCAGCAACAGCAGATGCCATTGGAACTTGGATGCCTAAAACTTTACGAGTGGTGTGCGCTGCTCCACCACCAAAACCAACTAGAACGCCAGCAGCACCGGCGCGCATTAAGTGCAGCGCACCTGTGGCAGTAGCTACGCCGCCAACAATTACCGGCACATCGAGTTCGTAAATGAATTTCTTTAAGTTAAGCGCATCGTCGCGAGTCGCTACATGTTCAGCACTAACAGTGGTTCCGCGAATAACGAAGATATCTACGCCAGCTTCAACGACTGCCTTATGTAGTTCAGCAGTACGTTGTGGCGAAAGCGAGGCCGCGACCGTTACGCCAGCTTCGCGAATTTGTTTAATGCGTTCTTTAATTAGTGCTGGCTGAATTGGCGCACTATAAAGTTCTTGCATACGTCTTGTTGCCTGCGCGTCGGGCATCGAAGCAATTTCACCTAGCTGTATGCGCGGGTCTTCATATCGAGTCCAGAGACCTTCAAGGTTTAGAACTCCCAGGCCACCTAACTTGCCAATCGCAATCGCAGTTTGAGGTGAAACCACTGAATCCATCGGCGCTGCCAACATCGGCAAGTCAAATTTATAAGCATCGATCTGCCATGAAGTAGAAACATCTTCGGGGTCGCGCGTACGTCGCGATGGCACAATCGCAATATCGTCAAAGGAGTAAGCCTGGCGGGCGCGCTTGCCGGGTGCAATTTCAATTTCGAACATTTACTTGGCCCTAGCCTTTCTTCGCATAGTTAGGGGCATCTGCCACATGCAGAACATCGTGCGGATGGCTCTCTTGTAGGCCAGCTGCGGTAATTTGAATTAAGCGACCATCACGGCGCAAAGTATTGATATCTGGTGCTCCGGCGTAACCCATTCCAGAACGCAGACCACCAACTAATTGATGAACTACTTCAGCCACAGTGCCGCGATATAAAACTTTTCCTTCGATTCCTTCGGGAACTAATTTATCTTCAGATAAAACATCGTCCTGCATGTAACGATCTTTGGAATATGACTTTTGCTCACCGCGTGATTGCATCGCACCAAGTGAACCCATGCCGCGATAGCCCTTGTACTTGCGACCATCAATTTCAATTAGCTCACCCGGAGATTCTTCGCAGCCAGCAAGTAACGAACCAAGCATTACCGAGTTTGCGCCAGCAACAAGCGCTTTAACAATGTCTCCTGAATATTGCAGACCACCATCGGCAATAAGTGGAATGCCGGCTTTGCCACATGCTTTGGCGGCTTCCATAATTGCAGTAATTTGTGGAACTCCAACACCGGCCACAATTCGAGTAGTGCAGATTGAACCCGGACCAACGCCAACTTTTACCGCATCAGCGCCAGAATTAATCAAAGCTTGAGCACCGGCGCGAGTTGCCACGTTGCCGCCAATGATTTCAGTCGTTGGTGAAAATTTCTTAATTCGGGCAATCGCATCGAGCACTGCGCGATGATGACCATGTGCGGTATCGACTACAACAACATCAACGCCTGCTTCAATAAGTGCTTGTGCGCGAGCAAAACCATCGTCACCGACACCAACAGCTGCACCAACCATGCCCACGTTTTTAACTAATTTAACGTGAGTTACTTGCTCGGCAATCGGCAGATTGCGGTGAATGATGCCAATGCCACCGGCCTTAGCCATTGCGATTGCGAGTTGTGATTCAGTTACGGTATCCATCGCTGAAGAAACCAGCGGCACTGCTAAAGAAATATTTTGGGTTAACTGAGTTGAAGTCTCGACTTCAGAAGGCACTACTTCAGAGGCATCAGGCAACAAGAGCACATCGTCGTAAGTCAGGCCCATCATTGCGATCTTGTCATCGCTCATCTCGGCCTCCCCTGCAGTAGATAAGGCTAAAGTCTAACGGCTCTTTTAGGCCCCGATCGCCTGCGTGATTTCCTCACATGCGTGCTGTAAATCAGTTGCTACCGTGACTTCGCTACATTGTTTTGGGTTCCAGCCCGGCCCGCCCAGAATAATTCGGGGCGCTGGACGCACATCTGGCAGATCTTTAAAAAACATTGGGTCGCCATTTTCGGATAACTGTGCCCAGAGAAATAGTGCCGGTGGTGCTGACTTATTCATTACTCCACAAAGAGCAGAAACTGGAGTGCGCGCACCTAAGAAATTACTAGAAATTTCGCGTTCAGCTAGAGCAGCAGCGAGTGCATGTAGCGCTAACGAATGCAGTTCTTCGCCAACGCACGCTAATAAAACCGGCCGCGCATTGACTGCATCAAATTCTTCAGGAACAGATTCACGTAAGACAGTCTTGATTAGTTCAGACATCATGTGTTCGATCTCAATACCTTCGCCAGTCTTTGCCCAGCTATCACCGATGTGAATTAAGACTGGCACTATGACGGTCTGCCAGCAGTTAATTACACCGTTTTTCATCAATTCTTGCCGTAGTGCTTGCAGCACAAAATCGCGATCTAGTGATTCAGCTGCGCGACATAATGCGGCTACTAGTTCTTCAGCAACAACTATCTCAGTAACTAATTCTGGAATTGAAATCTCACCTTGATGCGCTTTCGCTCTTAGCGCGGCATCACTTGGTGCGACCCCAGTTGTTATCAAACGGCGCATCGTTACTAATCTGGCAACATCGGCCCGCGAATATCTGCGATGGCTGCCTTCGACATGTTCGGTTGGCCCTAGGCCATAGCGCCGATCCCAGGTCCGCAGGGTTGCCGGGGCCACGCCAATTAGGCGGGCTAAGGCGGATACGGTCAGGGGCTGATCCATGCCCCAATCTTGGGGGGTAGGTGAGATTCGTGCCACCTGAGTGCGCTCAAATAAGCCCCAAACTCAAGAATTTGGTACTGGGTACTTGAACAACCTATGAAGCGGTTGTAAGGTTCAGCCCAATAGAAGTTTAAGCATCAAAGGGGTCAAAATGAGCGAAGTTTCTCGTCTCCCAAAACCAGTTGTTGAAAATTGGAATTGGCAGCAAGAGGGTTCCTGCCGCGATCTGCCGAGTGAGATGTTCTTCCACCCAGATGGTGAGCGCGGACCACGACGCCGCAATCGTGAAAATGTTGCTAAAGCCGTTTGCTTTAGTTGCCCGGTTCTTGAAGCTTGCCGCAAACATGCGCTCGCAGTTCAAGAGCCTTATGGAATCTGGGGCGGTCTATCTGAAGATGATCGCGTCGCAATTCTCGACCGCGTCGGCGCAGTTGCGCTATCGACTGCAAGTTAATTATTTATTTAGCCCCGAAAATAAAAAACCCGCCGAAACTTCGGCGGGTTTTTTACTTCTAATTATGACTAGCACTAGACAAACTAGTGCGAGTGACCCCCAGGGCCATGTGAATGGCCGTGGCCGCCAGCGGCTTCTGGTGCTTCATCAGCAGGACGCTCGTATACAACTGCTTCAGTTGTAATGAACATCGCTGCAATAGAAGCTGCGTTAGCAAGAGCTGAACGAGTTACTTTAACTGGATCGATTACACCGTCTTTAGCTAAGTCGCCGTAAACATCAGTTGCTGCATTAAAGCCTTCATTGGCTTTCATCGCACGAACTTTTGCTACAACTACATAGCCTTCAAGGCCAGCATTTTCAGCAATCCAACGAAGTGGTTCGTCGCAAGCTTTGCGAACTAACCGGACACCAACAGCCTTGTCGCCTTCGAAGCCAAGATCGCCTTCAAGTGCATCAGCTGCATGTACTAGAGCTGCGCCGCCCCCAACCACAATGCCTTCTTCAACTGCGGCACGTGTTGCTGAAATCGCATCTTCTAGACGGTGCTTCTTTTCTTTTAATTCAACTTCAGTATGTGCGCCAACTTTGATAACACAAACGCCGCCAGCGAGTTTTGCAACGCGCTCTTGTAGCTTTTCACGATCCCAGTCAGAGTCAGTATTTTCAATCTCTTTACGAATCTCAGAAACGCGAGCCGCAACTACTGCCTTGTCGCCAGCACCATCGACGATAGTTGTTGCATCCTTTGAGATTACAACGCGACGAGCGCGACCGAGTGATTCCAGACCGATTTGATCAAGCTTCATGCCGACTTCAGCCGAGATAACTTCGCCGCCAGTCAAGATTGCGATGTCTTGCAACATTGCCTTGCGACGATCGCCGAAACCAGGTGCCTTAACTGCAGCTGAAGCGAATACGCCACGCATGCGGTTAACAACTAGGGTAGAAAGCGCTTCGCCTTCAACATCTTCAGCAATGATTAGAAGTGGCTTTGAGGTCTGAGCAACTTTTTCGAGGATAGGAAGCAACTCAGCTAAAGCTGAGATCTTTCCACCTGAGATCAATACGTAAGCATCTTCTAGGATTGCTTCCATGCGATCTTGATCAGTTACGAAGTAAGGCGAGATGTAACCCTTATCGAATTGCATGCCTTCAGTGAACTCAAGTTCAAGCCCAGTAGTAGATGCTTCTTCAACTGTGATTACGCCATCTTTGCCAACTTT
>JBIIYZ010000043.1:0-4591 GCA_044346555.1 Candidatus Planktophila sp. | reverse complement strand
TCAGATATAGACCGCCACCCCATTGAACTGCAGCGAATGCTAAATCGGAACGTTGCAGAATAGGACCTAAACCGAATGCCACTAACGACGAGAGAACGAATGCGCCAATAACGTTCCCGGCCACAGTCACAACAGCAACTTTGCGGCCCCATGCGATAGCTCGTGCTATTACAAAGAGGACGCTGGGCCCCGGAGCCAGGATGATTATCATGGCGGCGATGATGTATTCAGTCAGTCGCGATGGGATCACCATTACGTGATTCTAGTAAGTCGCATGGGTCACACGGCGAGCTCTCAGAAGCCTCGAAACCCCCAGATTGAGCGTGTTCGGGTTGCGCTCAGGCTGAAAATCGGTTTAACTATCGCATCGATATATCGAGTCGATATATACATCAGATATATCAGTCGGACTATTGCTTACAGAAAGGGGAAGTCGTGCGCTCACGTAGTGAATCACTCGAATTCGCCCTTCTGGGGCTTCTTTCGCAGAACAGCCTGCATGGTTATGAGCTGCGCAAGCGCTTAACTGCCATCTATGGGCCGTTTCGCGCACTCTCGTTTTCAGTGCTCTACCCACAATTAAAGCGAATGATGTTGGCCGGATTGATTGAAGAATCTACCGAGGCAGCAACCCCACGGCGCTCACGAATTGTTTACGGGCTTACTGAAAAAGGGCGGGAACGTTTTGAAAAGCTAACCGACACCGTTGGTCCAGATACTTGGGAGGATGAAGGATTTGAAGTTCGCTTTGCATTCTTTAGCCCAACTTCAACAACCAACCGAGTTCGAATTTTGGAAGGACGTCACCGACGTCTTAAAGAGAAGGCCGAGATTTTGCGAGGCGAGCTAGAAAAGTCGCCAATCGGAATCGATAAGTACCTAGAGGAGTGGCGACGTCACTCTCTTGAATCAGCAGAACGAGAAATTGTTTGGCTGGAAGACATGATCAAAACCGAGAGGAAATAACGTGAATATCACAACCGGTAAAGGCGATATCCGAGTAGCAATCGTAGGTGTAGGAAACTGCGCTAACTCATTGGTGCAAGGCGTGACCTACTACAAAGATGCAGCCCTTGATCAGGAAATTCCTGGCCTTATGCATGCAACCATTGGCAACTATCACATCAGCAACGTTAAGTTCGTTGCAGCTTTTGATGTTGACGCTAAAAAAGTCGGCTTAGATTTAGCTGATGCTATTTGGGCAAGCGAGAACAACACAATTAAATTTAGTGATGTAGCTAAGACTGGTGTTCCAGTTCTTCGCGGCGTTACAAACGACGGTCTTGGTAAGTATTACCGCGAGACAATTACTGAATCAGATGCACCAGCAGTTGATGTAGTTGCAGTCCTCAAGGAAGAACAAGTTGATGTTCTAATTTGTTACTTGCCTGTTGGCTCTGAAACAGCTGCTAAGTACTACGCACAATGTGCAATTGATGCTGGCTGTGCTTTCGTCAACGCACTTCCTGTCTTCATCGCTTCAGACCCAGTGTGGGCTAAGAAATTCGAAGATGCCGGTCTTCCAATTGTTGGCGATGACATCAAGAGCCAAGTTGGCGCGACAATTACGCACCGCATCATGGCTAAGTTGTTCCAGGATCGTGGCGTTCACCTAGATCGCACCTATCAATTAAACGTTGGCGGAAACATGGACTTCAAGAACATGTTAGAGCGCGATCGTTTAGAGTCAAAGAAGATCTCAAAGACCAACTCAGTAACATCACAACTCGATCACGATATGGGCGAGAAGAACGTTCACATCGGACCATCGGATTACATTCCATGGCTAGATGATCGCAAGTGGGCCTATGTTCGTCTTGAAGGTCGGGCCTTCGGCGATGTTCCACTAAATCTTGAATACAAGCTAGAGGTTTGGGATTCACCAAACTCAGCTGGTGTAATCATCGATGCGCTACGTTGCGCAAAGATTGGTCTTGATCGCAAGATCGGTGGCCCATTGTTGTCACCATCTAGTTACTTCATGAAGACGCCACCAGAGCAATACACTGATGAGCAAGCTCATGTTAAGACCGAAGATTTCATTAACGGAAAGATTGAGCGCTAATTTTCTTAGGTAGAACTACTTTAGAGATTAGGTAAAGGTAAGCGCCCCCGGGATAAACCCAGGGGCGCTTCTTTAACCCATCACGGAGAGTTGAGGGCTAAATCAAAACCTCTTCACCGGTGTGGCGGCGATGGAGTACAGCAGCAACACCCAAAACCAAGAAGAGGATTGCACCACCTAGAGATGCGAGGGCTGCATACCCTGCGATTACTCCCATAGTTCCAAATGCGTATGCTTGTAAAAGCATGCCTCTTAACGTATTTCCCATAAACAATGTTTCGCGCAAGTCTCCGAGTTGAGCGATCTTTGCAGTATCAGTGCTACCGCCACGCACAAGACCCATGTATGCGCCAGATACCTCAGAGTAAGTTGCTGCTTTACCCATTACAGCTGTAGCAGATGCATTCATATGCTCAAGGATGTAGAGATCTGAATAGTCCCGGGCCATCTCGCCAGTTACCACCTTTTGCTCTGCCCACTTGGACAGTTGAGCCCTTGTAGCATCTGGTAAGGCCTCTTCTGCTGGGAATGTGATGTTTTGCATTTCTAGCTGAGAGGCTACATTTTCTTCAGCAAATGTCGCGCCCCAATTAAGAAGTCCTGCGAATAGAAAAAGAAGAGCAGCAAAGCCCAAACTTACGATTGAAATTATCTTGTCTAATGTCCTGCGTTTCATAACTTTCTCTCTCCCTCTTATGCACTCGATTTCGAGTACGAGGTAATTACATCTCGGCGCGATGTGAGAAAGTTTGAATTATTGATGAGGCAGCACTCAGGTTGAATTACTGAGTGTCATCACTCGTCAGTGAAACTGAATCTTTAAATTCACTTAATCGTTATGTAAATTGCAGATTTGCCGACCATCTGGCCCGACTTCGAGATGTGAACAAGCAACGCCTAGTTTCTCGAAAGCTTGATCGCCGTAATGTGTTCGATATGCAAGAGCCAGCAAAACTCGCAGATTGGTGTTTACGTCAGCCTTGATTCCAAAAACATGAGCACTTCGACTGACCGTGTTCTCAATAACTTTCTCACTGTGACCTGTATCAATAGCGATGGCCCCATTAGTTTTGCCTTCGCAAAGTAGTTCTAAAACCAAACGCTCGAATGGGGAAAGCTCGCGCGAACTTATAGTGATATCTCTAGTCATAACTGTGACCTCTCCGTCATGGTTAGGCTACCCCCAATTACTGGGAAGTAACCCTATGCTTAGGCTCATGATGGACGTGATATCGACCAAAAGCGCCGATGGGGTGCTAACACTCAGCCTAAATCGGCCCGCCAAAATGAATGCTCTGACTCGTGAGATGTATGGGGCGTTGGCAAATGGATTAAATGAAGCTGCCGGTGATTTCAGTATTCGTGCGGTGATCATTACCAGCGAAGGTGATCACTTCACTGCAGGTAATGACATCAAAGATTTCATGGACAACCCACCAACCAGCGATGACACAGAAGTAGCAAAGTTTCTTGGATCGCTTCTTAATTTTCCGAAACCACTTCTTGCGGCGGTAAAGGGAAATGCAGTGGGGGTGGGCACCACGATGCTTCTACATTGCGATGTTGTTTTAGCATCACCCACTGCAAGTTTTTCAATGCCGTTCACTTCTCTGGGGTTAGTCCCAGAAGCCGGCTCCAGTTACCTTTTCCCAGCTTTAGTGGGCTATCAACGAGCAGCTCGTATTTTCTTAACTGGCGAATCTTTCACGGCGACCGATGCTAAAGAGATGGGCTTGGTTTCCACGATTGCCTCCGATGTGTATGAACAAGCACAATTAGTAGCAAGTCAGATCGCGGCACAACCTCCACAAGCTGTGATTAATACCAAGGCGCTTTTGAAAGCTAGTAAGCACGATGCAGTCGAAGCAGTTATGAAAGCCGAGTTCCAATTGTTTTCTATGGCACTTCAATCCGAAGAAGCCATGATGGCGTTCATGAATTTCATGAGCAAGAAAGGTAAATAATGTCACTAGCCGGAAAGAGAATCTTTATTACTGGCGGCTCCCGCGGAATCGGTTTAGCAATCGCGTTGAAAGCAGCTCGCGATGGCGCATCAGTGGCAATCGCGGCCAAAACTGCTGAAGTAAATCCCAAGCTACCGGGCACTATCTATTCAGCTGCGGCAGAGATAGAAGCCGCCGGAGGAGTAGCGCTTCCAATTCAATGCGACTTGCGCGATGAGGCCCAAATTGAAGCTGCTATTGCTCAAGCCGCAGCGGAGTTTGGCGGCATTGATATTTTGATTAATAACGCCAGCGCCATTAATTTAACTAAGACCGAGGCAACTCCAGCTAAGCGCTTTGACCTAATGTTTGATGTCAATGTGCGCGGAACATTTTTAACTTCGCAGGCCGCTATCCCACATCTTCGTGAGTCAGCCAAGGCGGGTCGAAACCCGCACATTTTGACGCTCTCGCCACCACTTTCCATGAAAGCCAAGTGGTTCCAACACCACGTTGCTTACACAATGGCCAAGTACGGCATGAGCATGTGCGTCTTAGGTATGTCAGAGGAATTCCGCAAAGA
>JBIIYZ010000024.1:0-17904 GCA_044346555.1 Candidatus Planktophila sp. | reverse complement strand
TTCAATGCCGAAAACTGGCCACAGGCGATCCCAAGCCTCTTGCTGGCCCTCGGTAATCCGGCGCCCGCGTAATTTGTATGACCTGACTGCTCTGCTTTCCACTAGAGCACTCTTTCATGCTTAGATTACGAACCCCAATCGGGTGCCGAAGTTTTGAGCTTTGGCTATTTAACAAGGAGTCCTCGTGCCAGGTACGAATATCACCCAAATTGAAGCCGCTGAACGTTCAGCCATCTTGAAGGTCGCAAGTTATGCGATCGACCTAGACCTAACTACTGGAGCCGAGAATTTTCGGGTAAAAACCACAGTTAAGTTCGCAGGTCTAAAGCCAGGTGCGACAACTTTCATCGACTGCGTTGGTGCCAAGGTTTACTCTGCCAAACTAAATGGCGTTGAGTTTGATCCTAAGTTCGATGGTGAGACTGTTTACTTGCCAGCAATCGCAGCCGAGAATCTGCTTGAGATCGAACACGATGGCGTTTATTCAAATTCTGGCGAAGGCCTGCACCGCTTCGTTGACCCAGCCGATGATGAGGTCTACCTATATACCCAGTTCGAAACTGGCGATGCTCGTCGAATGTATGCCTGCTTTGACCAGCCAGATCAAAAAGCAACCTTCAAGATTAGCACCATTACCCCTAAGCATTGGGAAGTTATTTCAAACTACGGCGTTGAATCAACTAATGAACTCGATGGCGATAAGAAGTTTATTCAATTCGCAGAGTCCCAAGTTATCGCAACTTACGTAACTGCCATTGTTGCCGGTGCTTATCAGAGCGTTCATGATGAATATAAAGGCGAGAAAACAATTCCGCTTGGCATCTATGCTCGTAAATCTTTCTTTAAGCACGTTGATGCTGAAAACATTTTCGAAGTTACCAAGCAAGGCTTTGCTTACTTTGAAAAGACTTTTGGGCTGGCTTATCCATTTGGTAAGTACGACCAGATCGCAGTTGCTGAATACAACTGGGGTGCGATGGAAAACGTAGGTTGTGTAACTTTTCACGAAGATGTGCTGATTTTCCGCAGCAAGGTAACCGAGCGAAATCATGTAAGTCGCGCGTCAACCATTCATCACGAAATGGCACACATGTGGTTTGGTGATCTTGTCACTATGGCCTGGTGGGAAGATCTGTGGCTTAACGAATCATTCGCAGAATGGGCTTCCTACATGGCCGTTAGCGAATCAACTAAGTGGACACATGCTTGGACTGAATTTAACTCAACTCGCAAGAACTGGGCATACCGCCAAGATCAACTCTCTTCTACTCACCCAATTGCTGTCGAGATGGAAGATCTCGATGCCGTGCGCACAAACTTTGATGGAATTTCATATGCCAAGGGCGCATCTGTTCTGCAGCAGTTAGTAGCTCACGTGGGCCGCGATAACTTCATCGCTGCTCTTCGTAAGTACTTTGCCAAGCATGCCTACCAGAACACAACTTTGAACGATCTAATTGTCCAGCTGGAAGCCGCCAGCGGCCGAGACTTAACCGAGTGGGTTCGCACCTGGTTGCGTACAGCTGGCGTTAACACGCTTAGCCCAGTTCTTGAAGTTGAAGGCGATGTTTACAAGTCAATCAAAGTTAAGCAATTAGCGCCAACCATGCCGATTGGATCAACTGAGCTTCGCCCTCACCGCTTAAAGGTTGGTCTATATGACATTACAGGCGACAAGCTTTCACGTCGCAAGAACGTCGAATTAGATATTGCTGGCGAGCTAACTGAAGTTACTGAATTAGCTGGCGAGAAAACTGCCGACTTAGTTCTAATTAACGATGGTGATCAGACTTATGCCAAGTTGCGTTTTGATGATCGCTCTATTGCGACAATGAAATCTCATCTTGGAAAGCTAGATGATTCGCTTTCACGTGGATTAATCTGGGCTTCGCTTTGGGATTCAACTCGCGATGGCGAACTGGCAGCGAGCGACTATGTAACTATTGCTCTAAACGCACTTGCTGGTGAAACTGATATCACAGCAGTGACCATGACTGTCTCACAGATCGAAGGCGCAATCTGGTCATTTGCCTCAGATGCTAATCGTGAGAAATTGCGCGAACAAGCAGCGAGCGCATTTGAAAAGTTCCTCGATAGCGCTGCTGCTGGCAGTGATCACCAACTTCAATATGCCAAGGCATTTGCAGACTTTGCCTACACTCCAGCTCAGCACGAAAGGATCAAAGCGATCCTTAACGGATCAATCAACGGCCTGACTGTTGATGCTGATCTGCGTTGGTTTGTATTTATCTGCGGTGTAAAGCGTGGGATTTTTAGCGCGGCCGATATAGCTGCAGAGGCTGCTAAAGATAAAACAGCTCACGGAAATCAATACGCAGCGTTAGCTCATGCTGCTCTTCCAACTGCTGATGCTAAGGCTGCTGCCTTTAAATCAGTTACTGTCGATAACTTGTCGAACACAATCCACGCCTACACCTGTCGTGGCTTTAACTTGGCAATTCATCGCGAACTTTTGGTGCCTTTCGTTGATAAGTACTTCGAATCAATTCTGGAAGTTTGGGAGACCAAAGGCTACGAAATCGCTGAAGCTACGGCGACTTTGTTGTTCCCAGCCTGGGTAATCAGCGAAGAAACAGTTAAGAAAGCTGAGCACTGGCTAGAAGTAACCGGTAAGGATGCATCTCATGCGATGCGCCGAACTGTTGCCGAAGGTCGCGATTCAATGACTCGCGCTTTGAAAGCACGAGCTGCCGATAAGTAATATCTATTCGATGTGAGTTAAGACCGAGTCTTTTGACTCGGTCTTTTCTTTGCGCTCACCAGTAAGTGCATAAACAATTACTGAAATCAAAAGAAATAAACCAACTGGAACACCCACGAAATAAAGGGCGGTCTCGACGGCACTTAGAGATTCACCTGGCATCGCGCCATCTTCTTGGCCCATATTAAGTTTAGAAGCAGCTTGAAAAAGTTGAATCATCATGGGCGTAAGTGTAATTGACTTAAGCAGTAGCTGCTGACGCACCAAATGGTTCGAGATATGGCAGCCAACGATTTTCAGTTCTACCTGTTCCCAGAATTCGCCAAGCCGCACCAACTGGTTCGCGCGGAAGTGATCTAAGTCGCCAGCCTAATTCTTTCAGCCCTTTATCAGCCTTGGCATGATTGCAACGATGGCAAGCAGCCACCACGTTCTCCCAATTATGACCGCCCCCGCGAGAGCGAGGAATCACGTGATCAATGGATGTTGCGGCATTGCCACAATAAACACAGCGACCACCATCGCGGGCAAAAATTGCTCGCCTGGAAAGCGGAACTGCATGACGATATGGAATTCGCACAAATTTATTTAATCTGATTACTGATGGCAGTGAAACTTGGCCAGTTGCATAATGAAGAACAACACCAGAATCTTCGACCATAGTTGCGCGCTGATTAAGAACTAAAATAAGAGCGCGGCGGTCCGACACAACACCTAACGGTTCGTAGGTGGCGTTCAGAATAAGTGTTCGCGACATAATCGCTCCCTGATCGAAGCGCGTGGCTCGCGCCGATTGCCATATCTTGCCGTAAAAGTTCTGCGAAAGAGCGGATTTATAGCGCCTTTTAGGTTAAGAATTCGTTAGAGTCGGCATCACTATGGACTTCACTGTAAAAGAGGCGGTTGACTGGTTCAGCGGTGCCCCACTGCGCATCCTGCTAGTTCTGCTAATTGCCAGCGCGACTCAGTACTTTGGTAAACGTGCCATTTCCCGCGCCATGAATCGGTTAGCAACTGCCGATTTACGCCCTGGTTTACGAGGCGTAGGCAATCGTCAAAAAGAGCGGGCTAAGACAACTGGCACCGTTCTAAGCAGCACTTTAAATTCAGCGATCTGGCTGATCGCCTTTGCCACGGTGCTGGGTGAGTTTGGATTTAACTTAGGCCCATTTATTGCCTCAGCTGGCGTTATCGGTGTGGCTCTTGGTCTTGGCGCGCAAACAATTGTGCGCGATGTGCTCTCTGGAATTTTTATGTTGGTTGAAGATCAATATGGCGTTGGCGATACCGTTGAAGTTCTCGAAGTAAAGGGTGTTGTCGAAAAAGTTGGCCTGCGTATTACAACTGTGCGCGATAGCAATGGCACTCTTTGGTACCTGCGTAATGGTGAAATTCTTAAAGTTGGAAACTCAAGTCAATCTGCTTGATTAACTAAACCAGCAGCTGCCATTTCTAGATAGCCCCACAAAGTTTCTTTGTGAGCAGCATCAAGCTCAACACCATCTACTGCTTTGCGCATCGCATTGATCCAGGCATCATGAGCCGCACGATCAATGTGAAAACCGGCATGACGCATTCGTAACCGTGGATGCCCGCGCTCTTCGGAATAAGTGATCGGCCCGCCCCAATATTGTTCTAAAAACATTTGTAGTCGCTCGGCAGCACCTTTCATATCCGAATCTGGATACATTGGACGCAAAACTGGATCTGTCGCAACGTGGGCGTAAAACTGCGAAATCAGGTCAGCAAAGAAAGCTTCGCCGCCAACTTCTTCGTAGAAAGTCACTTAACTCGCAACCAAACTGCGGTATCGGTAGGTAATTTATTGCCAGCAATTGGCGCGCTAGAGACCAGAATTTCCGCACCCGCTGGCAATTCAATCTCAGCCCCGAAGTTAACATAGCAAGCAAAGTTTCCGGGACGTGTAAATGCTAGAACATCATCATTAACATCAATCCAAGTCATTGGGCCATCACCCAAGCCAGCTTCGGCCTTTCGAATAGCAAGGGCTTTGCGATACATAGTTAGCGTTGAATCTTCGACACCATCTTGCTTGCTAGAAGCAAAATTGCCCCACCATTCACTTTGCGGCAACCAAGCGTCAACCGGCTTTAAAGATTCATTAGCCGAGAAACCAAATGCTCCAACAGGTTCGTGGTGCCAAGGAAGCGGAACACGACAACCATCGCGACCACGATCGACTTTGCCGCTCATTACCCAACGCGGATCAGTTAAACGATCTTCGGGAATATCGCGAACTTCAGGCAGAGCTAACTCTTCGCCTTGATAAACATAAGCACCGCCGGGTAGAGCCAACATTAGAAGCGCACCGGCTCGTGCGCGACGTGTGCCGCGTTCTAAATTAAATTTCTTTGGATCGCCTTGGCGATGCAGCGTTGATTTATCAACATTTAACAAACCTAAATCGAAGCGATCAACCGAGCGAACTAAATCGTGGTTATTAAATACCCAAGAAGATGGTGCGCCAACTTCGGCCATTGCCGCCATTGAAACCACAATGCGCTCTTTTAGAAACGCAGCTTCCCAAAGTGAAATTAGAAATTCAAAATTAAAGGAGTTGGCTAATTCATCGGGGCGCAGGTAGCGCGCAATACGAGTTGCTGGGCTTACCCACGCTTCGGCAACTGCCATGCGATCGCCGGGATATGAATCAAGAATCTTGCGCCAAGAGCGATGAATCTCGTGTACGCCTTCTTGATCCCAGAATGGATGCTGAGTTGCTGAAAGCATCTCGTTGCCTTTTTCTGGTTCAACAATATCGGGCAGGCCTTCGGCTTTAATCATTGCGTGCGCCACATCGATGCGGAAACCATCGACACCTAGGTCTAACCAAAACTTTAAAATGTTTTCGAAGTGCTCGCGAACCTCTGCATTTTCCCAATTGAAATCGGGTTGCTCGGTAGCAAAGATATGCAAGTACCACTGCCCTGGTTTGCCATCAGCTTCGATTACTCGCTGCCAAGCATCGCCGCCGAAAACAGATGGCCAGTTATTCGGTGGTAACTCACCATTTTTGCCTTTGCCATCTAGAAAATGAAAACGCTCGCGCTCTTTGCTGCCAGGTGCCGCCTTAAGCGCTGCCTGGAACCATTCATGTTGGTCACTACAGTGGTTAGGAACAATGTCGAGCAAGATACGAATTCCGAGCTCATGAGCTTCAGCAATTAAAGCCTTGGCATCACCCAAAGTGCCGTAATCAGGTTCGATATCAAAATAATTGGCAACATCGTAGCCATGATCTTTTTGTGGAGAAGGAAACCAAGGCGTAATCCAGATGGCATCAATGCCAAGCTCTTTTAGGTAAGGCAAACGTGAACGAATACCGTTGATGTCGCCAATGCCATCGCCATTGCTATCGGCAAATGATCGTATATAAATTTGGTAAGTAACAGCATCGCGCCACCAAAGGCGAGTTGATCTTGGCGCAAGTTGCATGAGTTAAGCCTCTAAATATCCGGTCAGAAATTCACGTTCATCTTGTGTAAGTGGGCGTGATTTTTTAGTTTCCATAGAGACAGCTACCTGAACCGTGCGACCACGTGCATGTAAGCCAAGCGGGCTGCTTAACTCGTAAGCTAAATCAAAAGATGAGTTGCCAATCTTGGCCACCCAAATAGCAACATCTAAATCAAAACCACCTTCGTAAATTGGCACAATGAAATCAACTTCAGCACGACCAACGACCATGTCAGAAAATACTGGTTCGAGCCCGGCTTCTTTACGTGAGTACCAAGTGAAATTAGCACGCGCCTCTTGGATGTAAGTTAAATAAGATGCATTGTTAACATGACCAAAACCATCAAGATCATCCCAGCGCACATGCGCTTTAGTTAGATGGCGCATTATCGAGTTAGCTTTCTGTAGGTCGCACGGTGTGGGCGTGAAGCGTCAGCACCAAGGCGAGAGATTTTATTTTCTTCATAGGACTCGAAGTTACCTTCAAACCAGAACCACTTTGATTCACCTTCGTAAGCCAAGATGTGAGTTGCCACACGGTCAAGGAACCAACGATCGTGCGAGATCACTACCGCGCAACCAGGAAATTCAAGTAGCGCATTTTCTAAGGAACCAAGTGTTTCAACATCTAAATCGTTCGTCGGCTCATCAAGGAGCAATAAGTTTCCGCCAGCTTTAAGCGTTAGCGCTAAGTTCAAACGGTTTCGCTCTCCACCAGATAAAACACCGGCAGGCTTCTGTTGATCTGGACCCTTAAAACCAAAAGCTGAAACATATGCACGAGATGGCATTTCAACATTGCCCACCTTGATGTAATCAAGACCGTCTGAGACAACTTCCCAAAGTGATTTCTTTGGGTCGATGCCACCACGTGACTGATCCACGTAGGAAATCTTTACGGTCTCGCCAACCTTCACAGAACCAGAATCTGGTTGTTCCATGCCGATTAAAGTCTTAAATAGCGTGGTCTTTCCAGCACCGTTAGGCCCGATGATTCCGACGATACCGTTACGTGGCAACGTAAATGACAAGTCATCAATTAGTAAGCGATCGCCAAAGCCCTTAGATAAGTTATCAACTTCGATCACAATGTTGCCAAGACGTGGGCCAGGTGGAATCTGAATTTCTTCAAAGTCCAACTTACGCATCTTGTCAGCTTCAGCCGCCATCTCTTCATAACGAGCCAAACGCGCCTTTGATTTCACTTGACGGCCTTTGGCATTCATGCGAACCCATTCGAGTTCTTCAGTCAAACGCTTTGCGCGCTTGGCATCTTTCTGACCCTCAATCTTTAAACGCGTAGCTTTTGTTTCTAGGTAAGTTGAGTAGTTACCTTCGTATGGATAAGCGCGACCACGGTCGAGTTCGAGAATCCATTCTGCAACGTTGTCTAGGAAATACCTATCGTGCGTAATCGCAACAACTGCACCGGGATACTTATTTAAATGTTGCTCTAACCAAAGCACTGATTCAGCATCTAAGTGGTTCGTAGGTTCATCGAGCAGCAGCAAGTCGGGCGCTTGCAATAACAACTTACAAAGTGCCACGCGACGCTTCTCGCCACCTGATAAAACCGACACATCAGCATCGGCTGGTGGGCAACGTAAAGCATCCATAGCTTGTTCTAGCTGCGAATCAAGTTCCCAAGCATTGCGGTGATCTAGCTTCTCTTGCAGATCTCCCATCTCGGCCAATAACTTGTCGTAGTCAGCATCGGGGCTAGCCATCTCTTCAGAAATCTCATCAAATCGCTTAAGCATTGAAACAGTTTCGGCAACGCCCTCTTTAACGTTATCAATAACATTTTTTGTCTCATCAAGAACTGGCTCTTGTAGCAAGATGCCTACAGTAAAACCTGGAGTTAGGTAAGCCTCGCCATTAGAAGGCTGCTGAAGGCCGGCCATGATCTGTAGGACCGTTGACTTACCCGCACCGTTTGGACCAACCACGCCGATCTTGGCACCTGGATAAAACATCAAGGTAACGTCGTCGAGAATTACCTTTTCGCCATGCGCTTTACGCGCCTTTTTCATCGTATAAATGAACTCAGCCATAAGACGAAACCCTACCGTTTAACTTCGGTAGACTCTGACAGGTAAGTAAGTGAGATTAAATGCGCCTGTAGCTCAGTCGGATAGAGCACCCGCCTTCTAAGCGGGTTGTCGCAGGTTCGATTCCTGCCAGGCGCGCATTTGTTTTCTTAACTAACTATTTTCTGACAAGAAAGAACCCAGGGCTACCCTCGTGGCCCTGGGTTCTTTTCTTAAGCTATTGGATATGTACTTACTTGTTTGCGCGGGCGATTAACTGCTTCGCCTTCGCAAGGAATGTGCCTTCAACCACGATGAAGCCAGTTGAAGCCGCACCTAGTGAACACTCAGGTGAAAGCAAATACTCAGCAAGTTCTACTACTGCCTTGCCCTTTTCTTTGTTCTCATATGAAGTTTCTAGCAACATGTAGCTGATGATTCCAAGTGTGTAAACGCCTGGGACCTTTGTGAGGTAATCGTAGGTAACGATTCCATCAGCGTTCTGGTTAGCCTCACCCAAGAATGCTGATGTAGCAGCTGAATCTGGAAGTGTGAAGTTTCCTGATGCGTTACCAACATATGCGGCGCGAAGACCAAATGAGGTTCCCCATTGCTTCTCTGCGTATGTAATTGAGTAAGGCGACTTAGCGGCAAGTGTCGCTACACCCTGTGATCCATTTGCGCCAACGATACGGCCAATATTTGATGTGTCATTGATGTTGCCAGGGAACGCAGTTGTGAATGCATCGTTAGCTGGCTTTGTCCATACTGATGGAGCTACACCGTTTAGCCACTTTGTAAAGTTGTTTGAAGTACCTGATGTATCTGAACGGAATACCACCTTGATTGGCTTGTTCGGAAGAGTGTAGTTAATTGACTTTGTGCCAGAACGTAGAATGCGAGGATTGCCCTTGGCATCTAGCGCCACATTTCCATTTGCATCCTTGCGATAGACAGTTGTCGCTACTTTACGATTGTTGTCAGCGACGATAAGTGGATCATTCCACTTTGTAATTTCACCTGAGAAGATTTTCGCAACTGTTACTGGAGAAAGATAAATATCCTTCTTTGCTGGAAGGTTTACTAATACCGCAATTGGAGCGGCAACGATTGGAGCATGGAAAATTGTTGAGCGCTTCTTAGCACCTGTGTGTGCTGAATCTGAAAACCAGAAATCTCCGATTTTGTTGTCAGAGTTGTTCTTACCTGTTCCTGAGCCGGTTGATGTGTAAACAAATGAGTGTCCGGTCTTCTCAGCAAAGCCTTTCTTGCAAGCTTCTACTAGAGGAACAACAAACGATGCGCCTGATCCAGCTAGATCAACGGCGTGAGCTGGCGTTGCGCCAGAAAGTGCGATTACTGCGGCAAGAACTAACGCCTTTGCCTTCTTTGAAAACTTCATGAACAACCTTTCGTAGGAGGGTAAAACCTTTACAGCCCCGAAAGTAGTTATCTGTGGTTACATCAAGGCAATAGATAGGTAAACAAAACCCAAGCCTTAGATGAACAATTGGATTAGCCGAAACGCCCTGTCACGTAATCTTCGGTGCGCTTATCAACCGGCGAAGAGAAGATCTTGCTGGTAGGGGCAGTCTCAACCATGACGCCAGGACCGCCGTCAGAGAGGAAGAAGGCGGTGTAGTCAGAGACGCGAGCGGCCTGCTGCATATTGTGGGTCACGATCACAATCGTCATTGTCTTTGCCAACTCTGAGATCGTCTCTTCAATTCTAAAAGTTGAACCTGGATCTAGGGCTGAACATGGTTCATCCATCAATAGCACCTGTGGCTGTACAGCTAGAGCACGGGCAATACATAGGCGTTGTTGCTGTCCACCAGATAGCGAGCCACCATGCTCTCCGAGACGGTCTTTAACTTCACTCCATAAGCCGGCGCTAACTAAACATGATTCAAGAAGCTCATCGGTGTTGCTCTTTTTTAGCTGGGCCAACTTCAGTCCTGATAAGACATTTTCGCCAATTGTCATTGATGGGAATGGGTTTGGTTTTTGGAAAACCATTCCAACCTTTAAGCGAATCTTCGTTACATCGGTACCTGGGGCGTAAATGTCTTGTCCATCTAGCAATACTTCTCCAGCGAGTGCAGCGGTAGGAATAAATTCGTGCATACGATTAAGTGTGCGCAAGTAAGTTGATTTTCCGCATCCTGATGGACCGATAAGAGCCGTCACCGTGCCGGCAGCAAAATCGAGCGAAACGTCAGAAAGCACATGTTTCTTACCGAACCAAGCATGTACGCCACGGGTCTCTAGCCCTGTACCAAGCAGATTGGTACCGGGAACACGTTGCTCGCGATTGTTCGCAACATTGGATAGTGATGATGGTGTTGTTACTTGCATTTTTTTCTCCGTATTGTTTTCATTTTTTGAATTCTGGATAGGTGTCATCTCAGGCAACCTTTCTTCCACTTAAATAACGGGCAAGTCCGAATAGAAATACGATGAGAATTAGCAAGATCAACATGCCGCCCCATGCTCTCGCATATGCCTCTTCTGTGCCGCCAGTTAGGAATGCTTTCCAAATGTAGAAAGGAAGCGAGCCCATAGGGCCAGAGGTTGGATTAAAGTTCAAAGCATCTGCGCCACCTGAAACAAGTAATATTGGCGCTGTTTCTCCGATGATGCGAGCAACTCCTAAAATCACCGCTGTTACTAGTCCGCTCTTCGCGGCAGGAACAACTACCCCAGAAACGGTGCGCCATTGAGTTGCACCAAGTGCAACGCCGGCCTCACGTAGTTCATTTGGAATAAGAAGAAGCATTTCTTCAGCTGTGCGGGCGATTGTTGGAATCATCAAAATACTTAAAGCTAGCGAGCCCATCAACCCGGTTAATTCTTGAGTCACCGGAATGACAAGAATTGAGAGAATGAAAAGCCCGGCAACAATTGAAGGAACGCCACTCATTGCTTGGACCAGAAACTTAATTGGACGGGCTAGCTTTCCACGAATCTCGGTTAGGTAAAGCGCGGTTAAAAGTCCGATTGGAAAGCTAAAGACGAGTGCGCCACCAACCATGATTATGGTGCCGACTAATGCGTGCAGAAGGCCACCAGCTTGCACAGGGTCATTGACCGAAGCTTGGGTCATGTCATTGGTAAACATTCCAAAGTGAATGCCTTTATAGCCCTTTAGTACAACTGTGAAAACAATGCTAAAAATAGGAATTAAAGTTATGGCAATTGCAAGTGAAGCAAAACTACTAAGCAGTGAATCCTTCGCAGCGGCTAGGTCTCGTAAGCGAAGTTGTTGAATAAAAATCAAAAGTGTGGCAATAAAAAAGAAAGCGGCAGCGAATCCCAGTTTTCCGCTGAGTCCGGTGACTTTAACAACGACGCCCGCGAGTAGAGCTCCAAGTGTTATCAACCCCGCGGTGCTCAATCGTTGCTTGATCGATACCGCCCACGGAGTTTGTGGGCTCGGAATAGTTGAAAGCGTCATCGTCCTTTTCTTCCAAATCTATTGATCAAAACATCTGAAATCGCATTAACAACTAGGGTCAGCAGGAATAAAACAAGACCCGCAGCCATTAACGCATCTACTTCTTCGGGTCCGGCTTCGCCAAACTTCAAAAGAATTAATGAAGCAACGTTTCCACCAGCACCGAAAAGAACTTGCCAGTTGACTTGATAAACCACGTTAAGAACTGTGTACACCGCAACGGTTTCACCCATCGCACGGCCAAGCCCTAACATCGCCCCACCAACAACTCCACCACGACCGTATGGAATAACTACTGCACGAATCATTGAAAGTTTTGAGGCGCCTAACGCGTAAGCAGCTTGGATACGGTCCAAAGGTGTTTGATCAAAAATTTCGCGCGAAATCGCGGTAACGATTGGAATGATCATGATTGCCAGAACTAGGCCGGCAATAAATGGTGACCGCTCAAAGATTGGCGCAGGCACATCGAAAATCGGAATAAAGCCCAAGTACTTATTAATAAGTTTTGCCCAGTATTCCGCCGAACTCATGAAAACTATAAAGCCCCAAAAGCCAAAGAGGAGAGATGGAAAGGCGGCCATAAGATCAATGAGTGAAACCAAAAACTTCTTAACTGCTCCGCGCGCATAAAAAGTTAGATACAGCGCACTAAGAACCGCAATTGGAACGCCCACCAAAACCGCAATCATGGCCGATAGAAATGTTCCAATTAACATCGCGCCTAATCCAAAGGTGCTCTCGGCAATTTTTCCTTCAGCATCTTGCAAAACTTCCCATTTTGATTCGGTAATAAAGGAAAGTTGCTCGACTTTCAAAACATTAAAACCTTTAATTGATAGAAAAAGAGCGATTAACCCCAAAATTACTAGCGATGACATTCCGCCAATAGTTACAACCAAACGGAAAACCTGGTCAGATAATCGAGGCTTTGTTGTTATCTCGCGAGGCGCAGGGATGGCAACAGACCGATCTTCCATCATTGTCATGCCCCGAATCTTGCTATCAAGCAGGTTAATTGAGGCAGATCGAAGGTGAACGCAAGGTGAACGAAAGGTGAAATTACCGCTTGTCCCCTAGCCTGCTTTAAGGTTGCCCAATGGCCAACGAGCAACCAAATCTGATCTGGATCGACTGTGAAATGACCGGTCTGGACCTTGAAAAAGATGTCCTGGTGGAGATCGCGGTCCTAGTCACCGACTCTGAACTCAATGTGATCGGTGAAGGCATTGATTTGGTCATTGCGGCGACGCCTGAACAACTAGCTGGCATGAATGAATTCGTCACCCAGATGCATTCCAACTCGGGGCTAATCACCGAGATTCCAAATGGCATCTCAGTTTCGGCCGCCGAAGATGCGATCATCAAATACCTCGAATCAGCCAGCACTGTCTCGGGCAAGTCTCCTTTGGCCGGTAATTCAGTCAGCGTTGATCGATCCTTCATAGCTCGCGATATGCCGCGCCTTAATGAATATCTGCACTATCGCACCATCGATGTTTCATCCGTTAAAGAACTTGCTCGCCGTTGGAATGCCAAGGTTTATTTCAACTCCCCTGCCAAGACAGGTAACCACCGAGCCCTTGGCGATATTCAAGATTCAATTGCAGAACTAGCTCATTACCGCGCAAATTTCCTCATTGCCGGCGCACCGTTTCCTGCAAATCAGGCTCAAGAAGGCGAAGCAAACTCAAGTAATTAACAGGTAGAATTTCCTCCACATGGTGGGCGTAGCTCAGCTGGTAGAGCACTCGGTTGTGGTCCGAGATGTCGCGGGTTCGAGCCCCGTCGCTCACCCCACTATTTCCTTAACAGTTGAGAACCCTCAACTGTTGGGCTCAATCGACTAGAGAAAGCTGGGTTGCAAAATGATCTTCGACGTCATCATTGAAATTCCAGCAGGTAGTCGCAACAAATACGAAGTCGATCACATCACCGGTGAGATCCGCTTAGATCGCATGCTCTTCACATCTACTCGCTACCCATATGACTACGGTTTTGTTAAGAATACTTTGTCTCTAGATGGCGATCCATTAGATGCACTTGTAATGCTTGATGAACCAACATTTCCAGGCTGCGTTGTTTCGGTTCGCGCAATCGGGATGTTTAATATGACCGATGAAGCAGGTGGCGACGATAAGTTGTTATGTGTTGCAGCTGGCGATATTCGTAAAGCATCGCTACAAGATATTACTGATGTGCCTGAATACGAACTCTCAGAAATCCAACACTTCTTTGAAGTTTATAAAGCACTAGAACCAGGCAAAAGTGTCTCTGGCGGAAACTGGGTTAATAACGCGGAAGCCCAAGAAGAAATTGAACGCTCACGAAAAAGATTTACCGATCTAGAGCACTAATTTTTTCCATCTCAAAGACGAGAAGAGAAAGTAAGAAATGAAACTGATCACCGCAATAGTTAAGCCGACTAAGGTCGATGAGATCAAAGATGCTCTACACATCGCTGGCGTCGATGGCATGACTGTTTCTGAAGTACGCGGCTTTGGCCGTCAAAAGGGCCATAAAGAGATCTACCGCGGTGCTGAATACACCGTTGATTTCAACCCAAAAGCTCGCATCGAAGTGCTCTCAGATGACGATAACTTTGAGAGCATCCTTGATCTAATCGTTAAGACTGCCAACACCGGCACTATTGGTGATGGAAAAGTCTGGGTTACCAATGTTGAATCAGTAGTTCGCGTGCGCACTGGCGAAACAGGTAAAGACGCACTTTAGAGTTCAAATAAGCGGTAATTCGCCACTCTCGGAGGATTTCCAAGGTAGACCGTTTCGCTGATAGGGTCTGCCAATCGTTAAAGGGTTTGCCCTTTCTCGGGTTGTTAGCTCAGTTGGTAGAGCAGGTGACTCTTAATCACCGGGTCGGGGGTTCGAGTCCCTCACAACCCACTTAAGCAAATAAGGCCGAAATCGTTAATCATTGGTTCTAATCGTGAATTTTAAAATGTTATTTGTCCCGAGTCGTGAGTACTCCCAGTTAGTAGCTAATTCAGTGAACAACTTGGTACCCAAACCGGGTGCATTTTCTTTCATTCCGGAGCCATCTGATTGGATTTCTATAAGTAGATCCACACCTAAACGGGAGCCGCTTACCGAGATCTTGCTTGCTTTGGCATGACGTATTGCGTTTGAAACACCTTCATCAATTAGAACGATGACATTGTTTTGCGTTGAAGTTTCTAAATCATCAAGCCAATCCAGATTAATGCTCACGTTCGCAATTCCTCGCCAGCCCGACGATATTTTTTCTAATCTAACTTGCGGAGACGAGACTCTGGATTGAGAAATTTGAGCATGATCTTGGCTAAGAATATCCACTGCGTTTCTCAAAGCCTGGCGAGCCAAATTAGTATCCCCCGTTTTTGAGGCTCGTTCTAGAAGCAAGCTTGAGGCAATCAATCCAGCCTGTAATTCTCCGTGTAGATATCGCGCTAGATCAACATCGCCTGCCGCAGCCAGGTCATGATTTGAAAAAGGTGACAATTCTTTGCCTTGAATAATGCGTTCAAAGTCTGCCAGTACTATCGATCTTTGACGACCTAACAATCTATAAAGATTAAATCCCAGAAGAAACAGAATATGGCAAGAGGATATGAATAGCTGATAGAAGACTGCAGTTGCGATGCTGTCTGTCCAGAATAAATTAGCCGGGAGAATTAATAGAATAGTGATCAACGGGAGTATAAAACTAAGACCAAGTATCGCAATGTTTGTTGTTTTTCGATCAAGGACTCCTAGCTTGAAGAACGTTTCGCATATGAGAAAAATAGAAATATTCAAGAATGTTGCTAGAAGTGCTTCTATGACTGCGAATTTCAATCCTTGGGAACCATTAAGCCCGATAAGTATGTATGGACTAAAAAACAAAGCAGCCGAGATGACCTTCAATTTTTGTTCTAGTAGAGAAATTCTTATTAAGGTCGACGTCGAAAGCTTAGGCGCAGATAAAGTGAAGCCATTCCACAATTTGGTACTAGCAGGCCGTAATTCTCGGTTAATTAGATCTTGAATCTTGTTTTTTTGCTTTGAGTAATTAACTTGTGTTGTTGGCAGATCTAAGGCTTTCTCGATTTCGCTTGCTAATTCTGAGGTAGCAGACTGAAGATCTCTGATCGACTCTCCTGCGGGGTTTCCATTCAAGCCCTGGTTTTGGCTTCCTTTAGCCGTTTGCTCATCACGAATATGACGCAGGAAAATAGCCTGGAACTCTCGTTGATACTGACGTCGTGATTCTACGAAGACCGCAATTCCGATAAACCAGAGAGGCAACGAAATTGCGGAATTGAATACCTTATATAGGGCAGAAACTTTAGGTTCTAAATCTAGAATTTCAATGCCTGCATCGATTGCTACGCCGCGGACGGCGCCTAACATGATCAGAGCAAACAGATCAACCTTCCAGCTATTCACTTTTTTGGTGAAAAAGAGAGCTATCGCGAATACTGGTGCTATTGATCCATGTGCGATAAACGAAAGTATCGCCCAGTTTAAGAAATCATTTGAACCAGTGCTCGCATGATCGCTAGATAACAACAAGACAACTAGATCAACTGGAATTGTTAAAAAGTAGAGCCGCCACGAAAGCCAAGGCGTTCGCTTCACCTAAATACCTTGTCCTTTATTTTCGAAATATGCCCGAACTATCTGTACTCGCAAATTAGAGTCAGCAGATTTAGGAATACTAAGATTCTTTGAAATTCTACTTATTGATTTATCAATAGCTTGTTCTGTAACGCCTCGAGTTCGAGCTATTTCTGCAGTACTTAAGCCAGCAGCGATATCCTTCAGGATTTCGATTTGAACTGAAGACAACGAACTCAAAGGTCCACTGCGTATCCATGGCATAGAACGTTTAGCTAGCGGCTTAACTATTGCTAAAGAGATCTGTACTGCAATTTTGGCTGTCGAATTTACTTCAAGTTTATTTAGGAAAATGGAGCCTTCAGGCAGATTAGGAATATTGGAATTAATTAACCGCGGATCTTTATAGGTGGTAAGGAAGACGATCCCAATTTTGGGATTCTTTTCACGCAAAACAATCGCGACATCGATACCAGATGCGCCAACACCAAGATCAAGGTCTAACAAAGCCACTTGTGGATCATGAATTCGCTGAGCCTCAATGGCATCGAAAGCGGTACCCACCCGGGCCCGAACATCAAAGCCGTGTAGGGCCAACGCATCGCCTAAAGTTGCTCGCGTGAATGGGTCATCTTCGACCAGAATCAAGCGAGCATTTTTCACCTGACAATGATGACAGCAATCAGTCGCCCAGATAAGACTTTGCTGAAAGTAGCAGCAGAAAGGGTTGGAAATCCCAACCCAACTTGGTTGTTTATCCCAACCCTAAACGGGTAAACCAACATGTATACCCCGAACATTGAACCCAATAAGCGTCGCATTTATTGGGGAGAGCGAAGGGCCAGTGAAGAAATTAGCTCAGCTGCTTATTTTCGGGTTTGTGATTTCCATCTTGGTATCACCTACACCTGTAATTGCCTCTACGCCCTCAACACAAAAGACGCTAACCATCTGCACCAACTTGAAAACTGGATTTCAGCTGGTATCCAAAACCGGAAAATGCGATACGCGAATCTATGAAGCTAGAACTTGGTTCCGAAAAGGTTCAGCACCATCTGGCACGCCCGGATCTAAATTATTGAATTTGCAGACTTGTGTTAAAAAAAGCTCTAAATTACAAACTATTCGCACGCGAGCAGCTTGTAATTCAAAAACTCAAACGACCGCAAGTTGGCAAAGACCTTTAGGGCCACCTGCATCACCATCGATTAGATCTGTTGTGGTTGGGAGATCTGGAACTGCGACGCTAAACATCACACCACCAAAGTCAGATGGTGGTGCTCGCATTACCTCCTACATCGTTACTTCGTTTCCGGATCAAGTGAAGGCAACATTTAAACCTAATCAAATAAGAGCCGCAAAAATTTCAGGGCTCACTCCAGGCCGCACTTACTCATTTTCAGTAGTTGCGATTAACAGCACAGGTCAATCAACTGCATCTGTGGGCCCTAAGTCAGCGGCTTCACCATCACCAACGCCGACGGTTTCACCAGTGCCGACGCCAACGATTTCACCAGTGCCAGTGCCAACGCCGACGGTTTCACCAGTGCCAGTGCCAACGCCGACGGTTTCACCAGTGCCAGTGCCAACGCCGACGGTTTCACCAGTGCCAGTGCCAACGC
>JBIIYZ010000023.1:0-18770 GCA_044346555.1 Candidatus Planktophila sp. | reverse complement strand
GGTCGGGGCGGTCGCGTAGAAGTGGAATAAATAAGCGAGAAGAGCCACATAAATCTGAGCAGAAATGCTTGGAGCGGGTGACCGGGATCGAACCGGCATGGCCAGCTTGGAAGGCTGGGGCTCTACCATTGAGCTACACCCGCATGCGGTGTGACCGCTAGCGTACGGGGTTAGGGTATCGGCTCGGTAATCAGAGCACAAAAATTCCTCTAGACTTCCGACTTACGCCTCGGGGCGTAGCGTAGTGGCTAGCGCGCCTGCTTTGGGAGCAGGAGATCGGGAGTTCGAATCTCCCCGCCCCGACCAGAAGTACTTAAGTTACTGGTCACCAATTTCTATAAGGAGCAATCTGTGAAGAGCTCGGTCGAGACACTTTCACCTACCCGAGTACGACTAGATGTTGAAGTCGAGTTCGCAGAATTAAAAGAGCATGTTGATGCTGCTTACAAGAAGGTTGCAACACAAGTAAACATTCCTGGTTTCCGTAAAGGAAAAGTTCCAGCTGCAATGATCGATCAACGCGTTGGTCGTGGCACTGTTATCGATGAAGCAATTAACTCAGCTCTGCCAGAGTTTTATGGCAAAGCTGCGCGCGAACACAAAGTTCTAGTTGTGGGTCGCCCAGAAGTTGATATTAAAGAATTTGTTGATCACGAAAAGTTGCACTTCACAGTTGAAGTAGATGTTCGCCCTGAAGTGATACTTCCTGATTTCTCAAAGATCATAATTGAAGTTCCTGATGCAATTGTGACTGATTCAGATATTCAAGAGCAGATTGACGAGCTAGCAAAGCGTTTTGGAACTCTTACAACTGTTGAGCGCGCAGCTAAAGATGGCGACTTTGTAACAATTGATTTGTTAGCAAAAATTAATGGCGAAGAAATTGATGGCGGAAAAGCATCTGATATTTCTTACGAAGTTGGTTCAAACCGCATGATTGATGGCCTTGATGCCACACTCGTTGGTTTGTCAGCCGGAGATACCAAGACATTTAATACTCAATTAGTTGGTCAATCTGAAGGCGAAACTGGCGATGTTGATGTTGCGGTTAAGGTTGTTAAAGAGCGCATCTTGCCTACTATCGATGATGCTTTCGCGAAGCTTGCTAGCGAGTTCGATACTTTGGCCGAGCTAAAGGCAGATACAGCAACTCGCCTTGAGCGCTTAAAGAAGATGGAACAAGGCGCACAAGCCCGCGATCTACTTCTTGAGAAGTTAATTACCGATCTTGATATTCCAGTTCCAGATAAGTTAGTTGAAGATGAAGTAAATGCTCATCTTGAGCCAGAAGGTCGCCTTGAAGATGCGGCTCACCGCGCAGAGGTTGATCTAGAAGTTCGTACCTCAATTAAGTCTGATTTCTTGCTGGATTCAATCGTTAAGGCTGAAGCAGTTGAAGTTAACGAGATGGAACTAACTGAATATTTGGTTCGCCAATCACAGCGTTACGGAATGGCACCAGAGCAATTCGCACAAGAACTTCAGAAGCAGGGTCAGATCGCCACTTTGGTATCTGAAGTTGCTCGCTCGAAGGCTCTTGCTGGCGTTCTTGGTCGCATCATCATCAAGGATGCATCTGGCAACACAATCGATCTCGAAGCACTTCGTCCGCAGGCTGGCGAAGCGATTTCTGAAGAGGCCGCTGAATAATCGCTCTGCTGTAAGCGAACACGGCCAATCCAGGCATGATTTGTCCAAATTAGGGAAGCATTCCGCGCCTTAAATTGTTAAGGTCAATACACGCAATAAATAGGAGGCTGTCAGTGGATTCACAAAACCCGCAAACTAGCGAGATAACCGCTCGCTCTTCGCACGCAAGTCCAGGTGCGCTAGACGATCAGGTTTACGCCCGCTTACTACGCGAACGGATTATTTTCTTAACCGGCGAAGTTCGCGACGAGATGGCCAATGCAATTTGTGCGCAGATTTTATTACTTGCTGCCGAAGATGCCGAAAAAGATATTTACCTTTACATCAACTCACCCGGTGGTTCGGTAACTGCCGGTATGGCGATCTACGACACCATGCAATATGTAAAGAATGACATTGCAACAGTTGGCATGGGAATGGCTGCATCAATGGGTCAGTTCTTGTTAACAGCAGGTGCACCTGGAAAGCGTTACGCGTTGCCACATTCACGTATCTTGATGCACCAACCACTCGGTGGCATCGGCGGCACCGCGACAGATATTCGCATTCAAGCTGAACAAATGGCTGCAACTAAAAAGATCATGGCTGAAATTATTGCTCAGCACACTGGACAGACTGTCGAGAAAATTACGCTCGACTCTGATCGTGACAATTGGTTTACAGCAGATGAAGCAAAGGAATATGGCTTCGTTGATCAAGTAGTTCGTTCTGCTGGTCAAGTTTCAGGTAGCGGAGGAACAGCATGAACAACAACTTCAACACCAATAAGGTAAATGAAATCACTAGCCGCTACGTTCTTCCAACTATCGAAGAGAAGACTGCCTACGGTTACAAGCGTCTAGATCCTTATACAAAGTTATTCGAAGAGCGCATCATTTTCTTGGGTCAGCCAATAGATGACACTGTGGCAAACGATGTAATGGCTCAGTTGCTAACTCTTGAATCAATGGATCCAGATCGTGACATCATGATCTACATCAACTCACCTGGTGGTTCATTTACTGCGCTAACTGCTATTTATGACACCATGCAATTCGTTCGCCCAGATGTCATGACAATTTGTTTAGGTCAAGCATCTTCAGCAGCGGCTGTGATTTTGGCAGCTGGAGCTAAAGGCAAGCGCTATGCACTCGAGCATTCACGAATCTTGATTCATCAGCCATTTGCCCAAGGCGATTACGCACAAGCATCTGATATCGAAATTCAAGCTGCTGAAATTATGCGTATTCGCTTGATGCAAGAAGAGTTGATTTCACGTCACTCAAATAAGACTGTTGCTGAAGTAACCGCCGATGTTGAACGTGACAAGATTCTTACCGCTGCTGAAGCTGTTGAATACGGTCTAATCGATCAAGTTCTTGAAAGCCGTAAGGCCAAGCCACAAGCGTAAGCAAGTAGGTTTATCGCAAGATTATGTAATAAGTTAGGCATTGTGTTTACAGGCATAAAAAGCAAGATTGCAAAACTAACTGAGGCGGGATCCCTTTGGTCATATCCGGGATACCGTCTCTTTTGGTTTTCTACGACGATCTTTGTTTTAGGCGCATCCGCATTTCCTATAGCACTAGCAGTTACCGTAATTGATCAAGGTGGTAACGCAACAACTCTTGGTTTGATTTTAGGGTCACGTATCTTGGCATCGGTTATCGGTGCACCATTTGCTGGCGTCTGGACAGATCGGTTGCCTCGTAAACAAGTAATGATTGCATCAGACCTTGCGCGAGCAGTAATTGTTCTCTCGATGGTCTTCTTATCTGGCCCAGCTACACCTCATGTTTTCTTAGGTCTCGCTGTATTTCTAGTTGGCGTCGGTGATGCTTTTGGCGCGGCAGCAGCTGGTGCGATCATGCCTAGCTTGGTGCCAGATGAAAAATTGCCAGCAGCAAATGTGGCTCGCAATATCGTGGTGCGTACATCAACAATTATCGGCCCTGGCATCGGGGGAGTATCGGTCTATCTAATTGGCGGCCGTTTAACTTTCTTATTTACCGCGTTCGCTTTTGCGCTCGGAACTTACTTTTTGAAGAAAATTAAAGAAGAGATTAAGAGTGAGCCGAAAGAGCGCGAAACATTCTTAACTGAAATGCGCGAAGGGCTTCGTACCGTAATTGAAATACCCTGGATCGGAGCCATGATCTTTATGGTTTCATTCCAGTTGATGGTGGTTCTAGCTGCCGAAGTTGTTTTATTGCCAATTATCACTAAGCGCGAATTTGCTTCGAATACTCCGTTTGCTTTGTCGGCAGCAGCATTTTCGTTGGGAAGCATTATTTCAGCGATTATTTGCGTGAAGGTGAAGGTCAAGCACGAAGGCCATGTTTCGATTCTGGTCTGGATGCTGGTAATTGTTGCGCCTCTAGCTTTGGCTTTTCCGATCTCTGGCACCTTCATTGTGGTTGCCTACCTAATTGCCGGACTTTCAGTCGGGCCATGGGAAGCCTGGTGGTCTACAGCGATTCAACGCGAAGTTCCACCACATTTACAGGGGCGAGTTTTCTCGATTGACCACATGGGATCAACTGCACTGATGCCACTTGGCATGGCCTTGGTTGGCCCAGCTGCGCAATATTTTGGCGAAAGAAATTTGCTGATCGGTGCTTCGATATTTCATGTTTTGATGGGGCTATCGATTATGCGCATTCCTGGCGTGCGCGATATGAAGATGCCGCCTAAGACAATTATCTCCCAAGACAATTATCTCTGAGAGCGAACAAGATTAAGCGCGAAAAGTCAGGCAAGAATCCGCTTAAGAAATTAGGCTTCACTCATAAGCAAGGGGAATTCCCCGCCCCTGCTAAAGGAGAATCATGACTCGCATCGGCGAAACCAGCGACCTGCTTAAGTGTTCTTTCTGCGGAAAGACTCAGAAGCAAGTTAAGAAATTGATCGCCGGTCCAGGCGTTTATATCTGCGACGAATGTATCGATCTTTGTAACGAGATCATTGTTGAAGAACTTTCCGAAACCGCAGCCCTTGGATTAACTGAACTTCCAAAGCCACAAGAGATCTTTGATTTTCTAGATCAATATGTAATTGGTCAAGATCGTGCCAAGAAATCTTTATCAGTTGCCGTTTACAACCACTACAAGCGCGTTCAATCCGGGGATTCAAAGCGCGAAGATGGCATCGAGTTAGCCAAGAGCAATATTTTATTACTCGGCCCAACTGGATGCGGTAAAACTCTAATGGCGCAAACTTTAGCTCGCATGCTCAACGTACCATTTGCGATTGCCGATGCCACTGCGTTAACTGAAGCTGGTTATGTGGGAGAAGATGTTGAGAACATTTTGCTTAAACTTCTACAAGCTGCTGATTACGATGTTAAGAAAGCTGAAACTGGAATTATCTACATCGATGAGATCGATAAAGTTGCTCGCAAATCTGAGAACCCATCAATTACTCGCGATGTATCTGGCGAAGGTGTGCAGCAGGCGCTGTTAAAGATTCTTGAAGGAACTGTTGCTTCAGTGCCGCCGCAAGGTGGTCGCAAGCACCCGCATCAAGAGTTTATTCAAATTGATACAACGAATGTGCTCTTCATTGTTGGTGGCGCATTCGCTGGCCTCGATAAAATTATTGAAGCTCGCGCAGGTAAAGCTGGTGTTGGCTTTAATGCGACTTTACAGACTGTTGAAGATAAGAACCGTAAAGATATTTTCGCTGATGTAATGCCCGAAGATCTTTTAAAGTTCGGCATGATTCCAGAATTTATCGGTCGCTTACCTGTACTAACTAGCGTTGAGAATCTTGATAAGCAAGCGCTAATGCAGATTCTGACCGAGCCAAAGAACGCTCTGGTTAAGCAATACGCAAAGCTTTTCGAACTAGATTCAGTTGAACTTGAATTCACCCCTGAATCCCTTGATGCCATCGCTGATCTAGCGCTACTTCGTGGCACAGGTGCTCGTGGCCTTCGTGCGATCATGGAAAGCGTGCTTTTAGCTGTTATGTATGAAGTTCCTAGCCGTAGCGATATCGCCAAAGTAATTGTTACCGCTGAATCAATCACCGATGGCGTTACCCCGACATTTGTGCAGCGCACGGGAGATATTCCAAAGCGGACGGCTAGAGGCGAAAAGCGTTCAGAAGAGAAGAGCGCATAATCTAGACTGCTCCCCATGAGCCAGCGCGGGAAAGAATTAGCTTCAACCTTTTCGCCTGCCGAAATTGAAGCGCCACTTTACGAAAAATGGATATCAGCTGGCTATTTCACGGCTGATGCCAATTCGACAAAAGAATCTTTCACCATGGTTCTACCGCCTCCAAATGTGACTGGTGTTTTACACATTGGCCACGCTTTAGATCAAACGCTGCAGGACTGTCTAGCGCGCATCAAGCGAATGAAGGGCTATGAAGTTTTGTGGCTTCCAGGCATGGACCACGCGGGTATCGCAACCCAAAACGTAGTTGAAAAACAATTAGCAGCTCAAGGAATGTCACGCCACGATTTAGGCCGCGAAGAATTTGTTAAAAAAGTTTGGCAATGGAAAGCCGAATCAGGCGGTGCGATTCTTGATCAGATGCGTCGTTTAGGTGATTCAGTTGACTGGTCGCGTGAGCGGTTCACAATGGATGAAGGCATGTCCAATGCCGTTGTAACTATTTTCAAGAAAATGTATGACGCCGAATTAATTTATCGTGCCGAGCGAATTATCAACTGGTGTACTCGTTGCTTAACCGCACTTTCAGATATTGAAGTTGATCACCAAGATGATGCTGGTGAGTTTGTTCAAGTGCGATATGGCGATGGCGAGCAAAGCATTGTTGTTGCGACGACTCGTGCCGAAACCATGATGGGCGATGGCGCAGTTGCGGTGCATCCCGATGATCCTCGTTACAAGCACATGATTGGTACTGAAGTCTTATTACCACTTGTAAATCGCATGATTCCAATTATTGCCGATGAGCTAGTTGATCCTGACTTCGGAACTGGCGCAGTGAAAGTAACTGCAGCCCATGATCCAAACGACTTTGAGATGGCGATGCGCCACAACGTACCGTTTGTAGTAATCATGAACGAGCACGGCATCATGGAAGGTAGCGGCACTGAGTTTGATGGCATGGATCGCTTCGATGCGCGCGTAGCTGTCGTAGCTAAGTTAAAAGAGCTCGGTCGCATTGTTGCTGAAAAGCGCCCATACATTCACGCAGTTGGACATTGCTCACGTTGCGATACAACTGTTGAACCACGTTTATCGAAGCAATGGTTCGTAAAGGTGGCACCTCTTGCTAAAGCTTCAGCAGATGCAGTTCGCAGTGGAGTGGTAAAGATAGAGCCCGAAGAGCTTGCCCCGCGCTACTTTGACTGGGTCGACAACATGCACGACTGGTGCATCTCTCGCCAACTTTGGTGGGGTCATCGAATTCCAGTTTGGTATGGCCCTAATGGCGAAATGGTTGTCGTTGGTCCCGGCGAAAGCGCACCAGCTGGTTATGTACAAGATGCCGATGTTTTAGATACCTGGTTCTCATCAGGGCAATGGGCATTTTCAACATTTGGCTGGCCCGAGAAAACTAACGATTTAGCAAAGTTCTATCCAACTTCAGTATTAGTAACTGGCTATGACATTTTGTTCTTCTGGGTTGTGCGCATGATGATGATGAGCACTTTCGCCATGGATGGCGTGCCACCATTTAAAACAATCATGCTGCACGGCTTAGTGCGTGATCAGTTTGGCAAGAAGATGTCTAAGAGTCGTGGCAATGTGGTTGACCCACTTGAGTTTATGGATAAATATGGCGCTGATGCTTTGCGCTTTACCTTAGCTCGTGGCGCAAACCCTGGTACTGATCAAGCCCTAGCCGAAGAGTGGGTAGGCGGATCACGTAACTTTGCTACCAAACTCTGGAACGCAACTCGCTTTGCCATGATGAATGGCGCAACAGTTGATGGACCAATGCCTGAGCTTTCGACCCTTAATGCAATTGATAAGTGGATTCTTAGCCGCTTAACCGAAACTATTCGTGATGCCGATTCACTCTTTGAGAAATTTGAATTCGCTAAAGCAAGTGAACTGATCTATCACTTTGCTTGGGACGATCTTTGCGACTGGTATCTAGAACTATCTAAGGAATCTTTCGCAACCGGTAACGCGGCAAATAGTCAGCGCGTGCTAGGTCATGTGCTCGATCAACTGATGCGTCTGCTTCATCCGTTAATGCCATTTATTACTGAAGAGCTTTGGGTTTCGCTAACTGGGGGAGAGTCCCTAGTGATCGCTAAGTGGCCAGAGGCTGATTTGAGTTATCTTGATGAATCGGCCGAGAACTTGGTAACCCAGATGCAGGCAGTTATCACTGAGGTACGTCGCTTCCGTAATGATCAAGGAGTTAAAGCAACTGCCAAGATTCCTGGTCGATTAACGACTAAGGGCGAATTGGCAAACTACGCAAGTGCGATGGGCTTTGTGTTGAAACTTGAAGCTAAAGAATTCACTCCGACTGCTAGCTTTGAAATCGGTTCAGTTAAGTGTGAACTAGATCTATCTGGAACTGTTGATGTAGTCGCCGAACGCGCTCGCCTTACTAAAGATTTAGCGACAGTCCAAAAAGATCAACAGACTGCGCAAGTGAAATTGGGCAATGAAGGATTTATGGCGAAAGCGCCACAAGAAGTTGTAACTGAAATTAAAGAGCGTCTAGTTAAGACGCAAGCCGAGATAGAACGAATTACCGCGGCTCTTGCTGCGCTGCCATCCGCATGAGCATGACTCCTGAAGAAAAGATTCGCATTGATGCGATCGAAGCAGCACTGCTTGCTCGCTGGCCAGAAACTCGTATTGGTCCCACGCTAGAAAGAATTTCAGCGCTGACCGATATTCTCGGTTCGCCGCAGTTAACGTATCCGACAATTCATGTTGGCGGAACAAACGGCAAGACCAGTACTTCGCGAATGATTGATTCAATGTTATTCGAGATGGGTCTGCGTACCGGTCGCTTTACTAGCCCGCACTTAGAAAGCTATTTAGAGCGGATTAGCATTAACGGTCAGCCAATTAGTGCGGCTGAACTAATTTTTTCCTATAACGATATTTCGCCATATCTGGAATTGATGGATAGTAAGTTTGAGAATCCGATTTCATTCTTTGAAGCAATTACCGCTCTTGCCTTCGCAGCTTTTGCCGAACACCCAATTGATGTTGGTGTAATCGAAGTAGGTATGGGCGGTGAATGGGATGCCACTAATGTGGTTCAAGCTGGCGTTTCGGTAATTACGCCGATCGGGCTCGATCACATGGAATATCTTGGAAATACGCTCACCGAGATCGCTAAAACTAAAGGCGGAATCTTAAAACCAGGTGGTTTTGGCGTGCTTGCTCAGCAAGAATCTGAAGCGGCAATTGAACTCCTGCGCAGGGCTGCCGAAGTTGGTATCGATGTGGCTCGCGAAGGCGTTGAATACTCATTAACTAGCCGCGCTGTGGCTGTTGGCGGTCAATTGATCTCAGTTAATGGCCTAAATGAATCATTCGATGACATTTTCTTGCCCCTTCACGGAAAGCATCAAGCTGCCAATGCCGCAACGGCGCTAGTAGCAGTTGAAGCATTCTTTGGCGATACAGCGCTAGATCATGATGCAGTTCGTGCTGGGTTTGCAGCCGTTACTTCTCCTGGTCGTTGCGAAGTAGTTCATCGCGATCCAACGATTCTGCTTGATGCTGCTCATAATCCGCATGGCGCAAAAGCATTGGCTGAAACAATTTCGAACGAATTTACTTTCGATGAAGTAATTGGCGTGGTTGCCTCATTTGGCGATAAAGATGTTCGTGGCATTTTACTTCTACTAGAACCGATTATGAATGAAATTATTGTTACCTCTAATTCATCACCGCGTGCAATGAAACTTTCTGACTTAGAAAAATTAGCAAATGAAATATTCGGCAAAGACCGAGTCACTGCGATTGAATCTTTAAGCGCCGCAATCGATCAAGCTATTAAGGATGCCAAGCGACCACTTAGTGATGAGTCAGTTGGTATTTTGATAACTGGTTCAGTAATAACAGTTGGCGAATCACGTGCCATCATTAATGGAAAGTATAAAAAGTAATGCGCGTATTGGCTTCGGCAGTTCTAGTTATGGAATCTTTCTCAATCGGGTTTGCGCTCTTAATCGCCATGAAAGATGTCAGCGGGGCACCGATCATTTACGGAGCCGCAGTCGCGATTGCCTTACTTTTAGCGCCAGGGTTACTAAAGCGCAGAGTTGGCTGGGTACTCGGCTGGCTATTACAGGCAGCTATGCTCGGGTTTGGCTTAGTGGTCAATTCTTTCCTGATTATTGGCCTGATTTTTGCAGGGTTATGGATTGCGGCGATTTTGGTCGGCCGCAAGGGCGAGGCGGCCAGGGCTGCTCTGCTGGCTTCACGAACCCCAGATGCCTAATAGACTCACCCCCGTGAGCATCGAAAAAACTCTGATTCTGGTCAAGCCCGATGGCGTGCGTCGCGCTCTAGTTGGCGAAGTAATTTCGCGCATCGAAGCTAAGGGTTATCAAATTACTGCGCTAAAAATGTTGCAGGCAGATCGCGCACTTCTTGAACAGCACTACGCCGAACATCAAGGCAAACCATTTTTTGAACCGCTCGTTGAATTTATGTTATCTGGCCCAATCGTTGCAATGGTTGCCGAAGGTAATCGCGTCATCGAAGGTTTTAGATCACTTGCTGGTGTAACAGATCCAACAGTTGCAGCACCCGGAACAATTCGCGGTGACTTAGCACGCGATGCAGGAAAAAAAGTTGTCCAAAATATTGTGCACGGATCTGATTCACCAGAATCAGCTGCGCGCGAAATAAATATTTTCTTTGGTAACGGGGGGAAGTAAAAAATGGCTAATCGAATGTCGTTTATTGGTCGCGATATGGCAGTTGATCTAGGTACCGCAAATACCTTGGTTTATGTGCGTGGGCGCGGCATTGTGCTTAATGAGCCAAGCGTGGTTGCGGTTAACCAAGATACTGGTGGAATTTTAGCTGTTGGTCTTGAAGCCAAGAAGATGATTGGTCGTACCCCGAGCAATATCGTGGCAATCCGTCCACTAAAAGATGGTGTGATTGCTGACTTCGATACAACCGAACGCATGTTGCGTTACTTTATTCAAAAAGTTCACCGTCGTCGTTTCTTAGCTAAACCGCGTATCGTGGTTTGTGTTCCATCAGGTATCACTGGCGTTGAACAACGCGCAGTTAAAGATGCGGGTTACGCAGCAGGTGCTCGCAAGGTTTACATCATTGAAGAACCAATGGCTGCAGCAATCGGTGCAGGTCTGCCAATTCACGAACCAACTGGCAACATGGTTGTCGATATTGGTGGCGGAACAACTGAGGTTGCCGTTATTTCACTAGGCGGCATCGTGGTAGCCCTGTCTATCCGCGTAGGTGGCGATGAGCTTGATCAAGCCATTATTACTTGGGTTAAGAAGGAATTTTCACTATTGCTGGGCGAGCGCACAGCTGAAGAAATCAAGATGGCAATTGGTTCTGCTTACCCACTTCCAGGTGAGCCAGATGCTGAAATTCGTGGTCGCGATTTAGCAACAGGTCTACCGAAGACAATTGTTGTATCAGCTGCTGAAATTCGTAAAGCCCTCGAAGAACCAGTAAATGCAATTGTTAACGCAGTTAAGAGCACGCTTGATAAGTGTCCACCCGAACTATCAAGTGACTTAATGGATCGTGGCATTGTGCTAACTGGTGGCGGTGCGTTGCTAAAGGGTCTCGATGAGCGTTTGCGCAAAGAGACTGGCATGCCAATTCACATTGCCGAGCGTCCACTCGATGCAGTTGCTGAAGGTTCCGGAAAGTGCATCGAAGAGTTTGAGGCCCTCGAAAAGGTCTTGATCTCCGAGCCACGTCGATAGGAATCTTTAAATGCGTAACGGCGGCGAGAACCGCGGTCGTCTGCTCTTAGTAATTTTGATCGTTTCTTCGCTATTTCTAATCACTTTAGATCTACGCGGCGTAAACGTTCTTGATGGGCTACGCAGTGGTACGCAAACTGTACTTTCACCATTTCAACGCGCTGGCAACGTAGTGCTAACACCGGTTAAGAATTTTGTAAATGACATAACTAATCTTGGGCGAACTCGAAATCAAATCGAAGAATTACGCAAACAGAATCAGAAGTTGCGCGAGCAGCTGATTTCACGCAAGAACCAAGATGGGGAAATTGAGCAACTCAAATCAATTCTTGATTTAGCCGGCACTGCACGATTTAAAATTGTAAGCACAAAAGTTATTGCGCAAGGTTCAAGTTTGGCCTTCACACGCACCATCACAATTGATGCTGGCAGCGGTAACGGTATTAAGAAAAACATGACCGTCATCTCTGGCGAAGGTTTAGTGGGCGTTGTCAAAGAAGTCTTTGCAAATTCTGCCATCGTGATGCTAGCGACCGACCCTGCTTTTAAAGTCGGTGTTCGAGTAGCTGGTTCGCAGCAGATCGGAATTTTGGCTGGATTAGGCTCAAATACCGCTAATTTGCAGCTTTTGGATAACCAAACGACGATCAAAGTTGGCGATATTTTGCTAGCTCGCGGCAGCGTTAATTCCCAACCATTCGTACCAGGCGTTCCAATTGGTCGTGTTACTTCAGTTTCAAATGCAGCGGGTGCGGTAACGCAAAGCGCAACTGTTAAATACTTTGCGAACTTCGGTTCACTTGGGGTGGTTTCAGTTGTTGTAAGAGCACCTAAAGCTGATCCACGTGATGTATTAACGCCAGTTAAGCCAGTTCCGACGCCAATTCCTACAGTCACAGTATTTGTAACACCTTCACCTTCTGCCTCGCCTTCAGGTAACTAATTTAAAATGTTGTTAAGACGATTTGGATTTACGGGAACGATCTTTACATTTTTCTTTATCGCCCAAGAAGCTGCAGTTAGTCAACTAAACTTCCCGGCCGGCGGGTTTTCAATCTTTCTAATTCTCACATTACTATGGGCCGCTCTTAGTACGCCTGAAGTCGCAGCAGCAGTTGGTTTCGGTGCTGGCATCTTGCTTGATTTATCTCCAAGTACTAGTGGGCCACTTGGCCACTGGACTTTGATTTTATTGTTGATGAGTTATGCAATTGCTTTCTTCTCTTATGGCGATGAAAATATGAGAGGCAATCCATTAAGTTTAATTCTGTTGGTTTCGCTAGCTCAAGTAATTGTTTTATTTTCATATCTAGTGACTGGATTCTTGTTAGGAAATAGTGTGACTAGCTTTGCGCAATCGGCAATCACGATAGCTGGTAGCGGGCTATGGACGTTAGTGGTTACGCCACTTATGTTGCCTGCCGTTGCTTGGTTACATGATCTGGCTTTTGATAGTCGGTTGCGGATATGAATCAACGCACTCGCTTAAGTATGGTGGTTATTCAAATTTTAGTAGTTTCCTTATTAATGGCCTTATTCGGTCGTCTTTTTTATCTGCAGGTGGCAGCTGGGCCTAAATACCGCGAGGCAGCTCTTAGTATTCAAAGTCGCGACACGGTTTATCCAGCAACTCGTGGTTTGATCGTTGATTCATCAGGTGTGCCATTAGCCCTTAACCGCACTGGTTTGGCGGTGACTATCGATCGTTTAGCTCTCGACAAACAACCAGATAAAGGCCAGGCCGTTCTTAAAAAATTGGCTAAGTTATTGAAGCTGCAGTACCAAGATGTCTACCAAAAAACGCGACTATGTGGCGAACTAAAAGTAGGCAATCGTGCTGGCTGCTGGACAGGCACTCGCTATCAACCAATTCCGATTACGAAAGAGGCCAGCCCCGATGTCGCACTGCAAGTTGTAGAACGCCCTGATGAATTTCCAGGCGTTGGTGCAACTCCGATTGCTATTCGAAATTATCCGGGCATTGTCGGCGTAAATGCTGCCCATATTTTAGGTTATCTAGGGCCGTTAACTGATTCGGATTTAGCTGGCGCGAACGGCAAGACTTATTATCGAAGTGAATCTATCGGTAAGAGTGGTTTAGAGATTCAATACGATTCCTATTTGCGTGGAATCCCTGGTGTAAGAACAGTTATCGTTGATCGAAAAGAAGCAATTACTAGCGAAGGACAGAACACTAATTCTGTTCCTGGTGATCATTTAGTAACCAGCCTCGATGTCCGAGTACAGGCGTCGGCAGAAAGCGCTTTGGCAGATGCGGTCGCTCGCTCACGTGCCAGCGGATATCGCGCCGATTCAGGTGCAGCTGTTGTGATGGATGTAAAAACTGGTCGCATAATTGCTATGGCTTCATATCCAACTTATGACCCAAACATGTGGGAAAAAGGTTTAACGGTTAAACAAGCGAAAGCTTTGTTTAGCGAAGCAAATGGTGTGCCAGCTCTGTCTAGACCAACCCAAGGTCGTTTCGCACCAGCTTCAACGTTTAAAGTGGTTTCTATAATTGCAGCAGCTAACGCCGGCTATGACCTGAACAAGTCTTATGCCTGTCCGGCTAATGTAAAAGTGGGAACTCGCACGTTTAACAACTTTGAGAGTAAAGCACAAGGTACTTCATCGATTAAACAACTTATGGCGATCTCTTGCGACACGGTTTGGTACCGGATTTCATTTGATGAGTGGCTACGTGATGGTGGTTTATCACCGATTAAAAACCCAAACGATTACTTCTTTAAGGCCGCCGCTGGCTTTCAAATTGATACGAAAACAGGCATAGATCTTCCATCTGAAGCTGCTGGTCGTTTGCCGGACCGTGCCTGGAAAGAAAGCTGGCATGATGCCAATAAAGATTTTTACTGTAACTATCGCGAGAAAGCTGCCAAGTCACAACAAACCCAATTCTTGTTATTGCTAGCAAAAGAGAATTGCCTTGATGGAGATAAAGTCCGAGCAGGAGATGCGGTTAACTTTTCCATTGGTCAAGGCGATACTTTAGTCACGCCGCTTAAGTTGACCCAGATGTATGCCTCAATTGCTAATGGTGGAACTTTGTGGCAACCAACTGTCGGACGCGCAATTATTAAGACCGACGGCACCTTGTTAAAGACGATTGAGCCAGTTAAGACTGGCACTATTGCGGCAGATACCAAGACTATTAAGTTCTTAAAAGAAGCACTTCGTGAAGTAGTTGTTAGCGGAACCGGAGCTCGCACTTTCGCCGGTTTCCCGATTGAAGTGAGCGGTAAGACTGGTACAGCTGAAGTATTCGGACGAAATCCAGACGGCTCACCGAAAGACAATACTTCTTGGTTTGCTTCCTACGCACCAAGTAAAAAGCCGCAATACGCAGTAGTGATGATGTTAAGTCAGGGTGGCTTTGGCTCACCTAACTCTGGCGTAGGTGTTCGTAAGATCTATGAAACTATTTTCGGAGTAGTAAATAATAAAATAGTTCCAGAAAATGTGCTCTTTCCAAAAGGTTTGCCAACAACTTTGCCTAAGATTTCACCTGCTACCAAAGTTAAAACGAATGGAGAAAAGTAATGAGTCTGGTTACTCCACGTTTTAATTATCATAAGAATCGCTCGTTTTTTAGCGGTTTTGATCCAATTCTTACAGCGGCTGTGGCTGCACTTTTAATTGTCGGAACGCTCTTGGTTTATGCCGCAACGCGTGATTGGTATGCGTCAAATGGGCTCGATCCAGAGCATTACTTAAAACGCCACGTAATTAATATTGCAATTGGTTGCGCACTGGCTTGGGGTACGACCCTAATTGACTATCGCTTGCTACGTGCGTATACGCCAATAATTTGGGTACTAGGTGTTTTAGGCTTGGGCTTTGTATTGATTCCGGGCCTGGGTTCAGAAGTAAATGGTGCACAGGCTTGGATCGCACTTCCTGGTGGATTCCAAATTCAGCCCGCCGAATTAGCGAAGATTTCAATCATCGTCGGTATGTCCATGATTCTTTCCGAGCGCGGTCACGATAGTGATATTCCTTCTAATCAAAATGTAATTCAATCTCTGATTGTTGCTGCTATTCCAGTCTCATTAATTTTACTACAGCCGGATATGGGAACTGTTTTTATCATTAGCTGCTCAGTGGTAACAATCATTGCCGCTTCTGGCGCTTCAATGCGTTGGGTAGTAGCGCTAATTTTAGTTGCCGTCGTTGGAGTTTTCGGTGCGGTTCAGTCTGGTGTAATTAATGAGTATCAAGTTAAGCGTCTGCAGTCCTTTGTAAATCCAAATGCAGATACTCAAGGCAGCGGATACCAATTACGACAAGCTCGAATCACCGTCGGTTCAGGTGGTTTAATCGGAACGGGTTTATTTAATGGGCCACAAACAAATGGTCGCTTTGTGCCTGAGCAACAGACTGACTTTATTTTCACTGTAGCTGGCGAAGAACTTGGTTTCTTGGGCTGTAGCGTAATTATTTTGTTGTATTTAACTTTGTTAATGCGCGCATTCGGAATTGCACGACGCGCCACCGACCCGTACGGTCGTCTTGTCTGTACGGGGGTAGCAGCTTGGTTTGCTTTCCAGACTTTTGAAAACATTGGCATGACGCTGGGTCTAATGCCTATGACCGGTGTGCCACTGCCATTCATGTCATATGGTGGATCGAGTATGTTCGCGACCTTGATTGGCTTTGGACTTCTGCAGAATGTCCACGCTCGCCAGCGCGGCTAATTCACGCTTAATTTGGTTTTCGCCGCTCTTCTGTCATACTTAGCCAACAGTTCAGCGCGCACCCGCGATCATCAGTTATCGCGAAAAAAGAGTGATAAGTGCGAACTACCAAAGATTTGCTTAAAGGTTTTCTACGACTACGCAACCGCGTACTGAGATTGATTTTTAAGCCAGACCCGCACTCAGTGAGTGCATTTAGGATTCGAACACATGGCAATTGCGCCAAAAAACCCGCGTAAGCGCGCGGCTAAAAAGACTCCCAAGGTTAAGGGCGAAGTAAGTCCAGAAACCATGCCAATAAATCCAACTTCGGAAGCCGTAAGCGTTGAAGCTGCTACCAAAAAGGAAAAACCGGCCAAAAAAGCTGCCGTAATTCCAGTAGCAATCTTCCAAGCAGCTCCCATTGCAGAGAAAAATAGTGCCGAAAAAGCTCCTGCGAAAAAGGCGCCAGCTAAGAAATCAGCTCCGGCTAAGGCTGCGAAAACTGATGAACCAGTTATTGAAAGCGTTGTGGCAGGCGAGAGCGATTCAGATAGCGAAGATAGTTCACGTGGTCGACGTCGCCGTCGTGGTGGCCGTGGTCGTCGCAAGCCTGGCTCAGCCAATACTGACGAGAACACAAGTACTGATGAAAATTCCGAAAATAGCGAGACTGAAGATGACGGTACCGGTACTCACCGCCGCCGACGTCGCCGTCGCGCCGCCGGAGATGGCGTAGTACCAGGTGAAGTAGTCGAAGAAGATGGTGTTGTCACAGTTGTAAAGGTGCGCGAAACAAAAGAGCGTCCAACACGTAATGATCCAAAGCGTAATCGTCGCGAACGAAATGATCGCCCAAGTTCACGTGGTGATCGCGAATACCGTTCAGATTATCGCGAGCCATATCGTCGTCGCGGAACCATTATTACTGATACTGATTTATTAGCTCGTCGCGAGAATGTTGACCGCGAGATGTTGGTTCGCCAAATTGCTGATCGTACCCAGATCGCGGTTATCGAAGATAACGTCATGGTTGAACACTATGTAAACCGAAATACCAATCTTTCTTACGTTGGAAATATCTATCTTGGTCGCGTACAAAACGTATTGCCAGGCATGGAAGCTGCCTTCGTTGATATTGGAAAAGGCCGTAACGCAGTTCTTTACGCCGGTGAAGTTAACTGGGATTCTGCTGGAATTTCAGAATCTGAACCACGTAAAATTGAAACAGTTCTAAAGTCTGGTCAATCAGTTCTAGTTCAAGTAACTAAAGATCCAATTGGCCAAAAGGGCGCTCGCTTAACTAGCCAAGTTTCCCTGCCTGGCCGCTATGTGGTTTATGTGCCTGGTGGCGGTATGAGCGGTATTTCTAAGCGTTTACCTGAGCCAGAACGCAATCGCTTAAAGGCGATCTTAAAGAACTTAATCCCAGAGACTGCTGGCGTAATTGTGCGCACAGCAGCTGAAGGAGTTTCCGAAGAAGATTTAACAAACGATGTCGCTCGCTTAAAAGCGCAATGGGAAGATATCTATCAGAAATCAATTAATCCAAACTTCCATGCTCCTGCCGCGATTTATGTCGAACCAGATTTAGCAGTTCGTGTTATCCGCGATATCTTCAATGAAGATTTCCGCAAGTTAACAGTGCAGGGCAGTGGGGCATGGGATGAGATCAGTAATTACCTTGGCTTCATCGCACCTGAACTAGTATCTAAGCTTGAAAAATACACTGGCGTCGGCGATCTGTTTGCTGACTTCCGCGTTGAAGAACAATTAGCTAAAGCATTTGATCGTAAAGTTTATTTACCTTCAGGTGGTTCGCTAGTTATCGATCGCACTGAAGCAATGATCGTGATCGACGTTAACACTGGTAAGTTTATTGGTAAGGGTGGTTCTCTCGAAGAGACCGTTACCAAGAACAACCTTGAAGCTGCTGAAGAAATTGCACGTCAACTTCGTTTGCGCGACTTAGGTGGAATTATCGTTATCGACTTCATCGATATGGTTCTCGAATCTAACCGCGAACAAGTTCTGCGTCGCCTTGTTGAATGTTTAGGTCGCGATCGCACTAAGCACCAAGTTGCCGAGGTAACTTCGCTCGGTCTAGTTCAGATGACTCGTAAGCGAGTTGGCCAAGGACTTATCGAAGCGTTCTCAACAACTTGCGATAGTTGTGCTGGTCGCGGAATCCATATTCATATGGAACCAATCAAAATTAAGGCCACAACGGTTCCGGTTGCTAAAGGGTTAGAAGCTGAGTCAGATATCGACTCAAATGCGGACTCAGATACTGAAACCTTTGAAAATCAGGAACCTGCTGAAACCCAAGCCGAACCTGCCCCATCAGGTGCTCGAAAGAAGCGTCGTCGGGCCTCAAGTTCAGGGATTATTACCCCCGGAAGCAGCCCAACCGCATAAATCCTCAGTTTGACCCAAGGTACGGGCAATCCGTATCCTTAACCCCTGCTCGCGCCCATCGGGTGCGCTGCCTAATTTAGAACTGGAGCTCCACTGTGTATGCAATCGTGAAGGCTGGCGGCCGCCAAGAGAAAGTCGAAGTTGGCGAG
>JBIIYZ010000022.1:0-19561 GCA_044346555.1 Candidatus Planktophila sp. | reverse complement strand
CTTCAACCAGATCAACACGAATTGTGCGACCTGCGAGCGCGCTGACGACGGTACGAAGCGCCTTTGCGGTACGGCCATTGCGACCAATTACCTTGCCGATATCTTCGGGATTAACTCGAACCTCAAGTGTGGTTCCACGTCGGTGAGTTTTTTCCTTAACGACTACATCTTCGGGTGAATCAACGATTCCCTTAACTAAATGTTCTAGGGCTTCATCAATCATTTTTATTCAGCAGCCGCTTCTGTAGTTTCTGCTTCATCCACTGCTTCGGTAGTTGTAACTTCCTCTGGAACCTCGGACACAGCAACATCTGCTACTGGCTCGGACACAGCAGCAGGAGTTTCAACAACAGTTTCTTCAACGGCTGCTACTTCTTCCACAGGGTTTGCCTTTGCAGCAAGCTTATCTTGCGCCTTCTTCTTAAGAGTTGTGGCGCCTTCCTTTGGTTCATCCATTGCTTGCTTAACAGCGGCTTCGTAAGCAACGCTCTTAGCTGGCTTTGGAGCAGCAACGCGAAGTGTTCCTTCGGTTCCTGGAAGTCCCTTGTGCTTTTGCCAATCGCCAGTCACCTTTAGAAGCGCTTCAACTGCAGCTGATGGCTGTGCGCCAACACCTAACCAGTAAAGAGCGCGCTCTGAGTTAACCTGAATTAAAGATGGTTCTTGTCCTGGGACGTAGCGACCAATTTCTTCGATTGAAAGACCGTTGCGAGCTTTACGAGCATCTGTAACAACGATACGGAAAAATGGGGTACGGATTTTGCCCATGCGCATTAAACGAATTTTTGTAGCCAAGTAAGTATTACTCCTGTAAATGTATGTCGTACCTAATTTCGCTTCAGCGGGGTGCGAAGCTAATCAAGAACGCGCTTTGGACTTAAGTAGTTCCAGGGATAGAGGGCCCTGTCACAGGTGGCTAATCTTGCCAGTTTCAGGCTCAGATACGAAATCGAGCGGGAGTTTAGCCCTGCTCCTCCGCTGCGCGTTTAGCCGGGTTTCCAGAGCGGGATTTCTTCTTTGGCGGCTGATTGCCCTTCTTTGGCGCACTCATGCCTGGAATCGCAGCTCCTGGTGGCAAGCCCATTCCAGCCGGCATGCCCGCAGGAACTTTGCCATTACGCATCTGCTTCATCATTTTCTGGGCCTGAGTAAATCGTTCGACCAGTGAGTTCACTTCAGAAACTTGGCGGCCACTGCCAGCTGCGATTCGAGCACGGCGTGAACCATTTAGAACTTTGGGATCTCGGCGCTCTGTAGGCGTCATCGATTGCACGATTGCTTTGGTGCGCACAATCTCGGACTCATCGAAGTTTTCAATCTGCTTCTTAATCGCGCCAGCACCAGGCAACATGCCCAAGATTTTGCCCATTGAGCCCATTTTTGACATGGCGGCAATTTGTTCAAGGAAGTCTTCTAGGGTGAAGTCATCGCCACGAGCGAATTTTTCTTCCATCTTCGCAGCGCCTTCGCCGCTAAAAGCTTTCTTAGCTTGCTCAGCCAACGTTGCCACATCGCCCATGCCCAAGATGCGCGAAGCCATGCGATCAGGATGGAATAAATCAAAGTCAGCTAACTTTTCACCAGTGGAAGCAAACATAATTGGTTTACCAGTTTGTGTAACGATTGAGAGTGCAGCACCGCCTCGAGCGTCACCATCTAGCTTTGTTAGAACTACCCCATCAAAACCAACACCATCTTGGAATGCTTGCGCAGTACGCACAGCATCTTGGCCAGTCATGGCATCTACTACAAAAAGAATTTCATCTGGAGATATTGCATCACGAATATTTTTTGCCTCTTGCATGAGTTCTTCATCAACGCCTAAGCGACCAGCAGTATCAACGATTACGATGTTATGTAATTTTGCTTTAGCGAACGCAATACCTTCGCGAGCAACTTCAACTGGATTACCAACTCCATTACCCGGCTGCGGAGCAAATACTGGAATTCCGGCGTTCTGTCCCACAACTTGTAATTGAGTTACCGCGTTAGGACGTTGTAGATCTGAGGCGACCAAAATTGGCGTATCGCCCTGGTCGGCAAAATATTTCGCAAGTTTTCCGGCCAGCGTAGTTTTACCAGCACCTTGTAGACCGGCCAGCATGATCACCGTTGGCGCTACTTTAGCTAAGCGAACGCGACGAGCTTGGCTTCCCAGTAATTCAATTAGTTCTTTGTTAACGATTTCAAATATCACTTGGGCTTGGTTTGCGCCCGCTTGTAGATCCGTTAAGGCTGCTTTCGCCTGAACTTCAATCTTGCTAACGAAATCTTCAACAACAATTAAAGCTACGTCAGCATCTAGTAAAGCTTGTCGAATCTCTTGGCAAACATTTGAGATATCGGAAGAAGATAACTTTCCTCGCGATCTCAGCGATGCGAATGCATTGCTAAACCGATTACCAAGAGACTCGAACATAGCCTCATCCTACTAATTGCGACCCCTCTAGCTAAATCAGCTAGCGCTAAATTGCATCCGATCCATGCTCGCCGGTACGAACCCGAACCACGTCTTCAACGGGAGTTGTCCATACCTTGCCATCACCGATCGAGCCAGTTGAAGCCGCCTTAACGATTACTCCGACCACGGAATCAGAGTCTGAATCATCAACTAGAACTTCAACTCTTACCTTGGCAATTAGGTCAACTTTGTATTCGGCACCGCGGTAAACCTCGGTATGACCGCGTTGGCGACCAAAGCCACTTGCTTGCGAAACTGTGATGCCCTTTACGCCAAAAGCTTCCAGTGCATCTTTTACTTCTTCCAACTTATGTGGCTTTAAGATTGCGGTAACTAGTTTCATATTAAGGAACCTCCACGAGTTGAGCCGGACATTTCATACGCAGATTCGGCATGTTCATTGAAGTCGACACCTTCTAACTCAGATTCCTTAGTAACGCGGAATCCAATTGTCTTTTCAATGGCAAAACCGATTATCAAAGTTGCTAGGAAGGAGTAACCGGCAACCATGGCTACACCAAGAGCTTGCTTGCCAAGGAGTGCGGTTCCGCCTCCGAAGAACAAACCATCAAGACCAATGCTGTTAACCGCACTTGATCCGAAGAATCCGATTGAAAGTGAACCCCAGATTCCACCAACTAAGTGCACGCCGACTACGTCTAGGGAATCGTCGAAGTTAAATAGATACTTCAAACCGACTGCGATAGAGCAGATAACGCCGGCCAAGAAGCCGATCACTACAGCTGCCCAAGGAGCAACGAAGGCGCATGCTGGGGTAATTGCTACCAAGCCAGAAACGGCACCTGATGCAGCGCCAAGAGTTGTGGCATGACCATTGCGAATTTTTTCAACCAAGATCCAACCGATAAGCGCTGCGGCTGCTGCTACTTGGGTGTTTAAGAAAGCTAGGCCAGCAATGCCATTTGCACCTAGTGCAGAACCAGCATTAAATCCAAACCAACCAAACCAAAGTAGGCCAGCACCAAGCATTACCAAAGGCAATGAGTGTGGACGCATTGATTCTTTACGCCAGCCGATGCGCTTTCCTAGAACTATGGCGAGAGCTAAACCTGCAGCGCCGGCATTAATGTGAACGGCAGTACCGCCCGCAAAGTCTTGAACACCTTTAGCTGCTAGATATCCGGCACCTGTCACAACATCGCCAACCTTATTACCGAAAGCAAATACCCAGTGCGCTACTGGCAAATAGACCACGGTTGTCCAGATTGCAACAAAGATTGTCCACGGAACAAACTTCGCACGATCAGCAATCGCGCCTGAAATAAGTGCTGGCGTAATAATCGCAAACATCAATTGGAATGCGGCAAAGACCAAAAGTGGAATCGGATACTCGCCACCGTTGTTAGCAACTGCGCCAACTTGATTTCCTAGATCAGAAATCTTGATTGCACCATACCAAGGGGATTTTCCATCGATGCCAAAAGCTAATTCAAAGCCGTAGATAACCCAGATGATGCTAACTATGCCAACAGTGGCCATAGACATCATCATCATATTTAAAACGCTCTTGGTGCGAACCATGCCACCATAGAAAAATGCGAGGCCCGGAGTCATCAGCAAGACCAATGCCGAACTTGCTAACATCCAAGCGGTATCACCAGTACTTATATCCATGAATAGTCACTTTCGAAGAGTTTGTGCGATTCTCGCCTTTGAGATGGCAGTAATCTCTCTCAGACGGATTACAAGAACTCACCCGAAATGTTACGTGTGCGTTAAAAGTTGCCCTTATTCAGCGTTCAAAATGCCAGTTATGTAAATTTCTGGGTCAAACGGGGCAAGGTCGGCTACGCCTTCCCCAGTACCAATCCATTTGATCGGTAGATCTAGGTCATGTTCAATCGCAAGGGCTATTCCCCCTCTTGCGCTGCCATCTAACTTAGTTAGAACAATGCCGGTGACTTCAACTGCTTCAGAAAACAACTTTGCTTGGCTTAAGCCATTCTGACCAGTCGTCGCATCTACCACCAGAAGAACTTCATTAACTGGCGTTACTTTTTCAACCACTCGTTTAATTTTTCCAAGTTCGGCCATCAAATCTGCTTTGTTCTGCAATCTACCTGCGGTATCAATTACCAAGAATTGATAATTTTCAGCAACCGCTTTCGTCGCACTATCGAATGCAACAGCTGCTGGTTCGCCATTTGGTTTTCCGGTAATTACATTTAGTCCAATCCGCGTTGCCCAAGTTTGTAATTGTTCAACTGCAGCTGCGCGAAAAGTATCGGCAGCGCCCAACAAAACCCGGTTACCGGACTTTGAAATATTTGCCGCAAGCTTGGCGACTGAAGTTGTCTTACCTGTGCCGTTAACACCAATAACTAAAATCGTGGTTAAGCCAGTTTCTGAATGCGCCAAGGTGCGTGGCTTGGAACTTAATAACGCAGTTAGTGCTTCGCGGATTGCTTCAATGGGTTCTTCAGATTTACTCTTCTTGGCAGTTGCCAAAATGGCTTCGGATAAAGATGCTCCAAGGTCAGAAGAAATCAATTCGCCATAAAGTTCATCCCAGTCGGCAGCCGTAACAGATGAAGTTCGAGTGACTTTGGATAGAAACTTCTTAAAGAATCCCATGGCTAACGTCGCCTAAACACTTCTGCTTATTCGTTATTTGATTCGCGCAGACGTTGCGAGATAACTTCAGTTACACCGTCACCACGCATGGTCACGCCATAAAGAGCATCAGCAATTTCCATTGTGCGCTTTTGGTGAGTAATGATGATTAGCTGCGATGTTTCGCGCAGTTCTTCAAGTACGCCTAATAGGCGGCCTAGGTTGGCATCATCTAGGGCGGCCTCAACTTCATCCATGACATAGAAAGGACTTGGACGTGCTTTAAAGATTGCGATCAACATAGCGACAGCTGTTAGAGATTTTTCGCCACCAGAGAGCAGAGATAGACGCTTGATGCGCTTTCCAGGTGGACGAGCTTCAACATCGACGCCACTATTTAGTAAGTCATCAGGGTTAGTCAGAATCAAGCGGCCATCGCCACCAGGGAATAGTCGAGCAAAGATTGTTTCAAAGTGTTCAGCGGTGGCTTCGAAAGCTTCCATGAAGATTTGCTGGACTCGATCATCAACTTCTTTGACAATATCCAAGAGATCTCTGCGAGTGTTCTTTAAATCTTCGAGCTGTTCAGCCAAGAACTTCAAGCGCTCTTCGAGAGAGGTGTACTCCTCTAGCGCCAGCGGATTGATCTTGCCTAACAAAGTAAGCGAACGCTCGGTTGCAGCCAATCGCTTCTCTTGTTGATCGCGGCGATATGGAATTAGCTCTGTTGTAATGATCTCGCCAGCTTCATTTTCAATAAATGTTGGCACATCATTATCTGGGCCGTACTCACTAACCAGCGTTTCGGTATCAATTCCAAGTTCTTCAACTGCCTTAGTTTCAAGTTGCTCAATCCGCATACGTTGTTCAGCGCGGGCGATTTCATCTTTGTGAACACTAGAAGTAAGGACTTCTAGTTCAGCCGTTAGTTCGCGGTTGCGTGCACGAGCCGAAAGCGTTTCACCTTCGCGGATCGAACGTGCTTCTTCTAGCGCTGCGCGTTCAGTTGCCGCCTTGGCGATTGATCGTTCAATGTGAATAAGTGCTTCATAGGCAGCTTCGGCAATTGCTTGCGAGATAACCGCACCTCGCGCACGTGCTCCGCGACGAGAGACTGCGCGCTCGGATGCCTCGCGTTCTGTTACTGCGGCTTCTTCAAGTGCTTTAATGCGAGCTGCCAGTGAATCTAAACGTTCTTCGCTGGTGCGAACCGCAAGTCGAGCTTCGACTTCTGTTGTCCGCATGCCAGAGACGCTCTCGCGAAGGGCATCTGCTTGCGAATGATCTGGGTTAGCTATTTCACCAGATTGAGTTAGCTGGCTTTGCGCCGACTGAAGTTCGCCTTCATCGCGACTCTTAGCAGTTGTAGTTTCGGCAATAGCTGAGTTCAAGCGTTCTACTTCTGCGGTTGCCGACTTCATGTGCTGGCCAGCAACTGCTAACTGCTCAGTGATTGCCGCAATTCTCGCATCTGATTCATTTAGCTTCGAAAGTGCCAAGTCGAAAGCAGATTGCTTGCTTTCAATCGCCTGTGATGCCGCATTGATGGCAAACTTAAGTCGATCACATTCATTGGCAATCGTTTGTAGTTCACCGCGCAACTTCTCAATCAAAGCTTTAACTTCGATTAATGAGTTAGTGTTCTTGGATCCACCGCGGGCACGAGACTTGGTAAAGAAATCACCATCACGAGTTACTACCGTCAGATCTGGGTGGTTACGCAAAATATCGGCAGCTTCAGCTGCTGTTTCAGTTACAACTGTTTTACCAAGCAGATCTGAGATTAAATCGGATACTGAACTTGAGCGAATATGCGCAGTGATCGAAGTTAAACCGCCGGCGAGGGAAGCCGAATTAGCGCCTTGGTTGTGATGAACCAAAACATCTGCTTGACCTAGATCTTCGTTTCGCAAAGTGCTTAGTGCGGTAATCGCTGCCGAAAAATCCTGCACCACGATGGCATCTGCTAACTGGCCCAGAGCGGCGGCCACTGCATTTTCCCAACCAGCATCAATTTCAATCAAGGAAGCAAGTGAACCAAGAGTGGCCAAGCCACGAGGTTCGCGTAAAAGGGCTGCGGCACCATTACGGGATTGTGCAGAAAGTTCTAGCGCTTCGAGCTTTGATTCAAGGGCATTGCGAGAACGATCGGCTATGCGTTCGGCATCGACTAGTTGCTGATGATCATCGCGTGCTGCAGCTAGGGCTGACTTAGCGCTTTCAAAAGCAGCGTCTAAACCAAGTTCGCCAGAATCAGCGCTAGCAATTTCTAATTCATGTGTTGCGTATTCACGTTGCGCTAAATCGCGACGATTGGCAGCTTCATCGCGCGCTTTGGTTAAGCGAGCGATTTCTTCGGACATGGCATCAAGACGTGCTGCTAATGACTTGATATGGCCTTCTTGACGCGCAGTTCCTTCGCGTTGATCAGCTATCGCTCGAAGCGCTGCGGCAATGCGATTCTCTTCGGCAACCAGTGCGGCTTCGGCAGCAGCTAGCGCTTGTGATGCTTCGGCTAATTTGCTGCGCGAAAGTTGAACCACAGTTTGTAATTGTGATTCTTCACCGCGCAAATTCTGCGCCTCTGCTTCAAGCGCTTCAGGGTCGCGACCAGCTGTGCGCGCTTCTTCAGCTTCTTCAGCCAAAAAGCGTGAACGCTCTTGCGCCAAACTCTGAGTTCCGCGGAACTTCTCGCGTAATGAATTTAGTTGATAGAAAGTCTCTTGCGCTTGAACTAAACGGGGGCTGTCAACTGCGGCTTGCGAATCAAGTTCTTCTTCGCGGCGACGAACTCGATCGAGCTCAGCTTCAACTAGTGAACGCTTTTCGCGTAGCGCGGTTTCATCAGCAACTTCGGCGGTAAGAGTTTTAGAAAGTTCGATGTAATCATCTGCTAACAAACGTAGCTTGGCATCGCGCAGATCAGCTTGAATTGTTGCGGCCTTCTTGGCAACTTCAGCTTGGCGGCCAAGTGGTTTTAATTGACGGCGAAGTTCAACAGTTAGATCTTGTACGCGAGCCATATTGGTCTGCATTGAATCTAACTTGCGCAACGCTTTCTCTTTGCGCTTTCGATGCTTGAGGACTCCAGCTGCTTCTTCAATGAAGCCACGACGTTCTTCAGGTGTTGCCATCAGAATTGCATCGAGCTGGCCTTGACCAACGATGACGTGCATTTCTCGACCGATACCTGAATCGCTGAGTAGTTCCTGAATGTCTAGTAAGCGCGAAGCTTCGCCATTTATCTGATATTCACTTTGGCCGCTGCGGAATAAAATTCTAGAAATTGTTACTTCGGCATAATCAATCGGTAGCGCACCATCTGAGTTATCAATAGTTAAGGAAACTTCGGCACGACCAAGGGGTGAGCGACCGCTAGTGCCAGCGAAAATGACATCTTCCATTTTGCCGCCGCGCAATGACTTCGCGCCTTGCTCGCCCATAACCCAAGTGAGGGCATCGACCACATTGGATTTTCCAGAGCCATTCGGGCCGACCACACACGTGATGCCTGGCTCAAGGCGCAGGGTCGTCGATGACGCGAAGGACTTAAAGCCCTTGAGCGTGATGCTCTTCAAATACACGCGGCAAACCTACCTTGCCGCAGGCTCTACTTCTGACAGTACGGGCAGAAATGAGATGAACGATTTGCAAAAGAGATTCTTTTAATCAATCGAGAACATCTAGAACATGGTTCACCTTCGCAACCATAAACCTCTAGTTGAACCTCAAAGTATCCACTCTCACCATTTACATTTATATAAAGATCATCAAATGAAGTACCGCCAGATTCCAAAGCACGAGACATGATTTCGCGAGCACTATCAATTAAAAGATTAATTTTCTTCGCAGATAGGTCGCCACAGATACGCTCTGGATGAATCTTTGCTGCCCAAAGTGATTCATCGGCGTAAATGTTTCCTATTCCGCTCAAAATCTGCTGATCTAAAATTGCGCTTTTTATTTTGCTCCTTCGGGTGCGCAGATTCGCCACCACGGCAGCTTGATCGAACTCGGGATCAAACAAATCTGCCGCGATGTGAGCTGCCATTGATGGAATTCCGTTGGTTAAATTATCAACTGCCAACCAACCAAAGGTGCGTTGATCAATAAAGCGAAGTTCACGGTTCTTTGCCATTCCGCCGGCCAAAGTAAATCTTGCTCGCACATGGCGCTCATCAGTTTTACCAGTTGGCTGAACTAAGAACTGGCCACTCATTCCAAGGTGTGCCATGAGCACTTGCGGGCGATCTAATTCAAACCATAGGAATTTACCGCGACGGTTAATGCCAGTGACTTTTGCACCTTCTAGGGAATTAATAGGTGCCCAAGAGTCCGGACGTTCAACACGTGGATGTAACTTTTGAATGTTCTTTAACTTCTTACCGATCACCCAACGCTCTAAACCGCGTCGGACCGTTTCAACTTCCGGTAGTTCCGGCATCTTTTAAAAAGTTTTCGGCTTTAAGAAACTCATACGCACCGCGCGCGGCATACTGTTCTGCTTCGCGTTTGCTTTTGCCTTCGCCTTGACCAACTACTACCCCATTTAGGGCTACTACAGCTTTAAAACTTTTGTCATGATCGGGTCCATCTTCGGTAACTGAATACTCAGGAACCCCTTTGCCGTTAGCGGCAGCGAATTCTTGTAACGCGGTCTTGCCATCAAGACCAGCACCTTTAGCAATTGCACTTGCTAGCGTGTCAGCAATTAGCGAACGCACAAACTCAGTGCTCTTTTCAAAACCTGAATCAATATAGACCGCACCAATTAGTGCTTCAAGTGAATCAGCTAGAAGTGAATTCTTATCGCGCCCACCAGTAGTTTCTTCACCGCGACCTAAGCGAATGTACTTTCCTAATTGCAAAGTGCGAGCGATGTCAGCGAGTGCACGCATATTTACAATGCCTGAACGCAACGGTGATAAACGAGATTCGTCGAGATCGGGATATTTCAAATAGAGTTCTTCGGTAACAATTAGACCAAGAACTGAATCACCTAAAAATTCAAGGCGTTCATTAGTTTCTTTCGCACCGCTTTCGTAAGCAAAAGAGCGATGCGTAAACGCTAATTCAAGAAGAACCGGATCAACTTCAAATCCGATCTGCTTAGTTAGCGCTGAGTACAGATCAGACCTCAAGTACCTGACGACGGTTGTATGTACCGCAAGTTGGGCATGCTGTGTGCTGAAGCTTTGGCTGTTGGCACTGTGGGCAAGCCGCTAGCGCAGCCGCAGTTGTTTTCCACATGCTTCGACGTGAACGCGTCTTTGAACGCGACATCTTTCGCTTTGGTACTGGCACGATGCACTTCCTTCACAAAATATCTATCTAGAGAACCGAGCCTAGGTGGGCGCGGTAGGTGGGTAAGTATTCCCTATTTAGGCTCAATCGGGAAATCCAGCCCGCCTAGCGCCTTCCAGCGCGGGTCTACGACCTCGTGGGCGTGGTCCTCGGGCAAGGTTGCCCACTTCTCGCCGCATTCTGGGCAGAGACCTAGACAATCAAGATCGCAAAGTGGGTTCACTGGCAACGCTAGAACTATGGCATCACGAATCGGAGTTTCCAGATTAAGAATGTCACCTTCCATCATGAAGTCTTCTTCGAGATCTAAATCTTCGTCATCGTCGCGTTTCTTCTTGCGTCCACCACGATCGTTAGTCGGTTCGTATCGGTAGAGCTCCTGCATAGTGCGGTTTAACTCAATTTCAATCGGATCTAAGCAGCGAATACATTCACCTTTAGCTACTGCGTAAATCTGTCCAGTCGCAAGAATTCCTTCGGTGACTGACTCAAGGCGTAAATCAACTTCAATTACTTCGCCAACCGGAACTGCCATTAATTCAACGCCAACGCGTTCAAGAATTTCTAGATCAAGAGTGTATTCCTTCATCTCGCCAGCGCGTCGGGGCAGCTCGTAAGTATTTAGCTCATAAACGCGTTCTGGACGTGACATAGCTTTAGTTACTAGCTTTTTTATTTGTCGTCAGAGAGTTGTGAAAGTACATCACGTTCATCAGCGCCGGCAAGTTTTTCGCGGCCACGTGTAACAGCATCCATCGTCTTATTTAAAATCACTTCTAGCGTTGCTAGTCGGGAATCAATATATCTCTCAACTTCAGCACGTTCTTCTTCAGCAGCTTCGCGGCCTTGTGCCAAAATTCGCTTAGATTCCTCACGAGCGGCCTTTACGATCGCGGTTTGTTCAATCATCTGTGCCACTTCTTCGCGAGCGCTAACAATTAGCGATTCAGCATTTTGGTGACCTTCCTCAATAATCTGATCTCGTTGGGCAATTATCTGTTGCGCGTATTCTAAATCTTTAGGCAGACCATCTTTGATTAGATCAAGTAGCTCAAGGAATTCACCACGATGAAGCACGAAGGATGCAGACAGTGGAACTCCACGAGCATCTTCAACTTGTTGGATAGCAGCATTTAAATTCTCTAGTGACTCCATGATTACTTGCCTTCTTTCCGGGCCATTAAGGCCGCATTTACGGCTGGTGGAACCATGCTGGATACATCACCGTTGTAATGAGCTAGCTCTTTAATCAACGATGATGATAAGAATGAATGGGCTGGCGAAGTTGCCATAAACATGGACTCGACACCAGAACCCTGCAGATTTACTTGAGCCATTTGTAGCTCGTAATCAAAATCAGACATCGCACGTAAGCCCTTGATAATTACATCAACATTATTTGCTTTGCAGTAATCCCCGAGCAAGCCTTTCCAGGAATCAACTTTTACATTTCCGAACTTGGCAGTTGTTTCGGCGATCATGGCCATACGCTCTTCAACGGTGAAATAACCTTCTTTGGCTCGGTTATTGCCGACAGCAACTACAACTTCATCAAATTGCGCACTGGCACGTCCAATGATGTCGAGATGTCCATAAGTAATGGGATCAAATGATCCTGGGCAAACTGCGCGCTTCATATGGCAAACGCTAGCAAGGTATCCCGAAGTAAGCCATTTCCGAGCGTGGTTTTAGGCGTGATTTAAATAGTAAATCGTGGCTTGGCCGTAATTCTTACTTCGTGCCAGTTCAAATCCAGTAGGCCAGATTGGCTCTTTAGATCGACTAGTTCGCTCAACGGCTATAAGTGCGTCATCGCTTAAAAAATCTCCCAAATGTAAATTGCTTAGCACTTCTTCAAGATCACTATTTGAATAATCATAAGGTGGGTCAATATAAACAATTTCGTATTTAATCTTGGCTGGTGCTTTTACAAATTGTTCAGCATTCATGGCAAATAGTTGAAACTTTCCGGCTGGCTTGGCAGCGGCCACGATTTCAATATTCGCATTTATTGTTCGTTGAGCGCCGAAATCTTTTTCAACCGCATGAACAATTGAAGCCCCTCGAGATTGCGCCTCTAAACCAATTGCACCGCTGCCTGCAAACAGATCTAGAAAATTAAGTCCGACAAATTCGCCAAATTCAGAAGTAAGTGATGAAAAAATTGCTTCGCGAGCCCGGTCCGAAGTTGGTCGCGTCGCATCTGCAACGCTTGCTAATGGTCGCCCTTTGGCGACACCTGCAATGATTCGCATAATTAACTATCCCCGATCAATGAATTCACTAGCAGTATCTGATTCTAATTGAGCAAGAGCTTTAGCTAATTCACTTTCATAACTCAAGGCTGGATCTTGTTCAATAAGAGCGGTTGCTTCATCACGAGCAGTTTCGATCATTGCTTCATCGCGGAGAACTCGAAGCAGCCGTAACTTTGATTTTGCGCCAGATTGCGAAGCTCCCATGACATCACCTTCGCGACGTTGTTCAAGGTCAATCCGCGAGAGTTCAAAGCCATCTTGCGTTGCCGCAACTGCTTCTAAACGTACACGCGCTGGAGTTTCGGGTTCAGCACCAGTTACCAATAGACATAAACCCGGTGCGTTTCCGCGACCGATGCGACCACGTAATTGATGTAATTGAGAAACGCCAAATCGATCAGAATCCATAATCACCATGATCGTGGCATTTGGCACGTCAACACCAACTTCAATTACCGTCGTTGAAACCAAGACATCTATCTCGCCGGCGGCAAAAGCTTTCATGGTGGCATCTTTGAGTTCACTAGTTTGACGGCCATGTAATGGGGCCAATTTCAGACCTTTGAGTGCACCGGCATGAAGCTCAGGCGCTAACTCTTCAACGCTAGCCATGCTCTTACTCTCTTCGCCGTATAGAAAATCAAGGTCTGCATCCTCTGGCGTACCAGCACTAATGCGGGGTGCGACTATGTAAGCCTGATGACCGTTGGCGACATCTTCCTTAATCCGAGACCAAGCACGTTCAAGATGCGTTGGTTTTTCAAGAACTGGAATAACGTGAGTGGAAATTGGTGATCTACCTAAAGGCAATTCTCGCAAGGTTGAAACATCTAAGTCACCGAACACAGTCATTGCCACAGTTCGTGGAATTGGTGTTGCCGTCATTACCAAAAGGTGTGGTGGCAATTTAGCTTTTGTCTTGAGCGCATCGCGTTGCTCAACACCAAAACGATGTTGCTCATCCACCACAATTAAACCGAGATCATTGAACTGAACAGTCTTACTTAAAAGGGCATGTGTGCCAATAACTATTCCGGCATCTCCTGATGCGGCAAGTGCGAGCGCATCTTTGCGAGCTGTCGCGCTTTGCGAGCCAGTTAACAAAGTTATTTGTGTAGCATTTTCGGCGCTTCCTAATTGACCACCAAGAGCTAATGGACCTAACAATTTTTCGATGGTTCGCAAATGTTGCGCCGCTAATACTTCAGTTGGGGCAAGTAGTGCGGCTTGTCCCCCGCTATCTACTACTGCGAGCATTGCTCGCAATGCGACAATTGTTTTACCTGAGCCAACTTCACCCTGTAGTAATCGATGCATTGGATGATCCGCAGCTAAATCTGCTTCGATCTCTTTGGCCACAGCTAACTGACCGCCAGTTAATTGAAAAGGTAGTGACTTATCGAAAGCTTCAAGTAAGCCACCGCTACGAATTGGTCGCGCAGTTGCAGTTAAAGCTCTAGCGGCAGCCCGTCGTTTAACCAGCAATAGCTGCAGCAAGAATGCCTCATCAAAAGTTAAACGTTCGCGTGCCAAATCAGCAAGATCTAAGTCAGTTGGCTTATGCAGATTTATTAGCGCTTCGCGCAGTGTTGGATAACTCATGCGTTCGCGCAGATAGCTAGGTAGCGGATCTGGAACTTCATCAAGTGAATCAATGGCCAACTCAATGCACTTAGCAATTTTCCAAGAAGGTAACTTCGCAGTAGCCGAGTAAATTGGCAGAAACTTTCCGGCGAATTGCGCAACGGCATCATCTACATCGCTGCCATCTGGGACCATCTCGTAATCCGGATGCGTTAGTTGACGCTTGCCATTAAAGACCCCGATCTTGCCCGCAAATAGTCCTTGCCGACCTGGCTTTAATTCTTTCTCTCGCCAAGCTTGATTAAAGAAAGTTAGCGATAGCTTTGCGCTGCCATCGGTAACTATTACTTCAAGAATCCCGCCTTTGCGCCCGCGCATCGGCCGATTGCTGGCTGACAAAACCTCGGCCAAAATCGTGACTTCATCGCCCTCATTTAACAACGCAATATCGGTCAGTTCACCGCGCACCACATAGCGTCGCGGATAGTGCCGCAATAGATCATCGATACTTACGATTCCAAAATTATCGGTCAGGACTTTAGCGGTGCGATCCCCGATCACATCTCGCGCTTTGTTCTCTAGTCCGGCCACGACCGTATTCTCTCGCTTTTTCGCCATAGCTAACCTGATCTGAGCGTGATTCGCCTTTAGTGGGGGTGGCAAGGTAACCTTTGCTCCTGCCTGAAGCGGCCTAGCTGCCTTGGCGCATTACCTTCACTTGATTAGCTAATAAGGAGCACGACGATGGCATCAAACTGCGACATCTGTGGCAAAGGCCCAAGCTTTGGAAACAAAGTTTCTCACTCACAGGTAAAAACTCGTCGTCGCTGGAATCCAAATATCCAGCGCGTACGCACCCTTGTTGCTGGAGCAACTAAGCGTCAGAACGTATGTACTTCTTGCCTAAAGGCCGGCAAAGTAACTCGCTAACGCGCACTTAATTTTTTACTCGAAATGGCGCCAGGTATCTGGCGCTTTTTCATTTCCCAGAAGATTTAAGCCACTGCCCGCGCTTACGCTGCCAATCAACAATCCTGGTAAGTCTTGACCTGTTACCAAAAATACATGGTCTTCGCCGCCGCCCAGAATTAAGTCGGCGATAGAAATGTTTAACTCTTCACTTAAAGAACGTAGTTCTGCAAAATCAGGTGAGGCTTGAAATAGATTGAAATCAAGATTGAACTTTACGCTCGAGGCTGCGGCCATCTGTTCTGCTTGCGTCATCAGTGAATCGCTGACATCGCTCATGGCGGTAGCTTTTGTTAGATTCGCAGCATATGCGTAATTAAGTGTTGGAGCCCGAAACGCAGCAACCGCGCGCTTGGCTGCTTCTGTCTCAATTGACAAACCACTTTCTAGAATTGCTAAACCTGCGCGCGACCAACCTGGCAAATTTGAAAGATAAATCTGATCACCAAGTTGTACTCCACTACGCAATATCGCGGTTTCAACTTCACCGAGCGCAGTAATTGCAATCGTCACAGCTGCACCTTTAGCTAGATCTCCCCCGACCACGGCTGCGCCAACTAAGTTAGCTTCGAAGGCAATTCCTTTAGCTAGTTTCTCGATCCATTCCAGATCTTCATTTCCGGTTAGCGAGACTGCGACGACTAGGAAGGTTGGTTTGGCACCCATGCTAAAGACATCGGCCAAGTTGGCCGCGGTAACTTTGCGACCAATCTCAAATGCACTCGACCATTCCTGTCGAAAATGAACCCCTTCGACCGCCATATCTGTTGTGATAACCGTACGATTGGAAGTTCGAACAACGGCCGCGTCATCGCCAATACCTACTTCGAGATTTGGATTACTGCTTGCGAAAACTTGCGCCAACAGCGCTATTACTTCGCTTTCGGTAAATCCCATGCGGTGATTCTATTGCCCTGCCGATATCCACTAGAGAATTAACGCCCCTATGCGCTACCTTTGACACTTATCGGAACGCAAGAAGGAGACCAAAATGTCAGTACAGGCATACATCTTGATTCAGACCGAAGTAGGCAAAGCAGACAGTGTTGCTAAAGCTGTTTCGGCGATCGCTGGCGTAACTCTGGCCGAAGGCGTTACTGGTCCTTACGATGTCATCATGCGTGCCGAAGCGCCAAGCATGGAAGATTTTGGTCGCATGATTCTTTCCAAAGTTCAAGGCGTGGCTGGCATTACTCGCACGCTGACTTGCCCAGTTACTTCTTATTAAATCGAATCTGCCTAATTACCTAGAACGCCATTTGTGCGGCGCTTTGCTGTGTCAATTAAAGCCTGCACAATCTGCTCGTAACTCTTCCCAGTAGCTGCCCACATCTTAGGAAAAACTGAGGTCGCGGTAAATCCAGGCATAGTGTTGATTTCATTAATCACAATTTCGCCAGCATTGGTAAAGAAGAAATCCACTCTAGCTAATCCGCTACAGCCCAATGATTTAAATGCATCAAGAGACGCCGCACGAATCGCATCACTTGCGCTAGCTGGAATATCAGCCGGAATAATGATGTCAGTTGCGCCATCTAAATACTTTGCTTCGAAATCATAGAACTCGAATTTAGAGTCAATCTTAATTTGGCCGACTTTAGAAGCCTGAGCCGCCCCATCAATTTCTAATACTGCGCATTCAATCTCTAACCCGACTACCGCACTTTCAATCATGGCTTTTGGATCAAATCGATGTGCTTCGGTAATCGCACTTGCGAATTGATCAGCGCTTTTAACTTTTGTGGTGCCTCGACTTGAACCACCACGCGCAGGTTTAACAAAGAGCGGGTAACCCAGGGCGTCAGCTTTTTTCTGAATATCTGATTTATTTGAACTCCATTGTGTTGCGGTAACAGTAAAGCCATCTACAACTTTTAAACCATGGCCGGCAAAAATAGGTTTAGCAAAAGATTTATCCATGGCAACTGCTGATGCCAGTACCCCGCTACCTACATAAGGTAAGTCCATAATTTCAAAGAGACCTTGAATTGAACCATCTTCGCCATATGGCCCGTGCAGAGTTGGAAAGATCAAATCAACGCTAAGAGATTTACCGCCAACGCTAAACCCAGCAACATCTGCAACCACTTGCGGTGCGCTAATTGGGACTTCAGGCAGCTTTCCATCGACGATGCTTAACTGATGAGTTTCTGGAACCAGTACCCAGTTGCCACTCTTCGTAATGCCTAACAGCACAACTTCATACTTACTGCGGTCGATCGCACTTAAAACTCCCCCGGCAGATAGACAGGAGATCTCGTGCTCGGAACTACGACCGCCAAATACGATCGCTATCGTCTCTTTACTCATTTAATGAAGTTCTCTGACTCGGTACTTATCTTCATTAAGCGATCTAGCGCCTCTTGTGGGTTTAAAAGACCCTTAATCAGATCAGCTACTGCTTCGATAATTGGTACTTCTACCCCGACGCGGTGAGCCACTTCAATTACCGCACTCGCTGAGGCAACACCTTCGACAGTGCGTGAGAAATGTTTACGGGCATTTTCATAGCTGCCATCGCGACCAATCGCTTCGCCAAAGGTGCGATTACGTGAAAGTGGAGAGCCGCAAGTTGCAACCAAGTCGCCCATGCCAGCTAAACCCGCAGCAGTTAATGGGTCAGAGCCGTGAGCTGCACAAAGTCGAGCAACTTCATTTAGGCCTCGAGTAATAATCATTGCTTGGGTATTTTCACCCAGGCCTAATCCAATTGCGATACCGACTGCTAGTGCAATTACATTTTTTACCGCGCCAGCTAATTCGCAACCCATCACATCGGTTGAGGTATAGACCCGGTAATACTTAGCTTTAAATATCTCTTGCAACTCTTTAGCTAGCTCTGGTGACTGTGAAGCTACTACGGCTGCTGCTGGTTGACGCAAAATCAATTCATCGGCCAAATTTGGCCCAGTAATAACTGCTATTTTGCGATTAGGCAGAATCTCTTCGATGATCTCGCTCATGCGCATCTGCGTTGAAATCTCAATGCCTTTTAAAGTACTAATAATTACTTCATCACCTTTAAACAACGGCTTAAGCTCGGTTAATTTCTCGCGCAAACTCTGAGCTGGAATTGCTAACACAATATATTTTGAGTGCGCAAACGCTTCGGTAATGTCACTCGTTGCTTTAAGGGATACGGGTAAAACTTGGCCGCCTAAATATTTTGTATTGGTGTGCGTAGAGTTAATCTCATCAACAACTTCTTGGCGGCGTCCCCAGATTAATACCTCATTGGCACCATCAACTAGCACTTGCGCCATTGTGCTTCCCCACGCGCCAGTGCCTAAAACCGTAATCTTTGCCATTACTTGCTCTTCTTCTTGTAGTTACCAGTACGAGGAAGCGAAGAACTATGTGGATCAAAAATATCAGCTGAGCGCTTTTCGCCACGGAGCTCTTCTAAAATTGAAGTGATCGCCGCCATCGCGTATGCAGTTGCTTCAGCCATTGCTTCGGGGTCCCCTTCTTTGCCGTACCACTTACTAAAATCTAGTGGAGCGCCAGCCTTTACCTGTAATTTCGTGCGTGGAAAGAGTTTAATTCTCTTGCTATAGGCAGGCAGGACACTTTGCGCTCCCCATTGCGCTACCGGAATCACGGGCGCTTTCGTCATAACCGCCAGTCGCGCTAAACCTGTTTTAGCAACCATCGGCCAATAATTAGAATCACGTGTCAGCGTGCCTTCAGGATAAACACCGAGCATGTGACCTGCTTGCAGAAAAGCTTTGGCATGAACTAGCGCAGCACCAGCATCTTTAGTTTCACGTTCGACAGGTACTTGCCCGGCTTTGCGTAAGACAAAACCAACAATCGGAACCCTAAAGACGGAAGCTTTACCTAAGAATCTAGGCGCACGGCCGTTTTTATAGAGGAAGTGCGCGAAAACTAACGGATCAAAATAAGAAATGTGATTGCAGCAAACAATTACCGGTCCGGTCTTAGGAATATTGTGCGCGCCTTGCCAATTGTGTTTAGAAACTAAATTGATTAGTGGAATTACTAGGCGACTAGCAATCGCAAACGAGGCGTTGTTACCAAGTGGATTACCTTTTGGTGGCGCGTAAGAAATATTCAGCTGCGCACTTTCCATACGGCTTATCTTAGTTTAAAAAGGCATAAAAAACGGGGCTGCCTCTAAAGGCAGCCCCGCTAATTTATTTCTAAATTACTTCTTCTTCTTCTTTGCTACTGGCTTCTTCTTTGCAGGAGCCTTCTTAGCAACCTTCTTCTTAGCTGCTGGCTTCTTAGCTGCAGCCTTCTTCTTTGCGGGTGCCTTCTTAGCAGCCTTCTTCGCTGCTGGCTTTGCAACTGGCTTTGCTACAACTACGACTGGCTTTGGAGCTGGTCCTAGCTTGCGCTCGCCTGAGATTGCATCCTTAAGACCCTTTGCAGGTAAGAAGCGAGGCTT
>JBIIYZ010000042.1:0-5184 GCA_044346555.1 Candidatus Planktophila sp. | reverse complement strand
CATATCCCATGGCAACAACACCTAAAACAGTGTCGCGCGAAGTTGACTCGGTTGCCCCATAGCCAACCGGAGAATTGGCTGGGACTTTCTTAACTAAATGCAACTTTGCGCGAACTTCCATGGCAGCGAGCAAGCCAAGTGACTTACTAGTTCCGAGATGTTCAAGATCAGGCGTTAGCCCGTAAATCGCAATACCAGTGCGAACTAAATCAAAGGCCGCACTTTGGTTTGTCAGTGCTGCTGCCGAATTTGCTAAGTGTTTTAGTTGCGGATTGACGCCCACCGCTGCTAGTTCAGTAATTGCTTTATTAAAATTAGCTAACTGATCTTGGTTCTGTTTTTCGCTAACTTCATCTGCGCGAGCAAAGTGAGAGAAAATTCCAACAACTTCGACTTTACTGAAATCTGATTTGAGAAAATCTGGCCACTCTTCTAAAAATCCCCCGCGGGTCATGCCAGTATCTATTTCGATGTGAATTCGTGCTCGCTTACCAGTTGCTACTATCTCGCTGAATATTTCAAGGGATGGAACTGCTAAATCAATTTGAGCATCGATTGCTGCTGCGTAATCAGATCCAGGCGGAACTAACCAAGCCAGAATTGGTGACGTAATGCCAGCTGCGCGAAGTGTGTGCGCTTCTTCAACGAGTGCAACACCAAGCCAAGTAGCTCCAGCCTTAATTGCGATCTCAGCTACGGGCACTAATCCATGTCCATAGGCATCGGCTTTAACAACTGCCATTAGATCAACACCTGAGGTGGCTTTGAGTTTCTGAACATTTGCAGCAATCGCTGATAAATCCACGACTGCTTCAGCGCGGTTGATCATGAGCGCTCCACGATAACGAAGGCCGAAGCGATACCGGCATCGTGCGAAAGAGATAGATGCACTTCAGCGCCATCAACTAAATCGGCAATTTCGCCGCGGAATAAAAATGCTGGCTTGCCACTTTCTAAATTGATCACTTCGGCATCATGCCACGGCAAACCTTTGCCGGCACTCAGCGCCTTGGCCAGTGCTTCCTTGGCCGCGAAACGTGCAGCTAATGAAGATATTGGTTTAGTTTGTTCAGCAACAGTGAATAGTCGCTCCTTTAGACCCGAGGTGCGCTCAAGCGCTTCGGTAAATCTAGCAATATCAACTACATCGATTCCTATGCCATTGATCATGCTTGATCCTTGCGCGAAGGAACCACTCGGTCAAGAGCGGTAACCCCGATTAAGAGTGCTCCTCCAAGAAAAATGCCACCAAGTAAGTCTGAGAACCAATGAGTGTTTCGGTAAAGCGAGACAGCCATTATTGCGGTCGTCAAAGATGAAACAATCGTAATTAAATACTTTGCACTCTTCGGTTCATTCCATAAATATCGGTAAACCAAATAGGCGAAGAGCCCCCAGATTAAAATCGCATTTGAAATATGGCCACTCGGATATGACATGCCACCGAAATTTAGAATATCCATATTCAAGCGAGGCTTAGTGCGACCAATAGCCAGTTTAAAAAGGCCGACTACGCCATTTAATGCGAGAAGTGCAACGAGGGAAAGTAGTAACGGGCGATAAGTATTAAATCTGCGCCACAGATATGCAGATAGTAACAAGATAGCTATCGCGCTCAATCCACGAAGTCCTAAATCATCTATGCGGCGCAAAATGAAATAGACCCAATCCGGAAAAAGATATCGATCAAAGGTGGCAATTTTGTCGTCGATGGTGATTAGCCAACCTGCCGTAACAACTTGATAGGTAACAAAGAGGAAGCCAGAGGTAGCGAAAGCTGCCCAAGAGAATGAGCGACCTAACTCTTCGCGTTGGTGGGCTTTCAATTTGAGCATTATTCGACCGTGACCGACTTAGCTAAATTGCGAGGTTGGTCTACATCATTGCCTCGAGCGATTGCCATCTCATAAGCAAAAACCTGCAGCGGCACAGTTGCTAAGACTGGCTGGAAAAGTGCTGGCGCAACAGGAATTCGAATCACGTGAGTAGCACCAGTTACTTCGGCACCTTCTTCAGCAATCACAATTACCTGTGCGCCACGAGCTTTAACTTCTTGAATGTTGCTTAACATTTTTTCATCAAGTGAATGTTCGTGCCCAGCAGGAACAATTGCAATAACCGGAGTTCCTTCTTCGATTAGAGCGATCGGGCCATGCTTCAGTTCGCCACCTGCGAAACCTTCGGCATGCATATAGGCAAGTTCCTTTAACTTTAGAGCGCCTTCTAGGGCCGCAGGAAAACCAACATTGCGACCTAAGAATAAAACAGATGAACTCTTAGCAAAGGTGCGAGTAAGTGCTCGAAGTGGTTCGACAGTTTCCAGAATTGCTTCAATTTTTGCTGGTAACTCAAGGAGTTCGCTATAGAGGTCAGCTATTTCGGAATCAGTTAATTGTTTACGCACTTGAGCTAAGTGCAGGCCAATCAAGTAGGCCGCTACAACTTGAGTTAAAAATGCTTTAGTAGAGGCCACCGCAATTTCGGGGCCAGCATGGGTGTAAAGAACGGCATCTGATTCGCGTGGAATCGTTGAACTATTGGTGTTACAGATAGCTAAAACTCGAGCACCGGCAGCTTTAGCATGACGCAGCGCCATCAAGGTATCCATGGTTTCACCCGATTGCGATATCGCAATAACTAATGTTTGAGCATCAATGATTGGGTCGCGGTAGCGATACTCACTCGCTATTTCGACTTCAACTGAAATCTTGGCCCACTTTTCAATTGCATATTTTGCAATCATGCCAGCGTGATACGCAGTACCACAGGCAATTACTACGATCTTCTTAAGTGCGCGAATTTCTTCATCGCTCATCTTTAGCTCATCAAGTTCAATTTGATTGTTATAAGTTAAACGGCCAATCAAGGTATCGGCAACTGCTTTTGGTTGCTCAAAGATCTCTTTGAGCATGAAGTGGCTAAAGCCGCCTTTTTGAGCTGCTTCAGCATCCCAAGTAACTTGATACTCACGTGGATTTTGGGCATTGCCATCAAGGTCAGTAATCTCAAAACCAGTTGGAGTTATAACCACAATTTCATCTTGGCCAAGTTCAACTGCGCGCTTGGTGTATTCAATGAATGCTGCCACATCGGAAGCTAAGAAAAATTCGTTATCACCAACACCTAATACCAAAGGCGAATTGCGTCGTACCCCCACAATCACACCAGGATTATCTGCGTGAACTGCTAATAGCGTGAAGGAGCCGCGCAATGTTTTAACGGCTTCGCGCATCGCAGCAGGCAAATCACCGTTGAATTCTTTGCGCAGATCACTTAACAAGTGAGCGACAGATTCGGTATCGGTATCCGAATGAAATTTGTGGCCTTTAGCTTGTAGCTCTGCTTTTAATTGGTTGTAATTTTCGATAATGCCATTGTGAATAACGGCCAACTTGCCTTCGTTATCTACATGCGGATGTGCGTTGTTATCAGTTGGTCCCCCGTGCGTAGCCCAACGAGTGTGGCCAATTCCAGAAGTAGCAGATGGAAGCTGGTCGCCTAGTGAACTTTCTAGATTACCCAATTTGCCGGCACGCTTTTCAATAAACAATTTGCCGCTAGTACCAAGTGCGATACCAGCTGAGTCATAACCGCGATATTCCAGGCGGCGCAAACCCTCAATCAGCGGAGTTATGGCCGAATTTTTACCTGTGTAGCCAACAATGCCGCACACAGGATTACTTCAATTCTGTTTCAACTACTTGCGCTAATTTAGTAGCGACACCTTGCGCAACTGCATCACTCTGCGCCTCAACCATCACGCGCACAAGTGGCTCTGTGCCCGATGCCCGAAGTAATACTCGACCATTTGAACCTAGTTCTGCTTCGGCCGCTTTTACTGCATCAGCAATTGCGGCAGAACTAGCAAGGCGTTCTTTAGCCACATTCTTAACATTAATTAGCACTTGTGGGAATCGCACCATTACGCGGGATAGCTCTTGTAGCGTTTGGCCAGAGCGCTTTACTTCAGCCAATAATTGCAACGCTGTAAGTAGGCCATCGCCAGTATTAGCGTAGTCACGCATGATTACGTGACCTGATTGCTCGCCACCTAAATTAAAATCTGATTGCAACATTGCCTCTAAAACATAGCGATCGCCAACTGCCGTAGTTTCTACTTCAATCCCGGCTTCAGCCATTGCGTGCATGAAACCTAAGTTACTCATTACGGTGCCAACAATTGTGTTCGCTCTTAACTTTCCCTGCGCTTTAAAGCCTTTTGCCAGAATTGCCATGATGACATCGCCATCAATTTCAGCGCCTGTGGCATCGATTGCTAAGCAACGATCGGCATCGCCATCGTGAGCGATTCCAATATCGGCGCCATTCTTAAGCACGGCGCTACGTAAAAACTCTAGATGAGTTGAACCAACGCCATCGTTGATATTCCAGCCATCAGGCTTATTGGCAATAGCAATTACTTCGGCACCTGCGCGAGCTAAAGCAACTGGTGCGGTAAATGATGAAGCGCCATTGGCGCAATCAACTACAACTTTTAAACCATTTAATGAAACATCAATCGTTGAAAGTAAGTGCTCAATGTACTTATCAACTAATTGGTCATCATTGATTACCCGGCCAACAGCTGCGCCAGTTGGGCGTTGCCAAGGTTCGCCAATACGGGCTTCAACTAGCGCTTCGACCTCATCGGCTAACTTTTCGCCACCGCGTTGAAATAACTTAATGCCGTTATCTGGCATTGGATTATGTGATGCGCTGATCATTACGCCAAGATCTGCGCCAGTGCTAGCCACTAAGTAAGCAACTGCTGGAGTTGGCACAACGCCGACCCGATAAACATCGACACCGGCGCTAGTTAAACCAGCTACGACTGCGGCTTCTAGAAACTCACCGGAAGCTCGTGAGTCTTGGCCAACAATTGCGCGCGGGCGATCATTGGAATTTTCGACGAGGATATGTGCTGCGGCAACAGCGACATCAAGGGCTAATTCAGCAGTTAAATCAACGTTTGCTAAACCACGAATGCCGTCGGTTCCAAAGAGTGACAAAAAGTCCTCCTCCTGCCGAGATAGCTACCGAATAAATCGGTGAAAGTGTATTAGCGCTTGCTGTATTGAGAACGCTTACGAGCCTTCTTTAGGCCGTACTTCTTGCGTTCGATAACACGAGCATCGCGCTTAAGGAAGCCAGCCTTCTTAAGAGCTGGGCGGTTAGCCTCAACAT
>JBIIYZ010000007.1:0-56747 GCA_044346555.1 Candidatus Planktophila sp. | reverse complement strand
AGAAAGTTCTTGAGCTTTCACTTCGCGAAGCTTTGCAACTAGGACATAACTACATCGGAACTGAACATATTTTGCTTGGTCTAATCCGCGAAGGCGAAGGCGTAGCTGCTCAAGTATTAGTAAAACTCGGCGCAGATCTAAATCGCGTGCGTCAACAAGTTATTCAATTACTTTCCGGGTATCAAGGAAAAGAAGCTGTTGCTGCAAACGGTCCAGCTGAAGGAACTCCCTCGACTTCGTTAGTGCTTGATCAATTCGGTCGCAACTTAACTCAAGCAGCCCGCGAAGGAAAACTTGATCCAGTTATTGGTCGTGAGTTAGAAATCGAACGCGTCATGCAGGTTCTTTCTCGTCGCACTAAAAACAATCCAGTATTAATTGGCGAGCCAGGTGTAGGTAAAACTGCCGTGGTCGAAGGTTTAGCACAAGCAATTGTTAAGAATGATGTGCCTGAAACTCTTAAAGATAAGCAACTTTATTCACTTGATTTAGGCGCATTAGTTGCGGGTTCTCGCTATCGTGGAGATTTTGAAGAGCGCTTGAAGAAAGTGCTGAAAGAGATTAAAACTCGCGGCGACATCATTCTCTTTATCGATGAAATACATACTTTGGTAGGTGCTGGCGCAGCTGAAGGCGCAATTGATGCCGCCAGCATTTTAAAGCCAATGCTTGCTCGTGGTGAGCTACAGACAATTGGTGCAACTACGCTTGATGAATATCGCAAGCACCTTGAAAAAGATGCTGCGCTAGAACGTCGATTCCAGCCAATCCAAGTTAAAGAACCTTCTGTGGCTCACACTATTGAAATCCTTAAAGGTCTGCGCGATCGCTACGAAACGCATCACCGCGTTTCTATTACCGATGGCGCACTCGCAGCTGCTGCGAATATGGCTGATCGTTATGTTTCTGATCGCTTCTTGCCCGATAAAGCAATCGATCTAATCGATGAAGCTGGCTCACGTCTGCGCATCAAGCGCATGACTGCACCTGCCGAACTTCGTGAGTTCGATGACAAGATCTCGGCTGCTCGCAAAGAGAAAGAGTCAGCAATTGATGGTCAAGATTTTGAGAAGGCAGCATCCTTCCGCGATCTAGAGAAAACACTTACTACTGAGAAATCTGAAGCCGAAAAGAATTGGAAAGCAACCGATCTCGACAAGGTAACTGAAGTTGATGAAGAACTCATCGCTCAAGTTCTATCGATCGCAACTGGAATTCCAGTATTTAAGTTAACTGAAGAAGAAACAGCACGCTTGTTGCGAATGGAAGATGAACTGCATAAGCGCGTGATCGGCCAGGATCAAGCAATCAAGGCGCTCTCACAAGCAATTCGTCGTACTCGCGCTGGCTTGAAAGATCCAAAGCGACCAGGCGGTTCATTTATTTTTGCCGGCCCTTCTGGCGTTGGCAAGACCGAACTTTCCCGCACTTTGGCTTCATTCTTATTTGGTGATGCTGATGCGCTGATTCAACTTGATATGTCTGAGTATTCCGAGCGCCACACAGCTTCACGCTTATTTGGTGCCCCTCCCGGATATGTTGGTTACGACGAAGGTGGTCAGTTAACTGAGAAAGTACGTCGTCGCCCATTCTCAGTCGTACTTTTCGATGAAATCGAAAAAGCGCACCCAGATATCTTTAACTCACTGCTGCAAGTTCTAGAAGATGGTCGACTAACTGACTCACAAGGTCGCGTAGTTGATTTCAAGAACACCGTAATCATCATGACTACCAACTTAGGCACCAAAGATATTTCTAAGGGCGCTGGCCTTGGTTTTGCTAACTCATCTGATGAGCTCTCAAATTACGAGCGCATGAAGGCAAAGGTTGGCGATGAACTTAAGTCGCACTTCCGCCCAGAATTCCTAAACCGTATTGATGACATCGTGGTATTCCATCAACTACATAAGGATGAAATCATTCAGATTGTTGATCTCATGATTGCATCTCTTGATGAACGCCTAAAGGCAAAAGATATGGGTATCGAGCTAACTCAAGCAGCTAAGGACTTACTTGCTGCTCGCGGTTACGACCCACTACTTGGCGCTCGTCCATTACGTCGCACCATTCAACGCGAAATCGAAGATTCACTCTCAGAGCGCATCTTGTTTAGCGAATTGAAAGCTGGCGAAATCATTGTGGTAGATGTTGAAGGTGAAGGCGCTGATGCGATATTCACTTTCACTGGTTCGCCAAAAGCGATTACCCCAGATTCACCAGAAGATTTAGCACAAGCACCTACTGTTTAACTGCCGCTAGCTGCCTCACTACCTAGGTTTTTTAGCGCATCTCCGCTAACGCGGTAAACAGTCCATTCATCCATGGCGACTGCGCCTTGCGATTTATAGAACTCAATTGCTGGCGAGTTCCAATCAAGTACCCACCATTGAAAACGACCGTAACCGCGCTCGTTGCAGATAGCAGCTAAGTGCTTAAGCATTGCTAAGCCATAACCGTTTCCGCGGTACTCAGGCTTGATAAAAAGATCCTCTAAGTAGATGCCATGTTTACCCAGCCAGGTAGAGAAGTTTAAGAACCAGATAGCGATTCCGATTACTTCACCATCATGATCTGCAATTGAGCAGAATACCTTTGGGTCATCGGCGAAGAGAGCAGCACCTATCTCGGCTTCATTAGTTTCTACTGCTTCTGGTGCTTTTTCATAAAGGGCGAGATCATGAATCAACTGCATGATCGCAGGTAAGTCGGCTTTAGTTGCTGGGCGAATTAACATTTTATTGGTGTGATCTCTCCGTTTTTTGCTAAATGGTTTAGGTAACCACTTTTACCGACCGCAATTTCACCTAAGTCAGATCTTCCCAAGATCAGTGCTGGCAGTGTTGAGGCGGCATGAACTGCTTCAGTGATACTGATTCCAATCTCATTTAAAGCATGGCTAAAGGCTTTTGCCATAGTCAAAGTACTACCTGCTAGTGAACCATTCGAGGCTAAGCGAGCGACACCATCTTTCACAATTACTTCTAGGTTCGCGATTTTGTATGCGCCATCAGTTGAGCCAGCTGCAGACATGGCATCAGTAATCATCACAATGCGATTAGGCGCAGCTTCAAATACTGCACGCGCAATGCTTGTGGCTACATGTTCGCCATCAAGAATTAACTCTAAACTTGCCCGCAACTCGTTTAGTACAGCAGAATTCATAGTTCCTGGGCCATCAACAACTTTTGGCATAGCATTGTTGAAATGTGTGACAACGCTTGCCCCACGGTCAATTGCTTTCTGTGCTGTTGCGGCATCTGATTGAGAGTGGCCAATCGCAGCGATCACACCAGATTTTGCCAAGTACTCAATAACCTCCAGTGCGTTATCAAGTTCAGGTGCAATAGTGATCATTTTGATAAAACCCTGACCAGCCTCAAGCAAAGTTTCTACTTCGGCAATAGATGGGGTGCGTAGAAGATTTGGGTCATGGGCACCGCATCGCGCATGTGATAGATATGGACCTTCTAAGTGAATACCGGCAATTTCATTGCGCTGCGCAAACGGGACCAAACGCTTGATCTGTGCGATTAGATTTGGAATTGGTTCGGTAACCAAACTAGCTAATCCAGCTACTGTGCCACCAGCTCGATGGGTGGCAATCACTTGGGCGATCTCAGAATCAGTCAGACTCGCAAAGTACTTTCCACCACCACCATGACAATGGATATCTACGAAACCTGGGATCAATATTCCGTCATAACGCAGGTCATATTCCGGCGAAGTGCCGCAATTAATCGATCTGATTACGCCATCGTAAATCTCAAGCCATACCTCTTTCTGCAGCTCTTCTTCTATAAGCACAGTGGCTGCAGAGATGATCACTTAGCAAACTTATGGCCTTGAAGTAGTCAGGTCAAGAATCTAGCAAAACAGTAGTTGTTTAATGGCCTTTCTTTTGCCTATTCTTATCTCACTAGAGAGGCAATAATGACAATTAATCAAAATGAACCAGAGCTTGGGCTTCTGCGCACTGAACAAGTCGACGCGAAGTTCCAATTGCTCGACGTCATGTCTATCTCTGAACTCTTACAAGCAATGAATGAAAGCGATACTGAAGTTCCCAAAGCAGTCAATGCAATTTTGCCCCGAATTGAAAAAGCAATTGATGAAGTTATAGATCGTATGATGCAAGGTGGACGCCTAGTTTATTTAGGTGCTGGAACTTCTGGGCGACTCGGCGTGCTTGATGCAGCAGAATGTGGTCCAACTTTTTCAGTTACTACTGACCAAGTAGTTGCTTTTATTGCCGGTGGGGATTCTGCGTTGCGATTACCTGCTGAAGGTGCTGAAGATCGCCCTGAACTTGGTATCGCAGATTTAAAATCTATAAATTTAAAGGCAACAGATTGTGTAGTTGGTATTGCAGCCAGTGGTCGCACACCATATGTTCTTGGTGCACTTGATTACGCAAATTCAGTTGGTGCTTTAACTATTGCAATCACCTGTAATCCTAATTCCGAAGCTGGCAAGCGAAGTGCTCACGCCCTTGATGTTGACTCTGGCCCAGAGTTATTGGCTGGATCTACTCGCTTGAAATCTGGCACTGCGCAGAAGTTAGTTCTTAATATGATTTCAACTGTAACTATGGTTCGTCTGGGCAAGACCTTTGGAAATTTAATGGTTGATCTACAGATCAGCAATGAAAAATTGCAAGATCGTGCAATTCGAATAATTGAAAAAGCAACTGGTGCAACGAGGTTGGCTTCTATTGCTGCGCTGAATGACTCAGGACATGAAGTAAAGGTCGCCATTTTGATGCTTCTATTAGATATAGATGCAGAATCTGCTAAAGAGCGCCTGTCAGCATCTCAGAATCGAATTCGCCAGGCGCTTACCGAGGGATAGCCTTCACTGCGAAATGGTCTAAAAGTAGCCAAATCGTTATCTAATTACGCCTCAATCACCCTTATCTTGGCGAAGAGTTTCACCTAGCATTGCCGCCTGCTGAAGGTTTTTTTCATGTCTAGCGCGAAGGTGGTGAGTTTGATGGCTAAAAAAGTCGTTTTGGCTGAACCAGCTATCGCTGCATCCTCAGACCTCTTAGGCCATATCCGTAATTCGCTTACAGCATTTCACGCAACCGAGTTAGCGATTGCAAACTGCATATTGCATGATCCAGTCAATGTATCTCGGATGAATATTTCTAAGCTCGCAGAACATAGTGACACATCAGTTGCCTCAGTTGTTCGCTTTAGCAAAACGGTCGGATATAAAGGTTTTCCAGAATTTCGCATGGCATTAGTCGGTGAAGTTAGTCGTATGGGTCAAGTAGGTATTGATATCTCTGAACTCGATAGCGGCATTACTGTTGAAGATTCACCTGCTGAAATTATTAGAAAAATTGCAGTGGCCGATGCGTTAGCTATTCAGGCGACTGCTCAAAGACTAGATGTAGCAAGTTTTTCAGCCACAGTTGATGCGTGGGAGAAAGCGAAGACGATTGGTTTGTTTGGTGTGGCTTCAGGCGGTTTTGTAGCTATGGATTTACAACTGAAATTAAATCGTCAAGGCAAGAACGCAATTGCTTGGTGTGATATCCACAATGCTCTAACATCACTCTCGCTACTTGGGCCAGGCGATGTACTAGTTGCAATCAGCCACAGTGGCACAACAGTAGATACTGTCGATGTGATGCAAGAGTTTAAAAATCGTGGCGTAACAATTATTTTGATCACAAATGCACTGCGCAGCCCAGCGACAACAGTTGCAGATATAGTTCTATTCACCTCAGCTCGGGAAACCACATTCCGAAGCGGCGCAACTGCAAGTCGGATTGCGCAATTAACTGTGGTTGATTGTCTTTGTGTTGCTTTAGCACAAAGAAACTGGAGTGGCACTCGTGCTGCACTGGATGAATCTAGAGCGGCTGTGGGAAGCCGCTCCGGAAGAAAGATGGTCGAATCCGATACCCGGAAGCCTGACCATAAAACAACCCGCTCTAGAGGAGGAAAATAAGTGAAACTCACTTCACGCCGCACCCGCGGCTTGGTAGCTGCAGCTTTTGCTGTTGGTGCCATAGTTGTACCAGCAGTAGCAGTCCTACCCGCAAATGCAGCTACAGAATTAACGTTCTGGAGCTGGCGTCCAGAAGATAAAGCTTTCTACGAAAAGCAGATTGCGATCTTCGAAAAAACAAATCCAAGTATCAGTATCAAGTTCACTCCATATGTAGCAACTGAGTACAACGCAATCTTGGCTACCGCGCTAACTGCGGGCAAGGGTCCAGACCTACTTCAGCTGCGTCCATATGGTGGCATGTCTGCACTTTCAGATGCAGGTAATTTCTTGCCACTTACAACCAAAGATGTTCCAGCCCTATCAAAGCTAGCACCAGGAATCTTGGCAGCAGCACAGGGATACACAGATAAGCGTCAATTCGGTGTTCCTTATGCAGCATCAGTAATGGGTGTTTGGTACAACCCAGAGCTATTTGCAAAGGCTGGAATTCGTAAGACTCCAACAACTTTTGATTCATTTATCAACACATTGAAACGTCTAAAGGCTGCTGGAATCCAACCACTTGCTAACTCAAGTGGTAACCCAGGAAATGGTCCAGGTCTTGAGCAGATGCACGCGACAATCGCTCCTACTTTCTACGGTGGAAATACTTACTTCAACGATCTAGTTGCCGGACGAACAACTTTCACTAACAAGGCTTACGTTGATGGACTTGAAGCTATAAAGACGCTTTCCAAGTACTTCCCAGATGGCCATGAAGGTATTTCCTATGACACTGCTCGCACATTGTTTGCAACCGGCAAGGCTGCAATCTATATCGGCGGAAACTACGAACTTACCTACTTCAAGCAGAAGAACCCAACTGCAAGCATTGGTTGGTTCCCGGCTCCAGCAAAATCAGCTGGTGTACCTAAGTTCGTAACTGCATGGGGCGATGGTTCGTACGCAATTAACGCTAAAACTAATGACAAGACAGCTGCTCTGAAGTTCCTTAACTTCCTAGCATCTAAGCAATACAGTCAAGCAATGGCTGATGAAATCTTCGTAATTCCAGTAGCTCCATATGTGAAGATCTCAGACCCAGTAGTTGCAAAGATCAACTCTGCTCGTGCTCAGTTCAGTACACCATTCTTGAACGTTGTTGGCTTCCGTTTCGGAACTCCAACTTCTTCAAATATCCTCCAACCTGGTCTCCAGAAGTTGGTTGCTGGTGGAACAACATCTGCTGCTCTTGCTAAGGACACTCAGGCTGCAGTTGCTTCTTGGTACAAGCCACAAGCTGGTAAAGAATAAATAAGTAACCAAGAGCTGGGTGCAGGGTCAAACCTGCACCCAGCTTCCTTACTAATCAAGAGAGTTGGAAATGCAAAACAGAACGCTGAAACAACAACAGCGCAAATTTATTTGGGCCTTCTTGGCACCTGGGCTTATAACAATCCTGGTTTTCACTACGATTCCTGCCATTACTACCTTGAGTTATTCATTCTTTAGTTGGGAAGGCTTCGTTCGCGGATCCTTCATCGGTTTTGAGAATTTTCAAAATCTCTTTAGATTCCCATGGAAAGATCAATTTCTAGCAGCTCTAGCACACAACACAATTGTATTTATCGCAATTATGATAATTCAAACTTCACTCGGCATACTTATTGCTTATGCCTTGTTTAGATTAAAGCGCGGACAACGTTTTTTTCGCACTGTGACTTTTTTGCCGGTTATTTTCTCATTAGTAATTGTTGGCTACATGTGGCAGATATTGCTTGATTCATACTTCGGTCCAATAAATAAAATTCTGACCGATATTGGGTTAGAAAGTTGGGCGCAACCCTGGCTGGGTCAATCTTCAACTGCGCTGCCCACTTTAGTTTTTATCAATTTATGGCGCTGGGTTGGTTTCCCAGCAATTATTTTTCTAGCTGGTCTTAACGCAATTAGTAATGATTTCATTGAAGCGGCAAAGATTGACGGGGCCAAAGAAGGTCAGATATTCCGCAAAATTCTATTTCCGTTGCTAGCACCATCAATGACGATCATCACGATCCTTACTTTCATTGGCGCATATGAATGGTTTGATCTGCCCTATGTAATTGGTGGTACGGTCGGTAGTCCGGCTGGTGCAACTGACACTTTGGCGCTTATGTTCTATCGACTTTCCTTTGGTAGTGCTGATTCAGTTTCAAATGACATCGGAGTTGGTTCAGCACTTGGGGTAATTATTTTCATTATCGTTGGCGTTGGCGCTGGCGTTGGCTCTAATTTGATGCGCCGTCGTGAGGTAGAGCAATGATCAACAAAATTCTGACTGGAACGTTTTTTAAAGCAGTTTTAGTAATCAATGCCTTAATGGTCTTGTTGCCAGTCTTTTTTCTGTTCAACACTGCATTACGCGATTCCGATAGTTTTGGGGCAAATCCAATTGAGTTTGCTCGTAGTCCAGAATGGAATAATTTCGCAGAGGTTTGGGCAGATGGTGAGTTTCCGACATTCCTAAAGAACTCATTAGTAATTACCTTAGGGTCGTTGGTAGTGATTTTAGTTTGTGCTCTTGGTGCTGGCTTTATTTTGGGGCGTTATCAATTTAAGGGCAATAGTTTGATTTATGGTTTTGTATTAACGGGCATGTTAGTGCCTGCCAAGTTAGCTATCTTGCCGCTATTCATTCAATTGAAATGGATGAACTTAATCGATTCGCATCTTGGCTTGATCCTTGTATATGCGTCTGGTGCATTGCCCGCTGCAATATTTATCATGGCGGGATTTTTTAGATCTCTGCCTGCTGATATCGATAGCGCTGCTCGCATTGATGGAGCTTCAGAATTTCAGTTACTACGATTAGTCCTAGCGCCGTTAGTGCGACCAGGCTTAGCGATTGTGGCAATTTACTCAGCGATTCCGATCTGGAATGACTTCTTCTTGCCCTTGGTATTTCTACAAAGCCCTGAGAAAAAGACGATTATGCAAGGTCTAACCCTCTTCTTTGGTGAGTATTCCTCCCAATGGGGCGTCCTTTTTGCTGGCTTAACTATCGCGGCGTTACCACTCATCATCTTGTACCTGTTGCTATCGGAACAATTTATTAAGGGACTTACTGCCGGAGCTGTGAAAGGCTAAGGGTATGAGCTATTTAGGAATTGATGCCGGTGCCACCGCTACTAAATGGGCTTTGTATGACGGTACACAAATTGTCGCCTCTGGAAAATGTGCGGCAATGGATGGACATATTTATCGCCCTGAATCAAAAACACGTACCAATGAAGTACTAACTGAGATCTCAAAAGCAGTAAATGGTGCTGAAATTAGTGGCGTCTTTGCTGGTATCACTGGCGCTGCATCAGAAGATAGCGCGACGGATCCACTCGGTCAGATTTTTCACAGCTATTTTCCAAATGCAAAAGTCCGCATCATCCACGATATTGAGTTGGCGTATTACGCAAACTTTGAAGTAGGTGAAGGAATTTTGCTCTATGCCGGTACCGGTTCAGTTGCAATGTATGTCGATGATGAAGCTGGCCCAGTTCGTGCCGGTGGCTGGGGATATTTATTAGGCGATGAAGGTGCGGCCTTCTGGATTGGTCGTGAATCAATTCGTTGGGTATTAGCGGGGCTTGATACTGGCGAGGAAGTCGAACCGGATTCACTGAGTGATGTGATTCTGAAGCAGATCGGTGCAACTGATTGGGATGGAATAAAGGAATTTGTTTATTCCAATGAACGTTCTGAGATTGCAAAACTTGCCGCCACCGTTGGTCACTTAGCGGATGCCGGCGACGCAGATGCTCAAGGAATTATTTATGAGGCCAGTCAGTTCTTAATTGCTTTAGTTCATCAACTTGATACTCAAATAGATAACGCGCCACGTATTGTGATTGCCGGGGGAGTATGCCAAGAAGGTTCGTTCATGGCGAAAGCTCTTCGCTCTTTCTTTAGCGAGCGAATTAGTATTTCTGATTGCGATATTGCGCAACGGGCAGCAGAACTAGCCCTAGATATTTAATCTACTCAGCGATTTTTACGCGCTGCAGCGCTTGATCTAGCCTAGAAACTTCGAAGATTTCCATGCCAGGGATTTTTACATCGGAACCTACTGGCACTAGGGCTCGCTTGAAACCCAAGCGATGAGCTTCGGCTAGGCGGCGCGATACGCCACTTACTTTGCGGATCTCGCCAGCTAACCCAACTTCGCCTATCGCGACTAAATCAGCAGGTAAAGCAAGGGCTTTAGCCGCTGATGCCACGGCCAGAGCTAACGCTAAATCAGCTGCGGGTTCGGACATTTTCATGCCTCCAACAGTCGCGGCATAAACATCGCGACCACCAATACGTACATTTGCTCGAAGTTCAAGCACGGCTAGCGTCATAGAAGTACGAGCTGAGTCAAGACCACTTGTCACCCGACGAGCATTACCAAAGTCATTTTCGCGTCCTTGTGAAACTAGTGCTTGAATTTCAGCCAATAGCGGTCGGCGTCCTTCGAGCGTAACTGTTACACATGTGCCAGGAACTGGTTCGGCGTGACGTGATGTGAAAAGACCAGTGGGGTCTAAGACACTTTCGATTCCAGTATCACTTAGATCAAAACAACCAACTTCATCGCTTGCACCAAATCTATTTTTGATTGCGCGAATCAAACGTAATCTAGAATGACGTTCGCCTTCGAACTGTAAAACTACATCAACAATATGCTCGAGCATGCGCGGGCCAGCAATGGAGCCATCTTTAGTTACGTGACCAACCAAGAGCAATGTAATGTCGCGATCTTTACAAATACGTATTAGTGCACCAGCAACTTCGCGCACTTGTGTTACTCCACCTGGTGCACCATCGGCGGCGCTTGAGCCAATAGTTTGAATTGAATCAATAATCAAAAGTTGGGGCTTTACTTCATCTATATGTGTGATTACAGCACCTAGATCAGTTTCAGAGGCTAACCACAATTTTGGATCAATCGCATTGATACGTTCGGCGCGTAAGCGAACTTGCGAAGCTGATTCTTCGCCACTGATGTAGAGCGCTGGGATATTGTTTTTCGCTGTTTGTGCCGCGACCGAAAGCAGTAGCGTTGATTTTCCAACTCCTGGTTCGCCTGCTAATAAAATTGCCGCCCCAGGTACTAAGCCGCCACCTAATACGCGATCAAGCTCAGAGACCCCGGTTGGTTTAGCACTTGCGGCAGATAGATCAACGTCTCCGATTGGAGTTGCCGAATGCGTTACCCGGCCTGCGACTAACGATAGTTTTTTAGGTGCTGCGATCTCTTCAACCGTGCCCCAAGCCTGACATTCACCGCAGCGGCCAACCCACTTCTGCGATGTCCAGCCACATTCGCTGCATTTAAAGGGGTCTTTTTCTACCTTGGCCATAACTAAACCCTAGTTGCTAGGACTGACTTTTTTCTCGCTGTGCTTGAACTGTTGCTGGATGTTGAATAACAAATAGTGGAAGGGAACGCGCTTGCGCTGCTCGAATACCTTCAACTCGTGCATCACAGAGCTTGGCCAAAATATCGTAAGCAGGTTGTCCCATAAGCGCTACTAATTCTGCGCGATTCGAGAGATAAACCGGTTGAGTTCCAACGTGTGCATCAGAATTACTTGTGCAGTACCAATCAAAATCCTCACCGCCATCGCCCCAAGCAAGTCGTTCATATTCACCGAGCACGGTAACTGAATAAGTTCGTTCACCTACTTCGCGTGATTCAAAAGAACGACGCATTGGCAACTGCCAACATACATCTGGTTTGGTATCAACAAAATGTTTATTTTCTTTTTGTGCTAAATGGTGAAGCACACAGCCAAAAGACCCACTGTAACCAGGTGCTTCGTGACCTTTGCGGTTTAAGAAAATACAAGATTCTTCAACGACTCGAGTCTTGCGTTCATTATCTTCATCGCTCTCAGAAACTTGCAGCAATTCGCCTGGCTTCTTAGGTTGAGCAACATCGAAATATTGCCACATATCTCTAGTCAATAGAGCTGCAGCACGTTGTGTGCGAGCTTCATCTTCAGCATCTGAATACATAGCACCTTCAGTGCAGCAGCCATCATTTGGACGATCGGCAAAAACACCTTTACATCCATCGCCATAGATGCAGGTCCAATGCGAAGTTAACCAAGTTAGGTCACATTTAAAGATCTCTTCGTCATCATTTGGGTCGATAAACTCGACCCAATCGCGCGCAAAACCGGCTTTTACTTCGGACATAGAGGTTGAGCCTATGCGTAATTACCAAAAAGCGCACATCGCGAACAGGTAAGATTACGATATGAAAACTGCGGTAATCGGTGCTGGAAATATGGGCGAAGCGTTAATTGCTGGCCTGATTGCTTACGGCGAAACCCCTGCCAATATTGCGGTTTGCGAGAAGCGAGTCGAGCGGGCCGATGAATTAGTTAATCGGTATGCAATCTCAATCGCCGAAATTGGAGATAGCGTGCGAGCTGCCGATGCTGTTCTCTTGGTGGTCAAGCCGCAAGATATGGCGGCAGTTTTAGCGGAAGTCGGGGCCGCGATAAACCCTGGCGCGGTAGTAGTTAGTTTTGCTGCTGGCAAAAAGATAGATTTCATTAGCAGCAATTTAGGTAAATCAAATTCAGTTATTCGCGTCATGCCAAATACCGCCACCATGGTTGGTGCAGGCATGGCTGCTATGTCACTTGGCGCAGGCGTATCACCAGAACAGCAGAAATTTGTTGCGGGTTTTCTAGCAAAGTCCGGTCAAGTAGTTGAAGTTTCTGAAGAGCTACAAGATGCAGTCACCGCAACTAGCGGTTCTGGCCCGGCATATTTCTTTGCCTTTGTTGAGGCAATGGTTGCAGGTGCGAAGGATCTTGGGCTAAGCACAGAGGTTGCAACACAACTAACAATTCAAACAATTGTTGGCGCAGCTAAGTTATTGGCCGAAAGTGGCAAAAGCGCAACTGAGCTTCGGGAAAATGTAACTAGTCCTAATGGCACAACCGCAGCTGCCCTAAAGTCATTTGGTGATGGCGATCTGTCTGCTCTAGTAGCAAGATCAATGAAAGCAGCACGTGATCGCTCAATCGAATTAGCTTAAATGTTTCGGAAAATTGCCTTAGCGCTCAGCGCATTACTACTTCTTTCGGCAGCTCCACTTTCAGCTGCTCCGGTCACTCCATTAGCTATCGTCAAAACTATTCCTATGGATCAAGATATCGCCGGAATGCTAGTTGGTGACAGTGCTGTTTATCTTTTTGGAAATACCCCGACTGGTGGATATGTAACTGCGCTTAATAAAGATGGTTCGCAGAAGTGGATACATAGTTTTTCCGACTTAACTGCTTTCACAATTTCCACTGGCGCACTTGATGTAAACGGAGATATATGGCTAGCTGGCGCTTCTGCAATGCCAATTGCGGTGCCAAGTGGCGTAAACCCCTCGCCAACAGCAGCGAATCCAGATGGAGTGGTCATCGGCGACGAGGGTGCGACTCGCCCTGATTTGAAGAATTTAACGCTCTGGAAAGTTACCAGTGCCGGAGCCGGAGCCGGTAAATATCAATTACCTCTTACTCAACCAGTGCTTCCGACTTCTTTAAGTATTAACAAGACCGGAATCTCAATTGTGGCTTGGCAATCCGCTAGTTCACTATTTGTGACCTCGGACTTAGCTGGAAAATTTGGTAAACCGCTACGAGTAGGTAAGACAAGTACCACTTTAGATAAAGTGGTTCGCAATAGCGACGGAAGCAGCATTTTGCTCGGCAGTAGCACTGAGCTATTTTTAAAAACTAAAGCTATTGGTATCCGTGATGGTGTAATTTTAAAAGTTGATAGCACACCAAAAATCACGCAATCAGTTAGAAGCGGCGAGAAAGGGGCTTCACGAAACTGGGCAAGTGCAACTTCCTCACTGTTACTCGGGGGTTACTTGAAAAGTAAAACTCTCTCTCTGGCTACGGTTACTAAGTTTGGTCCTACTCTTAAACCAACTTGGACAGTTAGGTATAAAGCGACTTCAAGTGCAGTTGTTACAAGTGGAGTAAACGCAACATCATTTGTGGCATTTGATAATGGCGGTTCTGGAACGCTGCTTACTTTCGATAAGAATGGAAAGGTAACGGGTACTAACTCTTTCTTAGGACAGCCGATTGCGCTGGGATTTAGTAAAGTTTTTGGTCTCTATCTTTATGCCGGAAACAGTATCTATAGCTTCGCTACTAAATAATTAAGCAACTAGAAAAGCAATACGACGATCTAGTGTTGCTACCAGGAGCCTTTTCTTCTCATGAGTTATAAAAACGCCTCTCCCAGGTTCTTTCGTTTGGATTGAAGAGACTAAGCGAACTGGATTATTGGCTTTAGTTAAATCCATCGAACACAACCGCAATTCACAATTAAAGATAAGTTGACCATTTTCTAGGGTCATATAAGCACCCGGAGTGCCAAATCCTTCAATAACTGCCGTAGTGATTTTTGCGGTATTTCCCACAAAAGTACTTCTAATCTGGTTTGGCACTGGCGCAGAGCTGGCATTAGCTGAGATCCAAACCATTCTGATACCAGAGCCTTCCTTGCTAATCGCTACATCAAAACCAGCTACCGGCAATTCATTTGTTGCTTGATCCAGTGTTTTATAGCTCCAGCTATTTGGCAATATTCCGGTCCGAGAGGCATATCTAACTTCGCCTGAAGTTATTTCGCGCTTTTGATTAATCACTAATACCGAGTCGTAAATAATGTGGGTAGTCGACTTGGCCACGTATGCGGCTAAGTGGAATGCTACGTCGCCAGTACTTCGGTCGTCAGTTTTGCGATCGCCATCAATTAACTCATAAACCCACTTAGTGGTGTTAACCCGTTTGTTTGCACCAAGCAAAATTCCTTGACTTTCATCTCGGTAGAAAACTGATATCCCAGAAGGTGTAACTGCGCACGCATTTGAAACGCTTACGTCACTAGCTGTGCGCACCCGATCGGGCACCTCATAACTTTGGATTGCAGGACCATTTCCATCAACAATTTCGAAGGTAAAGGACTTGCCATCATATTGGGCATATCTTAGATCTCGATCTACCGCGTCGGGATAGAAGATATGAAGCTTTTGATTTGTGCCCGTCCCTGAAGTGCAAAGAGAAATATGGCCAGCGATTTTATTCTTAGTTCGACCAGCGGTTCCACCAGCACCATCAACAATAGTTTTTCTCCAAATAATCCCATTCCAAACCGCAATCTTTAAATCACCTTTAACCGAATCCGTAAAAGCAATTATTGGCTTTCCATTAAAATTTGTAGAAGCTACGTCGCGGCCATCAGGCGTTAAATCAACGGGGGTAGTTTTCCAGCCTGCTTGGGGAATTATTGATTTGGTAACTGCCTCAACTGAGGTGCCTAAAGAATTTTGAGCAGTAACGGCAAATGAGTACGCCGTGCCATTCTTGAGGCCAGTTACAACTATTGGACTATTTGTTCCAGTTACGGTTAACGAAGTTTTCAAGTTCTTTACAGCGTAAGTAGTTACCTGTGCTGCACGGGCGTTAGCTGGCGGATCGAAAGTAATGATTGCGCTCTGATTGCCAATCAGCGCTTCAATATTTCGAGGCGCATCTGGAACGTTGAAAGCTAGGCCAACTGGCGGTTTGACACGCATATCCGCCATCATGGCTAACAAAAGTGGGCCAGGTTGGTGGAAAACTTCACCGGCGTCCAGATTTGGAGTCATTACCGCGTCGATTCCACTTGCCGAATAAGTGGCTTCATCTAAGTGACTTACCGATGAACCAGGCTCATAAATTGCTGGCGTATACATCTTTATTTTCTCGCCGCCATTAGCGCGCTTACCATTCTCGCCAATCCAATAGAGAGGCGAGGTTAAGGTTTTTCCTAATTCCAAAGACGGCGTAGGCATATCAGCCAAACGACGACCATCGGGAGTTTGAATATAGGCATCAAATGGAGTGGGTTGATCGAGGCTGCCATATCCAAAAAATTTGTCGTAAACATCAGTAGATAAGAAACCTAAACCATGCGCAACTTCATGCAAGATTACTGATTCCAGATCATATTCATTACTACTTGGCTTATCATCACCGCGCTGATTCCAATTTGCAGCTGAGTTAACTTGAATAATTATTTCTGGATTATCTCGGTCTAAATCTTTACCAGCCAGAGCGTTGGCAAGTGCCGATGGATACCAAAGTGTTGAATCAGGTGCTCCAATAAATCCCGCAAAATAACTGCCAGGTCTGGCGCTTCCAAGAACATCACTGCTTGCGCTTCGTCCCCAAGTAGCAGATACCGTAATATCAACGGTTGATTGAAAATTCACCGACCAAGTGTTAAGCGCTGCCTGTACCTCGGCGCGTGCCCAATTTGGAAAAGAATTATAGGTGATAGCAAATTTTGAAAGCTTCTCTAAATTTGCAGCAGGTAAACTCTCTGAAGCAGTTGCGTTAGCACCAACTGCTGAAGTTCCGGCATATGTGTGGCCCCATACTGTTGAAGGACGAACTCGCACCTGTGCTTGCGCAGATGTGGCAATGAGAGAGGTTGAGATTAGTGCAGCCGAAAGCAGAGCGATGCTAATTTTCGCTCTATTTGTGCTGAATCTGCCCCACATATTGCGCAACGCTATCAGGGTGAGATGATTGCCTAATGACCGCCCAGCCTAAAATTTCCCGTGAAATCGACCCTTCGGAATACTCCGAAGTGCTTAATCGGCTGCGCCAAGAACCCGCAATTTCAAGGGCGAATTCAGTTGGAAATTCTCGACCCGAACCCACGTTAGAAGAAGCTCGTGAAGATTTAGCGCGAGCTATTGGCGAAGTTGCCCATTCACTATTTGCTAAGAAATATGGACCGATGGTTGCAACCGTTACTAAAACTACCGCCGAAGCGCTTCTAAAAGATCTTGAGAAGAATGCATATCGCGCCAAAAATGATGCAACTTTAATTGCGCAAGAGCTGCTTGATCGGGCAATTACCAAAAACCGGAGCAAGAAGAAGTGACAGTAGTAACTGTTTACTCAAGAAGAAACTGCCATCTTTGTGATGTTGCTGTGGAGAAACTAGAAACAGTTAAAGTCGAATTAAATTTTGAGATTGAAAAGATTTATATTGATGGCGACACCGAACTAACTTCTAAATATGGTGAAGAAGTTCCGGTAATTCATATCGATGGAAAACATCACGGCATGTTCCGGGTTGATCTAGAACGCTTTAGATCTTCCCTTGAAAAACATCGTCAGCATCAATGATTCGATACGAATAACCTTGCTCGGCTAAGAAACGTTGGCGATTCTGGGCAAAGTCTTGATCAACTGTGTCGCGCGAAACTACTGAGTAAAAAGTGGCGCTACGACCATCTGACTTAGGACGCAAGATTCGACCTAATCGTTGAGCTTCTTCTTGGCGAGAACCGAATGCACCTGAAACTTGAATCGCAATTGTGGCATCTGGTAAATCAATGGAGAAGTTAGCAACTTTAGAAACAACTAAACATTTGATCTCACCAGTGCGAAATAGTCCAAATAAACGTTCACGCTCTTTAACGGGAGTATCGCCTTTAATTAATGGGACCCCGAGGACCTCAGAGAGTTCATCAAGCTGAGAAATATATTGGCCGATAACTAATACTTGATCAGCAGCATGACGTTCAACAAGCGCTTCGACAACCTTACGTTTAGTGGCTGTAGTTGAGCAGTAGCGATAGCGCTCTTCGGGTTCAGCGGTTGCGTACAACATGCGCTCAGCTTCGGTGAGATTTACGCGGATTTCAACGCACTCTGCCGGTGCGATATAGCCTTGAGCTTCAATTTCTTTCCAGGGCACATCAAAGCGTTTCGGCCCAATCAAGCTAAATACTTCGCCTTCCATGCCATCTTCGCGCACCAAGGTGGCCGTTAAACCTAGCCGACGACGCGATTGAATATCTGCAGTAAAGCGGAAAATTGGCGCAGGTAACAGGTGAACTTCGTCGTAAATAATTAAACCCCAGTCATGCGTATCAAAGAGATCTAAGTGCGCGTACACACCATTCTTCTTCTTGGTCATAACTTGGTAAGTAGCAATCGTTACTGGTCTAATCTCTTTTTTGGCACCTGAATACTCGCCAATCTCATCTTCATTAAGTGTGGTGCGCTTTAGTAACTCATCGCGCCATTGACGCGCTGCAACTGTGTTAGTTACCAAAATCAAAGTTGTGGCTTTGGCATGTGCCATCGCAGCAGCGCCAACAATTGTTTTCCCAGCTCCACATGGAAGCACAACGACTCCTGAACCGCCGTGCCAAAAACCTTCAGCTGCAAGTTCTTGGTAAGGGCGAATTTTCCAATCTTTTTGTACTAACTCAATTTCATGTGCTTGGCCATCGACGTAGCCAGCAAAATCTTCAGCTGGCCAGCCAAGTCGCAACAGTGATTGTTTAATTGCGCCACGTTGGCTGGGGTGAACTGCCACGGTTTCTTTATCGATGCGAACACCAAGTAGCGGCGCAATTTTCTTTGCTCGGATAACTTCTTCGAGAACTGCACTGTCTTTGGTAATCAAAATTAGCCCGTGAACTGGATCAGCCTCTAGTCGCAAGCGACCATAGCGAGACATGGTTTCGGCAATATCCACCAATAATGCGTGCGGAACTGCGTAACGAGAAAATTTAATTAAAGTATCAATTACTTGTTCAGCATCGTGGCCAGCAGCGCGTGCATTCCAAAGCCCTAAATTTGTTAGTCGGTAAGTATGAATATGTTCAGGGGATCGCTCTAGTTCAGCAAACGGAGCGATGGCTCGTCGGCATTCAACTGAACCCGGGTGATCGATATCTAAAAGCAGCGTTTTATCGCTCTGGACGATCAGTGGGCCATCAGTCATTTAAAAGATCCTTAACAAAGGCGTGCAGGAAGTCAGTTCGTTGGTGCATAGCGCTAACGCTGGCCCATTCAGTGAGCGCATGCGCGCCGCCGCCAATTGCGCCTAAGCCATCTAGAACTTGAGCACCAGCTGCAGCTGCGAAGTTGCCATCGCTAGCACCGCCTACTGAAGCATGACCAAGTGCTGGAATTCCGATTGTTGCCGCAACTTTTTCAGCTCGTTCGTAGAGTGCTTTGGTAGCAGCTGGTTCTAGCGGTGGGCGATTTAAGCCGCCGCTAACTTCAATGCGAGCAGCTGGATTACTTGGCTGTAGCGCTTTGATAGCAGCATCAACTCGCAAGAGCTCAGTTGTTGAAAATGAACGAGCATCAATATCTAAGGTAGCTAAATCTGGAACTGAATTAGTAGTTGTTCCGGCGCTTAACATGGTTGGGACAACTGTTGTGCCATGTTCAGAATTTTCGAGTGATGCCAATTGTAAAACTAAATGTGAGATTTCAACAGTTGAATTAATACCTTTCTCAGGTTCGAGACCAGCATGGGCAGCGCGACCATGAACTTTGACTTGGTACATCGAAGTTCCTTTGCGGCCCGTTTTAACTTTGCCGTCGAGTGATGCTTCGAGAACTAAAACTGCCTTAGCGCTTTGTGAAAGTTCCTTAATCAAGTTGCGTGATGCATGACTGCCAGTTTCTTCATCGGTTGTCGCAATTAAGGCAACTGAACCATCGATTCCCTTTAGCGCAAAGAGAGCTTGCAAGAAGCCAACTTTCATATCAAAAGTTCCGGGGCCGCGAATTACATCGCCATTTACTTCAAAGAGCGGTTGGTATGAACCTTTTGGCCACACGGTATCTAAATGTGCAAGCAAAACAATCTCGGGTTTAGCATCGCCCCACCAGAAAACTGGGCGACCTTCTATTTCGCGAATCTGCGCAGGAGTTCCTAAAACATCTGCCGCGATATCACTGGCAACTTTGACAACTTCACGACAAGCTGCGAGATCTTCACTGGGGGATTCACAGCGAACTAAAGTCTCGAGAGCGTTAAGCATGAGGTCGGACATAGGGTTAAGTCTGCCGTATTGGGGACTTTGGGTGTCGGTCATAGTGGTGCGACCCCCGTTATACGCGGGATTCTAAAGCTTTGCATCTCGCCAGTGGCGTGATCACGAGCCACTAAAGCGCCTGCCGAGATTTTGATCGGGTCAACAATGCGATGCGAAACGGCGCCGTTGTTATCAGCGTATCCAATCGAGAGCGCTTGTTGTTTTTCAACATAGATCGCCAAAAGATCCATAGTTTCATTTGCGGTAGTGCGCGGTAGTGAACCAAGAGCGTTTGCAGCTGAATCACGAATTTTGCTCTGTTTATGACTGGATTTTTCGCCAGCTCTGATTGATCGAACTGCAGCTGTCAGAGTTGTTTCAGTTGGTGTATCAATCTCACCGATTACTCGCGGTGGTTTAGGTTTTGCTTTTGCGCGATGAGAGCGATGGCCAGTAATTAAGGCACCGTTACTTGCTTCAGCTGCTGGTAAATAACCAGCGCTACGCAAAACATTCATGGCATCTGCGGCGTCGAGATCACAGATCAATACTTCTGGCGCAATTCTTCTAAGCGAGAGAACTTCAAGTCGCTTGTCACTAATTATCTGCGCAATCAGCGAAGTGTCTTCGCATCGAATAAAGCTAGCCGTGTTGCCAACGCGCAACTTTCCATGCTTTTTGGCAACGTCGGCGATTAAATATTCCAGCGGTTGCGGCATCGGAGTTTTTGAAGTCTTAACCAAGAAGGCACGAATTTCTTCGCCACTTTTGCCATGATCAAGTCCGCGGCGAATTGATGCTTCGCTAAAACGGTAGACAGTTGCGCCGCCTCGGCTTTCAATATCAGCAACTGCGGAGAGATCGCGCGCAATGTCGTGTTCTAGTGGCCCTGGCGCAATTGCAGTGTTATCGCTTTGAATCAAAATATGGTCAACCGGTTTAGGCAGATCAGTATCGATGCCAATTTCATCGGTACCCGTCATAAACGCTCGACCATATTTAGCTGATGCGCCTTGGCCAGTGAAACCCAGCCACTCCGCCTCACGCAGGGTCCAAGCAATGAGTTCTTCTTGAATGCCCGGATTACGCTTACTTGGCGCTATCCATTTGATGGTGCGAGTAAAGCTCGCTAAATCAGGGGCCAAGTTTGGTTGTTCATTGAGCAACTTAATTACTAATTTACGGGTGCTTGCCGCATTTACGCGATCAAGTTCAGGGCCAAGGGCTGCAACACTCTTTGCTTCGCCACGACCTACTAATCCGCTAACGCGTGAAGTAGTTAACCAATTCGCAGCAAGTGCGCTCCAACGGGCCTCAGCGCTTTGAGTTAACCAAATATCAAAGTTGTTGCTCGGCAAGATGCGATCATCAGCATCGATCGTTAACAACCCAGCTAAGTAAGCAAGTTCTGCGATAAAGGCAGCACAATTTTCATCGATTCCAATGTGTGCTGAAATAAGTTTTAGGTCACGTACGCTAAGGCCACCAGAGCGAAGAGCGTCTGCAGGTTCTTGTGCCCAAAAGTGAAGCAACTCTTCGACCCAACCAAGAACTGTTGCCACATTTGCAGCAGCTGCCATGTTTACGGACTTTTCAACGCGCTTAGTTCCGGTAACTTCAGGAGCAGTACTTTCGTAACTCTTATGAACTTTTCCGCCACGTAAGAAAATTCCAACTTCGCGCGGCATGATTACAGTGCGTTGATCCAGCGGAACTAAAAACTTGCGATCTAGTAACCAAGCAATTCCAGGACCTGGATTCTTAATGTCACCAACACTTCCGCGAGGTGGTCCCCAAACCAATTGAGTAAGCACGCGATTAGCAGCATCTGGTGCTTCATTTAATTCGGTTAACTTTAATTTAGCCAGCGAAGCAGGTCCGAGTCCGGCAGGTTCGTTAATAAGAAGTTGGCTAACCGAGGTCGGTAAACGCAAACCTTTATCAGTAGGGTAGAGCAAGCCAAAAGTTATTAGTCGCGCAACTGCGAGAGCAGCATCCTTATGGGTAATTGAGACCACATTTTTAAGCGTGAATTCTTCATCTAGCGCCACACAAGCTTCAAGAATTTGAAATTCAAATTCAGTTAGCGAATCAACGGCGCGCGCAATGCTGTGTGAAGACGATGCTCGAACTGCGAGAGATGCCAAATCTGGCGGCACTGGTGAAACTAAATCAGGGCGAGCAGCGAAAAGCTCAGATAAACCGGCATCGTCAAGCGAGCGCAGATAGTCAGTAAATGAGCGAATTTCCATAACCGTCCTACATTAGTGGAAGGAAGGTTGATCCGCCTATTTGAGTTCTCGCCTAGCGAGATTTACGAGGACGCAACCAGGTTAGACCAGCAGCCAAACGGCTAACTAGTGGCCCGAAGATTTGGCTGAATTTGCGGCCCCGACGAAATTCATGAATTGGCCAACCTTCACTCATGGCTCGCAATTGCAGAATTGCATCAGGGTTAATTGCATTTGGTTTTCCAACTGCCCTTAGTAACGGCAGATCATTATGACTATCTGAATATGAGTAACATTGCGATAGATCAAAATTTCGTTCTTTTGCCAATTGCGTTATCGCCACAGCTTTTTCAGCACCGTGCAATAAATTGCCCTCTAAAGTTCCGGTGTATTTTCCATCTTTGATGGTGGCTTTGCTTCCGAGTGCGCCAGTGAAACCTAAACGATTGGCAATTAGAATTGCCATATCCTCTGGAGCGGCAGTTACTAGCCAAACTTCTTCACCATTTGCTAAATGAGACCCAGCAATGTCAATAGTGCCTTGCCACAGAGCCGGTGATACGAACTCATCATAAATTTCTTGACCAATTGCCTCGATCTCAGCAACGTCATGGCCGCCAATAAAATCTGTTGCGGCATTCTGAAATTTAATTATCTCTTCTTTATTTTCTTTACCGGTTAAGCGAAATCTCAGGTTGGCTAAGACGAAGCGCGAAATGTCAGCTTTGGTAAAGAAACCGCGCTGATACATGCCTCTTCCGAGAAAGTAGAGCGATGATCCGTGGATCAAGGTGTTATCTACATCGAAAAAGGCCGCTCGCTTTTGGGTGAGTGCCATGTCACTACCTTAGCGAGAGAAGTGTAAATCCGACGCTTTATGCTTAGTGCATGACTTCTTCTGTCCACGTTATTCGCCATGGCGAGGTTGAGAATCCGCTGAAGATTCTCTACGGCCGGCAACCAGGTTGGCGCTTATCAGAGCGTGGCCAATCTATGGCAAGCACATTGGGTGAGTGGTCTAAAGCAATTGATCTTGGCGCACTTCATGTTTCACCATTACAGAGAGCGCAAGAGACTGCAGCACCTATTGCTGCTGCACACAATATTTCAATCACAACCGATGACCGTCTGATTGAAGCAGCAAATATTTTTGAAGGAAAGCCATTTGGAATTGGTGATGGCGTTCTTAAGCATCCTTCAGCATGGCGTCACTTGTATAACCCTTGGAAACCATCGTGGGGTGAGCCATACGAAGAGCAGATCACCCGAATGTTAGCTGCCATATTTGCTGCCAATAAAGCAGCTAATGGAAAAGATGCAATCTGTGTTTCGCATCAACTGCCAATTTGGATTTTGCGAAGTGCGATTGAAAAGCGTCGCTTGCTTCACGATCCTCGTAAACGCGAGTGTTCATTAGCATCCGTTACTAGCGTTCACTTTGATGATGAAGGTTTAATTTCAGGTCTCTCTTACTCTGAACCAGCGAAACACTTGTTGCCACCGAAAAAATGATCCGTAATTCACGCCGATTAACTCTTATAGCAGTTAGTGCTCTTCTTTTAACTAGCTGCGGAAACGGCGGCAGTTCAACTGCGCAAGAGAGTTATGTATCTGGAAATGGTGCGGTAACTTTTATTTCACCTGCTGATCGCCAATTGGCACCAAAACTCAGTGGCGACACTTTGTACGGAACTAAGTTTGATTTTACCGAGAAGAAAATTGCTGTTGTAAATGTCTGGGCATCATGGTGTTCACCTTGCCGAGCTGAGATTCCCGCATTTATTGCGCTCTCAAAGAAATACACAGAAGTGCAGTTCATGGGGATTCTGACGCGGGATAACTTGGCAAATGCAGAAGTTTTTTCCCGCCAATTAGCGGTTCCATACCCTAATTTCATTGACGATTCACTGCTGCTGGGCTTTCGCAACACGTTGCCAGCAAATGCAATTCCCACAACTGTGGTTTTAGATAAGCAAGGACGGGTTGCGGCTCGCATTTCTGGACCAGCCACTGTCGGTGGGTTAAGTAATTTGATTGAACGGTTAAGTGCCGAATGAGAAACTTTGTGGTCGAGCAAATTTTTTCCGGATATTTGATTGTTGCCCTTCCAGTGGCAGCACTGGCTGGCTTGCTTTCATTCTTATCGCCTTGTGTTCTGCCTTTGGTGCCTGGATACATTTCCTACGCGGCGGGCTTTAGTTCAAAACGAGGGCGAATTTTATTGGGCTCTTCGCTATTTGTTTTGGGTTTTTCAACTCCATTTGTTCTCTATGGTGCTTTATTCGGCACCATTGGTTCTCGTATTACTCAGTATGAAGCTGGGATAACTCAAATACTTGGCGTCGTAACCATTTTGATGGGCGCTATCTTCTTAGGAAAATTTCCGCTGATGCCAACTCTGCATCTGAAGAGTTCAGCTTTCGGTGGCTTGATCGGTGCGCCATTACTTGGCTTTGCATTTGGAGTTGGTTGGACACCATGTATTGGCCCAGCTCTAGCCGCCGTTCAAACCTTAGCTTTCCAAGAAAGTTCAGCACTTCGAGGCGCACTCTTATCAATTAGCTACTGCATCGGATTAGGACTGCCATTTATTCTTTCCGGATTATTCTTAGATCGATCCGAGAAACTTCGCAAATTCTTAGTACATAAAGGAAATCTAATCTCGCTAATTGGTGGCGTATTCCTAATCATCATTGGATCTCTTCAGCTATTAGGGCTCTGGAGTGAATTAATGATTTCACTACGATCAGTAATTTCAGATTTTGTGCCGGTGATCTAATGAGTAATGAAACCCAGATTCCGGAATTAGGTGCGATCGGGCTATTTAGATACTTCTGGCGCCAGCTAACCAGTATGCGCACAGCCCTGGTTCTCTTGCTATTGCTTGCTTTGGCGGCGATCCCGGGCTCACTGATCCCGCAAAATGCCCAAAACCCGATGGCGGTGTCTGATTATTTTGAGAAGTACGGGACTCTTGCTATCTGGTTTGAAAGGCTTTCGCTCTTTGATGTTTACTCATCACCTTGGTTTAGCGCAATTTATATTTTGCTCTTTATCTCACTAATCGGTTGTGTATTGCCTAGATCATTTGAACATCTCCAGGCTTCCCGAGCACTTCCTCCAAAGACCCCTAAAAATTTAGCCCGTATGGAACATTTCCAATCTTGGCCAGCTACTGGCAATGAGTTAGAAATTGCCAAGAATTGGTTTAAGGCGAATCGGTTTAGAGTTCTAGAGAGCGAAGAAAGTGTTTCAGCGGAAAAAGGTTACTTACGCGAGACTGGAAATCTCTTATTCCATATCTCATTGATCTTGATTTTAATCGGAGTTCTGATTGGTGGACTCTTTGGAGTTCGGGGAAGTGCGATTCTGACTCAAGGTGAACGCTTTATTAATAGTGCGACTTCTTACGACACAATTAGTTTCGGTCAGATCACCAGCGAAAATTCACTGCCACCCTTCACCATCAAAGTAAATAACTTTGTTGCCAAATACAATACTTTGACCAGCGCACCTGAGGATTACACGCTTTATGTAACGACAGTTGCCGAGCCAGGTGCGACTCCTAAAGAGCAAGTTGTTAAAGTAAATAGTCCACTAACTTTTGGAAGCACTCGCGTTTATCTACAAGCTAATGGTTATTCACCAATAGTTACCGTACGAGACAAAGTGGGAAATGTAACTTTTCAAGGCCCAGTGCCATTTTTGCCGCAAGATGGCAACCTAAGATCTATTGGTGCAATCAAAGTTCCTGATGGCGACCCTCAATTAGGCTTTGTTTCATCGTTTGTTCCGACTTACGCCAAGAGCTCAGACAAAAGTACAATTTCAGTTTTTCCTGAGCTATTAGATCCGAAATTACTCTTCTCTATTTGGCAAGGTGACTTAGGCTTAGATACTGGAGTTCCACAATCGGTTTACCGTATTGATACCTCAAAGATGAAACAGATTGCACTGGACTCTTTAAAACCCGGGGAGTTCCTGAAATTTAGCGAGGGCAGCATTGCTTTTGAAGATGTAGTGCCATGGGTAAATCTACAAATAGTGAGTGATCCCGGTAAGAGTTATTCTTTAATCGGTGGCATAGTTGCGATCCTTGGATTGCTGGCTTCACTCTTTACCAAGCGCCGCCGAATCTGGATTCGGGTCGATGAAGGAGAAGTTCAAGTTGCGGGGCTAGCAAAGAATGGCGCACCGGGATTAGATATTGAGATGTCAGAATTTGTAGCGAAGTTGAGAGGGAAGTAAATGTCAGCACAAGATTGGGCGTATCTATCAAATTACGCAATCTATTCAGCGATGGCTTTGTTTACTCTCGCCTTCTTTGGTCACGCATTTGAAACCGCATGGGCGGTACGCACTCCAAGCGCAGCTGATGAAACAAAAGGAAACTTAGTTACCAAAACTTTTGATAGTTCGCGCAGTCAGAAGGCGATGCGAATTGCAACGGCAATGATGATTCTCGGTTTCATCTTTCTTTTAGTTGGAGTAGTTACTCGTGGACTTTCAGCGAGTCGAGTTCCGTGGGGCAACATGTATGAATTCTCAATTACGGGTGCTCTTGCATTTACTGGCGCGTATCTCGCTGCCTTACGTAAATATGATCTGCGTTGGTTAGGTGTATTGGTTTCAATCTCGGCCCTTTTGACTCTAGGCACCGCAATCACCTTGCTTTATGTCCCAAGTGCGCCATTGGTTCCAGCGCTGAAATCAACTTGGCTGGTAATTCACGTTTCAACTGCGATCATTTCGGGCGGGGTATTTCTTCTCGCTAATGTTATTTCGGCGGCCTACCTTTACTTAGACAATATGGAGAGCAAAGGAGAACGTAAACCTTGGGCAGAACGCCTTCCAGCGCTAGACGTTCTTGATCAACTTTCATATCGCCTAGTTGCCTTTGTCTTTCCGCTCTGGACATTTTCGGTTATCGCAGGTGCGATCTGGGCCGAAAGTGCGTGGGGTCGTTATTGGGGCTGGGATCCAAAAGAAACTTGGGCATTTATTACTTGGGTTGCCTACGCCGCATATCTTCATGCGCGCGTAACTGTGGGTTGGCGTGGTCGCCGAGCTGCTTGGCTCTGTTTACTAGCCGGATCTACATTTTTATTTAACTACGTCTACGTAAATGTATGGGGAACCGGCAAGCACACATACTCTGGCCTTTAAAGTTTAATTACATTTAACAACGAGTGAATGAAAACGACCCGGATATTTAAACTTTCCGATGGCGTCGAAGGATATTTCTGATTCAGGCGATACTTCCCAATCGATAAATTTGCGCAAGAAAGTTGTTACAAGCGCTGCGGTTTCCACTTCAGCGACATGATTTCCAATACAAGTATGTGGGCCAAAGCCAAAAGCTAAATGCGAATTTCGCTCTCGGTGAATATTTATCACATCGGGTTCTGCAAATACTGATTCATCAAAATTTCCAGATACAAAACTTAAATGTACGAAATCTTTAGGGTCACGTTCTGATTCAGGAAGCGCTTTAACCTCAGCTGGGACTCGCTCCATGCGAGGTAATGGCGAAAGATAGCGAAGCACTTCGTGAATAGCCGAACCTAGCTGCTTAGGATTTTCTCTTAAGAATTCTCGATCAGCAGGTGAATTACCTAAATGCCAGATCATGCCCGTCATTAACTTAACCACCGTGTCACGACCACCAGCTAGCAATACATTTGCGATTCCGTACATCTCGGTTCGCTCAAGCCGTGCTCCAGAAATCTCTAATTTCGATACAAATGTCCACGCATCATCCGCTGCTGATTTTTCTGCCTCATCAAATACCGTTTGCAAATAAGCATCTAGATGTTTGCCGCTTCTACCTTCTGGCGTTGTAATCCAAACATCAGCGCCCCATGAGAGCCATTCTGAAACATCTTGCGGGCGGTTATAAATCACACCTAAACAGCGCGCGACCATGGGAAGCGCTATTTCGGAAACTACATCTCCACCACCATTTTGACTAAACGCAGTAATCAAATCTTCTGCGATAGCCTCAAACTGCGGAATCATTTTTTCAATTTTAGGTTTTACAAAGAGTGGACTTAAAGCAGTTCGATATAGGTGATGACGAGGCGGATCTACTTCTAACGGAATTTGTCGGTAATTGCGGACATCGCGATCGCCTTGTAAATCAGATGAGTAATTCTCAGTATCTCTTGCGGCCGCTCTTACATTTGCGTGTCCAGTAACTTCAGCCATCTAAATAAACTACCATTTTGCCGTGAATGTAAAAGGCCTGAAAGTACCGAAAGGCGTAACGAATTCACTACAAATCCTGGCAGGAAAAGTATCTGAGCCTAGATTTGAATTAGCTAAAGGTGCGATCGAACGACTTTTCTCAAGCACGCTCTCTAGAGCAAGCGATGGCTCGATCTTTGTAATTACTGGTGATATTCCAGCTATGTGGCTTAGAGATTCGACTTGGCAAGTAAGGCCACTACTTGCATCGGCTAGTGACTCCGAAGTGGCCGAGATAATCGCAGATGTTTTGAAACGTCAGCTTGAATATGTACTGATAGATCCATATGCAAATGCCTTTAACCCGGCAGCCGATGGAAATTGTTGGCACAAAGACTTCATCGATCAGAGCCCATGGGTGTTTGAACGTAAGTTCGAGCTAGATTCACTAGCCGCAGTTTTAGATCTTTCATTGCGACTTTATTTTGAGTCTGGCTATAAAGCCCACTTCACAAAGCGATATAGCGAAGCAGTTAAGGTAATTTTAGATTTACTTGAGCGAGAACAAGAGCATGACCCAGGCACCTATCAATTTGTCCGCGAGAATGTTCGGGAGTTTGATTACTTAAGCCATGATGGATTCGGATCGCCAGTAGCTCGCACAGGCATGGTCTGGAGTGGCTTTAGACCCAGTGATGATGCGTGTAGGTATGGATATTTAATCCCTGCTAATGCTCATATGGCAAAAGTTCTAGAGCAATTATCAGATTTACCTGATGAAGTGTTCGGGGAGACTCGAAGTAAATTGCGAGCAAGAAAACTCAGTGATGAGATTAAAGCAGGCATTTTGGAACATGGAATAGTCGAGATAGCAGGCAAGAAAATCTATGCATATGAATGTGATGGGCTAGGAAACTACTTACTTCAAGATGATGCAAATATCCCTAGTTTGCTATCTATGCCTTATCTAGGAGTTTGTTCAGAGTTAGACCCAATTTACTTAAATACTCGTAAATTTATCCTCAGTTCTAGTAACCCATATTTCTATCGTGGTGAAGTTCTCACTGGCTTGGGTTCTCAGCACACACCGGAAAACCAAGTTTGGCCGCTTGGGATTGCGATGCAGGGAATAACTAGTACCTCTGAGCAAGAAATAGAAGAATGTCTAAAGTTGCTGGAGTTAAGTCATGCTGGAACTAATCAAATGCATGAATCAGTTGGAATGGATAATCCTCAAATTTTTACGCGAGAGTGGTTTTCCTGGGCAGATATGACTTATTACCACCTACTACTTAAATCAGTTAACTTGATTTAACAACGCGATAACTCTGCAGAGTCGGATCAGTGGCATAAGCAATTCGCACACCAGCTGATTTATTTGCAGCCAAGCCAGATAAAATCTCTTTAGTTAACAATTCACCTGGTGCAATTACGGCAACACCTGGTGGATAAGGCGCAATTAAATCTGCCGAGATTCGACCTTCAGCGCTTTGCGCAGAGATCATTTCAGTATCTGCGAAGTAAGCATCGCGCATTGAAAGACCAATCTGCGGAACTACTGACCAACTAAGGGCAGTTGCTGACTCGCGCGGCGCAGTTACAAGTTTCTGCAGAATTGGCAGTAGTGATTTACTCAACTCAGTAAAACTTTCCGCATCGTCGGCCAAGGTAGCTAAGAAAACCACAGTGTCACGATCGGCCATTTCGACTCGGATATTTGCTTTCAATAACTCATTTTCAATAGTGACGCCAGAAGTTCCTAATTGATTAGCCCTAAGCACAATCTTTACCGGATCAAAGCGGCCAATAGCAAAATCACTGGAGGATAAGAAAATAGGGCGATCGAAGTTTGCTGAAATACCTGCCTTAAACTTTCTTACGTTTTCGATCAATTGCCCCAGCAACTCGTCACCACGATGTTGCAGAAGTGCACGGCAACCATCGATTGAGGCAAGAGGTGCGCCAGCAGGTGAAGTTGTATGAGTTGTTTCAAAACTTTGCTCTAGGCGATCTAAATTCAAATATTCACCACGAGCAACTAAGAGTGCTGAAGCGCTAAACCCAGGAAGCGCTTTATGAGTGCTAGTGATTAACGCATCTGCGCCAAGTTGTAATACATGTTTAGGTAAATCATTTTGGAAACCAAAGTGAGCTCCCCAAGCCGCATCAATTACGACGGGGATTTTATGCTCATGGGCTTTGCTGATTAACGCAGGTAGTTGCGAGATAGTTCCCAGATATCCAGGTTCAGTCAGTAGTAAAGCTATTGGTTTCTGTGGCAGCACTCGCTCAAGTTCAGAGAGTGGAATTCCGGTCGGTACCCCGGTTGCTAGATCAATTTCTGGTGCTAACCAGATTGGTTCGAGCCCAGCTAAAACTAATGCACTTAAAACTGAGCGGTGCGCAGTTCGAGCAACGGCGATTTTGTCACCAGGCTTTCCCAGAGCCAAGATGACTGCTTGATTAACGTGAGTTGAACCACCAGTTGAAAAGCGTGCGTAGTCACCACCCCATAACTTTGCTGCCAGTGATTCAGCGCTTTTTAAGGTTTGGTTCGTTAATTTGATTTCATCTAAGCCACCGTAAAGAGGTGTATCGCCGTCGACTACTGCGCCTAAACCTAAATCGAGTTTACTTGCGCGTTGCTTATGGCCCGGAATCGTGAAGGGCGTGCGAGTTACCTCGAAGTAGCTTAAGTAAGCATCTAAGAGCGGAGCATCTTCACGCAGCGCTTTGAGGTAGGTCATAGCCGTAAGCCTAACTTCTAGGCGCCCTGATGAGAAATATGGCCTTAGACTTTACTCATGACCGTACTTACTTCAGTTCCTCAGCAACGCCTCTTAGTTACAGAGATTCCTGGACCAAAATCTAAGGCGGAAATTCAGCGACGCAGTGAAGAAGTATCTGGCGGATTGGGAATTGCCTTCCCCGCAGTAATTGCAAGTACTGGAGGCGCAATACTGGTTGACCTAGATGGCAATCAGATTATTGACATGGCTGCAGGTATCGGCGTTAACAATGTTGGCAACAGTTCACAGCGCGTAGTCGATCGCGTGATTGAACAAGTTCAAGCATTTTCTCATACTTGTTTCACCGTTGTTCCTTATCAGGGCTATATCGATGTGTGTGCAAAATTAAATGCACATACCCCAGGTACTCATAAGAAGAAATCAGTATTGGTTAACTCTGGTGCCGAAGCAGTTGAGAACGCGGTAAAGATTGCGCGTCACGCAACTAAGCGTCAAGCAATTGTAGTTTTTGAACATGCTTATCACGGACGCACGAATTTAACCATGGCGTTAACTGCCAAGAACATGCCTTACAAAGAGGGCTTTGGCCCATTTGCAAATGAGATCTATCGCATGCCTATGCCATACGAACTTCGTTGGTTGGGCGACAAGGCCACCATCACGAAAGATGCGCTGGAAGAGATTGAGCATAAGATCGAAAAAGAAATTGGCGCTAAGAATGTAGCGGCAATCATGATCGAACCTATTCAAGGCGAAGGTGGTTTTATAGTTCCGCCTAAGGGATTCTTGCCTGGATTATCAAAGTACTGTGCCGAAAATGGAATTATCTTTATTGCTGATGAAGTTCAAACTGGCTTCGCACGTACTGGAAATATGTTTGCAGTAGAACATGAAAATATAGTTCCAGACATGATCATTACTGCAAAAGGTATTGCCGGTGGTATGCCGCTTGCTGCTGTTACTGGTCGCGCAGAAATTATGGATGCCGTACATGTAAGCGGACTTGGTGGAACTTACGGTGGAAACCCAGTTGCTTGTGCAGCTTCCCTTGGTGTCTTTGAAACAATTGAAGAAGAAGGCTTGATTCAACGAGCTCGCGAAGTTGGTGAGCTCTTAGGATCATCGCTTCGCGCTCTCGCTGCAAAGTACCCAATCATTGCTGAAGTTCGTGGCCGTGGCGCGATGCAAGCGATCGAATTAGTTCAGTCTGGTTCACTCGAACCAAATTCAGATGCGATGACTAAGGTGATTAACTACTGCGCTAAGAAAGGTGTCTTGCTTCTTTCAGCTGGCACTTATTCAAATGTAATTCGTTTCTTGCCACCAATTGTTATCTCAGATGAACTATTGCTTGATGCGATGAGCGTTCTAGATGAGGCTTTCGCTTCGCTTTAAAGTCCGCGCAAGAAATCTGGGTCGTCATCGGGTGCAATAGTGCGCTTTGGTTTCTTGCCACCACCCTTACCAGGACGCTTTGGTCGACCGGCAACTAAGTAGGCAACAGCTCCAATTGCCAGCGGTCCTAAGATGATAATTAAAATCCAGGCCCAACGTGGCAGCGAACGAACTTCACTATCTTCACGTTGCGCACAATCGATTAATCCATAGAGCTGGATAGCGATCGTTAGAACTATGACTAAAACTCTCATGGACTTAGTTTAGCGATTTCTTAATTCAATACCAAAGCAAGCGACAAAGCCACAGCAAACGAGAGTTGAAGCTGCCCGGTCTTGCCAAGTAATGGAATTAAGGCTGCCCCAGTAGCGCCGTCGCGGACCTTTTTGGCGATAACAATTGTTTGCGGCAGAAGTACTAACGTGATCAGGGTATTTTCGGCAGGAATCACAAGGGTCAAAACGTGAGCGAGTAACAAAAGAGCGATGAACAGTTTACGAGCGCGAGAATCACCCAATCGAACTGCCAAAGTGCGTTTGCCAACCAACTCATCTTGAGCGCGATCGCGAAGATTATTAATGGCCAGAATTGCGCAGGCGAGACATCCCATCGGAATCGCAGCAATGAAACTCTGCCAAGTTATTTCCTGAGTTTGAACGAAGTAAGAACCCATTGTGGCTACTAATCCAAAGAATAAAAATACTGAAATTTCACCTAAACCGAGATAGCCGTAAGGTCTTTTACTTCCGGTGTATGTCCAGGCGGCAAAAATTGCAGCCGCACCGACTGCGACTAACCAAAGTGAAGTTGAGATTGCGAGGACTAAACCAACTGCGGCAGCAACGGCAAAAGAGATGAAGGCGGCTTGCTTGACTGAATTCGCATTCGCTAAACCTGAGGCCACTAATCGAGTTGGCCCAACCCTATTATCGTCAGTGCCTTTAATGCCATCGGAATAATCATTCGCGTAGTTAACGCCAACTTGTAGCGCTAAACTGACAACTAGTGCCAAGCCAGCCATTGCGAAATCAGCATCACTGCCCGCTAATGACGTCGCTACTAACACTGGCGCAATTGCTGCTGGAAGTGTGCGCGGACGAGCACCCGCGACCCATTTATTCAAAATCAGTGCTCCGATTTCGTGGCTAATTGCGCAAGTGCGCGTCGATCAACTTTTCCAATACCGATTAAAGGTAGCGCAGTTAATTGATGTAAACCCTTAGGTTTAGCTGCGTTGCCAAATCTTTCTACCAAGATGCCTTCAACTCGTGCTGAAAATTCAGCAGGTGCATTAACTGTCGCAATATGAAGTTCTTGTCCCCACTTATCGCTAGAAACTGCAAAAGCCGCAAATTCAAAGTCAGCGAAACTCTGCGATATGGCGCTTTCGATTTCGGAGAGCGAGATGTTTTCGCCGCCAGAAATAATTACATCATCGCCGCGACCCAGAATTTTCAAACGGCCTTCAGTTAATTCACCACGATCATTGGTTACAAAATAATTTTGTGCGTCTAATTCTAAATTACTTGCCAGCACTGGCCCTGATATTTTAATAAACCCTGATTCAGTGATCGCAACTTGGACACCTTCAAGAGGTTCACCGTTATAAACACAACCACCAGATGTTTCAGACATGCCGTAAGTTTTTACAACTTTAATATCGAGCGCAATTGCTTGCGCTTCAAGTTCAGAAGTTAGTGCCGCCCCACCGACTAGTACAGCTTTAGCGCTCTGCAGATGAGTTAACAAACGATCATCACCATTTAATGCGTTGTAAAGCTGGGTAGGCACAATTGCGGTGTAATCAACTTTAGGAAATTCACCGCTGTATTCCACTAAATTAATTGGAATGGTTCCAAGTTCTAAACTACGAACCAAAACATTGACAGCTGCGATATGAGTAAGCGGTAGCAACAGTGACCAAGTCTCGCCAAAGTTCGCCTGCAGAAATTTATTGGAAGCTTTTGCTGAAGCCAACAGCGCACCCGCGCTTAATGAGAACTCCTTGTTGGCACCAGTGCTACCGGTTGAAGTAACCAGAACAGCAGCTTTTTGCTCAACCTCAGTACTGGTTATAGCGCCAAAACCCAGGGCCGGACCATCGCCAACTAACGCCTTAGCAAGGCTCGCCATAATCTGTGTGGTTGACCACGCCCCGTCGATTGGGCTCACTTTTCGTTGTGACTTGGTATCCATATCGCCCGTAGGCTATCGCTCCTAGACCAAGCTTTCACTTCCTGGAGGAAAAATGAGTAAGCCAATTAAGCGAGATTTTGGAAGTCGCGAGATTCCGAAGTGGACAACCGCTCCAGGCGGCGAAAACTTCAAAGATATCAAATACGTAGTTGGTGATGGCATTGCAAAAATCACAATCAATCGGCCAGAGGTTCGTAATGCATTTCGCCCTCAGACTCTCAGCGAGCTAAAGAGCGCATTTGATCTTGCGCGCGATAACTCAGAAGTCGGCGTCATTATTTTTACGGGCGAAGGCACTCAAGCTTTTTGTTCAGGTGGCGATATCAGTGTTCGCGGTGATGATGGCTATCTTGGCGATGACGATCTTGCTAAGCAAGGTATAGGTCGTCTCAATGTTTTAGATCTGCAAGTACAAATTCGTCGAACTCCAAAACCTGTTGTTGCCATGGTTGCAGGTTGGGCAATAGGCGGCGGACACGTTCTGCATGTGGTCTGTGATTTAACGATTGCCGCCGATAACGCACTTTTTGGTCAGACTGGCCCAATGGTTGGTTCTTTTGACGGTGGATATGGTTCGGGATTATTGGCAGCAAATGTAGGTCAGAAGAAGGCTCGTGAAATTTGGTTTTTAACTCGTCATTATGATGCGCAAGAAGCGCTGCAGATGGGACTCGTTAATACAGTTGTTCCACTGGCTGAATTGGAAGCCGAAACAGTTTCTTGGTGTCGCGAAATGTTACGCAATTCGCCAATGGCACTTCGTTTACTCAAGGCGAGCATGAATGCAGCTGACGATGGACTAGCGGGCATACAACAATTAGCTGGAGATGCCACCTTGTTGTTCTATATGACCGAAGAAGGTCAAGAAGGTCGCGATGCATATAAAGAGAAACGCTCTCCAGATTTCGGCAAATTCCCAAAGCGCCCTTAACTAGAAAATGCTTAATCAACTACTTGCTTCTATGCATGTAGTTGCGCTGCCGCTAAAGAGTAAATTTCGTGGCATCACGGTGCGCGAAGTTGCCTTATTTGAAGGCCCAGCCGGCTGGGGCGAATTTGCGCCATTTCTGGAATATGACGATTTCGAAAGCTCAACTTGGTTATTGAGCGCGATAGATACAGCAATAAACCCAGCTCCTATGGCTTATCGTGGTTTCATTAAAGTTAATGCGACGCTACCAGCTCTAAATAACGCTAAAGAGATTGAAGAGTTGCTGCAGTCATTTGCTGGCTGTGACACCGTGAAGATCAAAGTTGGCGATAACTTAGGTGAAGATATTGTGAGAGTTGCTCGAGTTCGAGCACTTCTACCTAAAGCCAAACTTAGACTTGATGTAAATGGTATCTGGAGTGTTGATCAAGCCCTGATCAATCTATATGAAATTTATGAAGAAGTTGGGCCACTGGAATACATTGAGCAACCTTGCGCAACGCTTGCAGAACTGCGTCAATTGAAAGAAAAACTAGTAATTGATTTCAAAATAGCCGGCGATGAGGTAATCCGTAAAGCAAAAGATCCTTTTGCCATTGATCTGCAAGGCGCTGTTGATGTTTTGATGTTAAAAGTTGCGCCACTTGGTGGTATTACTCGAGCTCGCGAGATTGGTGCACACCATAAATTGCCGATGGTGGTTTCAAGTGCCTTAGATAGCGCTGTCGGAATTGGTTATGGTTTACAACTTGCCGCTTCACTGCCCTCACTTGACTACGCATGCGGTTTAGCAACTAGTCAGTTATTGAGCTCAGATGTGGCAGCTATGCCGCTGGAAAACGGCGAATTGGCAGTCCGGTCTATTTCACCAGACGCCGATTTGTTAGCGAAGTATGCTGTTCCAGTCGAACGGTTAACTTGGTGGAAAGAGCGCACAAAGCGCGCTTTTTATGCTGGTACCGAAAGCGAAGTTAAAGCGAGAGGCTGGTCTTGGTGAATACCTCAACATCACTAGCTCGAGTCATAGTTCGCCAATTAATTGAAGCTGGCATAACTGATGCGGTGATTTCACCCGGATCACGTAATGCACCGCTATCGCTGGCCATGTATGAAGCAGCCGAAAAATCCCTACTTAAGTTACATATTCGAATTGATGAAAGATCAGCTGCGTATTTCGCTTTGGGTTTAGCCAAAGCCAGCGGCAGACCGGTTCCAATTGTTTGTACCAGCGGCACAGCAGTAGCGAATTATCATCCCGCAGTACTAGAAGCACATCACAGCAATGTGCCATTGCTAGTTTTAACTGCAGACCGCCCAGCAAATTTGCGTCGCACAGGTGCTAACCAAACAACTGAGCAAGCTCGAATCTTTGGCAGCGCGGTGCGATATTTCGCTGACATCTCTGGGGGAGTATTTCCACTCGAGCTGCCACTTGATTCGCTTCACCGAGGTCCAGTTCATTTAAATTTACAATTTGAAGAACCGTTACTTCCTGATGAAGACAGCACTTGGTTGAATGAAATCAAAGTTGCTCCAAAAGTTAAACCAGTGGGCAAGCCAGCCGGCACCTTGAAAGTAAATACGGCGCGTGGTGTTCTAATCATTGGGCATGATCGTGGCGGCCTAACGGTCTCTGAAGTTAATCAAATTGCGGTTGATCTAAATTGGCCAGTGATCGCCGAAGATCCGCTCTCTTTCCCTGATGCAATCTCGCACGCAGCGCTCTTTTTAGCAGCCCCGGCAATTCGCAAAAATTTAAGCCCTGAAACTGTTGTAATTATTGGTCGCACCACTCTTTCTCGCTCAATAAATGCGCTAATTGGCTCGGCTAAGTCGCAGATTGTGATTGATCCGCGTATGGCAACGGTAGATACCTACCGTGTGGCCGATCAGCGTTTTATCGCAGCCCCGATTGTGGTTTCTCAGCCGGCTGATTTGGAATGGCACGAACAGTGGCGCAAGTTAAGTCAGCGCACAGCAAAATTAGTTTCTGACATCTCCAATTGGTCAGAAAGCGCTTTAGCGCGCGAGTTAGCCAGCCAAATAACTGGTGCGGTCTTTATTGCTTCCTCAAGACCTATTCGCGACTTAGAAAGTTTTGCTAGCCCGCGCTCCGGAATCGAAACCTTTGCCAACCGTGGCTTAGCTGGCATCGATGGAAACATTTCAACTGCCCTAGGCATCGCAACTGCTCGCCAAAGTGCGACGGCAGTTATCGGCGACTTAGCTTTCTTACATGACTTAACCGGTTTAGTCGGTTCCACTTCAGCCAACTTACGTATCATCGCAATTAATAATGATGGCGGCGGAATCTTTTCAACGCTGCCACAAGCAAACGTGGCTGGATTTGAAACTGTATTTGGAACTCCCCATGGTTTAGATCTAGCAAAAATAGCAGCCGGACTTGGCATAAACGCGAAAACTGTTTTGTCATTTGCTGAGTTAAAGAGTGAGTTGGCGAAGCCAATTTCCGGAATTTGCGTTTTGGTTTGCCAGATGCCTAACCGCGAAGATAACGCAGCTCAACTAAAGTCTTTAGTTGCTAAATTAGAATCAATTTAGGGCACTGCGCATTGGCGCAAATTTAGCTTCACTTTCAGCTAACTCTTTTGCTGACAATGAGCCATTTACAATTCCGCATCCGGCAAAAATTCGAATTTCACGCCCTGATATCTGTCCACAGCGCAGCGCAATACCTAACTCGCCATCACCTGAAGCATCTATCCAACCCACTGGGCCGGCGTATCGACCCCGATTTATGCCCTCATTAGCGTTGATCAACTCAAGGGCTTTCTGAGTTGGAGTACCGCACACAGCAGCAGATGGATGAAGTTTTTCGAGCAATGTGAAACTATCAACTTGCTTAGTTGTTTCAACCAAAGCACCAGTTACATCGGTAGCTAAATGCATGACATTAGTTAAGTGAAGAACAAATGGTGATTCGGGAACGTTAGTTGATGAGCAGAATGGTTCGAGCGCATCAGCAACTGAGCGAACTGCGTAGTTGTGTTCCTCGAGATCTTTGGAAGAACGAGCCAGCGAACCAGCTAGTGCTAAGTCACGCTCATCATCGCCAGTCTTGCTAATCGTGCCAGCTAATACGCGCGATGTAACCATGCCTTTACTTAAACGCAGCAATAGTTCAGGTGTTGCGCCAACTAACCCAGCAACTGCGAAATTCCAAGTTGAAGGATATTCACTTGCTAAATTGCGTAAGACGTTGCGAACATCAATTTCGCTATCTGCATGTGCACTTTGATCACGCGCTAGAACAACTTTATCTACATTGCCACTTTGAATTTTTCGAACTAATTTAGTTACTTGGTCTTCCCAGTCACTCGTACTAATTGGCTCATCTTGCCAAGTTAATTTAGCTGAAGTAGAAATTGTTTTTTCGGTAGGCAAAATTGGTTGGGCAATATCACCGATCCAGGTCAACCAAGATTTTCCATTTCGTTGACCAACAATTACTTTTGGAATTACTAAAACTGATTCTTCAGATTCTGAAAATGAAAACGAGGCAAATAAAACTGGCCCAGTACCACTTGCATGCACGGCATCTGCAACCGAGAACGTTTCAATTTGGTTATGCCACCAAGTGCGAGCATCGTTAAATCTATTTGGACCACTAACTGTGGTGCTGGCATGAACGCCCCAACCAACTAAGCCATCGCCACCGCGCACCCAAGCAATCGGGGCATCTGTTGGCAATAGATCTAAGAGCGGTAAATGCTCACCCAGGCGGACGGTATTGATTGAAATCATCTTGGCGCCCTTTCCTTGGGTGAAAATCTTGAATAACTCGCACTTGAAGTTGTAGCCGAGCCTACCTTTAGAGAGAATGCACCCATGTCGCGCGCTAATCTCAATAAAGATCCCGAAGAAGTCGCCGCGATGTTCGACGGCGTTGCCAAACGCTATGACCTAGTTAATGACCTACTCAGCTTGGGTCGCACTAAGGCTTGGCGCCGCTCAACTACAGCGATTATTGCGCCAAAGGCCGGCATGAAAATACTTGATTTGGCCGCCGGAACTGGTTCATCTTCTGAACCTCTGGCAGCTGCCGGGGCCGATGTGATTCCAGCTGATTTTTCCGAAGGAATGTTGGCCGCTGGCCGCAAAGCTCGCCCACATCTGCCATTTACTAAGGCCGATGCCTTAAATCTGCCCTTCAAAGATGGCGAATTTGACCTCGTAACCATCTCTTTTGGCCTGCGCAATACCAATGATTTCGACCTAGCCCTGCGCGAAATGCGTCGCGTGACTAAGAGCGGAGGCCGCATCGTCATCTGCGAATTTAGCGCTCCAGTCTGGCGCCCGTTTCGTACCATTTATACCAATTATCTGATGCGTGCCCTGCCCTTCATCGCCCGCAAAACTTCTTCAAATCCTGATGCCTATGTTTATCTGGCTGAATCGATTAGAGCTTGGCCTAATCAAGCCGCCCTGGCCGAACATATTTCAAAGGCCGGTTGGCAGAACGTGGGTTGGCAAAATTTAACTGGCGGAGTTGTTGCAGTTCACAGCGCTGTTGCGCCCTAGCGGTTATAAGTAACGCTTACCCGAGAATAGGATTACGCCTGTGACTGGAACAAGTAATCCATACATCCCAATTCTGGTAATTGGGGCTATTGGCCTCGGATTCGCCATCTTCTCAGTCGGGATCTCATTACTTACTGGCCCAGCCCGCTACAACCGAGCCAAGGCCGATGCTTATGAATGCGGAATCGAACCTTCGCCACAAGCTGCCGAAGGTGGGCGTTTTCCAGTCAAGTATTTCTTAACTGCAATGCTCTTTATTATTTTTGATATTGAAATTGTTTTCCTTTATCCATGGGCAGTGAGTTTCGATCAACTGGGCGTTTTTGGTTTAGCTGAGATGGGAATCTTTATCGCAACCGTTTCTGTGGCTTTTGCTTATGTATGGCGCCGTGGTGGATTGGAATGGGATTAATTTAAAATGGGTCTAGAAGAGAAATTACCAAGCGGGTTTTTATTAACTTCAGTTGAAAAACTTGCCGGCTATATGCGCAAGAACTCACTCTGGCCAGCAACTTTTGGTTTGGCTTGTTGTGCAATTGAAATGATGGCAGCAGGTGCAGGTCGTTACGACTTAGCTCGTTTCGGTATGGAAGTTTTCCGCGCATCCCCACGTCAAGCAGATTTAATGATCGTTGCTGGTCGCGTTTCAAACAAGATGGCACCAGTTCTTCGCCAGATTTATGATCAAATGGCTGCACCAAAATGGGTTATCGCAATGGGTGCGTGTGCATCTTCTGGCGGAATGTTTAACAATTATGCAATCGTGCAAGGTGTTGATCACGTAGTACCAGTTGATATTTATTTACCTGGCTGCCCACCGCGCCCAGAAATGTTGATGGATGCAATTCTTAAACTGCACGATCAAATTTATGTTGAAAAACTTGGTCCAAACCGCGAACTGGTTATCAAAAACGTTGAAGCTGCAGCTCTTGCCGCTCTTCCAACCCATCAAATGAAGGGGTTGTTAGCGTAATGAGTAATGACGAGCGCGGCTCCTTTGGAATTCACGGAACCGGAGATACTTCAGGTTATGGCGGATTAGTCCGCAACCAAGTTTCCCCAGGTTCAACCGAACGCCCATTTGGTGGCTACTTTGATCAAGTAACCGATGATCTAGAGCGTGCTTATCCTGACTTTGCTGATGCAATCGAGCGAATTGTTGTTGACCGTGGCGAACTAACACTTCATATCAAACGTGAACGTTTAGTTGAAGTCGCACTCATTTTGCGCGACCGCCTTAAGTTTGAAAATTGTTTAGGTGTTAGCGGAGTTCATTACCCAGCTGATACCAATCGCGAACTTCACGCTGTCTATCCGTTGCTTTCGATGACAAACAATCAACGTATTCGTCTCGAAGTTAGCGTTGCTGATTCAGATCCACATATTCCTTCATTGGTCGAAGTTTGGGCTGGCAATAACTGGAACGAACGCGAAACTTTTGACATGTTCGGAATTGTTTTCGATGGTCACCCAGGTTTAACTCGCATCTTGATGCCAGATGATTGGCAAGGACACCCACAGCGTAAAGATTATGCACTCGGTGGAATTCCAGTTGAGTACAAAGGTGCAACAACGCCACCACCTAACGAACGTAGGTCATACAAGTGAGCACATACGTAGATCCATACGCATCCTCTCGCGAAACTACTGAAGGAACTGTTTTCGCAGTTACTGGTGGCGATTGGGATTCGTTAGTCACTGAAATTGGTCAAGCCAAGGAAGAGCGCGTTGTCGTAAACATGGGTCCACAGCACCCATCAACTCACGGCGTGCTTCGCTTAGTTCTAGAACTTGAAGGCGAAACTGTTACTGAAGTTCGTTGCGGAATCGGATACTTGCACACTGGTATTGAAAAGAACACCGAATATCGCAGCTGGACTCAAGGCGTCACTTTCGTAACTCGTATGGATTATTTGTCACCAATCTTCAATGAAACTGCCTACTGTTTAGGGGTTGAAAAACTTCTAGGTATCGAAGCCCCAGAGCGTGCAAACCAGATTCGCGTCATGATGATGGAATTCAATCGCATCTCATCTCACATGGTTGCCCTTGGTACTGGTGCCCTCGAGCTTGGTGCTCTTTCACCGATGATTTTCTGCTTCCGCGAACGCGAACGAGTGCTAGATATCTTCGAATTAGTTTCAGGTCTACGCATGAATATGGCCTATGTGCGCCCAGGTGGCGTTGCCCAGGATCTACCAAAGGGTGCCATCGCCAAGATTCGCGAGACCGTGGCCGAACTTCGCAAAAACTTTAAAGACAACGAAAAACTTCTTGTTGGTAACTCAATCTGGATGAAACGCACCGAAGGTATTGGTTACTTAGATCTAGCTGGTGCAACAACTCTTGGTATTACCGGGCCGGTTCTGCGTTCAACTGGTTTGCCTTGGGATCTACGCAAGATGTCTCCTTATTGCGGTTACGAGCAATACGACTTCGACGTTGTAACTGCTGACACTTGCGATGTTTATGGTCGCTTCTTAATTCGGATTGCTGAACTTGAACAATCACTTCGCATCATTGAACAAGCTTGTGACAAGTTAGAAAAATCTGAAGGCCAGCCAGTGATGGTTGCCGATAAGAAAATTGCTTGGCCATCACAACTTGCAGTTGGCAATGATGGAATGGGTAACTCACTTGATCACATTCGCGAAATCATGGGCGAGTCAATGGAAGCTTTGATCCACCACTTCAAGTTAGTAACTGAAGGTTTCCAAGTTCCAGCTGGGCAAGTTTACGTAGCTGTTGAATCACCACGCGGTGAACTTGGTGTGCACTTAGTTTCAGATGGTGGCACTCGTCCGTACCGAGTCCACTTCCGCGAACCATCTTTTAATAATCTTCAATCAACTTCTGCGATGTGCGAAGGCAGCATGGTTGCCGACATTATTGGCGCAGTAGCATCGATTGATCCGGTTATGGGTGGAGTTGATCGCTAATGGCATATACCGATGACCAGTTAGCTGTAATGGAAGCCATCATTGCGCGATACCCACGTAAGCGTTCAGCGATTATGCCTTTACTTCATTACAGCCAATCAATTACTGGCTATATAAATAATGAAGGTATCGAAATTATTTCTGAATTATTAGAGCTAGAAAATGCTGAGGTAACAGCAGTTTCAACTTTCTACACCCAGTACAAGAATCAGCCAGTGGGCGAGTACCACGTAGGAGTTTGCACCAACACCCTATGTGCGGTCATGGGCGGAGACGCTATTTTCGCGGGCTTGAAAGAGCATTTGGGCATTGAAAATGACGGTGTCACAGCAGACGGCAAAGTTTCACTTGAGCACATCGAATGTAATGCCGCTTGCGATTACGCACCTGTAGTTATGGCCAACTGGGAATTCTACGATAACCAAACTGTGCAATCTTCAAAAGATTTAGTTGATTCAATGCGCACCGGAAATCCTAAGCCACCAACTCGCGGTCCAAACAAATTGGTAACCTGGAAAGAAGTATCGGCAGTTTTAGCTGGCGTAAATGATGGACTCGCAAATGAAGGTGTTCAAGCTGGTGAGCCAACGTTGCTCGGCTTAAAGCTAAGCAAGGAAGGTAAGTAATGACAAAACTTGCGCCCGTACTTTCGGCACATTGGGATGAAAAAGATTCATTCACCATTGAGGCTTATAAGCGTCATGGTGGCTATACCGCATCTGCAAAGGCACTTGCGATGGATCCCGATGCCGTAATTCAACTTGTCAAAGATTCTGGTTTACGTGGTCGCGGTGGTGCTGGTTTTCCTACCGGCATGAAGTGGGGCTTTATTCCACAAGGCGATAACAAAGATCACTACTTAGTTGTAAATGCTGACGAATCAGAACCAGGTACTTGTAAAGATACGCCGCTATTGATGGCCAACCCACACGTACTTATCGAAGGTTGCATAATTGCGGCGCACGCAATCCGCGCAAAGCATGCATTTATTTATATTCGTGGCGAAGTAACTCATGTGGTTCGCCGATTGAACCAAGCAATTGAAGATGCCTACGCAGCTGGTTTCTTAGGTAATGGTGTCGAGTTAGTTTTACATGTTGGCGCAGGTGCATATATTTGTGGCGAAGAAACTGCGTTGCTTGATTCACTTGAAGGTTTCCGCGGTCAGCCACGTTTACGCCCACCTTTCCCAGCGATTGCCGGTTTGTATGCGCGCCCAACTGTTGTAAATAACGTCGAATCGATCGCATCAGTTCCGGCAATTGTTGCTAATGGGGCTGAGTGGTATCAATCAATGGGTACCGAAAAGAGCAAAGGAACCACGCTTTACTCACTCTCTGGCCACGTAGTAAACCCAGGACAATTCGAAGCACCTCTTGGAATCACGCTGCGCGAGATTCTTGAACTATCTGGCGGAATGCGTAAAGGTCATAAATTAAAGTTCTGGACGCCTGGTGGATCTTCAACTCCGCTATTTACTGATGAACATCTAGATGTGCCACTTGATTACGAAGGTGTAGCTGGCGCTGGTTCAATGCTCGGTACTAAAGCGCTTCAAATTTTTGATGAAACTACTTGCGTAGTTCGCGCTGTATTGCGTTGGACTGAGTTCTATAAGCATGAGTCTTGCGGAAAGTGCACACCATGTCGCGAAGGCACTTGGTGGTTAGTACAAATTCTGCGCGATCTTGAAGACGGTAAGGGCTCTGAAGCAGATCTAGCAAAGTTGTTAGATCTCTGCGACAACATCATGGGGCGTTCTTTCTGCGCACTTGGCGATGGCGCAACTAGCCCGATTACTTCTTCAATTAAGTATTTCCGCGACGAGTACATCGCACATGTAACTAATGGCTCATGTCCATTTGATCCAATTGCCAGCACGCTATTTGAAGGAGCTGATGCATAGTGACTCCAGATACCGATGTAATCGTTGAACAAATCACGCTAGTTATTGATGGCTTTGAAGTAACTGTTCCTAAAGGCACTCTAGTAATCCGCGCTGCTGAAAAACTGGGCATTCAGATTCCACGTTTCTGCGATCACCCATTGCTTGATCCAGTTGGTGCTTGTCGCCAATGCTTAGTTGATATCGAAATTAATGGCCGCGCATTTCCAAAGCCACAAGCATCATGCACAATTCCAGTTGAACCAGGCATGATTGTTAAAACTCAATTAACTTCACCAGTTGCCGACAAAGCGCAAAAAGGCGTGATGGAGCTATTGCTCGCTAATCACCCGCTTGATTGCCCAGTCTGCGATAAGGGTGGCGAGTGCCCGCTGCAAAACCAAGCAATGAGCAACGGAAATCCTGAGATGCGCCTAGATGGCGTAAAACGCACCTTTGAGAAGCCAGTTGCGATTTCATCTTCAGTTCTGCTTGATCGTGAGCGTTGCGTTCTCTGTGCTCGTTGTACTCGTTTCTCAGATCAAATTGCCAGCGATCCATTTATTACTTTGAATGAACGCGGTGCGTTACAACAAGTTGGCATCTATGAAGAAGATCCATTTAAATCTTATTTCTCTGGCAACACCGTTCAAATTTGCCCAGTAGGTGCACTCACCGGAACCTCATATCGATTCCGTGCTCGTCCCTTTGATTTAGTTTCAACGCCGTCTGCTTGCGAACATTGTGCATCAGGTTGCGATCTTCGTACCGATGTTCGTCGTGGCAAGACGCTACGTCGTTTAGCTGGCGATGATGCCGAAGTTAACGAAGAGTGGAACTGCGACAAGGGTCGCTGGGCATTTAAATATGTAACTGCCACAGATCGTTTAACTGTGCCACAAGTTCGTAATGAAAATGGCGAACTAGTTACCGCATCCTGGCCCGAAGCAATTTCTGCTGCCGCTGCCGGCTTGAGTCGTGGTGCCGCAGTTCTAGTAGGTGGTCGCGCAACTTATGAAGATGCTTACGGTTACAGCAAATTTGCTCGCGTAGCACTCGGCACTAACGATATTGATTTTCGCTCTCGTACTTCATCCGATGAAGAACGTGAATTCTTAGCAGCCCGCGTTGTTAACAACTCAACTACTTATCGCGACATTGATAAAGCCGATCACGTTCTTCTAGTTGGTTTTGAGCCAGAAGAAGAATCACCTATTGTTTTCTTACGTATCAATAAGCAATTCAAGAAGCGTGCGCTGAAAGTAACTTCAATCGGCAGCAAAGAATCAATTGCCGTTGAAAAACTAAGCGCTAACTTCATTTGTGTGCAACCTGGCCAAGAAGCAGCCGCAGTTTCTACTCAAGAACTCACCAATAAGTCAGTGATTTTGGTTGGCGAACGCGCTGCCGAAAGTGCTGGTTTGTTAAGCGCTACAGCGGCCTTAGCTGATCGCACTGGCGCAAAATTGGCTTGGATTCCGCGTCGTGCTGGCGAACGCGGCGCTTTAGCTGCTGGTGCCATTGGCAATTTATTGCCTGGTGGTCGCCCAGTATCTGATGCCGCTGCCCGAGTTGATATCGCATCACTCTGGAACGTTGATTCATTGCCAAGTGAGATTGGCCGTAGCGCAGATCAAATCATCGCCGATGTTAATGGCGGAAAAATTTCAGCTCTTCTAGTTGGTGGCGTTGATCCACTTGATGGCCCTAATCCGGCCAGCACAATCGCGGCACTTGAGAAAGCATTTGTGGTTTCGCTAGAAATCGCTAATAGCGAAGTAACTAAGTACGCCGATGTGATCTTGCCGGTTGCCGCAATTACTGAAAAGAGCGGATCATTCCTTAACTGGGAAGGTCGCGCTCGCGAGTTTGAGACCGCCGTTGATTCGCTAAACCGCAGTGACTTGCGAATTCTTTCAATGATTGCTGACGAGCTGGGTTATTCCATTTCACTTGGCACAGTTGCTAACGCCGCAAAAGAAATCGCAACTATTGGAAACTGGGATGGCGCACAAGTTGCGACACCAAACGTTTCAACAACAACTGCGCATTCGGTATCTGGCGACCAAGCTGTTCTTACTTCTTGGCGTCGCTTACTAGATCTCGGAACTCTGCAAAAGGGTGAAGAAAACTTAGCTGGTACGGCTCGTCGAACAGTTGCCGTTATTTCACCAAAGCGCGCAGCAGCTCTTGGCGTAGTTGATGGCGATTTGTTAAGAATCTCAAATGGCAGCGGCTGGGTAATGTTGCCAACCCTGGTTGAAAATATTCATGACGATGCAGTGTGGGCGCCGCGCAATTCTGCCGGTTCGCAACTGCTTGCCAATTTAGGGGTCGCGCATAATTCAGTAGTAACGGTGGTGAAAGCATGACAAATGCTCAATTAATCGCAAATGATCCAGGCTGGCTAATTGGCGTAAAAGCCCTATTAGTCTTTGCTTTGTGCGTCTTGCTGACCCTCATGTCAGTATGGGGCGAACGACGTCTGGTTGCTCGTATGCAACAGCGCCTTGGACCTAACCGCGTTGGTCCATTTGGCTTAATTCAATCTTTAGCGGATGGCGTTAAGTTAGCCCTTAAGGAAGATTTAATTCCGGCAGCTGCCGATAAAATTGTTTTCATCGTTGCGCCAATTATCAGCGTAACTACTTGCTTTATGTCATTTGCCGTAATTCCTTTCTCTGGCCCAGTTACCTTGTTTGGAAAAGAAACTGCAATGCAGTTGACTGATATTCCGGTAGGTGTTCTCTACGTTTTGGCGATCGCCTCAATTGGTGTTTATGGCATCGTGTTGGCGGGCTGGTCTTCTGGTTCTACTTATCCGCTACTTGGTGGACTTCGTTCAAGTGCTCAAGTTATTTCATACGAAATTGCGATGGGACTTTCACTAGTTGCGGTATTTATCTATGCCGGGTCAATGTCTACTTCAGAGATTGTCGCAGCACAGCAACAGTGGTGGTACGCAGTTGTTCTATTCCCATCATTTGTTATCTACGCAATCTCAATGGTGGGCGAAACAAACCGTGCGCCATTTGACTTAGCTGAAGCTGAAGGCGAATTAGTTGGTGGATTCCACACTGAATATTCATCACTTAAATTCGCACTCTTCTTCTTGGCTGAATATGTAAACATCATTGCAGTTTCAGCACTTGCTACCACCTTGTTCTTAGGTGGCTACAAAGCGCCTCCAGGTCTTGGTTTCACAGAAGCGTGGCTAGGTGGCTGGTTCACGATGGTCTGGTTCTTTGCCAAAGTAATTCTCTTCTTCTTTGTTTTCGTCTGGTTGCGCGGCACTTTGCCTCGCATGCGCTACGACCAGTTCATGCAATTTGGCTGGAAAGTCTTGATTCCAGTTTCGTTGGCCTGGATCATGATCGTGGCTACATTGCGCGTTCTTTCACTAAATGGCGCTCCAAGAACAGCCACCGTGGCCTTTGCTAGCGGGGTTGTTCTACTGGTTATGTTGGTTAATTTCGGTTTCGAAAACGCCAAGAATAAGAAGAAGAACGCACCAGTTGCCGAAGTATCTGAACCAGAATTCGCAGTCCCACAACTGCCAATCAAAGTGTCGACGATCAATGTTTCAACCGGAAAGAGAGGAGATCAATAATGTCTGAGCAAATCGAACCGATGAATGAAAAAGAGATCTCCGTTAACGATATTGAATTCGCGCAGATTGAACAGACTGGGCCGAAGAGCCTATTCACTCAGATGCAAGGTTTCTGGGTTACTTTCGTAACGATGTTCAAGAAAGTAAATACAGTTAACTATCCAGAAGTTAAGGAACCAACCGCAGAGCGTTTCCATGGTCGCCATCAACTTAACCGTTATGACGATGGTTTAGAAAAGTGCATCGGTTGCGAGCTGTGTGCTTGGGCATGCCCAGCTGATGCGATTTATGTTGAAGGCGCAGCTAATACTGATGAGCATCGTATGTCTCCAGGGGAGCGCTATGGTCGGGTTTACCAGATCAATTACTTGCGTTGTATTTTCTGTGGTCTCTGTATCGAAGCATGTCCAACTCGTGCACTTACTATGACTAATGAGTACGAGTTAGCTGATGAAACCCGCGCGAAGTTAATTTTTGAAAAAGATGATTTATTGGCACCACTTCGCGCCGGAATGTTGATGCCTCCGCATCCAATGTATCCAAACACGACTGACACGAATTACTACAAGAACGAGATCAAGAGTTCACATCCGTCACAGGAGGTCAGCAATTGATTAACTACGCACTTGATTTAGGTCAAACTGCCGAACCCGAAGCAGTGCTCTTCTATATTTTGGCCCCGTTGGCCGTTGTTGCCGCAATTGGCATGTTGACGGTTAAAAAAGCGGTGCACTCAGCAATTTTGTTAGCTTGGGTAATGGTCACATTGGCCATCTTCTACATAGCCCAAGACGCTGCTTTCCTAGGCATTGTGCAGATTGTTGTTTACACCGGGGCCGTAATGATGCTTTTCCTCTTTATTTTGATGCTTGTTGGTGTTGATTCTTCTGAATCACTAACTGAAACCATCAAGGGTCTGCGCTGGATCGCAATCACCGCATCCATTGGCTTTGGTGGACTACTGATTTCACTGTTAGGTCGCGCCACTTTAGGTCGCCCAGCTGCTGGCTTAGCTGATGCAAATTCAAATGGAAATGTCCAAGGTATCGCTCTTCTAATTTTCCGCGACTATGTCTGGCCGTTCGAAGTTATCTCGGCTCTTTTAATTACCGCAGCTGTCGGTGCAATGGTTTTGGCGCATCACGAACGAACTGTAAAGCGCGTTACACAGCGCGAACAGTCACAAGCTCGATTCCGTTCTGGTTCGTTGGCAGCTGCTGCTGGCTTACCTGGCCCTGGTGTATTCGCATTACACAATGCCGTCGATGTACCAGCGTTATTGCCAGATGGAACTCCAGCGCCAACTTCAATTTCAGCAACTTTGAAAGCACGTGGAGATATGTTGGATTCATCGCAGTATCAGTTAGATAAAAATGACAATGCTGCGGAGGACAAGTAATGAATCCCGCTAATTATTTATATCTATCGGCTCTACTTTTCACTATTGGTGCGGTGGGTGTAGTTATTCGCCGTAACGCGATTGTGGTGTTCATGTGCATTGAGTTAATGCTTAATGCCGCCAACTTATCTTTTGTAACTTTCTCTCGCATTAATGGCAACTTAGATGGTCAAGTTGTAGCTTTCTTCACCATGGTTGTTGCGGCTTGCGAAGTTGTAGTTGGCCTTGCGATTATCGTGACTATCTACCGTTCTCGTCGATCAGCATCAGTTGATGATGCCAACCTGTTGAAGCGATAACGCCCATGACTTCAAACTTAATCGTTTATCTAATCGGAATCCCTTTATTTAGCTCTGCCATATTGCTGCTCGCTGGCCGCAAAGCCAATAAATGGGGCCATTTGCTGGGCACTTTGGCCTCGGCTAGCTCCTTTGGCGTCGGTGCTTATCTATTCACTCAGATGTTGGCGCAACCAGCCGAAGAACGTGCGATGACTCAGAAGTTATTCACTTGGATAAGCGTTGGCTCTTTTAACGTTGATGCATCCCTTTTGCTTGATCAACTTTCAATCTGTTTCGTTCTGCTAATTACTGGCGTAGGCACTTTGATCCATATTTATTCAATCTCGTATATGTCGCACGATTTAGATCGTCGCCGATTCTTTGCTTACTTAAACCTCTTTATCGCTTCAATGTTGCTTCTAGTACTTGGCGACTCATACTTGAATCTCTACGTAGGCTGGGAAGGCGTTGGTTTAGCTTCCTACCTATTGATTGGTTTCTGGAATCAAAAACCAACTTACGCAACTGCAGCGAAAAAAGCCTTTGTAATGAACCGCGTTGGCGACTTGGGCCTTTCACTTGCGATCATGATCGCATTCGCTTCGATGGGCACTGTCTCATTCGCTGGCATCGAAGAAGCTGCACCAAAAGCATCAACTACAACTTTGACTGCAATTGGCATTATGTTGTTGATCGCAGCCGCAGGTAAATCTGCGCAGTTCCCGCTGCAGGCATGGCTGGGCGATGCGATGGCTGGCCCAACTCCGGTATCTGCTCTGATCCACGCAGCGACCATGGTTACAGCTGGCGTTTATTTGATTACTCGCTCAAACTTCATTTTTGACGCAGCTCCAACTGCTCAGCTATTGGTTGTAATCGTTGGTGCGATCACCTTGCTCTTCGGTGCTGTTATCGGTACTGCTAAAGACGACATTAAGAAGGCACTAGCAGCTTCAACTATGTCACAAATCGGTTACATGACTTTGGCTGCAGGCTTGGGTCCAGTTGGTTACGCGTTCGCGATTATGCACTTGTTAACTCATGGTTTCTTCAAAGCTGGCATGTTCCTTGGTGCTGGTTCAGTTATGCATGGCATGAATGATGAAGTTAATATGCGTAAATATGGCGCGTTACGTAAGTTCATGCCAATTACCTTTATTACCTTCGGTCTTGGCTATTTAGCAATTATCGGTATTCCACCGTTCGCTGGTTTCTATTCCAAAGACATGATTATTGAAACTGCGCTAAATGCTGGTGGAGTAAAAGGAATTCTCTTGGGCGTTATCGCACTTTTCGGCGCCGGACTCACTGCTTTCTATATGACGCGCGTAATGATTCTTACCTTCACCGGTACTAAGCGTTGGGATGAAGATGCGCATCCACATGAATCGCCAGTTTTAATGTGGCTACCAATGGCAATTTTGGCGATTGGGTCAGTCGTATCTGGATTCCTATTTACTCGTGGAGATGCGTTAGTTCATTGGCTAGAGCCAGTAGTTGCATCACACGGACATGAAGAACATTCTTATCTACTTCCGCCGATCGTAGTTTCTGGCATCGCACTAACTATCGTTTTGATCGGAATCTCAATTGCGGTCATGATGTATGTGCGCCGTCCAGTTGAAAATGTGGCGCCAGAAAATGTTTCTGCTTTGACTCGAATTGCTCGCCAAGACTTACTGCAAGATGCAGCTAACGAAGCGATCTTTATGCGTCCTGGCCAATCACTGACTAAGACTCTGATCGCCGTAGATGAAAAAGTTATCGACGGCGCTGTCCATGGTGTCGGTGCGATGGCAATTGGTTCTGGGGCCGGGTTACGTAAGAGCCAAACTGGATATGTCCGCAGTTATTCAGCGCTAATTCTGGTCGGCGCTGCCGCTATCGTCCTTGGAATCTGGGTGATTACACAATGACCATCAATTGGATTTCATTGACAGCACTGCTGCCGCTTATTGGCGCGGCTCTACTGGCAACTTTGCCTAAGGGCGCTGAACTAAGAGCCAAGCAATTCGCTTTCGGAACTACTTTAGTAACTGCAGCTTCAGCAATCGCGATGGCCGTTCAATTCCAGCGCGATAACACTGATTTACAGTTCGTTGAGGTTCGCAGCTGGATTCCATCATTTGGCATTAATTACGCTGTAGGTATCGATGGAATCGCTCTTGTGCTGATTTTGATGTCAGTTATTTTAGCGCCAATTGTGATTTTGGCGGGCTGGAATGAAGCTCAAGGTGGTCGCTGGAGCGTTAAGACTTTCTACATTCTGATTCTGGTTCTAGAGACCATGATGATCGGGGTATTTAGCGCCACCGATGTGTTCCTCTTCTATGTAATTTTCGAAGCGATGTTAGTGCCGGTTTATTTCCTAATCGGGGGATACGGCACTGGCGAGCGATCAGCAGCTGCGGTTAAGTTCTTGCTCTACAGCCTTTTTGGTGGTCTATTGATGCTCGCATCAATCATTGCCCTTTATGTGATGTCGGGCGATCAAGGTGGACATACATTTGATCTTGCTAAGTTAGCAAATCTTGAGATGAGTTCTACAACGCAGAACTTCTTATTCCTGGGATTCTTTATCGCATTTGCAATCAAGGCACCACTCTGGCCATTCCATACTTGGTTGCCAGATGCAGCTCAATCAGCAACACCTGGAACTTCAGTGCTACTACTAGGCGTGCTCGATAAAGTCGGTACCTTCGGAATGATTCGTTACTGCCTAACGCTTTTCCCAGAAGCAAGCAAAACTTTCACGCCAGTAATTATCGTGCTGGCTGTCATTTCAATCATTTATGGTGCAATTTTGGCGATCGGCCAGAAAGATCTAAAGCGTTTAATCGCATTTACCTCGATCTCGCACTTTGGTTTCATCACGATGGGAATCTTTGCGATGACCTCGCAGAGCCAATCAGGTGCAACGCTGTATATGTTTAATCACGGCTTCTCTACCGCCGCCTTATTTATCGTGGGTGGCTGGATGATCGCTCGTCGCGGGTCATCAACCATCTCTGATTTCGGCGGGTTACAACGAATAACTCCAGTCATGGCTTGGTGCTTCTTCTTAGCTGGCATGTCTAGCTTGGCGCTACCTGGTCTATCTAGTTTCGTGAGCGAATTCCTAGTGCTAGTAGGCACTTATACGCGTTATCCGGTAGCTGCAATCATTGCGACAGTGGGCATCATTTTGGCTGCGCTCTACATCTTGATTCCGGTGCAGCGAGCGCTTCATGGCCCAACTACACCTGGCAATGAGAACTTACCTGATTTAAATCTGCGCGAAAAGATCGCAATTGCGCCAGTTCTAGCTGCAATCATCGCACTTGGTTTCTATCCAGCGCCGTTGCTTAACGTGATTAATCCGGCCGCTATTCACATTAATTCACAATTAGGTTTCACCGATCCAGTACCGACAGTTGAGGGTAAATAACATGGTCTTTAACTCACCAACACTTGAGTACTCACTGCTAGCTCCAATTTTAATTGTTTTGGCTGGCGCCCTTGTCGGTGTCTTAATCGAAGCTTTTGTAGGCAAAGCACGCCGACCAGTTGTGCAATTAAGCGTCGCACTTGCCTCACTAGTTCTAGCTTTAATTCAAGTTATTCGTATTCGCGAATTAACTTCGACTACAGCTGCCATGGGTACAGTTGTTATTGACGGCCCGGGCTTATTGTTTCAAGGCGCAATCTTAATCATCGCAATTGTTTCGATTTTCTTGATTGCCGATCAAGATAACTTTACTTCTAGCGCAGCAGCGCTTCCAGGATCCGAAGAAGAACGTCAAGCTACTCAAAGCGGCACTGTCTTAACTGAAATTTATCCACTTACTTTATTTGCCGTTTCAGGCATGTTGCTCTTTCCGGTTGCTAGTGACTTGATCACTCTGTTTGTAGCTCTTGAAGTTCTTTCATTACCTCTCTATTTAATGGCCGGCCTTTCTCGCCGACGTCGCTTAGCTTCACAAGAAGCCGCCCTCAAATACTTCTTACTAGGCGCTTTCTCATCTGCCTTCTTCCTCTTTGGTGCGGCATATCTATATGGATATGCCGGTACCGTCAGTTTTGCTGGAATCCACGCAGCCGTTGTTGGTGGCACCGGAAACGATGTAATTCTCTTGCTAGGCATTGCTTTCGTGTCAATTGGCCTGCTTTTCAAAGTGGGCGCAGTTCCTTTCCATGCTTGGTCACCTGACGTTTACCAAGGTGCGCCGACGCCAATTACTGGTTTCATGGCCGCCGCAACTAAGGTCGCAGCATTTGGTGCCATGTTGCGTCTGTTTTACTCTGTCTTGGCTGAAACGCAGTGGCAATGGCGACCATTCTTCATGGTCATCGCAATTATCACCATGATCTTTGGTTCGCTGGTTGCGATTTCACAACGCGACGTAAAGCGCATGTTGGCTTACTCATCAATTGCTCATGCCGGCTTCTTGTTAACAGGTGTCATCGCACTAAACAAGGCAGGCCTTGAAGCCTCAATTTATTATCTATTCGCATACGGTGTTGCCACCGTTGGTGCCTTCGGAATCGTAACTTTGGTACGCGACTCAAGTGGTGAAGTCAGCGATCTAAATCGGTGGGCCGGACTCGGAAAGCGTTCACCTTGGATCGCATCAGCGTTTGCTTTCTTCTTACTGGCATTCGCAGGTATTCCATTAACTTCAGGATTTATTGGAAAGTTTGCAATTTTCTCAGCGGCATATGAAAGTGGCGCCACAGCAGTTGTAATTGTCGGCGTACTTTCAAGTGCCATCGCTGCGTTCTTCTACATTCGGGTAATTGTTCTTATGTTCTTCACAGATGCAACTGAAGACGGCACCAGCGTAGTTATTCCATCAATCCTTACCCGACTAACGATCTCCATCTCATTAGTTATCACAGTGGCCTTGGGCGTCTTCCCAGCACCTCTTCTTGATTTCATTAAGCCACTCGCAATCTTTATTCGATAATGGTCACTCTCGGGATTCCGAATCTCTCAAATGAACTTGAGGCTGCACTCTCTGCTGGCATGATCGAAGTAGAAGATCTACTGCGCAGTCAGATTGAAGGAAACTATCCGCTTGTAGTTGAGACCAGTCGACATCTAGTCACAGCTGGCGGCAAGCGTTTACGGCCACTTTTAACGCTGATAACTTCACATTATGGTGACCCACATAAGCACGGAATTCTTGAAGCCGCCGTTGTTTGCGAACTAACCCACTTGGCAACGCTTTATCACGACGATGTTATGGATGAAGCCCCGCTGCGACGTGGAGTAGAAAGTGCTAATAATCGCTGGGGAAATACCATTGCAATTCTTACCGGTGATTACCTATTCGCTAAAGCATCTGATCTTTTAGCGGATTTAGGCCCAGAAGCGGTTCGTTTACAGTCTCGCACATTTGAGCGCTTAGTCATTGGTCAAATTATGGAAACCCAAGGACCACAAAAAGGTGAAGATCGATTAGCGCATTATTTACAAGTGGTTGCTGATAAGACTGGTTCTTTGATTGCCACATCTGCCCGATTCGGCGCGATGACTTCTGGGGCTTCGGCCGAAGTAACTGAGACTGTTACTAAGTTCGGTGAAAAGATTGGTGTGGCATTCCAATTAGCCGATGATGTTATTGATATTACAAGTGATTCCAAAGAGTCAGGTAAAACACCTGGCACTGATTTACTCGAAGGTGTGCCAACACTGGTCACTTTAAATGTTATGAAATCAACCGATAAAGCCGATCGTGATTTACAGAAGCTGCTTTCTAAGCCAATTGCCGATAAGAAAGTTGTCGCACAAGTGTTAAAAGAGTTGCGCAACCATAAAGCGCTTGATCAATCGAGGTTACAGTTGATGCAAGTTGCTCGTGATGCTCGCACCGCACTCGGTCCATTGCCAGTCAATGATGCAACAGGTGCGCTGTTTTCGCTATGCGACGCGGTTGTCGACCGTACGGCTTGATCTAATTAAATCTGTAGCCAGAACAACTAACGCCACCCAAATAATTAAGAATCCTGCCCAACGCGCAGTTGGCATATCTTCGTGACGCACCCAAACTCCGATTGAGAACTGCAGAGTCGGCGTAATGAACTGCAACAAACCAATGATTGTGTAGGGCAAGCGATTGCCAGCGCCATTGAAAAGCAGCAGTGGTATGGCAGTAACTACACCAGAGCCGATTAGAAGTAACGTTAAACCAGGGCTCGCGGTGAAGTGGCCATTGCCTTGAGAGCCGATCCAGGCCAGATAAGCCAAGTAAAACGGGGCTGCTATAGCTGTTTCAATACCTAAACCTTCGAGTGCGCCAAGGCCTAACTGCTTTTTTATAAATCCATAAGTTCCCCATGACAGGGCAAGAGCCAATGCCACCCAAGGCAGTCGACCGTAATCAATGGTCAAAACTAAAACCCCAAGTGTGGCAATTGAAACTGAGGCCCATTGAAGTTTGCGCATCTTCTCTTTGAGCAAAATAACACCGATTGCAATCATGATGATCGGATTGATGTAGTAACCAAGAGACGCTTCAACTACATGGCCATTATTTGTTGCCCAGATATAAACAATCCAGTTGACCGAAACAAGCACTGTGGCGGCAAA
>JBIIYZ010000006.1:0-58644 GCA_044346555.1 Candidatus Planktophila sp. | reverse complement strand
CTAGGGCACCCGAAAAGGAGCACCACAATGGGAGCAAGAAATAACCGGGCTTTAAAAGAGCCTAAGAATAAGGGCGCTAAAGCTGCTGCCCTTAATAAGAAGTTTAAGAAGAAGCCATGCAGCTTCTGCCAGAACAAAGTTACTTACATTGATTACAAGGACATCAACACCTTGCGTAAGTACATCTCTGATCGCGGCAAGATTCGCGCACGTCGCGTAACTGGTGCATGCACACAACATCAACGTTCAGTAGCAACAGCGGTTAAAAACAGCCGTGAAGTAGCGCTACTGCCTTACACATCTACAGCGCGATAAGGAGCGATGACAATATGAAACTCATCCTTACTCGCGAAGTTGCTGGGCTTGGTCAAGCTGGCGATGTTGTAACTGTTAAAGATGGCTTTGGCCGCAACTACTTGCTTCCACGCGGAAACGCGATTACCTGGAGCCAAGGCGGAGAGAAGCAGATCGAAGGAATTCGTCGTGCTCGTGCAGCGCGCGAGATCCGCGATATCGATCACGCTAACTCAATAAAGGCAACACTTGAAGCAGCAACTCTTACCATTAAGGTAAAAGTTGGTACCGGAAATCGTCTATTCGGTTCAGTAACCGATAAAGATGTAGCAGCAGCAATTAAGAGCACAGTTGCGATTGATATCGATCGTCACAGCATCAAGATGGCTGGCCACATCAAGAAGATTGGTACCCATTCAGCAAAGGTCTCACTAGAGCACCATGTAACTGCCACAGTTACCTTGAGTGTTGTAGCTGAATAAATAAAAAATTAGAACGGGCTCGGCGCTAATTGCGTCGGGCCCGTTTTATTTTGTAATTTCACTTCTAATCTCAACTGATGAGAAAAAGTAATTTACTTTCATACACAGCAATGTAAGGCGATGAAACACCACTGACCTGCGCCTTTAGAGGCTAATCAGAGATAAGCAGGAGATACCCACAGTTCATCCACCGCTTTGTACACAGGAAATCACGCTTATCCACCGACTTATCCCCAGACTTGCCCACACCCACAAGCAGGGTTATTCGCTTACTGCGGCTAGCACTCATACCTTTGCCTCCGTAAGCGTAATTCACGCTTAATCTGACGAAAATGTCAGTGGCCAAAATGTCAGTAGCTAATGGGAGGTTTTACGCGTGAGCATCGCAGAACTTCCAAACCGCAACAATCAACAGAACAGCTCTTCATACAACTCTGCGCCAGAATTTGAACGCACTCCACCACAAGATTTAATTGCTGAACAATCAGTTCTTGGTGGAATGCTGCTAAGTAAAGATGCAATTTCTGATGTTGTAGAGATTTTGCGCGAACGCGATTTCTATCGTCCGGCACACGAACTTATCTACGATGTAATTATTGATTTATACGGTCGTGGCGAACCAGCTGATGCAGTTACTGTTTCAGCAGAACTTGCAAAGCGTGGCGACATTGCTCGCGCAGGTGGTGCACCTTATTTACATACTTTGATTTCATCCGTTCCAACTGCGGCTAATGCTGGTTACTACGCAAAAATTGTTCGCGAACGCGCAATTATGCGTCGCTTAGTTGAAGCTGGTACCAAGATTGTGCAACTTGGATACACCGTCGAAGGCGATGTCGATGAAGCAGTAGACCAAGCACAAGTCGAAGTTTTCCAAGTTACTGAACGGCGTACCTCTGAAGATTATGTTCAACTAAGTACTTTGTTGCCACAAGCTCTCGATGAAATCGAAGCAATTTCTAAAGGTGTTGGTATTGAAGGCGTCATGACTGGCTTCCGCGATCTAGATAAATTAACTAATGGCTTACACCCGGGCAACATGATTGTTTTAGCTGCGCGTCCGGCAGTTGGTAAATCAACACTTGGTTTAGATATTGCGCGTCAAGCATCTATTCATGATGGAAAAACTTCAGTTATTTTCTCACTTGAAATGTCACGCTCTGAAATCACAATGCGTATGTTGTCATCAGAGGCAAAAGTAGGTCTAAACAATATTCGCTCTGGTGCTTTATCTGATGAAGAGTGGTCACGTTTAGCTCGACGCATGGGCGAGATTTCAAATGCACCATTGTTTATTGATGATTCACCAAATCTTTCCATGATGGAAATTCGTGCAAAAGCTCGTCGCTTAAAGCAGCGCCATGATTTAAAGCTAATTGTCATTGACTACCTACAGTTGATGACCTCTGGCAAGCGTGTAGAGAACCGTCAACAAGAGGTTTCTGAGTTCTCGCGCCACTTAAAGTTAATGGCCAAAGAACTTGATGTTCCAGTTATTGCAATTTCACAGCTAAACCGTTCACCTGAACAACGCTCTGATAAGAAACCAATGCTTTCAGATCTTCGCGAATCAGGTTCGATCGAACAAGATGCCGACGTAGTTATCTTGCTGCACCGCGATGATTTATATGATCCTCAAAGTCGATCAGGCGAGGCAGATTTAATTGTGGCTAAGCACCGTAACGGACCAACTCGTACAATTACCGTTTCAGCACAACTTCACATTGCGCGCTTTGTTGATATGCCAGTAAATAGTGGAATGCAAGATTTCACCCAACAACGCGAACCAGACGAAAACTAATTATTTTGCAGCGCTACGTGCGCGATCTGCCATGTAAATTCCGGCAATAACAATCACGCCACCGAGTAATTGAATGGCTGTCCAGGATTCACTAAACCAGAACCAAGCAACAGCGCCGGCAAAGATTGGTTCTAGCATTCCAAAGGCACTCGTAGTTGATGCAGAAAGATTGCGCAAACCATTCAATGTAAACAGGTATGGAACTACAGTGCCGATTAAAACTACATAAAGAATTAGCGCCCAACCCGGAGCGCTATAACCATCAAGTGCGCCTTCTAATGGAATTGAAACGGTAAATACATCAAATGGGAAAGTCCAGATTGGCATTAACAAAGACCAAGTAAGGGCTGCGAAACCAAAGCCCCACATTGTGACTGATTGAATATCGCGATGCGCAGTGATTCCTTCGCCGGCTAAGAAGAAGAAAGCCAATGCAAAGGCCGCGCCAAGGGCGGCAAGCACACCAATTCCATCGAGCGTTAGACCTTGCCAAACTTGGGCAACAAATGCCAAACCAAGTAGCGCTAAGAAGAGCGCCGCCCACATTTCATTAGGCACATGCTTCTTGCGAACATAACGGAGATAAAGCACGATCCAGACTGGCGCGGTAAATTCGATAAGTAGCGCGATACTCACATGCATACGGGAAATAGCTAAGAAATAGGCGCCATTTACGGCCGCGATACCGATAGCACCAAGTGCTGCCAAACGGGGAACTTCGCGTTTAGTGATACGTAAAGTTTTTGGTGCGCGCCAAGCGATATAGGCCGCGAGAATAATGAAGGTTGAGATTGAACGAACTTGGGCTAATCGCCAGGCCGAAATGTAATCATTAAGCAGCAGTTTTGAGGCGATACCGTTTGAAGCGAACATGACAGCAGCAAGGGTTAAGAGAATCTCGCTACGTCGCGTTTTGAACATCTCGCAAGGGTAACCGATTGGCTACCGTTAGAAGGATTTAGAAGGCTGCGTCTGAGATATTCATGATCGAATTGTCGGTTGCTTCGACAATTTTGCGATCTGCTGTGATGTGTGGCAGATAATTGGTGACAAAGAACTTAGCTGAGGCGATCTTGCCGTTGTAGAACTCAAGATCCTTGCCCGCATTTGGAATCTTTTCCAGAGCAATATCTGCTTGGCGTAGCAGCAGCCAAGCAGTAATGATGTCGCCGACGGCCATTAAACAGCGCGATGTATTTAAACCAACAGTATAAATCTTCTCGGGATCTGTTTGTGATTCCATTGCGTGTGCAACTAAAGTTGCGATGATCCCATTTAAATCACCAAGTGCCTTGAGTAGTGCTTCTTTTTCAGCAGCATGTGCTCCACCAGTTTCAGCAAATGTTTTTATCTCTTTGCCCAGTAAACCAATTGCGCGACCACCGTCTTTAACAATTTTGCGGAAGAAGAAGTCAAGACCTTGAATCGCAGTTGTGCCTTCATACAAAGTGTCAATCTTGGCATCGCGCACATATTGCTCCAGCGGCCAGTCACGAGTAAATCCGGCGCCACCAAAAGTTTGTAGTGATTCGGTTCCAAGAAGTGTCCATGACTTTTCAGAGCCATAACCTTTAACAATTGGAAGCAATAAATCATTAAGTGCTTCCATGTCTTTAATGCGATCTGTGTTGCCAGCCTTTACTGCGAGCTCGATCTCATCTTGGATGGAGGCGGTATAGAGAACAAGCGCACGCATGCCTTCGCTGTAGGACTTCTGCACCATTAGCGAACGACGTACATCCGGGTGGCGAATAATTTCTACGCGCGGGCTGGCTTTATCGTTCATAACTTTCATATCGCCGCCCTGAATGCGCTGCTTTGCATAAAGCAGCGCCTGTTGGTATCCAGCTGAAAGTGTTGCGATTGCTTTAGTTCCAACCATCATGCGCGCAAATTCAATTACCTTAAACATTTGCGCAATACCTTCATGCACTTCACCTAGCAAATAACCAACTGCTGGTTCTTTTTCGCCTAAATTAACTTCGCAAGTGGCTGAAACATTAAGTCCCATTTTGTCTTCGAGTGCAGTTACAAAAACGCCATTGCGTTTTCCAAGTTCGCCAGTTTCTAAATCAAACATAAATTTAGGAATTAGGAATAGCGAAAGACCCTTTGTTCCAGGTCCGCCACCTTCGCGACGAGCAAGCACAAAGTGCATTACATTGTCATAGAAATCCGCGTCCCCTGATGTGATGTAACGCTTGGTACCAGTGATGTGCCATGTGCCATCAGGTTGCTGAACAGCTTTAGTACGACCAGCACCAACATCAGAACCAGCATCTGGTTCAGTAAGTTGCATGGTGGCACCCCAGTGCTTATCAACCATGTGCTTTGCCATCTTCTTCTGAGGTTCAGTTCCTAAAACGTAGGCAACTTGAGCGAACGCGTAACCAGATGCATAAATATGAATTGCTGGGTTTGATCCGAGAACCATTTCAGCCATCGCCCATCGCACTGATGGTGGAACTTTCATGCCACCTAGTTCAACTGGTGCATCAAGACGCCACCATTCACCATCGACATATGCTTTATATGATTTCTTAAAGCTTTCAGGCAGCGTTACATTTCCGGTCTCTTTATTCAGAACTGCACCAACGCGATCGCCTTCAACAAATGAAGCAGCAAGATCGTTCTCGCAGAGTCGTTTCATCTCTTCGAGCATTCCGACGGCAGTGTCACGATCAACATCACCGTAAGGAGCGGTGCCCATGACTTTTTCACGACCAAGTAGGTCAAAGAGGCAGAATTCAATATCGCGCAGATTGGCTATGTAATGGCTCATGGGCAAATAATGCTACCCATCAGTAACTTAGGCAAGTGCTAGAGCAGGTAGGCGTGTTTGCTGGGGTAGGCTCACACTCGTGCTACTAAGTGATCGCGATATTCGAGCTGAAATTACCGCTGGCCGGGTTGCTGTTGAACCCTTTGCCGAGTCGATGGTTCAGCCTTCCAGCGTTGATGTTCGACTAGATCGTTTCTTTCGGGTCTTTGAAAACCATAAGTATTCGGTAATTGATCCTTCGATCGAGCAATCCGAACTCACCCGCGAAGTTATCGTTGAACCAAACGAACACTTCATTTTGCACCCAGGTGAATTTGTACTGGCTTCAACTTACGAAATTATCACTTTGCCTGACGACATCGCCGGCCGCCTCGAAGGAAAGTCTTCGCTAGGTCGCCTTGGCTTACTAACTCACTCAACTGCTGGCTTTATTGATCCAGGTTTTTCCGGCCACATCACTTTAGAACTTTCAAATGTGGCAAATTTGCCCGTAAAACTTTTTCCAGGAATGAAGATCGGGCAACTTTGTCTAATCAAACTCTCATCTCCTGCTGAGCATCCTTACGGTTCTGCCGTTTATGCTTCTAGATATCAAGGACAGCGTGGCCCAACGGCAAGCCGTTCCTGGATTAATTTCCACCAAACCATAATTCAATAACCTAACGCTTTTATTCACTAGGGAGTCAAAATGAAGACAACTCTTATTGTCGGCGGAATCGTTCTTCTGCTCGCTATCTTTTTTATTGCGCAGTACAACCGATTAATTCGATTAAATGTCGCAGTCGATGAAGCCTTTGCTCAGATCGAAGTGCAACTCAAGCGCCGCGCTGATTTGATTCCTAATTTAGTTGAAACTGTTAAAGGTTATGCCACACACGAGCAATCAACTTTTGACGCTGTGATAACCGCGCGAGCAAAAGCTACAACCGCTTCAACTGTCGCTGACGTTTCTGCCGCTGATGGAATGTTGACTCAAGCACTACGTGGTCTGTTAGCAGTTGCTGAGGCTTATCCTGATCTAAAGGCATCAGCTAACTTCATGTCGCTGCAAGAAGAACTTTCAACCACTGAAAATAAAGTTGCGTTCTCTCGCCAGTTCTATAATGACAGCGTTCGCTTACTTAACACCGCAGTTAAAACTATCCCAACCAATTTCTTTGCTGGATTTGCCAAAGTAGATGAGCGCGAATTCTACGAAGTTGATGAAGCAACTAACCGAAATGCTCCAAACGTAAGCTTTTAAAGGCCTATGGCAACGTTCTCTTTTCGTGAAGCGCAAAGCTCGAATAAGCGCAAAACCTTCTTTCTTTTAGGAGTAATGGGCGCTCTGACTTGGCTAGTTCTAATTTCAATCTTTACCTATCTAGGCACGAGTAGCGCAGCGATTGTTCCATTTGCAGTCGGAATAACTTTGTTTTCAGTCTGGGGTTCTTACTACGGCTCAGACAAATTAGTGCTAACCATGACAGGCGCAAAACTAATTCAAGAGAGTGATAACCCAAAACTTTTTGGCTTGGTTCAAGAGATAACTATTGCCAGTGGATTACCAATGCCAAAAGTAGCCATTGTTGAAGATAGTGCGCCAAACGCGTTTGCTACAGGGCGAAATCCGGAGCATGCTTTAATTGCATTTACTACAGGAATTTTAGATGCCATGGATCGCGATCAATTGCAGGGCGTAATTGCGCACGAAATGGCGCACGTTGGAAATCGCGATACTTTAGTTTCAGCAGTTGCGGCCACAACAGCAGGAGTTATCGCACTGATCAGTGACATACTGATGCGCATGATGTGGTTCGGTGGCGGTCGTCGCGATCGTGATAGCAACGGCAATCCGATCATGTTGGTGGTTTCGCTAGTCGTCTTGATTTTGGCGCCAATTGCGGCCATGATGTTGAAATCCGCGATTTCACGAAAGCGCGAATCTTTAGCTGATGCAACCGCCGTTGCTTTTACTCGTAACCCAGCCGGACTTCGAAGCGCTCTTGAAGTGCTGGCCGCTGATTCCACAGTGGTACGTCAGAAATCAACAGCTGTTGCACATATCTGGATTGAGTCGCCACTAGATGCCAAAGCTGTTTCAAAAATGTTCGCATCGCACCCGCCGATTCAAGAGCGCATCGCTACACTTCGGGCGATGGAGTCGCTTAACTAGCTGCCAGTGGAAAAAAAACTGTAAAGGTTGCGCCTTCACCTAACTTTGAAGTCACAATAACTTTGCCACCGTGGGCCTGCATCACTGAATCAACGATTGATAGACCTAAACCACTTCCTTCTTCTCGAGCACGGTTTCGTGATGGATCTGCGCGGTAAAAACGCTCAAAAATACGGGCTTGATCCTCTTGCGATAAGCCAGGTCCCGCGTCGGCAATCGAGATAGAAGTACCTTCTTCATTGCTCTCAATCGAAACCGAGATTGGTGTACCAACCGGTGTATGAACTCGAGCGTTAGCTAATAAATTTGCGACAACTTGGTGAATTTTGCCGGAGTCGCCCAAGATAAAAGATTCCTCAGGCAAATCAAGAGTAATTGGATGATCAGGACCAGCTGCTTTAGCTGACTCAACTGCTTCGGTTACTAACTCAGTCAGATTTATTGGCGCAAGCACTAAATCTCGTGATTGATCTAACCGAGCCAACGTTAATAAATCTTCAACCAATGCGCCCATGCGCACTGACTCATTTTCAATTCGACCCACAAGTTCAGAAGTTGCAGCTTCACCTTTAACCGCGCCTTGACGATGTAGTTCGGCAAAACCACGGATCGCAGTCAGTGGTGTGCGCAATTCGTGGCTGGCATCTGCCACAAAGCGACGCAACTTGTTCTCACTTGCTGTGCGGGCTGCGAAAGAATCTTCAATTCGCGAAAGCATTGCGTTAAGCGAAGTAACTAATCGGCCAACTTCAGTATCAGGTTTAGCATCAGGCAAACGCGCAGATAAATCACCAGCTGCAATTTTTTCAGCTGTTTCTTCTACCGCAACAAGTGGCCTCAAGCCAACTCTGATTACCATTCGAGAAGCAAACGCGATTAAAAGCAGAGCGAGTAGACCAATAAATACGAAGACAACCCGCAAACGTGCAGACGTTTCATCTACGCCAGCCAAGGATTGAGCGACAAAAACTGAACCCAGTGCAGATGGCAACACTTTAGCTAATACCCGGAAGTCAGAACCTGGAATTTCTAGAGTGAATGGTTTGTTTCCATATTTGGCAGCGCTAGCTGGCAAAGTGCCAACTACATAATCAGTAATTTTTTGAGCATTTAAGTCGCCGCCGACGCCGCCAACATAATTACCGAACGGATCGAGCAAAGTGATTGAAACCGAGCTGGGAACACTGCGTAATGGAGTTTCAGCAGCCCTAGTTTTGGCTGGTGCATTACCGCTCTCTTCATCACCATCTGAGTCACCCTGAATTCCAGCACGATCAACGCGCAACAAAGCGCCATCAGCAACGCTGATTAATTGTTGATCTACTTGTTGCAGCAGAAACTTCTGCATCGCATTCTGGGCAACAAAATCGGAGACCGTAAAACCTAGTGCCGACAAAAGTAGTATGCCTACTAGAAGTCGGTTTCGTAAGCTCGCACTAGATAGTGGATTTCGATTCTGCATTCATTAATTATTTCGGTGGAATTCTTAATCGGTACCCAACGCCACGCACAGTGTGAATTAAGGCTGGTTCGTAGATATCTATTTTCTTACGTAAGTAAGAAACATAGGTCTCAACAATGCCGGCATCGCCACGGAAATCGTATTGCCAAACATGATCGAGGATCTGGGATTTGGAAACCACGCGATCAGCATTAATCATTAGGTAGCGAAGGAGCAAAAATTCGGTAGGGGAAAGATCGATTAGGTTTCCGGCGCGATGTACTTCGTGGGTAGCTTCATCTAACTCAAGATCGGCAAAGTGAATTTTCTCTTCGTCATTTGGAGTAGTGGTTGCCCCAGTACGGCGAAGCAGAGAGCGTAAACGCGCCACAAGTTCTTCAAGACTAAAAGGTTTGGTCATGTAGTCATCGCCACCGATAGTTAAACCAGCAACTTTATCTTCCATGCCATCTTTGGCAGTCAGGAAAAGAACGCCAATATTTTGGCCTTCGTTACGAATTCGTTTACAAACTTCAAAGCCATCCATGCCCGGCATCATCACATCGAGCACCATTGCATGTGGTTTGAATTCCTCGGCAACTAGTAGAGCTTGTGAACCGTTACTTGCAGTTCGCACATCAAAACCAACAAAACGAAGACTGGTTGAGATCAAATCGCTAATGCTTGATTCGTCGTCAACTACGAGAATTCGCTGGTTATTGCTTTCGCCCTTACTCATGACTTCCTCTCTAAATTTCCAGGATCTCTTGATTTTTCCTGGGCCGCCCAATGTGGCTTAAGAGAAGGATGCTTAGGACACCTGAGAATTATCTGAGGATAGACTCGATTGAGACTGTGGTTTTACCGCCCGCAGGAGCGCCTGAGCGACATCTAGGACTTCAACATCTGATTCGCGGGCAGTCATGCCATCGGTAACCATCACACGGCAGAACGGGCAGGCAACGGCAACTTCATCGACGCCAGTAGCTATAGCTTCATCGACGCGACTTAAATTAATGCGCTCGCCGATTTTTTCTTCCATCCACATGCGACCGCCACCGGCGCCGCAACAGAAAGAACGTTCTTGGTTACGAGGCATTTCAGTAACTTTCACACCAGTTGCATTTAACAGTTCGCGTGGTGGCTGGTAGATCTCATTGTGACGACCTAAGTAACAAGGATCATGATAAGTAAGAGATGTAGTTGCCTTGTTGACTGGAATCAATTTCTTTTCTCGCACTAATTGATTTAACAATTGCGTGTGGTGAATCATGGTTAACTCGAAACCACTCTGGGCATAATCGCGGCCGATGGTTGTGAAGCAATGAGGGCAAGTTACAACAATTTTCTTGTTGCCTTTCGAAACATCGCGGTTTGCAAATACTTCGTTAAAAGTATCAATGTTTTCGCGGGAAAGAATTTGGTACAAGAATTCATTTCCACTTCGACGGGCAGGGTCTCCAGTACAAGTCTCGCGCTTACCTAAAACTGCAAAACTAACGCCAGCCATATGAAGTAATTCAGCAACTGCTTTAGTAGTTTTCTTAGCACGTTCTTCGTATGCGCCAGCGCAGCCAACCCAGAATAAGTATTCAACGTCATCAGGCAACACACCTTCAACAACACTAATTGGGAAATCACATTCAGCAATCCAGGATTCACGATCGTTGCGGTTTGCACCCCATGGGTTGCCAGCTTTTTCTAAATTACGGAAAGTTCCGCCAAGTTCAGTTGGAAATTCGGATTCAACTAAAACTTGGAAGCGGCGCATGTTTACAATGTGATCAACATGTTCAATATCGACTGGGCATTCATTTACGCAGGCTCCACAAGTGGTACATGACCAAAGCACATCTAGTGAAATTGGCGCATTCTCGCCAACTAATACTTCATTCTCTACCACTTTAGACATGGCATGGTCGCGCATAGCCATAATCAATAGCTTTGGGGAGAGTGGTTTATCAGTGTGCCAAGCAGGGCATTGCGATTGGCAGCGTCCGCACTCGGTACATGAAGTCATGTCGAGCAGACCTTTCCAAGAAATGTCGCCACGATTTCCGAGACCAAAGACATCATCTTCAGCTGGATCTTCAAAATTAACTGGCTTGCCGTGTGACAACATTTCAGGCAAAGCGCCGAGTGAATTCTTGCCATCGGCATTGCGCTTAAAGAAAATATTAAATGGTGCTAGGAATCGATGCCATGCAACACCCATTGTGAAGTTTGAAGCAATGACTACAAACCAGAGCATTGATACAAAAATCTTTACGGCAGCGATAACCTGAATCGAAGTTGTAATTTGATCTAGCGAAAGCTCTTTAAACATTTCGGCAATCCACCAAGTAGTTATGTAATGGCGATTGCGGGCGGTCTCTTCAGAAAGAGCACCTTCAAGTCCACGTAATGCGATAACACAGAACACGATGGCCAGAATTGTTACTTCGACATAAAACGCTTTCCAATTTCCAGAACCTAAGAAACGAGATGTGCGCCCTTTAAAAAAGAAGCGGGTTACTTGCCGGATTCCAATCAGTGTCACAATTCCGATGCCAGTAAGCCAAGTAATTAACTCAACGAAATATTCATATGGCCAATAGTGACCAATAATTGGTAGCGCCCATTTAGGATCAACAATTAGAAAATATGCTTGGATCAGAGTTCCAAATAGCGCTCCAAAACCAATCATGACAAACCAGTGCGCAATTCCTGTTGCGGTGAAATTAAGCATCTTGGTATGGCCAAGAGTTTCTTTCAAAGTGTTTTTCAAGCGAGCCCCGCGATTACCGCTTCGAGTTGGGTCAGCTGCACCCTTTTTGTAGATACCTATTAATTGGCGAACCCGAATTGCCAGCAAGGTCAGGGCAGCGATCGTGATGCCGTAAGCACCGATCATTAAGGCGAGCGTTAGCGTCATGAGGCTCAGGGTAAAGGGAAAAATGGGCGGGAATAAGTTCTATGGGCTGTGGGTTACACCCTATGGAAACCTGAGTCGCCCCGACTCAAGTATTTGAGTATGATCGACTCATGTCCCGCTGATAAGCGGAGCCTGGAGTCGAGTAAGACTCAAAATCAAGGGTAAATAGATAAGAAAGAAATTGGAGCTAAAAATGGCCAGAGCAGTAGGAATCGACCTAGGAACCACCAACAGCTGTGTTTCCGTTCTAGAAGGCGGCGAGCCAGCAGTTATCGCTAACGCTGAAGGTGCACGTACGACTCCTTCGATCGTAGCTTTCGCTAAAAATGGCGAAGTTCTCGTTGGTGAAGTTGCTAAACGTCAATCAGTAACAAATGTTGATCGCACAATTCGTTCAGTAAAACGCCACATGGGTACTAACTGGACTATTGATATTGATGGCAAGAAATACACAGCGCAAGAAATTTCCGCACGCGTTCTACAGAAGTTGAAGCGCGATGCTGAGGCATATCTTGGCGAAACTGTAACGGATGCAGTGATTACCGTTCCGGCTTACTTCAACGATGCGCAACGTCAAGCAACTAAAGAAGCTGGTGAAATTGCTGGCCTAAACGTTCTTCGTATTATCAACGAGCCAACATCTGCAGCACTTGCATACGGTCTAGATAAAGGCGACCAAGAGCAAACAATTCTAGTTTTCGACTTAGGTGGCGGAACTTTCGACGTATCACTACTTGAAATCGGTGATGGTGTCGTTGAAGTTAAAGCAACCAATGGCGACAACAACCTTGGTGGCGATGACTGGGATGACGCACTTGTGCAGCATCTAGTAAAGACCTTTGCGGCTCAATCAGGAATTGATTTAGCAAAAGATAAAATGGCGATGCAACGTGTTCGCGAAGCTGCTGAAAAAGCAAAGATCGAACTCTCATCATCGCAACAAGCCTCAATCAATTTGCCATACATCACAGTTGATGCCGAAAAGAATCCATTGTTCTTAGATGAAACAATTACTCGCGCACAGTTCCAATCACTAACTGCAGATCTACTAGATCGATGCAAGAAACCCTTCCAAGCAGTTCTTAAAGATGCTGGAATTCCAATTGCTGATATTGATCACGTTGTTCTAGTTGGCGGTTCAACTCGTATGCCAGCAGTTGTTGATCTAGTTCGCGAACTTACTGGCGGAAAAGAGCCAAATAAGGGCGTAAACCCTGACGAAGTTGTGGCTGTAGGAGCTGCGCTTCAAGCTGGTGTACTAAAGGGCGAAGTAAAAGATGTTCTGCTTCTTGATGTAACACCACTTTCACTTGGTATCGAAACCAAGGGTGGCGTTATGACTAAGTTAATCGAGCGCAACACAACTATCCCAACTAAGCGCAGCGAAATCTTTACAACAGCCGATGACAATCAACCAGCGGTACAGATTCAAGTATTCCAGGGCGAACGCGAAATGGCGGCTTACAATAAAAAGCTTGGCATGTTCGAACTAACTGGCTTGCCACCTGCTCCACGCGGAGTTCCACAGATTGAAGTTGCTTTCGACATTGATGCTAACGGCATCGTGCACGTATCAGCTAAAGATCTTGGCACCGGCAAAGAGCAGAAGATGACGATCACTGGCGGATCATCTCTTTCTAAAGAAGAGATTGATCGCATGATGAAGGACGCTGAATCACATGCTGAAGAAGATCGTAAGCGTAAAGAAGAAGCCGAGATCCGCAACAACGGCGACTCACTTCTTTACCAGACCGAGAAGTTCTTAAAGGATAATGAAGATAAGTTCACTGAAGGTGAAGCTGCAGAGAAGAAAGCTGAAACTGAAACCGAACTTGCTGTTCTTAAGAGTGCACTCGAAGGCAACGATCTTGAGGCAATCAAGGCGGCAACTGAAAAAGTTGCAACCGTCAGCCAAGCACTCGGCGCCGCACTTTATGCAGCAACCGCTGCGACACAAGGTGATTCAACACCAAGTGAAGATGGCGTGGAAGATGCTGAAATAGTGGATGAAGGAAAGTAATTGACTTCAGAAACTCAAGAAAATATTGAGACAACTAAAGAAGAAGTTGTAATTGAACATCCAGAAGCGGGTCAAGAAATTGACCCGCTTGCTGTGATGACTGCTGACTTACAACGCCTACAAGCTGAGTATGCCAATTACCGTAAGCGGGTAGAACGCGATCGTGCACTTGCTTCAGAAATCGCCATTGCCTCGGTGCTAAATGAACTATTACCCCTATTAGATGGGCTTGATAGAGCAGCTGAGCACGAAGAACTAACTGGGGGATTTAAGGCGATTGCTGACCAGTTAACTTCGATAACTTCACGAATCGGGCTAGAAAAGTTTGGCGAAGCTGGAACTGAATTTGATCCCCAGATTCATGATGCGCTTTTGCATGAAACTTCAGCCGATGTTTTAGTGCCAACTGCAAGCAAGATTCTGCAATCAGGCTACAAATTCAAAGAGCGCATTCTGCGACCCGCAAGTGTCGCAGTAACAGATCCAGCAGGAGAGTAGTCAATGGCAGCGCGTGATTTATACGAAAAGGATTTCTATAAAATCCTGGGCGTATCGAAAAACGCACCTGCCGATGAAATCAAAAAGAAGTATCGCTCTCTTGCTCGTGAGCTACACCCAGATAAAAACAAAGGCGATGTAAAACTTGAAGAACAGTTCAAGGCTGTCTCCGAGGCTTATGACATTTTGGGTGATGATAAAAAGCGAGCCGAATACGATGAAGCTCGTTTGCTCTTTGAAAAAGGCGGAATGCGCGCACCTATGGGAGGCGGCAATTTCCAAGGTGGCGATTTCGGTGACATTTTTGGCGGTGGCAACCCACAAGACATTTTTGCAAATCTTTTTGGCGGCGGTCGTCGCGGTCCGCGCAAAGGTCAAGACCTACAGACCGAAGCCACAATTACTTTTAAAGAATCAATTTTCGGAACCACGTTAGATCTTAGACTTTCAACCGATGGTGGTCCGGCCCAAAACATTACTGCACGAGTACCGGTCGGCGTGAATGATGGAGCAAAGATTCGCGTGAAAGGTAAAGGCGCTCCAGGTGAAGCCGGACCTGGAGATTTATTCATTTTGTTGCATGTAAAACCCCACTCTGTCTTTGCTCGCAAAGGTGAGAACTTAACAATTACTCTGCCAGTCACATTTCCTGAAGCAGCACTCGGCGCAGACATCAAAGTCCCTACTCTTACTGGCGATGATGTAACCGTGCGCTTATCGCCGGGCACCTCAAATGGCCGAGTTTTACGCGTAAAAGGCCGTGGAGTTACCAAGGCTGGCGCAACTGGTGATCTATTAGTAACAGTTGAAGTACAAGTACCAAAACGTCTTGATCAAAAGAGTGAAGAAGCGCTAAAGAATTTTGCAAGCGCAACTGAAGGCGAAGATGTGCGAGCTGAATTTAACAGTAAGGCAAATTCATGAACATTGAAAATGAGAAGAATCAACCAGATGATGACGCAGGTGTTTATGTAATTTCAGTTGCCGCCGAGTTATCTGGCATGCATCCACAAACGTTACGTCAATATGATCGAATGGGTTTAGTTTCACCTGATCGCACCTCTGGCCGAAACCGTAGATATTCACTTCGCGATATTGCATCTCTTCGCATGGTGCAACGTTTAGTAGGCGAAGGAATTAATCACGCAGGTATTAAGCGAATTATTGAACTCGAATCAGCAATGGCTAACATGGCGCTCGAAGTTGCCAAGTTGCGAATTGAAGTTGACGCGCTAATCGAAGCAAACCCTCCCAAGGGCGTAGCTATTCGCAAGAAACAACCAGTTATCCTCTACCAAGAAGAGAATTAGTTAAAAGTATTGGCCTTTGCTCTTCCAGCCAGTAAGAATTTTCTCTCCTGGAGTTTTTAAAACATCTTCTAGTACTGCGGCGTAAACATCTCGGAAATCTGTAGTTACAGACAAGTCGCCATTTACTAAATTTGATAGTGATGGTTGATCGCCATAGAAACCACCTTTTACGCGATCACCAATAAGAAATACCGGACCCGCAGTACCATGATCGGTACCTTGAGAAGCGTTTCCTTTTACACGCCGACCGAATTCTGAATAAACCATGGTGACAATATCTTTACCGCGGGAAGTATTTTTCATTTGACTTGCAAATCTCGTCAGCGCTGCTGAAACTGTTCCGAGTAATTCAGCTTGGGCATTAGCTTCATTTGCGTGAGTATCAAAACCACCAAGGGAAACCGACCAAACGCGCGTTGGAGAGCCTGCCGCAATGAGTTTGGCGACCACATCTAACTGCTGTGCCAGATTGGAATCTCCGCCAGCATTGCCACCATTTACAGTTGGCAGGTCATCGGCAACTGGTGCTGGCATCTTAAGTACTGGTGTTATGGTGTTTGAAACGCTAAATAGTGTGCGCATTGAGGTGGCTGCAGCCGCCATCAACTTATTGTCACTTGATGCAACCTTGGCAAGCTTCTGACAATCTTTGGCAAATGTGCCAGTAGGAATTACTAAGCCGCCCAAAGGCAATGCTGAACCAGATCTTTTTTCACCTGCCAGTAGTGGTGGCAATACTGAACCCAAACTTATTGCCAACATCGGATCGACGGCTTGTGATTCAACCCAACGCCCTAACCAACCACTGCTTAAACGCGTAACCGGAGCACCACTTTGCCAAATTGCCATAGATGTGAAGTGAGAGCGATCAGGCTTTGGATATCCAACACCACGAACAATGGCAACTTTATTCTGATCCCACATAGTTTTGATTCCAGTCATAGCTGGGTTTAAACCCAATTGATCATCTAACTTTAAAATTTTCTCTGGTGCATATGAAATATCTGGTCGCATCGAATAGTAAAGCGGATCGGTGTATGGAACAACGGTGTTAAGTCCATCGTTACCTCCATAAAGAGTAACCATAATTAAAATCGGCGTTCCCAAAGGAAGTGGTCGAGTTTGCGCTGCGTGAGCAATATCTTCCATTGTTAAAAGTGGAGCAGCGGCACCAACTGCAGCAGCACCTGAGAGCTGTAAGAATTTACGTCTACTTAAAGTATCCATTTGAAGCCTCCTATGCGCTAACTACATATTCCGGACTGCAAATTGCTAACTGCAGTAATTGAGCAGGGGTACCCTTAACACCATCAAGAGCCAAGCGCGTGCGAGCACTAAATGCTAGAACGCCTAATTCATCTTGTAACCAAGCGATTCGTTTATTTGGAGCAATCGCGGCCAAAGCGCTTAAATCCGCCTGTTTAATCAACCAAGCAGCAAATTGAATTCGATATTGAGCACTTGCCGAACTCAACCAAGATTCATCTGTTGGCCAGCCACCAACATTCGGTGGGTTAAAGGGAACTTGAGCCAATCGGTCTAAATAGGCTAGCAATTGAGCCGGCGTCTTTAATTCAGATGGCGTCAGCTTCAAATATCTAGCTACTCCAACAAACCATTCAACCGGTGGTTTTACTATGGAATAATTTGGATTACTTAAAATCTGCGAATCAGTTAGCGCGCCAACTAATTTACTAATATCACGGGTTTCAAACGACTTCTCTAAAGAGTTATCACTTGGTAGTTCAATTTGACTCGAGATAAAACGAAACCAGAATCTTTCTGCGATAAATTTCGCGCAATCTTTTTGTGCCACTAAATGTGCAGCGGCAGTATTACCGTTGAAGGTAGTAGAAGTACCTAGAATTGTTTTAATCTTTGAGTCGTATCTTTTAGCATTAAAAGTTACTTTTCCAGATGGGCGTTCAATTTGATATCCGGTTAGTGCCCGAGATAATTCACGAACATCTGTTTCGGTATATCGATTAACCCCAAGGGTAAACAACTCCATTAACTCTCGAGCTAAATTTTCATTAGGAGATTTCGCAGTATTCTCTCCGCCATCTAACCAAAACTGTAGAGCTCCATCGCTTAACATGGCAGTAGTCATTTCACCAAAATTGCCAAGTGCATACTTACGCAACGTTTGATTCTGCAAATACATCGGGTAGGCATGATTTAGTTTTCCGATTGCAGTTGCCCAATGTCCATGCCAGAACCAGGTCATACGTTCGGTAAGTGCGTGATCTGAAAGAGCCATACGATCAAGCCACCAAAGTGGCAAGTCTTTAACTTGTTGACGCAGCGCAATACTGAATTCAATCAACTCATTTGTTTTTTTGTCAGGGCGAGTACCTAAATTTGTAATATTTGGTTCAGCCACTTGTGCTGCCCCCAAATCAATTGTGGGCACACTTAAAAACTTGGCTTTTGTAGCGGCTAGACCATTATTTAACGCAGCTTTAAACTCACCGGGCCGCGGGCCAAAACCAAAGCGGTGATAAAGCCGTGCGATCTCTAACCGGTCATTTTCCATAAAGTTGAATGTAGATGATTGCAAACAGTTAGGTAAGGTACAGACATGAACTCACATGAAATTCTCCGAGAAGAGATCCTGAACAAGGCTGTTGTACACGGCAAAGTGATTTTGTCTTCAGGCAAAGAGGCTGATTACTATGTTGATTTGCGTCGCGTGACTCTTGATTCAGTCGCAGCACCACTAGTTGGGGTTGTGATGCTTGAGCTAACCAAAGATTTAGATTACGAAGCAGTTGGTGGATTGACTCTTGGAGCTGACCCAGTTGCAACTGCGATGATGCATGTCGCTGCGCAACAAGGACGCAAACTGGATTCTTTCGTAGTTCGTAAAGCAGAAAAAGCACACGGGTTACAACGTCGCATTGAAGGTCCAGATGTTAAGGGCCGTCGAGTACTAGCAGTGGAAGATACTTCAACCACCGGCGGTTCAGTTTTAACTGCCGTTGAAGCACTTCAAGAGGCTGGTGCAATTGTCGTTGGCGTCGCCGTTATTGTCGAGCGCGGCGCAAAGCCAAAAATTGATGAAGCTGGCTTTGAGTATCGCGCTGCTTACCAGTTAGCAGACCTTGGTCTTTAATTACCTAGCAACTTTGTAGGTTTTTTTACTGTTATGACAAATGGTGTTTAGAGCGCCACTCTTTAAAAATCTCAATAACCATGGGCACCAATGAGATTAAAACAATGGCTCCAACTACAACGTAGAGGTAATAGTGACCAGAGTCGCTAAGCGCATCGCCCAATAAGTAACCAACTCCGATCGCCACTTGGGTCCAAATGATTCCGCCAATGGCATTCCAGACGGAGAATATTTTTCGATCTAACTGAACCACACCACACATTGGATTTAACAGAGTTCTAGCAAAAGGAATGAACCGGCCAAAAATCAAAGCCTTACGAGGCCCATATTTATTTAGCCACTTTTCAACTGTACGAACCATTTTTTGGTTAAAGAATCTGCTATCTGGTCGTTCAAAAAACTTCCGGCCGTATTTTTTACCAAACCAATAACCAACTTCACCGCCGATGATTGCTGCAACGGGAGCGAGTAGGAACAGTAAGGGCGCTGATAACTTGGCTTCACCCAAAATGTCGGCGCCAGCTTTCGAGGCAGCCATGCCCGCCAGAAAAACAACCTCGCCACCTGGAAAAACCAACCCAATTAAGAGGCCAGTTTCCATAAAGATGATGCCGAGTACCCCGATCAACCCCAAGGTCGTGACTACCGAATTGGCGTCAAAGAGGGTTCCGAGGTTCATGGGACTAGACCTTAGTCGCTTAGCCCCAGACCTCCAATAGTTCTGAGCCTCCAATAGTTCAGGCTTAGTTGAGTAAATCTCACCGTAATAGATAGGTGTATTTGCCAATCAATAGGGGGTTATGCGTAAACTCAGGCAACTTTGTGGGCAATCAGCGCCCCATGACTCTCCAATGGAGGAGACAAGATGCGGGCAAGCGCCTCACTCGTGCAAGTAAATGGTAACAACCTCACCTATGTTTATGTAGTTCTAGCCATTTCACTTGTGGCTCTCGGAATTGCGTATGCGCTTCGCGCTCAAGTCTTGGCGCAAGGTGAAGGCACCGAGAAGATGAAGGAAATCGCCGGGGCGGTTCAAGAAGGAGCTGCAGCTTATTTAGCTCGTCAGTTCCGCACCCTTTCCTACTTCGTAGCGATTGTTTTCGTTCTACTTTTTATCCTCCCAGGTGAAACTGATATTCGTATTGGTCGCTCAATCTTCTTCTTGTTAGGTGCCGCCTTTAGCGCACTAGTTGGATATAACGGTATGTGGCTAGCCGTTCGCGCAAACGTACGCGTTGCCGAAGCTGCTCGCCAGAAGAATGCCGAACGCGCAGTGCAGATTGCTTTCCGCACCGGTGGCGTTGTTGGTATGACAACTGTTGGTCTTGGTTTAGTTGGCGCTTCACTTGTTGTGATTATCTACCGCGATCAAGCCCCAGCAGTTCTGGAAGGTTTTGGTTTTGGTGCTGCAATGCTCGCGATGTTTATGCGCGTTGGTGGCGGTATCTTCACAAAGGCAGCCGATGTCGGTGCTGACCTAGTAGGTAAAGTTGAAAAAGGTATTCCAGAAGATGACCCACGTAACCCAGCAACAATTGCCGATAACGTCGGCGACAATGTTGGTGACTGTGCAGGTATGGCCGCAGACTTATTCGAGTCTTATGCCGTAACACTTGTGGCTGCGCTAATTCTTGGAAAAGCCGGATTTGGTAACGCCGGTTTGGTTTATCCATTGATCGTTCCAGCAATTGGAATCGTCACTGCGGTAATCGGAATCTTCCTTACTCGCTTGCGCCCATCAGATAAGAATGCAATGACTGCGATTAACCGCTCATTCTTCCTATCTGCAATCATCAGCGCAGTGCTAACAGCGCTTGCAACATTTACTTATTTGCCAAGTACTTTCGGTGGCCTTCTTGGTTTAACTAAAGAACAAGTTGAATCATTCGGTGACACTAACCCACGTATCTTGGCAATTGGCGCAGTTCTAATCGGTATTGGTTTAGCTGCTGCAATTCAACTACTAACTGGTTACTTCACTGAAGTTGGAAAGCGTCCAGTTAATGACGTTGCTGCCTCATCACAAACAGGTGCTGCAACCGTTATTTTGGCTGGTATTTCGATTGGTTTTGAGTCGGCTGTTTACAGTGCTTTGCTAATCGCAGCTGCAGTATTCGGCGCCTTCATGTTAGGTGGTGGCTCAATTGTGCTTTCACTTCTTGCGATTGCTTTGGCCGGAACTGGTTTGCTTACAACTGTTGGTGTAATCGTGGCAATGGATACCTTCGGTCCAATCTCAGATAACGCACAAGGAATTGCTGAAATGTCTGGCGATGTTAAGGGCGAAGGCGCACAGATTCTTACTTCACTTGATGCAGTCGGAAACACAACTAAGGCAATTACTAAGGGAATCGCAATCGCAACTGCAGTACTTGCAGCAACTGCACTCTTCGGTGCCTTTACTGATGCTATTAAGTTGGCAGTAACTGAAGCTGGTTCTACAACAGTAGATCTACTTACAAATCTGCAATACCAAGGCATTCTCGATGTTGCTGATCCACGCAACCTGGTAGGTCTAATTATTGGTGCGGCAGTGGTATTCCTGTTCTCAGGTCTAGCAGTTAATGCAGTATCACGCGCAGCAGGTGCGGTAGTTATGGAAGTTCGTAACCAATTCAAACTACACCCAGGAATTATGAAGGGTACTGAAAAGCCTGAGTACGGTCGCGTTGTTGATATTTGTACTCGTGACTCACTACGTGAACTTGTAACACCTGGCCTACTTGCTGTTATGGCACCAATCGCGGTTGGTTTCGGTCTGGGTGTTGGAGCACTTGGTGCTTACTTAGCTGGTGCAATTGGCACCGGAACACTGATGGCGGTTTTCTTATCTAACTCAGGCGGCGCTTGGGATAACGCTAAGAAGATGGTTGAAGATGGAAATTACGGCGGTAAAGGTTCAGATGCACACACCGCAACTATCGTTGGTGACACTGTTGGTGATCCATTCAAGGACACTGCGGGTCCCGCAATTAACCCACTAATCAAAGTTATGAACTTGGTTGGTTTGTTAATTACACCAGCAATTGTTGGTATGGCACTTGGTGGTCGCGAAAGCACCAGTACTTTGATTGGTATTGTCGCAACGCTCGTAATTGTGACAGCCCTAGTTCGTAATCGTCGTCAATCGACTTCGATTACTTACTAATACCAAGTCTTTAACTTCAGCTTTTCCCCAGAGCTAACTTAGGAAATTTATGGCGCGCGAATTAAAAAAGCTGGTGATCGTTGAATCACCTGCCAAAGCACGCAAAATTGGCGGCTACCTCGGCGACGATTACATCGTCGAGGCTAGCGTCGGTCATATTCGCGATCTGCCTCAGCGCGCAGCTGATATTCCTAAGGAATATAAGAAGATTGCTTGGGCTAAAGAGGGCGTAAATATTGAAGAAGACTTTGCGCCACTTTATGTAATTAACCCAGATAAAAAAGCGAAAGTTGCTGAGCTTAAGGCGTTGATGAAAGATGCCGAAGAGTTAATTCTGGCAACCGATGAAGACCGCGAAGGCGAAGCTATTGCCTGGCACTTAGTTGAAGTGCTTGAACCAAAGATTCCAATTAAGCGCATGGTTTTCAACGAAATTACTAAAGAGGCGATTCAAAGTGCAGTCGAAAATACGCGCGACCTTGATTATGACTTAATTGATGCGCAGGAAACCCGCCGAGTTCTAGATCGACTCTTTGGTTATCGCTTATCTCCGGTGCTCTGGAAAAAAGTAATGCCACGTATTTCTGCGGGCCGCGTGCAATCTGTTGCTACTCGGCTAATTGTAGAAAAAGAGCGCGAACGTATGGCGTTTATTTCTTCGGCTTGGTGGGATTTAACTGCCAAATGCGAATTGGGCTTTAACGCACGCCTGCTTAGCGTTGATGGCAAGCGCGTGGCCACAACTGCAGACTTTGGTGCCGATGGCGCAGTAAAAGAAAAATCACTCGCCAACATTTTATTACTTGATGAAGTAGCTGCTAGATCTTTAGTTGCAGCCCTTAAGGCAGCACCATTGGTAGTCAAGTCGATGGAAGAATCGCCACGAACTGAACGACCAAAGCCACCATTTACGACTTCAACTATGCAGCAAGATGCGGGCAGTCGACTAGGTTGGGGAGCGCAGATCACAATGCGCATCGCACAACGTTTATATGAAAACGGCTACATCACTTATATGCGTACCGACTCCGTAAATCTTTCAGCGCAAGCGATCAATGCGGCGCGCGAATCAGCTAAAGCACTTTATGGTGCTGATCATGTTGCTGATGCGCCACGCGTTTATGTTGGTAAAACAAAAAATGCTCAAGAAGCACACGAAGCAATTCGCCCAGCTGGGGAAAGTTTCAAAACTCCTGGAGAATTAGCCCCTGAACTTTCGCGCGACGAATTTGCGCTTTATGACTTAATTTGGAAACGCACAGTTGCATCACAGATGGCAGATGCTAAAAAAATGCAAATGCGCGTTGACTTTGATGCAAAAACTAGCGATAGTCGCGAAACTATTTTTCGGGCAAATGGTTCGGTAATCACCTTCCCTGGATTTCTGGCCGCTTATGATGATTTAGCGGATGAAAGAGAGGGCGAAGAATCTGAAGATAAGCGCTTGCCAGCAATGAGCGTTGGACAAAGCGTAAAAGTTGAGGAATACAGTTGCGAAGGGCACGAAACTAAGCCACCTGCTCGCTATACCGAACCAACCTTGGTCAAGAAACTTGAAGAGTTAGGCATCGGTCGTCCTTCTACTTTCGCATCAATTATTGCAACGATTCAAGATCGTGGTTATGTTTCAAAGCGGGGCCGTGCTTTAGTGCCTACTTTCTTGGCTTTTTCAGTAACTGGCTTGCTTGAAACACATTTTACAAAATTAGTTGATTACGAATTTACAGCGAGCATGGAAGAAGATCTCGACAAGATCGCCAGCGGCGAAGCTAAGCGCGTAGATTGGTTACGCGATTTCTTCTATGGTCACGACGGCGAACCAGGTCTAAACGAATTATCGGCTGACTTAGGGGCAATTGATGCTCGCGAAGTAAATACCATGCGCCTTTCACCTGAGATTGAAATTCGAGTTGGTCGTTACGGTGCTTACTTACAAGAGGGCGAAGGCGAAACTCGCAAGTTAGCTAACGTTCCAGAATCTCTAGCACCCGATGAGTTAACTTTGGCTAAAGCAATTGAATTACTGGCAGCGCCATCAGGTGAGCGCGATTTAGGAATTGATCCAGCAACTAATTTGCCAATCATTGCTAAGAGCGGTCGCTTTGGCCCATACGTGACTGAAGTTTTCCCAGTTGAACCAGTAGTTGAAGGCGCTAAGAAGAAACGCAAAAAAGCTGATGATCCAAAACCAAAAACTGCCTCGCTGCTTTCAACCATGACGCTTGACACGATTACTTACGAAGATGCGTTACAACTTTTATCTTTACCGCGCACGCTGGGAACTAATGCCGCCGGCGATGAGATCACTGTACAAAATGGTCGCTACGGTGCTTACTTAAAAGCTGGCGCAGATTCGCGCACGTTAACTTCCGAAGATCAATTATTCTCAATAACCTTAGATGAAGCACTTGAGATTTATTCCAAACCAAAAGAACGCCGTCGCGGAGTTGCTAAGCCTCCTTTGAAAGAATTAGGTGTTGATCCAACTACTCAGAAACCTTTAATCGTTAAAGATGGTCGTTTTGGAATGTATGTAACCGACGGCGAAACCAATGCAACTCTGCGCCGTGGCGACACAGTTGAAGCAATGACCATTGAACGCGGGCTCGAGTTATTAGCCGGCCGCCGAGCCTGGGAAGCTGAAAACGGTGGAGCCGCTCGACCTAAGAAGAGCCGCAAGAAGGCAGCCAAAGCCGCGCCAACTCTGACTAAAAAAACCGTTAAGAAAGCGGCAACTAAGCGAGTTGCGAAAAAGGCAGCCACTGGGAAAGCAAAAACCAAGCCCACTACGATTGAACCGTGAGCAACACTCTTCCAAGACCGGCGGCACCGGCACCCGATGAGACTCGAAGTGTTTTAGCAATTCCTGCTTTTCGCCGACTATGGCAAGCGATGGCATTTGGTTCACTTGGCGATTGGCTTGGCTTACTCGCAACCACTGCGCTTGCTCAACAATTATCAGGCGGAGATTATGCAACAGCTAACTTTGCGATTGCTGGCGTTTTCATCGCCCGCTTACTTCCAGCAGTTTTTCTAGGGCCACTTGCAGGGGTAATTGCCGACCGACTAGATCGTCGAATGCTTATGGTTGTTGCTGATGTAATTCGCTTTGCGCTCTATATTTCTATTCCAATTGTTAATAATTATTTCTGGCTCTATACAGCAACAATTTTGGTGGAATGTGTTTCACTTTTTTGGTCACCAGCAAAAGATGCCACCGTTCCAAATCTAGTTCCGAAAGAGAAGCTGGAAAGCGCAAACCAAGTTTCGCTCTTTGCGGCTTACGGAACTGCGCCAATAGCAGCGGGGCTCTTTGCCATCTTGGCACTTTTCAGCAGCGCAATTTCCTCAGCTTTCCCAAGTTTTAAAGGCACTTCAATTGATATAGCGCTTTACATAAATGCCTTAAGTTTTGCGTTTAGCGCGTGGACAATTTTTCATCTGCATGAGATCCCTAAACGAAATCAAGCTGGCAAAAAAGCAGACTCCAGTGTTGGCAAATCACTGATTGAAGGCTACAAAGCCGTCAGTGGTTCAAAGATTATTCGTGGCCTGATTGTTGGAATGATCGGCGCATTCATCGCGGCCGGCGCTGTTATTGGCCTAGCGCGCACATTTGTAGGCGACTTAGGTGGCGGAGATGCTGGTTACGGCGTGCTCTTTGGTTCAGTATTTACTGGCCTAGCAATCGGAATCGCCTTTGGCCCAAAGATATTTGCGCAATTTTCTCGCCGCCGGTTATTCGGCGCTTCATTAACGGTTGCTGGTTCATTCTTAGTTTTACTCGCAGCAATTCCCAACTTCACCTTAGCTGTATTTATCGTAATAATTCTGGGCGCGTTCTCCGGTGTTTGCTGGGTAACTGGCTTCACGATGCTAGGACTTGAAGTTCACGATGATGTACGTGGTCGCACATTTGCATTCATGCAATCAATTATCCGAGTAACCCTGGTTGCAGTTTTAGCGATTTCACCAATTATTGCGGCCTACATTGGTGAGTACCAAATCAAGGTTCGCAACACAGAAGTGGCCTATAACGGCGCTGCGATAACTTTGTTTTTTGCGGGCTTATTCGCAATTTTAATTGGCGCGGTTTCTTACCATCAGATGAAAGACCGGCCAAATGTTTCGATCTGGAGTGATATCGCAAATGCGATTAAAGGCGAACTTGGCTCAATTACTGGAGCTCAAACAAAAGGTATATTCATCGCGTTTGAAGGCGGCGAAGGCAGCGGCAAATCAACCCAAAGTAAATTGCTGAAGGAATGGCTCGAAGAAGAAGGCGAAGAAGTTCTGCTTAGTCGCGAACCTGGCGGCACTGAAATGGGTAAAGATTTACGCCGAATTTTGCTCGATCATTCAACTGGCGATATCTCGCCTCGTGCTGAAGCTCTTTTGTATGCAGCAGATCGTGCGCACCATGTATTTTCAAAGATTCGTCCTGCGTTAGATCGCGGTGAAGTTGTAATTACCGATCGCTACTTTGATTCTTCGATTGCCTATCAAGGCGCAGGTCGTGTTCTAGTTTCCGGTGAAGTAGCACGCATATCTCGCTGGGCTACTGAGTCACTTTTCCCAACGCTAACAATTTTAATCGATCAGCCAGCCGAAATCGGATTAAGCCGATTAAAGAGCAAAGATCGATTGGAAATAGAACCAATCGATTTCCACGAGAGAATTCGACAAGAGTATTTACAGTTGACGCTTCTTGATCCAGAGCGATATCTAGTTGTAGACGGTCGCCAAACTATCGAAGAAATTCATCACGAAATCATTACTCGAGTTGGTGAAATTCCTGGATTACGTCGCAACATTCGTGATGCGCAAGGAAACCGTTTGATGAAACCAATCCGTCGCGCTGCTACTACAGCTCGAAATACCGCACGCAAAACCGTAAAGAAGAAGTAGCGATGTCGGTTTACGATCAATTAGTTGGTCAAGGCCATTTGGTAAAAATCCTTGAAGGTGCCGTAGCCGCCGCTCGCAGTGGCGAAGACTCACAAGAGATGACCCATGCTTGGTTATTTACTGGCCCGCCCGGGAGTGGTCGTTCATCAGCCGCAGTTGCTTTCGCTTGTGCGTTGATTTGCAGCAGTGATGGCTGTGGCACCTGTACTGATTGTCGAGCTGCTAAGGCTGGCACCCATGCTGATGTAGAAATTATTCGCACCGAAGGTTTATCAATTAAGATTGAAGAGATTCGTGAGTTACTAACGCGCGTTGCTTGGGCTCCAGCAATGGGCGGATGGCGTGTGGTTGTCATGGAAGATGCTGATCGTCTGACCGAATCGGCAGCTAATGCGCTACTTAAAGCAATTGAAGAGCCTGGAAATCGCACAGTTTGGCTCTTATGCGCACCAACTCTGCATGATGTTTTGCCAACCATTCGTTCAAGATGCCGCCACCTACAGTTAGTAACACCTAGCGCTAAAGACGTAGCTGATGTTTTGATTAACCGTGAAGGCGTGTCACCTGCGATGGCAGATTATGCCGCTCGTGCTTCGCAAGGACATATTGGACGGGCTCGATATCTAGCTAGCGATGAAACTATCCGTAATCGCCGAAACACAATCATCAAATTGCCGATGCAGATAAACGATGTAGCTTCCGCATTTAAAGCCGCCGAAACGCTTTTGAATTTGGCTACCGAAGAAGCTGAAGTTGCGGCCAGTGCTCGAGATGAAAAAGAAAGCACCGAATTAGCCGAAGCTTGGGGCAAAGGTGCTACCGGACGCGGAATGGCTACTGGTGGGTCTAAGGCAATTAAGGATTTAGAGAAAGAACAGAAGTCACGAACCACTCGAATGATTCGAGATTCTATTGATGGCGCCTTGGTGGACATTGCTACTTTGTATCGCGATGTAATGTTTGTTCAATCCAGAACTCAAGGTGCTTTGATTAATCAGGAATTTGCGGCAGATATTTCTAAGATGGCTGAACGTATTCCAGCAGCTAAGACTGTTTCAAAAATAGATGCGATCATGTCGGCTCGTACTAATTTGAATCGCAATGCTGCGCCTTTGTTAACGCTAGAGGCACTTATGTGTCAATTAGCCCAAGCATGATTAAAAGAAGTATTGCATTAGCGCTTGCTTCACTTTTACTTTTAACAAGTTGCGGTGCCGCAGAGCCCGACCCACCTTCCTCACTTATTGAATATCAAACCCAAGAACTAGAGTGGCGAGATTGCTACGGAAATTTCCAATGCTCAAACTTATTGGTTCCGATTGATTACCAAGACTTGTCAGTTGGGGTGTTCTCACTTGCTTTGTTACGCTATCAAGCACTTGATCAAGATCGTCGGATTGGTTCTTTGGTGGTAAATCCAGGCGGCCCAGGTGCTTCAGGCCTTGATTACGCATACAACGCCGAGAACATCGTTAGCCCAGCGATTTTGGAACGTTTTGATATCGTCGGCTTTGACCCTCGCGGGGTCGGAGAAAGCGCGCCGATTAAATGCCTTAATGATGCTGAAACCGATGCCAGCTTTGCTGCTGATTCAAAACCCGACAACGACACCGAGTTTGCGGACTTAATTATTGATGCAAAAGATTATTTTGGTAAGTGCGCCACAAATACCGAGCACCTAACCGAGTACAGCACTTTAAATAGTGCTCGCGATCTAGAGATTTTACGTTCAGCCTTGGGAGATGAGAAGTTGAACTTCTTAGGTAAATCTTATGGAACTTACCTAGGAACTCTTTATGCGGAACTATTCCCAGGTAATGTTGGTCGATTTGTGTTAGATGGCGCAGTTGACCCTAACGCCGATAACCGTGAATCCACTCTAGGCCAAGCAGTTGGTTTTGAATCTGCGCTTAACGCATTTATAAGTGATTGTTTGATAACTAGCACTTGTGTCCTTACTGGCAGTTTACAAAGTGCGCGAAATCAAATTGTTGAATTATTGGCAAAGACTTCAAACTCGCCACTTAAGAGTAAATCTGATCGCGAAGTCACTGAAAGTTTAGTACTTCTCGGAATTGCATCTGCTTTATATGACAGTGAGTCAGACTGGCCCGTTTTACGTGGCGCTTTTAAAGAGGCAACTTTAGGAAGCGGTGAAAGCTTTCTCAAGTTGGCAGATAAATACGCTGGTCGCCAAGAAAATGGCAGCTACTTAAGTAATGAAAACGATGCGCTGCAAGTCATAAGCTGTATTGATCAAAACGAATTGGAAACGGTTTCCATATTTAAAAAGGGAGCTGTTGAGTTTGCAGAAAAAGCGCCAATATTTGGGCCATATCTTGCCTATGCCGGTTACGCCTGTCGCTACTTGCCAAACTTAGATAGTGTAGAAAAAGTTGAAATTAGAGAATTGAAAACAAAGCCGGTTTTAATTATTGGAACCACTAGAGACCCAGCGACCCCATATAAATGGGCGCAAGCGCTGGCAAAAATCTTTTCTTTTTCAATCCTGATATCCCTCGATGGCGATGGCCACACCGGCCATGGGCGTGGGTCGACGTGTGTTGATTCGGCGGTAGATCGTTACTTGTTAACCGGTGTCACGCCTAAATCAGCGCTCTTCTGCGCTAATTAGTCAGACCTTGGAGCATTAGGGCACTCACCGCATAATTAGCCCATGGTCGATACCAAAGGTGAAGAGCAGTGAGCATTTGGGTCTGTGGTGAAGTTTTAATCGACCTATTGCCGGGCAACCCTGAGCGTTTGGTAGTTGTTGGGGGTGGGCCAGCAAATACCGCCAAAGCGCTAGCTCGATTGGGTCACGACGTTGAGTTCATAGATGGAATTTCAACTGATGCCTACGGAAAATCAGTACGTGCTGAATTACTCCGTGATGGGGTCGGACTAGATTTGGCGCTAACTAGTGATTTACCAACCTGCACTGCGACTGTGTCATTAAGCCATGATGGCTCTGCCAGTTACGAATTTCTAATAAAGGATACCGCCACGTTTGCCTTTGATAATTCCTGGTTACCTGATCCAGAAAAATATAAGCCAGAAGTATTACAGATCGGAACGCTCGTTACGATTATTGAACCTGGCGCCTCGGTGCTTTATGACTGGGCAGTAAAAGTAAGTGAATTTGCACCAATTGTCTTTGATCCAAATATCCGTACGAGTGTTGTGACAGATTTAATTAAGTATCGCGATGAAGTTGAAAAATGGATCAAGATCAGCAGTGTCGTTAAATTTAGTGAAGACGATATCGCCGCACTTTATCCAAACGAAGATCCAATTGGTATTGCTAAAGTTTGCCTTGAAAAAGGGGTGCAGTTAGTTGTAATAACCCGCGGCGCAAATGGGTTAGTTGGTGTCACTATCGATGGCGTAGTTGAAGTTCCAGGAATAAAAGTTGCTGTTGTAGATACCGTAGGTGCTGGCGATACCGTAGGTGCAATAATTGTCGAGGCAGTTATACAGATTGGTATTTTGAATTTAAGTGGTTCAAAGTTAAGAGAAGTTTTACATCGTGCTGCAGTTGCAGCTGCGATAACTTGTTCTCGTGCTGGGGCGCAACCACCCCGTGCGTTTGAACTAACCGAAGCACTTGAGCGGAACTAAAAATGCAATTCATCGATGATGCAGAATTCCAGATAAATATTGATTTAGATCAAGGTGCGCGTATTGCTTCACTGATTTGGCGGGACATGCAGTTCACACTGCCCTTTCGTGGCACCCCAGTAAATTATGGTTGGTATGGCATGGGGCCGTGGGCTGGCCGCATACGCAATGGCTTAATTACCGGCGCAAATGGCCAAGAACACCAGCTTCCTCAAATCTTCGATCCGCCAAATGCGCTACATGGTTTTGGCCTTACTTCATCTTGGCAAGAAATTGGCCCAGGGCGTTCGTTGCTACATTTGCCAGCGCCTTATGGTGGCGCAACTATAGAGCAGACAATTGAAGTATTAGATGATGCAATACGTTGGTCGCTTGAATACGAACCAGGTGATTGCGATCTACCTGCTTGGTTAGGTTTACATCCGTGGTTTGCGAGAGATTTAGATCGCGGCGGAAGTGCAGTAATTGATTTCTCAGCTAATCAAATGTTGCAACGTGGTTCAGATGGGCTACCAACTGGTGAGTTAATTAGACCAACACCAGAACCTTGGGACGATGCTTTCACGGGAATTATCGGAACTCCCGCAATAATTTGGGAAGATGTTGCTCGCATAAATATTGAATGCGATGCGCCTTGGTGGGTGGTTTATAGCGAAGATTCTGAAGGAGTTTGTATTGAGCCGCAAACTGCGCCACCTGATGCGGCTAATCTAGGAATTACCGGCGAGCATTACATTGAAGCGCTATTTGTTTTTAGCAAAGAATAACCAAGGAATAGGAATATAACTTGATCAACCGTGACCATCTGGCCAAATTAACTGCGCGCGAAGAAGAACGCTTTCTGAAGCTACACCCAAAGAGTGGTGAACTTTTTGAAAAGGCAAAACTTTCAATGCCCGGCGGAGTTCCGATGTCCTGGATGGCTAAATGGCCAGGTGCCTACCCAGTTTTTATTGAGCAAGCAAAAGGTGCGCGATTTACCGATGTTGATGGCAATACCTATATTGATTTTTGTTTAGGTGATACCGGCTCTATGACTGGACACTCACCAGATGCCACAGTTGCTGCGATTCGCGAACAAGCGGGCAAAGGAATTACCGCAATGTTGCCAACTGCTGATGCCGCAATTGTTTCAGCCGAGTTAGCCAACCGATTTGGTCTACCGCTGTGGCAATTTACCGTCTCGGCAACCGATGCCAATCGCCATGTAATCCGCTATTCCCGCCTACTTACCGGCCGGTCAAAGATTGTGGTTATCGATCGCTGCTATCACGGTTCAGTAGATGAAACTTTTGCAACTTTAGATACAGCTGGCAACACTGTAGCTCGCGAAGGGAATATTGGCGCACCCGTGGCGCTTGATCAAACAACTCGCGTAGTTGAATTCAACGATATTGCGGGTATGGAAAAAGCTTTAGCACATGGAGACGTCGCAGCAATTTTGATGGAACCAGCAATGACAAATGTTGGAATTGTTCTACCGCAAGCTGGCTATCTGGAAGCGGTACAAGAACTGGCCAAGAAGTACGGGACTATTTTGATTATCGACGAAACCCATACCATCTCAGTTGGCCCAGGTGGAATGACGGCAGACCGTGGCTTAAAACCAGATTTTCTAACTATCGGTAAAGCAATTGGCGGCGGAATTCCGACTGGAACTTTTGGAATGACTCAAGCGATTGCTGATTTAATTAAAAAAATGGTCGAGTTAGAAATTATTGATACTGGTGGTGTCGGCGGAACTTTGGCCGGCAATGCTCTTTCACTAGCAGCCATGCGAGCAACGCTAACAAATGTTTTAACGAAAGAAAATTTCGAGCGCATGATTAATTTAGGAACACGTTGGTCAGATGGTGTCGATGCTGCGATTGCCGAATTTGATTTGCCTTGGAGCTGTAATCGCCTAGGCGCTCGCGGTGAATACATCTTTGGCAAATTCGCACCAGTAACTGGCGCCGATGCTAATAACGCTGGCGACTTTGAGTTAGAGCAGTACCTACATTTGCGGATGTTAAATGACGGCTTCTTAATTACACCGTTTCATAACATGGCCTTGATGTGCCCTGACACCACAAGTGCCGATGTTGATGCGCACACTGTGGCGTTTCGTAAAGTGTGCGCTGAATTAGTTGAAGCCTAATTTCTTATAAAGAATTAGTGCCGAATGGTTATCGGCGTCAACGTAGAGCATCGATTCTTTGATCTCCTTACTTTGGAAATAGCGCAGGGCGGTAAGCAGTAAAGCTTTGCCGAGGCCAGAGCTATGTGCAGTTGGATTTACACCCAGAACATAGATCTCACCGATCGGTCCTTCATTTACGCGGTCGTGATGGATCTTTGTCCAACAAAAACCAATTATTTGGCCGTTGTTTCGAGCTAAAAAGAAGCCATCAGCATCAAACCAGCTTTCGTTCATGCGATTAGTTAAATCCTGCATCACCCAATCACCTTGGTCGGGATGCACGATAAAAATCTCGTTATTCAGCGCTAACCATTCATCGGCATCAGCTGATTTGAAAGTACTTATCTCGGCAGATGTATTTGGCTCTGGTAGGTCAGCAGCAATCGAGAGATGCAGTTTTAGAATCGTACGCACAGCTAAATCCGCTCAGTTACTTGGGCATCTTTCATAGCGCTAGTTACTGTAAATCGGTATCCGACATTTCGAACGGTCCCAACAATTGCTTCGTGCTCCGGACCAAGCTTGGAACGTAGCCGTCTAATATGCACATCGACTGTTCGAGTACCACCGAAATAATCGTAACCCCAAATTTCTTGCAGTAGTTGGGCTCGGGTAAAGACTCGACCAGGATGCTGAGCTAAGAATTTAAGTAACTCGAATTCTTTGAAAGTTAAATCTAAAGCCCGACCTTTAACGCGAGCCGTATAACTCTTTTCATCAATTGACACTTCACCAGTTCTAATCTCACCGGATGACGAATCGCTTTCTGCAAGATGTGCGGCAAACTCACCAATTGCAATGCGAATACGCGCATCCACTTCAGCTGGACCAGCAGTATCGAGAATTACATCATCAATGCCCCATTCGGCACTGAGTGCCGATAGACCACCTTCGGTAGTGATAACAACAACCGGAGCACCTGATCCTGTGGCGTGAAGTAATTTGGCTAAATTTTTAGCTGCCGGAATATCGCGACGCGCATCTAATAACAAAATATCTGCTTCAGGTACATCAATTAGAACACTAGCTTCAGCCGGAACAATTTTTACTTGGTGTTGCAGCAACGCAAGCGATGGCAGAATTTCGGCGCTCGCGCCTAGAGTGTTTGTAAGAAGCAACACTCTTGCCATTTGCGCTCACCTGCTCCCAGTTGCGTTCTAGGTGTTAAGTGGCACAGACTACTCTCGTGAAATCTTTCCTACCAATTCTTATCGTGCTGGGGGCTGCTACCGCTTATGGCTTCTGGTATCAAAAGTCGCGAGGCAAGATTCAAGCCAAAGCCATCTCTGGTAAGGCTTTAACTGCGTCAGTAATCGGCGGCGATCTAGGATCACGGGCAACCCTGGTGCAGTTTTCGTCAGCCTTTTGCACCCCTTGCCGAGCAACTCGCACCTTGCTCGAAAATGTAGTCAGCGACCTAACTGATGTGCGCCATGTCGAAATTGATGCTGAAACAAACTTAGAGTTAGTGCGCAAACTTGATATTCGCTCAACCCCAACCACGCTAATTTTGAATAGTCTCGGCGTTGAAGTGGGGCGAGCTATTGGCGCACCTAAGCGTGATCAAGTGTTAGCCGCCCTCGCCGCTATTAAGTGACACTTGCGAGCAACTCGCAATTAGGCATTTTTGCCAGCATTCTTTATTCTTAGGACATGTCGCTCGTTATTGATAGCTTTTTCACAAAGCGTCGCGTACTTGATTACGGACGTTTAGCTGTCTCGTTGTGTTGTAACTAAAAACTTATAGCCCCAGTTTTAGTGACCCACAACCAAGAAAAGTAGGAAACAAATGACAACTTTAACGAAAAACGAAACCTCAGTAGTAATTGATGCCCGTGGCCCACGCTTTTCAGCAGCACTTACTGTTCTTGTATTGGCAAGCGCGCTGGCAACACAGTCGCTTCCATTAATTGCTTTTCAATTGGCAGTATTTCTAATTGGCGCAACTAAAGGACCGCAATTCACGCCTTACGCTTTTCTATTTAAGAATTTGATCAAGCCACGCTTGAAGAGTGAATTCATCCCTGAAGATGTGCGACCACCTCAATTTGCCCAAGCTGTTGGCTTCTTTTTTGCTGCAATCGCTGTTGCTGGGTTGCTATCTGGAGTTACTATCGTTTTCACCATCGCAACTGGCTTCGCACTTGCCGCCGCTTTCTTAAACGCGGCCTTTAATTACTGCTTAGGCTGCGAGTTTTACCTGATTCTTCTGCGTGCTCGTCGCTAATCGGCTGACGAAACAACCCTTTTAAGAGAATCAAAGTAGGATTAGCTCATGGCCGATCAGCATGAATTACGCGATAAAGGTTTGCGCCTAACTCCACAACGCGAGTTAGTTTTAGCTGCAGTTCGCGAACTAGGACATGCCACACCAGAAGAAGTTGCCGAGAAAGTTCGCCAAACACATCCCGGCATTAATCTTTCAACGGTTTATCGAAATTTAGAAACCCTCGAAAATGTGGGCTTAGTTCAGCACACTCACTTGGGTCACGGCGGAGCTACTTATCACGCAGCTGAAGAGTTAACCCACCTACATTTAGTTTGTGGCGTTTGTGGTTCAGTTGGCGATGCTCCAATTGAGGTAGCAGCTAATTTCGTAAATGCTTTGGCCGATGATTATGGTTTCAAAACCGATGTAACACACTTTGCAGTTTATGGCACTTGTTCAGCCTGCTTTAAAACTGAAAGCAAGTAATGAGCGCCGTACTCGTTGAGGACGGTCCTGATAAAGGTGCGGTTTGGCATTTCGGTGACCCGGTAAAAGAACAACGCGCACTAGAAGCCGGCACCGCTTGGGCCGATTTATCACATTACGAAGTTGTCGCACTATCTGGGCCAGAGCGTTTAACTTGGTTGCATCTTTTAACTACCCAAGATCATGAAAATCTATTAGCTGGTCAATGGCAGCACGCTTTAATTTTGGATCCGAAAGGCCACATCGAACATCAATTCTTTTTGGTAGATGATGGTGACACCACTTGGCTAATTGTTAATCCGGGCCGTAGCGCTGAACTAATCTCCCATCTAGGAAAAATGAAATTTCGCGCCCAAGTTGAAATTCACGATGCAACTGCAGAATATGCAGTGTTGCGCGCCCCCGGAAAAATCGATGAAATCGGTGGTCCATACGCACTTGTGCCACGCGTTGAGTTAGCGAATATGGTCGAAACATTTGATTCGGTGGCAACGCAAGTCGGAACCTGGGCACTTGATGCAATGCGAGTAGCTGCTGCGTTACCACGAATAGGTTTTGAAACAGATCACAAATCAATTCCGAACGAACTTGGGCTATTAAATAGTGCCGTTCACCTAAATAAAGGTTGTTATCGCGGCCAAGAAACCGTAGCTAAGATAAATAATCTAGGAAATCCACCTCGTCGCTTAGTAATGCTCCATCTAGATGGCACTGAAGTGAACTTTCCAAAAGTTGGAACGCCAGTTGAAAACGATGGGGTAGTTGTGGGCTATTTAGGAACCGTTGCTAGGCATCACGAATTAGGCCCAATTGCACTCGCTGTGGTTAAGCGAAATACTCCCTTAGATGCAACGCTCTCAGTTGCTGGTATTCCTGCTGCACAAGAAGCGATAGTCGCAGGGAAATAGTAAATGGAATTGCTTGGACAGTTATTAATCACTTTAGTAGCAGGGCTCGCGATCATGTGGGCCGTAAGAAAGATGTAACTAACCGATAGACTTCTGGGCATGGAGCTCTTAACTTCAATTCTCCTTGGCCTGATTTCATTAGTTATTGGCGCCGGATTATTGTTCTTTGCATTTACCAGCCGCAGAGATCCCGAAAGCGCTCGCTACCGAGATAGCAGAAAGCGAACTGGCAGATAATGGTTTTTACAATTCCTGAAGGCCTTCACCCTGATTTAAACCCACTAGCTTGGCTAGTTGGAACTTGGCGCGGTAAAGGTCATGGCGAATACCCAACAATTAAGCCATTCCAATTTATCTCTGAGACCGTCTTTAACCATGATGGTCGCCCATTTCTAAACTACTTTTCACGTTCTTGGATCGTCGATGATGATGGCGAAATCATTCGCCCCGGCGCAAGCGAGGCAGGTTTTTGGCGAGTTAAGCCAAATAATGTGCTCGAAGTTGTTATCTCGCACAACTCCGGAATAACCGAAGGTTGGCTTGGTCATTTCGATGGACCAAAAATTCAATTAGCAATGGATCAAGGTTATTCGGCACCTTCCGCAAAAATTGTCACCGCTGGTGTTCGCCTCTACGGATTAGTCGAAGGTGAACTTTTCTATGCGTATGACATGGCTGCCGAAGGACAAACCCTTCAAGCACACATCTGGTCGACTAGCCCACGCTCTACCGATTAAGAATGAGTGTCGTCTTAGCAGAACTAGTGCGTAGTGGTTTAGTTGAGTCAACGCACAGTGGTCATTTGATGCTAATGACTGCAGACGGATCTGATTTATTAGCACTTGGCGACGTTGAAGCTGAAATTTATCCCCGATCGGCAATTAAATCTTTACAAGCAGCAGCAATGGTGCGTGCGGGTCTTAACTTAAATGATGAGCAACTCGCATTAGTTTGCGCAAGTCATGGTGGTACTAATCATCATCAAAAAGTAGCACTTGAGATATTACAAAGTGTTGGTTTGTCAGAATCTGAATTACAAAATACACCCGATGCACCACTTGATCGCGAAGCACGTATTAAGTGGGGTGACAAGCCGGCAACCTCATTAGCGGCAAACTGCAGCGGAAAACATTCGGGAATGCTGGCAACTTGTGTTGTTAACGGCTGGGACATTAAAACTTATCGTGATGCCGATCATCCGCTGCAATTAGCAATTGCCCGAGAAATGGCCGAGTTAATTGGCAAATCAATAGATCGAGTTAGCATCGACGGTTGTGGCGCGCCACTGTTTTCAATGAGTACTCGTTCGCTTGCAGTAGCTGCCCGAAAGATGCGAATAAATTCTGATCCAATATTTGCGAGAGTGATTAGTGCTTGTTTGAAACATCCAGAAATGATTTTGGCTGAAGGAGCTTTTGATACTCGAATGATGAAAGCAGTGCCTGGACTTTTTGTAAAAGGTGGGGCAGAAAGCGTGATGTTGGCATCTTTGGCTGATGGCAGCGCAATTGCTTGGAAAATCTCTGATGGTAGTAATCGTGCCAACGGTCCGCTGATGAGAGCGGCACTCGCTAAATTTGGCATAAATATTGAAGGTGAAGCAATTGATGTGCTTGGTGGCGGAAAGGTAGTCGGCTCACTTAGCGCTACCTTTTAATCAGCGTTACCCTTCAACCATGAACGCACGGATTGCTACCTTGATGGTGCATACCTCGCCGCTGGATCAACCAGGTATTGGCGATGCCGGCGGCATGAATATTTATGTCGCCGAGAGCGCCGAACGAATGGCAGCAATGGGCGTTCAAGTTGATATTTTCACCCGTCGCACAAACTCTGATGTTGCAGATATCGTTGAAGTATCACCAGGAGTTCGAGTAATTCAATTAAATGTTGGCCCACTAACTGGGGTTACTAAAGAATTGTTGCCGAAGTTAATTCCTGAAATTGCTGAAGAATTCAAGAAAAAGCTCTCTGGTGAAATAAAATACGACCTAATTCACTCGCATTATTGGATTTCTGGCAAAGTTGCCATGCACACAAGCAAGGCCTTGAATATTCCATTCGTTCACACGATGCATACGATGGCACGAGTTAAAAACTTAAATTTGGCTGAAGGCGAAACCCCAGAACCGATGATTCGGGTTCAAGGTGAAACTCAAGTAGTAGCTGCAGCTAATGCGCTGATTGCCAATACTGATGCCGAAGCGGCTAGCTTGGTTTCACTCTATGACGCTTGCCCGGATAACGTGCGGGTAGTTTCGCCAGGCGTTGATCTCTACAAGTTCATTCCAGGCGATGGCAAGAAAGCTGCTCGTAAGCGCTTAAGTGTCCCAGCAAATGCGCTTGTAATTACTTTTGTAGGTCGTATCCAGCCCCATAAAGGCCCAGAACTTCTGATTAGAGCAATTTCTGAAATGTTAAACCACTCACCACTTTTACGTAGCGGGTTAGTTGTAAATATTGTTGGTGGCGCTTCAGGTTCAAATACTTCAGAAGTAGAGCGGCTTAAAGAATTGGCAGGTTGGTTAGCAATTTCTGATGTGATTAAGTTTGCTGAACCGGTTCCGCGTAACGACTTGCCGGATTGGTATCGCAGTGCTGATTTAGTTTGTGTGCCGAGTTATAGCGAATCCTTTGGTTTAGTGGCTCTTGAAGCGCAAGCTTGCGGAACTCCTGTGGTCGCAACAGCTGTTGGCGGCTTACGTACCGCGGTCGCCGATGGTATTTCGGGAGTACTAGTTGACGGTCATAATCCGCGCGCTTGGTCCTCTATTTTGGCACGCTTACTTAACGAACCACAGCGTCGAATATTGCTATCAGTAGGCGCAGTTGAGCATGCATCCCACTTCGGATGGGATGCCACAGCGCGTGGAACTTTAGATATTTATGATCGCGTGTTATCTGAACTGGTACGCAAGCAAATCGCTGGAGCCTAAAACATGAGTGGGCTTAATCCAACCGAAGTGATTTTAGAATTTTTAGAGTCTCATGATTTAGCTTTTGAACAGAGTAATTTAACTACTTTTTTAGTTACCTTGCCCGGCGAGAAAAAACAACAAACCCATTGCGCGTTGGTAATTGGCGATCATTCACTGAGCATAAATGCTTTTGTAATTCGTAAACCTGATGAAAATGAAGATCAAGTACATGCTTGGTGTTTACAGAAAAATGCCGGGCTTTACGGAATAGCTTTTGCAATCAATGAATTGCGAGATATCTATTTAGTTGGCCGTTTGCCATTGACTGCGGTCACTAATCAAGAGATTGATCGAATAATTGGCAGCGTGTTGCAGGTTGCTGATTCATCTTTTAACCCACTACTTGAGATTGGTTTTTCTAGTGCCATCCGTCGGGAATGGGCATGGCGGGTATCGCGCGGCGAATCGCTGGCAAATCTCAAAGCATTTTCACATTTGATTTAATTCATCTAGGATTACGACATGAGCAACTTTGAATTAATCCTGTTACGTCATGGCGAAAGCGAATGGAATGCTAAGAATCTATTTACTGGTTGGGTAGATGTTCGTCTATCTGCTGCCGGTGAAGCCGAAGCTACCCGCGGTGGAAAGTTACTCGCTGAAAATAACTTGTTGCCCGATGTAGTTCACACTTCATTACTCCGTCGCGCGATCCATACTTCACAGTTAGCTCTCGATGCTTGCGATCGTAATTGGATTCCAGTTAATCGCTCTTGGCGTTTAAATGAGCGTCATTACGGTGCGCTACAAGGTAAAGATAAGAAAGAAACGCTAGCTACTTATGGCGAAGAACAATTCAAACTTTGGCGTCGTTCTTATGACGTGCCACCACCACCAATTGATGCGAATGATCCTTATAGCCAAACTGGCGATGCACGCTACGCTGATTTGGGCACTGACCTGCCGGCGACTGAGTGTTTAAAAGATGTAGTCACGCGCATGATGCCTTACTGGACCGGCAATATCGTGCCTGACCTACGAGCTGGCAAGCGAGTCTTGGTTACTGCGCACGGAAACTCATTGCGTGCGCTAGTTAAGCACCTTGATGGAATTTCCGAATCTGATATCGCCGAACTAAATATTCCAACTGGAATTCCGCTACTTTATAAATTAGATGCAGATCTAAAACCAATTAACCGTGGTGGCGAATACTTAGACCCAGCTGCTGCAGCAGCTGCAATCCAGGCAGTTGCCAATCAGGGCAAGAAGTAATTAACTATTTGCAGAATTTGCATACTCGCCGGTGACTAAGTAATAGACACGGCGGGCAATTGATACTGCATGGTCCGAGCAACGCTCGTAATAGCGGCCAAGCAGAGTCATATCGATAGCAGTTTCAATTCCGTATGGCCAAGCATCATCTAGCAAAATTTCAAATAAGCGACGGTGCAAAATATCCATCTCGTCATCATCTTTTTCAAGTTGAAGTGCAGCCTCAAGATCGCGAGACTCAATAACCCCAATTGCTTTTTGAGTAATGCGAGCTGTCACATTGCCCATTTCCTGCAGAGTCAAAACTAGTTCAGGTGGTACTGCCGCAGCCGGGTAGCGCATGCGAGTTAACTTGGCTACGTGATGTGCCAAGTCGCCCATGCGCTCTAAGTCGGCGCTCATGCGCAGCGAAGTAACTAAAGTGCGGAGATCGCCGGCAACTGGTTGTTGGCGAGCCATCAAATTTATTGCGCGAGCCTCGATGTCATGCTGCATTTCATCAATTGCGTCATCTTCAGAAATGATCTCTTCAGCCACCTTGAGGTCTGCAGTGAGAAGAGCAGAGGTCGCACGTTCCATTGCCTTGTTTACTAGATGGCCCATTTCGACAAGGGAGGTACCAATGCCGTCTAGGTCGTCGTGAAAGGAATCGCGCATGGGCATAACTTAGACCTTCAACACTTCGGATGCTGGTTATTAAGTGAACGGGTCGCAAATCAGAGGTAAATATCTGGGTGAGAGGGGTGTAAATGGCTGATTAGGTAGTATCGAAAGTGAACTCTTCTCTACGATAGGGCTATGTTCTGGCGCCGAGATAAGGAAGTACCAGTCGAGAGTGGCTGGGAAATTCCTAATTCATTGCTTGAGCTATTAGCAATTCTTGATGCTGAGTATTTAATTCTGGCTCCGGGCGAACAAGTGCTTTCTTCTTCGGCTGGCACAGGCGCGCTATCTATGATTCGAGATGGTCGCTTGGTGTCGACGCCACTTCTTAATTTAGTGCGCGCAGTACGTCGCTCAAATGTTTATCAAGAAGCAACTGTTGAGTTACCACGTGGCCCAATTGGCCCCGGAACCCACGATCTATTGGTCCGCGTTTCGCCAATCGGCACCGAAGGGTTAGTCGTTGCGCTAATTTTTGATGACAGCGAATTCAGGCGGCTCGATGCAATCCGCCGAGATTTTGTGGCAAACATTTCGCACGAGTTAAAAACTCCAATCGGCGCACTATCTATCTTAAGCGAAGCTGTGCTTGAAGCTAGCGATGATAAAGAAGCAGTCGAAAAATTCGCCGGCCGCATGCAAATCGAAGCCAAGCGCTTAACCGACTTAGTTCAAGAAATCATTAACTTATCGCGGCTACAAGATGGCGACCCGCTGAAAAATGCGCAACCTTATTCAATGGTGGATCTAATTAATCAAGCAATCGATGAATCTCGACTTACTGCCGAGAAGCGAAAAATATCTTTAGTGTTTATCCCAAATGCTGATCACTTAGTTTTGGGCGATCGTAGCCAACTTGAGATGGCAGTAAGTAATTTAATTGAAAATGCCATTAACTACAGCCCAGACTTAACTCAAGTGGCTATTGTTTTAACCTGCAAAGACAATTTAGTTGAGATTTCGGTAACCGATCAAGGAATTGGAATTCCGGAGAGAGAAATTGAGCGAATTTTCGAACGCTTCTATCGAGTAGATCCAGCTCGTTCACGAGCAACTGGCGGAACTGGCTTGGGACTTTCGATCGTAAAGCATGTAGCCACCAATCACGGTGGAGATATTTCGGTCTGGAGTAGCGAAGGTTCTGGAAGTACATTCACGATTAGATTGCCAGAATTCATTGAAGCTGAAAGTTATCAATCAACTAATCAGGAGGAAAAATAATGACCCGAATTTTAGTGGTCGAAGATGAAGAGTCTTTTTCTGAGGCGTTGGCCTACTTATTAGGCAAAGAGGGCTTTGATGTTGTTATAGCTGATACTGGCACCGCTGCAGTTGAACTCTTTGACAAGCATGGTGCTGATTTAGTTTTACTTGACCTGATGTTGCCAGGCTTATCTGGAACTGAAGTTTGTAAGCAGTTACGTACTCGCTCTGCGGTGCCAATCATTATGTTGACTGCCAAGGATGCCGAAATCGATAAAGTGGTTGGGCTCGAGCTCGGCGCTGATGACTATGTGACCAAGCCGTACTCATCACGTGAGTTAATCGCTCGCATTCGAGCAGTATTACGCCGGCATAGCGATCTAGGTGAGATCGCTGAAGACAATGGTTCACTCGTTGCCGGACCGGTCAGAATGGATGTTGATCGTCATCAAGTTAGCGTCAATAACACCTCAATTTCACTGCCACTCAAGGAGTTTGAGTTGCTCGAGTTTTTGATGCGCAACTCGGGTCGAGTCTTAACACGCATGCAGTTAATTGATCGGGTTTGGGGAAGCGATTACGTGGGAGATACCAAGACTTTAGATGTTCACATAAAGCGCTTGCGTGCGAAAATTGAATCAGATCCAGCGAACCCAGTCTTTATTCAGACCGTGCGCGGGCTTGGTTACAAACTAGAAGCTTAAGAAGTTACGCCTGCGTAGGTATCGCGCTGATCACGCACTATTGCTTTGACTGTAACTATGCCAGCAGTTTTAAAGAAGAAAGAAATATCAACTGTGTTTCCAGCTTTAGCGCCCAGGCCGGGAATAACCGCTTTAGCATTTGCTGAGCCACCTTCAAAAATCATCGGAACTTTATCGGTAATTTCGATCAGGTCAGTTGTAACCGTAGCAAGAACATTATTTATTGAAATGCCTAGAATTTCTTCAGGAGTTAAGCTTGAGTTAATAACTGAGCCAACTAAAACCGCACTGCCATCTGGTTGAGCGACAACTAAAAAACCACGCAGTTTAAGATCACTGGTATCAGTAACAACAGAAGTTTCGGCACCATCGGTAACTTTAGTTATGGTACGAGACGCAGCGTTTTGGCCAGCGCCACAAGCAGTTAAAGTAGAGAAAGATGCAGCAATTATTAAACTGATCACAACTTTGCGTGATTGCATTTTTTCTCCCAAGAAATATTTGCTCAACAATGCGCGCTTATTCTCTCATGAGAAATAGCTGCTAAAGCCAGTTAAATACAGGCAAAATACCCGAGGTGACTACCCTCACTAGTTGCTGGTATGATTGGCCCCTAACGAAGGGCACCCCATGTCATTTAAAGTAGGCGAAACTGTTGTTTACCCTCATCACGGCGCAGCGCTAATCGAGGCAATTGAAACTCGAGTGATTAAGGGCGAAGAAAAAACCTACTTAGTTTTAAAGGTGGCACAAGGCGATTTAACAGTCCGAGTTCCAGCTGAGAATGTTGATCTTGTTGGTGTGCGCGATGTCGTAGATAGCGCTGGACTAGACCGAGTTTTCAGTGTTTTGCGCCAGCCATATACCGAAGAGCCAACAAACTGGTCTCGTCGTTACAAGGCCAATCTTGAAAAGTTAGCCTCAGGTGATGTAATCAAGGTTGCCGAAGTTGTGCGCGATCTTTATCGTCGTGACCTAGACCGCGGACTCTCTGCTGGTGAGAAGCGCATGCTTTCAAAAGCAAAGCAGATTCTGGTTTCAGAATTAGCTCTCGCTGAGCGCACCGATGAAGAAAAAGCATCAGTAATCCTCGATGAGGTCTTAGCTTCATAATTTAAGCTCGCCTTCGATCGGAGCATTATGCCTGGCCATGTTGCAGCAATTATTGCTGCTGCCGGATCCGGCCTTCGTTTCGGTGCTGATCTTCCTAAAGCCTTAATTCAATTGGGAAACAAGACACTTATTGAACACGCGGTCGCAGCAATTTCACCTGTTGTCGATGAAGTAATCGTCACCGCTCCAGCTTCTCACTTAAGCCAATTCCAAAAACTTTTAGGCGATGCCGTAACTGTTGTAGTTGGCGGGCAAACCCGCTCTGAATCAGTTAGGACTGGCTTAGCTGCAGTTTCTAGCGATGCGAAATATGTATTGATTCATGATGCTGCACGCGCCCTTGCTTCAACCGAGTTAACTAACCGTGTTTTGTCAGCACTACAAAATGGTGAAGTCGCAGTCATTCCTGGGGTACCTCAAGTAGATACGATCAAGAGCGTTGATGCAGATGGATATGTAGTTTCAACTTCTAATCGCGCAGAATTGCGCAATATCCAAACTCCCCAAGGTTTTGAACTTTCCGCGCTCAAAAAAGCACACGCGACAAACAGTGAAGGTACCGATGACGCTGCATTAGTTGAAAGTGCAGGATTTAAAGTTCTAGTAATTGCTGGCGAAGAACGCGCCTTGAAAATCACAACTCCGACAGATTTAGCTACCGCGTATAACTTCCTTGGTACAAATAAAGAATTCTTAACCGGCGTTGGTGTTGATGCGCACGCATTCGAAGCAGGGCGCGAACTTTGGTTAGGTTGCATTAATTGGCCAGATGAAATTGGTGTTGCTGGGCACTCCGATGGCGATGTTGCTGCGCATGCAATTTGCGATTCACTTTTTGCGGCAAGTGGCTTAGGCGATCTAGGTTCAAACTTTGGCACTGACCGCCCAGAATATGCTGGCGCAAGTGGCGCAAAATTATTGGCAGAGACACTTTCAATAATTACTAAAGCTGGTTTTGCAATCTCAAATGTTTCGGTACAAGTAATCGGTAATCGTCCGAAGTTAGCAGGACGCCGTAAAGAAGCAATTGCGGCGCTTTCTGCTGCGCTAAATGGTGCATCAGTGTCACTATTGGCAACAACTACTGATGGTCTTGGCTTAACTGGTGAAGGCAAAGGCGTTGCAGCCATTGCCTCAGCGCTCGTTTTTAAGGTTTCTAGTAACGACCGATAGACTTCGCTAATGAGTTCGCTAAATCTATATGACACTTTGTCGCGAACCGTCTCAGAATTTATTCCACTGCAGCCGGGTAAAGCGAGTATTTACCTTTGTGGTGCCACCGTTCAAGCGCCACCCCATATTGGTCATATTCGTAGTGGGGTTAACTTCGATATCTTGCGACGCTGGTTAATTAAGTCAGGCTATGAAACAACTTTTATTCGCAACGTCACTGATATTGATGACAAGATTTTGCATAAGGCAGTTCATGAAGAAGCCCCTTGGTGGGCCGTTGCTCTTAAATATGAGCGAGCATTTACCGATGCTTACACAGCGCTAAATGTTTTACCGCCAACATATGAACCGCGAGCAACTGGTCACATTACTCAAATGATTGATTTGATTGCTGCTTTAATTGAGCGCGGTTATGCATATGCGCCAGGCAATGGCGATGTTTATTTGGAAGTTCGTAAACTAGATTCATATTTAACTCTCTCAAACCAAAATATTGACGATTTGTTACCAGCGCAAGATGCGGACGAAACCTTTAAACGTGATGTCCGTGATTTTGCCCTTTGGAAAGCGGCTAAAGAGGGAGATCCATTTTGGCCAACGCCATGGGGAAATGGTCGCCCAGGTTGGCATATCGAATGTTCTGCCATGGCACACGCATATTTGGGTGCAGAGTTTGATATTCATGGCGGTGGGTTAGATTTAATTTTTCCACACCATGAAAATGAAATCGCACAATCCGAAGCCGCCGGCTATGGCTTTGCTAAACGTTGGTTACATAATGCCTGGGTAACTTCCTCTGGTGAAAAAATGTCTAAGTCACTTGGTAATTCGTTACAAGTAACCGAGTTGTTAAAGAGCGTTCGCGGCATTGAATTGCGCTGGTATCTAGGCAGCGCTCATTACCGATCAATGCTTGAGTTCTCACCAGCAACCTTGGAAGAGTCGGCCGTTGGTTTTCGCCGAATTGAAAATTTCTTGATGCGCGCAGTTGAAATCTTGGGAAGCCAACCAGAACCAGCGTTATCTGCTGACTTTGTAGCCGCCATGAATGAAGATTTAGCTGTCCCGCAGGCGCTGGCTGGAATTTCGGAACAATTACGCTTAGGAAATAGCGCAATCACCGAAAACGATGCTGCGGCTGTTTCAAGTGCAGCCAGCTTTATTCGTGGCGCTCTTGAAGTACTTGGTTGCGATCCGTTTGACCCAGCATTTTCTAGTAGTGCTCAGAACGAATCAGTAACCGATGCCCTAGATGGTGTGATCAAATTAGTTCTGGCACAGCGAACCGCAGCAAGAGACCGTAAAGATTTTGCCGCATCCGATCAAATTCGCGATGGCTTAATTGCACTTGGTATTTCGATTGAAGATACAGCTCAAGGACCACGTTGGTCGATCTCACGTTCAGAAGGTAGTAATTAAATGGCCGGTAATTCAGAGCGCAAAGGCGCAATACGTGGATCCAAAAAAGGTCCAACAACCGGCACCGGCGGTAAAAACAAAAAACGTTTAGCAGGTAAAGGGCCAACTCCTAAAGCTGAAGATCGCCCGTATCACGCAGCCGCCAAGCGCAAGAAAGCTGCCGAGAAAGCAAAAGCTAATCCACGTGCTGGTACAACTCCGCGCACTGGTACAACTCCGCGAAGTTCAGCTGGGCGTAATTCAAGAGTTGATAAACCAAAAGGTGAAATTGTCGCCGGTCGTAACGCAGTGCTTGAAGCGCTACGCGCATCTGTTCCGGCAACTGAAGTACTGGTAGCTCGCGGGATTGATATTGATGATCGTGTAGCAGAGTCACTGCAGTTAGCTCTGCACTTGCAACTTCCGATTCGCGAAGTTCATCGTGCTGAAGTTGAAGGAATTTCACCAAATAGCCAAGGAATTATTTTGGCAATTAAGCCTTACCAGTACTCAAGTTTCGAAGAAATAACTCAGCGCGCCAAGAATCCAATGTTAATTGTGGCACTCGATGGTGTTACTGATCCACGCAATCTTGGTGCAATAATTCGTAGCGCTGGCGCTTTCGGCGTAAATGGTGTTGTAATGACTGAACGTCGTGCAGCCGCAATGACAGCCTCAGCCTGGAAAGCCTCAGCTGGTGCTGCAGCGCGCATGCCAGTTGCTCAAGTAACAAACTTGGCTCGCACCATCGAAGAAGCTAAGAAATTAGGTTGCTTTGTAATCGGCCTAGATGGCGAAAGCGATGAATCGCTAAGCGGCATGAAAGTTGCTACCGAATCTCTCATGATCGTAGTTGGCAGTGAAGGCAAAGGTTTATCTCGCTTAGTTCGCGAAAAATGCGATTTAGTTGTTTCAATCCCCATGAACTCAGCTACGGAATCCCTGAACGCAAGCGTGGCAACATCGATTGCTCTCTTCTGGGTGGACGAGCAACGTCGAAAGAATTAAGAATGATATTTCAAAGATTTATTGCACTTGGTGACTCATTCACCGAAGGCATGACCGATGAAATTATCAATGGAAATTATCGCGGCTGGGCTGATCGAGTTGCCGATGTCTTAGCAACTAAGTCACCAGACTTTACTTATGTGAATTTAGCCATTCGCGGCAAATTAGTTGCACAAGTAGTCGGTGATCAAGTTCCACAGGCCACTGCTCTAATTACAGGTAAGGAAACTTTGGTCTCATTTCATGCTGGCGCAAATGATGTTCTAAGACCTGGTTATCGCCCAGAGAATGTTTTTCCAATTTATAACGATGCAGTTAGAAAACTATCTGCAACCGGGGCAACGCTAATGTTGTTTACAGTTCTAGAGCGGACAGGAAATACTGGCAAGACTGCTGATATGTGGGCTGAACGGTTTAGTACATTCAATAAAAATGTCCGTGCGATCGCAACTGAAGTTGGTGCGATCATCGTCGATGCAAATGAGAAACAATTTCTATCTGATCGCCGATTACTAGCATTTGATCGCTTGCATTTGAATCCACTTGGCCATGACCGAGTTGCACAAGGTGTGCTTGAAGTACTCGACATGCCATTTGATCCGAATTGGCGATTGCCTTTGCCAATTGCCAAACCAACTCCTTGGGCAATCAAGAAAGCAATCAGTATCGCTTGGTTTTTCAGCTTTGCCTTGCCCTGGATTTGGCGACGAATTCGGGGTAAGTCATCGGGCGATGGGCGCAGCGCAAAGTACCCAAACCCAACTACTTGGCCGCTTAGTTAAGCGCTAGTCCACCTAATCGACGTTTTCCGTTCACTCAAATGAGAGAAAATAAAATTATGCCAAAGCCAGATGAATTAATTGATCGTGAGATCAGCTGGCTTTCATTTAACGAGCGCGTTCTAGAGCTTGCTGAAGATAAAGATTTGCCGCTACTCGAACGACTTCGCTACTTGGCTATCTTTTCAAATAACCTAGATGAATTCTTCATGGTGCGCGTAGCTTCAATTTTAGGAAAAATTGAAAATCAAGTGACTTCTACCAACACTGCTGGGTATACACCGCAACAGCTTTTGACTGCAGTTACTGATAAAGCTCGAATTTTGGCTACTCGCCACGCAGATCTATTTAAGTCAGAAGTTCTACCAGCGCTACAGGCGCACAAAATTGATTTGATTCACTGGAACGAGTTACTTGAAGACGAACGCACCTATGTCACAAAGCTCTTTCGCGAACGCATCTATCCAGTATTGACTCCGCTGGCTGTCGATCCATCCCACCCATTCCCATATATTTCTGGCCTATCGCTTAACTTGGCAGTAATTTTAAAGAATCCAGCAACTAACGAAGAGTCATTCGCCAGAGTTAAGGTGCCACCGATTCTCTCTAGATTCATTGCAACTTCCTCAACTGGTTCTAGACGATTCATCCCGCTTGAAGATGTGATCGCAATTCACTTACAAGAGTTATTTCCAGGAATGCTGATCGAGGATCATTACACGTTTCGTGTCACACGTAATGAAGACTTGGAACTCGAAGAAGAAGAGTCCGAAGATCTTTTAACATCACTTGAGCAAGAATTAGCTCGCCGCAGGTTTGGTCCACCAGTTAGGCTAGAAATTGAAGAAGGAATTGATCAAGCACTACTTGAGCGACTTTGCGAAGAGTTGTCCATCAACCGAGAATGTGTATTTTCACTTGCCACACCTTTGGATTTAACTGATTTAAATCGCATAGCCGATCTAGATATTCCAGAGTTAAAGTTTGATCGGTTCAAGTCCCGTACAGCAGCGTCACTTAGCGAAGTTGATTTTGGTGATCCAGAGTTGTTTTTTGCGGCCATTCGCCAAGGTGAGATTTTGCTTCACCACCCGTATGAATCTTTTACTAGTTCGGTAGTTCAATTTTTGCAAAATGCGGCAGAAGACCCACAAGTTCTTGCTATTAAGCAGACCCTTTATCGAACATCGGGTGATTCACCAATCATCGAAGCGCTTATTGAGGCTGCCGAAGCAGGTAAACAAGTATTAGCAGTTGTCGAAATTCGAGCTCGCTTTGACGAGCAAGCAAATGTGCGTTGGGCACGAAAGCTTGAAGCCGCCGGCGTTCATGTTGTTTATGGCTTAATGAATTTAAAAACCCACGCAAAGTTATCGCTGGTTATTCGCGATGAAGCTAATGGTCTTCGTCGCTACTGTCATGTGGGCACTGGAAATTACAATCCGAAGACAGCACGTTTCTATGAAGATCTAGGCATAATTAGCGCTGACCAAACGCTAACTGAAGATTTAAGTAAATTGTTTAACCAGCTATCCGGAATGGCGCCAGCTTCAACTTATTCAAGATTGTTAGTAGCGCCTCGCAGTTTACGTACTGGTTTACTTGAAAAAATTGAAAACGAAATTACGAACTGCAAAGCTGGCTTACCTGCCGGAATCCAGTTTAAATTAAATTCCTTGCTTGATGAAGAATTCGTTGAAGCGCTCTACCGCGCCTCAAATGCAGGGGTTAAAGTTGATTTGATTATTCGTGGTATTTCCTCAATTAGACCAGGCATCAAAGGTCTCTCTGAGAACATAACAGTTAGATCAATTCTAGGTAGATTTCTTGAACATTCTCGCATCTATCATTTTGTGAATAACAATGATGATGAATACTGGATTGGGAGTTCTGACTTAATGCATCGAAATCTAGATCGTCGAGTTGAAAGTTTGCTCCGCATTGAGAAAGTTCAGCACAAAGAGACCTTGCGTGAGATTTTTGAAATTTCACTATCGCCAGAGACCAGCAGTTGGCACCAACTAGGCACAGAATGGAAGCGTCAGAAGAGCGCCCAAGATATTCAGGAACTCCTAATGCACAAGTATCTGAACGGATAACCATGAGCGAGACTGAAGTTATTCAAGGCGCCGGTGTAGTTCTTTGGCGAGTAAGTAAAAAAACTACTGAAATCGCTTTGGTGCATCGCCCAAAATATGATGATTGGTCTCTGCCTAAGGGAAAAGTTGAACCAGGTGAAACTCACTTAGCTTGCGCAGCTCGCGAAGTCATGGAAGAAACTGGCTTTGAACCGATTTTAGGTCCTGAGATTGGCACTGCCAAATACTTAGCTGAAGGAACTCCCAAAGAGGTTCGGTATTGGTCTGCTCGAGTAATCGGTAAATCAACTGGCCCTAGAAATACTCATGAAGTTGATCAAGTTATTTGGCTTTCAGTCGCTGATGCTAAGAAAAAAGTTAGTGTCGATGATGACCGTGAGATCATTAAGTTTTTTGAAAGCTTTGGCATAAATACCACCCCAATTGTGCTACTTCGACATGCTAAAGCGCTGAGACGAGAAGAATGGGAAGGCGATGATGGCGACCGCCCGCTAGACAACAAGGGTCAACGTCAAGCAAAGCGAATGCTCTCTATCTATCAAAATTACGGAATTACTGAAATTCATACTTCTGATGCACAACGCTGCATCGAAACTATTGAACCCATGGCCAAATCATTAAAGATGAATCCGGTTTATTCTCGAGATTTATCTGAATATAGGTATGAAAAAGATAAGGACGCACCGCTCGACTACGTCTGGAGCTTACTGAGGCCTGATTTAAATGTAGTTGTGTGTAGTCATAATCCAATTCTGCCAAAGTTGGTCAAGAAGTTAATTGGCAAGAAGAATTTCAAGAAAATTGAAGTTGAGCTGCAACCAGGTGAAGCATTTATTCTGCATCATCGCGATGGCGAAGTCGTCGCAGTTGACTGGATTGAAGCACCAGCGGTCTAGTTGCTTAGCGTTCCATCCAGTCTAACCAGCGTAGAACAATGCCTTCGCGCAACGCCCAAGGGCAAATTTGAATCTGAGTAATGTGCAATCTCTCCATAACAGCGCGAGCAACAATTGCACCAGCAGTAATTTGCTTGGCGCGACTTGCCGATACCCCCGGAAGATCTGCGCGAGATTTATTAGACATTTCACTTAATTTAGGAATCATCATCATTAAGGCGCTTAGCTCTAAAACATTTGGATCACCTTTAAACCAATGAGCACCTAATCGGGCAAGAGTACGAAATGTCTTGCTTGTTGCCACAAATTGATCAGCTGCGTGTTCAAAAATCTCTTCCGGTAGTTCAGAAACTACTAATTCGCGTACTTTTGATTCTAAGATTTTGATTTCCTTACTTGTATAAGGATCATTCTCTAGAAATTCGCGGGTTAGTCGAGCTGCGCCAAGAGGTAACGAGATAGTCGCCTCAGGATGCTCGTCATCGCCGAGACCAATCTCTAGTGAGCCGCCACCAATATCAATTACGAGTAGCCGACCACTTGACCAGCCATACCAACGACGAGCAGCAAGAAAAGTCATATTTGCTTCTTCGTCGCCGGAAAGAATATTTATCTCTATACCAAATTCTTCATTTAGATTGGCCAAGATTTGGGCACCATTACGAGCGTCCCGAATAGCCGAAGTTGCAAAGGCTAAGATCTCATCAGTTTTAAACTCGCGTGCGTGAATTACCGCGTCAGAGATAGCTTGCCGCAGAAGCGCAATGCCATCCTCAGTTATTTCATTAGATTTATTCAGGTAATCAGTTAGACGCAACTCAACCTTTTGATTCGTGGTCGGGCTAGGCCGCGCCCCAGGATGGGCGTCAACTACCTGTAGATGGATAGTGTTCGATCCAAGATCTAGAACACCGAGTCGCATAGGCGCAATCTACAGGGATATTGCTGGGCGTAACGTTAACGATTTCTGAATTTCACAATCTCCTGCCATAATTACGATCCTTGCAGCGATGTAAGTAAAGGCCTCCCTAGCTCAGTGGTAGAGCAACGCACTTGTAATGCGTAGGTCGTCAGTTCAATCCTGACGGGGGGCTCCAGATTTTTTAAGCCTACTCAACTACCTATTTTGTTAGACTTCCAAACATGAGCGAACCAATTAATCCAAAGTTTCAACCTGGTTTTGAAGATCTTTGGCGTGCCAATGAAGATTATGCGAATAGTTTTAAATATAGCGAGCTAACTGGCCGAGCAGCACGTGGTTTAGCGATTGTTACCTGCATGGATTCCCGGATTAATCCACTTTCAGTAGTTGGCATGAAATCCGGAGATGCGAAAATTTTACGTAATGCTGGTGCTCGTGTCACGCAAGATGTACTTCGTACATTAGTTCTAGCAACCTACTTGCTCGGTGTTGACCGTATTTTGGTGATGCCGCATACGGATTGTCGAATGGCCCAAGAAGATGAAGAAGTAATCCATGCCATGATCGAAGAAAAACATGGCGTAGATACTCGCTCGCTTGAGTTTAATACTGTGGTTGATCAGCGCGCCGCCCTAAGTCAGGATCTCGCGCGTATTCGTGCGTTCCCGCTAATTCCTAAAAACGTAGTAGTAAGTGGCGGTATTTATAACGTAACAACTGGGAAGATTGAACCAATCGAAATTTAAGCAGGGTTAGTTCGGCGAATTGGGTATCGAGTTATCGGATAAGACTGATCGCTTAAAAAACTTTGGATTAGCGCTGTAACTAGATCAGGTTTTTCTTTTACTAAAGCATGTGATGTGCCGGGCACAATTGCTAATTGACCAAGTGGCAGGGCTTCATAAAGTTCAACCGAATGAAAGTGTTTTACAACATCATCATCGCCAGCCAAGACCAGCGCCGGAACACTTATCTTCGCGATCTCTGAGAGATCAATATCTGGTTCTACTTTCCAAATTTCATTCATTTTTACGATCTTTACAACAAGCGTTTCAGGGGCATCGGGCGACTTTTCAGCATACTCAGCTCGATATTCATCGCTGATTCCAGCCGGGTCAAATTCCGGCAAATCAACAATTCCATCAGGATTGAAGTTACCTGCGATCGAAACAATTGACTTAACTAGTTCGGGCCGGGCAATGGCCACCATTAGCGCAATATTTGCGCCATCGCTGTAACCAACTAAATGAACTGGTTGCTTAATTACTTCAGAGATAAATGCGATAGCTTCATCGCGTTGGAAATCAAAGTAGAAACTTCCGGGTTGGTCAGCGCTGCGGCCATGCCCGGCACGGTCGTATGCGAATAAGTGAAATGAATTCTGCAGAGGCTCAACCATTACATCGGCAAAAGAATCGGTATCGCTTAAACCGCCATGAAGTAGGAGCACAGGTTCACCGTTATTGGCCCACTCAAAACTCCAGAGTGGCTTGCCAGAGACGTTTAAATATTTCATCAGCGAATTCCGATTACGCAATATCCATAATGTGGCGATTTCCTCGATCAAAAGTTAAGTAGTTCCAGGTCCAGTCGGCAATTGTGCCAACCTTATTGCGGCCACCTAATAGATAGAAGAGATGGAGAAAAATCCAGATAAACCAAGCAGGAACCCCGGTTAATTTGAGACTTTTAGCTTCAACAACAGCCTTATGTCGGCCAATCGTGGCCATAGATCCTTTATCCCGATATTTAAAATCTTGCACCGGGCGACCGTTGCTCAGATTCAAAATTTGTTTAGCCGCCCAAGCACCTTGTTGAAGTGCGACGGGTGCAACCATAGGAAGTAAATTGCCTTTCGCATCAGTCAAACCTGCGATATCACCAATTGCCCAAATATTTGGGTAATGATTTACTTGCAGAGTAGGCGTGGTATCAATCCTTGATTTAGTCATTGGAAGTTTTAGTGCTTCAGCCGTTGGCTCACCGCGCACGCCTGCGGCCCAAATAGTTACTTCAGATGGGATATCAGCACCATCTTTAACTGCGATCTTACGTGGTGCAACTTTTGCGACAGCCGTATTTAAAAAAACTTGAACGCCCATTTTTTCTAAATCACTTTTAGTTCGATCAGATAACTTAGCTGAAAAAGTAGGTAACAGGCGTGGCCCAGCTTCAATCAAATTTATCTTCATGTGTTTAGCTGCATGCTCGTGGTCGTTCTTAAGTGGCCCTGAGATAAGTTCGGCTAACGCGCCAGCCATTTCGACACCTGTTGGCCCACCACCTACCACAGTTAGTGAAAGAACAGTCTCATCTTCAAAACGACAGAGATCTTCGAATCGGCGCATAATTTCCGCGCGAATATTAATCGCATCGGCAACGCTCTTCATGCCGAGTGCATGCTCACTAACGCCGGGAATATTAAAATCTGCAGTTGCTGACCCAAGGGCAAAAATCAAATGATCAAAATGCAGGACTTCGCTGCTATCTAATTTGATTGCTTGGTTCTTATGATCGATTTCAATCGGTGAGCCCATGCGAAATTTAATATCGCTTTTGCGCAAACCACTTCTAATCGGGTAAGCGACATGGTCAGCCGCTAACCCAGCAGTTGCGACCTGGTAAAGCAAAGGCAGAAAAGTTTGGAAATTATGGCGGTCAACTAGGGTCACATCAGCTTTACCAGCTAATTCACGGGCGGCAGTTAAACCGCCGAAGCCAGCTCCCAAAATAACTACGCGAGGTTTAGCCACGTGAGCCCCCTTCCCATAATCTAGAACTGCAAAAGTTACAGGCTAAGTCTATGGTTTATCACATGGAGTCGCAGACCAAAGATCGGAAGTACCTTGTAACAGGGGCTTCTGGCTATGTTGGTGGCCGATTGGTACGAAGTTTATTGAATGAAGATTTAGAAGTTCGGGTATTGGTACGCGATAGAGAGAAAATTAAAGGTCAGCCATGGTTTAACCATGTGGAGATTGTCGAAGGCAATGCCAATTCACAATCAGATCTAATTGCAGCACTTACCGGCATTCATACTGCTTACTATTTATTGCACTCAATTAATTTGGGCAAGAATTTTGATGATATCGAAGCGGTTATGGCTCGTGGGTTTGCCCAAGCTGCGCAAGCTGCTGGAGTTTCGCAAATCGTTTACTTGGGCGGAATCGCAAATGATAAAAAATCTAGTCAACATTTAGCTTCTCGAGTTCAAACAGGTGCTGAATTAGCATCTGGCACTGTTCCAGTTTTAGAGCTACGCGCTGGAATCATTATTGGTTCTGGCTCTGCATCCTTTGAAATGCTACGTCACTTAACGCACCGACTGCCGATCATGACTACACCGAAGTGGGTGTCAAATCTAACTCACCCAATTGCGGTCAGAGATGTGCTTTATTACTTACGGGGTGCGGCAGTTCTAAAAGATCCGGTAGATCAAGTATTTGATATTGGCGGCCCTGAGATTCTTTCTTATGCTGACATGATGCAGAAGTTTGCCAAACTATCTGGCTTGCCGCGCCGATGGATTATTAAAGTTCCAGTGTTAACGCCAGAGCTATCAAGTTTATGGATTGGTCTAGTTACTCCAGTACCGACCGCACTTGCCCGACCACTCGTTGGTTCATTGATCAACGAAGTTGTGGCAGACCCAAAGAAAAGTATTAATGATTTGATTCCATTACCTGCCGAGGGATTACTCAATGTCGAAAGCGCAATCAATCTTGCGCTTTCCAGAACTAGCGACGGAAAAGTAGAAACACGTTGGTCTGATGCTGCTTATCCAACTGCGCCATGGCAGAAAGCTCAAGGAGATCCCGATTGGGCGGGCGAGATGACCCTTAAAGATTTCCGCGAAACTACAACTGATATTCCGTTATCGCAGATCTGGAAAACAATTGAAGGTATTGGCGGCCAACATGGTTGGTATGGCTCAGATTTCCTCTGGTTTGCTCGAGGTTTATTGGATCGCATGTTTGGCGGTGTTGGGTTACGCAGAGGCAGGCGAGACCCAGATCATTTACGAGTCGGAGACAGTTTAGATTTCTGGCGCGTTGAGAAAATTGAACGCGAATCCGTATTGCGCTTATACGCCGAGATGGTCTTGCCTGGGAAAGCTTGGCTGGAATTTAGAGTTAGTGAAGTCGACGGAAAAACTCACATTGTGCAAGAGGCAAGCTTTGCGCCACGAGGTCTAGGCGGGCAGTTGTATTGGTACTCAGTGCTGCCATTTCACACCTTTGTATTTCCAACTATGTTGCGCAATATTGTTAAAAAGACTCGACGCAATAATAGTTAACTAAATTTCTTAATTAGTGGCAGACTCTCAGCATGCATGAGTTCACTCCAGAAGTCGAGGCACTCGCAAACGAGGTGCTGGAATACAGCCTTAAGCGATTAAAAAGTGATCCACCATTAGATGGTCCAATGTCTGAAGCTGAACTTTTTACTCAAGTCGGAAACACAATTACCGCAAAAGGCCTAGGTGGCAAAGAAGCCCTCGATGTATTCACATCAGTATTGGCAAAAGCGTGTATTTCAACAGACCATCCACGCAATTTAGCTTTTATTCCATCGGCACCAAGTGAATATGCAAACCTCTTTGATCTAGTCGTTGGAGCTAGCGCACTGTACGGAGGCTCATGGCAAGAAGGTGCCGGTGCGGTGTTTGCTGAAAATCAAGCACTGCGCTGGATTGCTGATTTAGCTGGCTTGCCGCAAAGTTCTGGTGGCGCTTTTGTGCAAGGCGGCACAGTGGGCAATCTTTCGGCGTTAGTTGTAGCGCGCGCACAAGCCCGCAAAAATTTTCCCGATACTTCCCGTTGGGTAATTGCTTGTAGTGAACAAGCACATTCATCTATCGCATCTGCGGCGGAAGTTATGGATATCGATGTTTTAAAGATTGCCGTTGATGAAAATGGAAAGTTGCAAGGTGACACAGTCGCTAAAGAAATTGATGCTCTACATCGACAAAGTGGTCGTCGAGTATTTGCAGTTGTTGCCACAGCGGGCACTACAAATTTAGGCATAATTGATGATTTAGCTGGAATCGGTGCTGCTGCAAAAGCGCGCGAAATTTGGTTTCATGTCGACGGCGCTTACGGATTAGCGGCCTTATGTGCGCCATCAGTTCGCGCGAAATTTAATGGCATCGAAAATGCAGATTCATTAATTGTTGATCCACACAAATGGTTATTTGCACCGTATGACGCATGTGCGCTGATCTATCGCGAACCTGAACTAGCTCGCGAAGTTCATACTCAACATGCTTCATATCTAGATACGCTGCACGATGGAAATTGGAATCCATCTGACTATGCAATTCAATTAACTCGTCGCACACGTGGGCTACCCTTTTGGTTTTCACTTGCTGCTTATGGAACTGATGCATATTCCGAGGCAATGGAACAATCACTTGAAGTGGCAAAGTATGCGGCGAAAAAAGTTAGTGAACATCCAAATCTAAACTTGCTTTGCGAACCCGAACTTTCGATTGTTGCATTTACTCGCAATGGTTGGGCTGCATCGGATTATCAAAAGTGGAGTGATGAGTTATTAACTGAACAAGTTGGTTTTATTCCACCTTCATCTCATGATGGACAGCCGATATTACGTTTTGCCATAGTCAACCCCTGGACAAAATTCAGTGACATTGATCTGATTTTGCAGCGGTTATAAATCACTTGAAGTTCCCACACTTTTTCACTCGCATTAAGTAAGATTCTCCTTATGTCCGCTCAAGAAGAGATCTCGGTCTCGGTAAATCTGACCGATCTTGAAATGGCGATCCTAGAATTCGAGCGCAATTGGTGGCGTTATGCCGGTGCCAAAGAGTCCTCAATTAAGGAACTCTTCGATATGGACCCGCCTAAGTATTACCGCCTACTAAATGATTTGATTGACCGGGAAGATGCGCTAGCTGCCTCACCGATGCTAGTTAAGCGCCTTCGCCGCCTTCGTGAAGCTCGTACCCAGGCTCGTTCAGCCCGCTAAACCCGCTTCAAAGCCCACCAAAGCCTGGCCTCGTTTTGCGTGCTTGAAATAATCCCCGTAGATTTGGCGTTAGCACTCGAGGGGTGTGAGTGATAAAACGCCCTACACGAATAGCAATGAACCATAACTAAAAGGAGCAAGACCATGGCCAAGCAGATTGCCTTTAACGAAGAAGCCCGACGCGGGCTTGAGCGCGGAATGAACGTGCTTGCCGACGCCGTAAAAGTGACG
>JBIIYZ010000021.1:0-20705 GCA_044346555.1 Candidatus Planktophila sp. | reverse complement strand
ATTTCATTTGTCGGAAATTTGGCAGATGTAAATGCTGCAATGGCAACTTTGAAATATACAGCGGCAGCAACTGCGGTAAGCACGACGATAACGGTTACAGCTTCTTATGCAGGTTTAAATGGTAACTATCGATACAACCCGACTACGGGAAGCTTTTATTGGAAAAATCCAACGACTGCAGCTTGGGCAGATGCTTATAATCCAACTACATCTGCCAGTAATTGCGGAATTACTTTTAATGGCATGTGTGGATACCTGGCTGTACCAAATACTGTTGCCGAATCAACTTTTATTGGTGAAGCGTTAGGCACTGGTTGGATCGGTGTAATCAAATCTAATGGACTTAAATACATCAGTAATGCTCCTAGCGCTATAGCCGGAACAACAGTTTCAGTAACTAACTGGAATACCGGAGAGGGAGGTCTCGCAGGTGAAAACTACGTTGGAATTTCGACAACAACTGGTAAATGGGCCGATCTCTCAATCCAGAGCTATAACCCGATTTATGAATTTGGTGGAAAATCAGAAACCCAGATATTTACCGCGATAACTCGCACAATTGCAATAAGCGCTCTCGCGACACCAGCTGCACCAACGCTTGCAACTGCTTCTGATACAGGTACTTCAAATTCTGACAAGATAACAAATGACAACACACCTGATATCAATATCAGTGGGTTAACAGTTGGTGCAACAGTTACCTTGACAGCAACTCCGGCATCAGGTCCAGCCGTAATCTGCACTTTTGTGGCTACTGCAACAAGCCAAACCTGCACTTTCCCGACGATGGCTGATGGCACCTATTCAATCTCGGCAACTCAAACTCTTGGAGGAACCACAACTGTAGCCTCTACCGCCTTAGCGAATGTAAAAATTGATGCCACTCGACCAACGGTGACATTAACTTCTTCGCAGATTCTCACTGGCGGAAACAGAACCGCAACTCAAGCAGCGCCGTCAATAACTAATCAGATAACTGTAACTTTCAGCGAGACCGTTAGTGGAATGCTGATCTCGGAAATCACCAAGAATATTGAATCCACTGGCTGGGCAATTACCCAAACAGCATTTACGACTTCGCCTTTTGCTTCGGTCGTATTTACCGTTGTTAATGCGACTGGCGCAGGCGGTACTGCTGGAATTCTTAAACTCTCGGTTTTGGCTGGCGTTGCCAGCGATGTTGCGGGAAACACAAATACTGCAACAGCTGCTGACTTTGTAATCAACACTTTAATTCAAGTTACTTTAACGAATGAATATGCAGCTTGCTGTGTCGTCGGCGGAAATAACGAATTACTTGCGCAAACGTCTCCTGGTCAAGCACTAACAATGCCGGGTCAAGGCACGGTAACTCGCAGTGGTTACACATTTGCTGGTTGGTCATTGGAAACAACAAATGGAAGCGGCCCGGTAGTTGGTGCAACCTACACACCAACAGTGCCAGTAAAACTTTATTCTTCATGGACTCCAAATGTTTATGCAGTTACCTACAACGCCAATGGTGGTAACGGCGCACCAGCAACAGCATCTCAGAACTTTACTTTCGGTGGCACCGCGTTAGTTCCATCAGCGGTCGGAACTTTGAACCGTACCGGCTATCGATTTGATGGTTGGAGTACGACCCAAGTAGCGTCGGGAACTATTTATTCAAACCCAGCTGATACAACTGTCGTTGGCACTACTACCAAAACTTATTCGCCAGCAGCATCAATAATTCTTTATGCGAAGTGGACCGCACTTCCATTTGCGGTCTCCTTTAATGCAAATGGTGGCACTGGAACCAAAACAAACCTGGCAATCGTTGCCGGAACGGCTTCGACAATAGCTGCTAACACCGAAATCACCAGAACCGGATTTACTTTTACCGGCTGGAACACTGCCGCAGATAACACTGGTACTGCCTATGGAAATACCGGTTCAATTACCGCTTATTCCAACGTAACTCTGTTTGCGATTTGGGTGATTAAGGCTCCCGCGGTTCCAACAGTTAGTGCCGTGGCTGGCAATGGTCAGGCGACAATTTCGATCACTTCATCGTTGCTTAGTACTTCTACAAACGGAGCGCCTGCCACGTTTACGATCACTGCTCTTAATTCAAGCGGGGCGGCACTCTCGCCAGCAAAAACTTGTACGGTAATTACGCCAGCAACAAGTTGTGTAATTACCGGGCTAGATAACACAGTTGGTTACAAGTTCTCAGCAACTGCTACAAACGCTGGCGGAACTTCAGCTGCAGGGGCTGCATCAACGACAGTAACGCCGGCTGGTTTTGGTGTTACATATAACGTTGCTGCTAACGGCGGAACAACTGCGACAGCGAGTGCAACCTTTAACGCCGGCACACCGCTTACTTTGCCAGTTGCTACCAGAGCTGGTTACACATTTGCTGGTTGGTATAGCGCGGCAAGTGGTGGAACGTTAATTGGTCCAGCTGGTGGCACATATTCACCAACTGCTACGGCAATTGTTTATGCGACTTGGACAGCGATTAACTACACAATTACTTATAACGGTAACGGAAGCACCTCGGGTGCTGCCCCAGCCAATGGTGCTTACACAAGCGGTGGCACTATCTATAGCATTCTTGGCGCAAATACTTTAGTGAAAATTGGTTATGACTTTGCTGGTTGGAATACTGCAGCCGATGGCAGTGGCACAGATTATGCAGCTGCTGCTACTTATTCGGTTTCGGCAAACCTAAACCTTTTTGCTAAATGGACTGCAACAAATTACACAGTTACCTATTCACTAAATAGTGCAACTACCGGGACCTTGCCGACACAAGGAACCAAAACAATTGGTCAAACCTTCCAACTTGCAGCAGCTACTGGAATAACCAAGGATGGCTTCACCTTTGGTGGCTGGTCAGATGGCACTAATACCTATACCGCAGGCACAAATTACACAGTTGGCACTGCGAATGTGACGCTAAGCGCAGTATGGATCGCCACTTACATCATTACCTACGACAAGAACGGTGCCACTGCCGGAACTGCGCCAGAACTCGCTAGCTATGTAACTGGTGCCACCGGCATCACGTTGGCTGCTCAAGGTGATTTGTTAAAAAATGGTTATGCATTTGAAGGTTGGTCAACAACTCCGACCGGCACAGTTGTTTCGTCGCCATATACAGTTAGTGGAAACACAACCTTGTATGCCAAGTGGGCGCTTTCAACAATCAACATTAATTTCGCAGCTGGAACCGCAAATGCTGCGCCAGCATCGCCGGTCACATTGCCAGCAAATACCAGTGCGGTATTCGGTTCGCTCTATGCCCTGCCAGCTTCCAGCACAGCTTCTGTAACCGCTGGTGGAAATGTCTATGTATTTTCTGGTTGGTCAGATGGCAGTGCAACCTATCAAGTTGGTTCGCAATACCGCATGACTGCAGCTGTGCCTACATTCACCGCGCAATGGAATCGCGTTTACGATGTTCGATATGTATTAGGTGGTGGTACATCTACTGACCCTGATATTGCTAACACCGATAATGAATGTATTGTCAGTGGTGCTGCCGGTCTATGTACCGATGGTCAAATAATTACCACTTCGATTGCGCCAACTCGTACTGGTTATGACTTTGTTGCTTGGGTTGATCAAAGCGGGGAATCAGTCGCTGCGGCAACAAGTTACACAGTGCGACCAGATCACTACATTCTTTTTGCTACTTGGACATTTAAGAGCTACAACATTACTTTCGATGCGCAAACTGGTTCCGGTGCACCAACAACTCAAACCGGAAACATGGGACAGATTGTTAATCTTTCAGCAACGGCGCCAACGCCACCAGCTGGACAGAACTTCTTAGGTTGGAATACTGCGGCAGATGGTTCGGGCACTTCTTATGGCCCTGGCGCTCAATTAATTATGCCCGCAGGCAATGTTGCTCTTCATGCGCAGTATGCCGCAGCGATAATCACCATTATTTACAATGGTCTTAAGACCAGTGGCACGTTACCAGCTGCGCAAAGTGCAGCTAGTGGCGCAAGTATTCAATTAGCAGCGGGCACTGGGTTTACTCGTACCGGTTACAACTTTGCGGGTTGGTCAGATGGTTCACAAGTAATCGCCGCAAGTACTTCATATCAAATGCCAGTGGTTAACACTCAACTAACTGCGCAATGGACAGTCGCTCTGCCGAATACCCCAGCTGCACCAACTGCAGTTGCTGGCGATGGAAGTGCGCTTGTAACTGTTAATCCTGGAACGGGCAGTGGCGGTGACGTGGTGTCTTACACAATTACGGCAGCCCCTGGTGGGGCAAGTTGTACCGTTTATGCGCCGGCACTTACTTGTGTAATTTCACCGCTGCCAAATAACACCACTTATACATTTACCACGACTGCGACAAACGCAACTGGTTCAAGCGCTGAGTCCGCAGCCTCTGCCGCAGTGAAGCCACTTGCTAAACCTGATGCGCCAAGTGGCGTAAATGCGACTGCTTCAAATGGGGCCGTGAGTGTTTCATTCACTGCTCCGGCAAACAGCGTAGATGCAGCGCCAACAAAATACACAATTACTTCATCCCCTGCTGGTGGATCATGTGAAATAGTCGCACCATTCCCAGATCCACTTGCCTGCAACATTACTGGCCTAACTAATGGAACCGCATATACCTTTACCGTTGTTGCGGAGAATGCACTGTTTACCTCAGATGTTTCAGCCGCATCTATTGCAGCTACGCCAAAAACATTGCCAGGTGCACCTGGAATTAGCGCAACATCGAGCACACCGGGCACTGCGACAATTACAGTCACTGCACCTGCAAATAATGGTGGTTCAGCAATCACTGGCTACACAATTACTTCAGCGCCTAGTGGCTTCACTTGCACAGTAGACCCAGCGGCTAGCCCGCTAGCTTGTGACATTTCCACGCTGGTAAATGGCACTTCTTATACTTTCACCGCGATAGCAACCAATATTGTCGGTGATTCAGTAGCGTCTAGCGTTTCGTCACCATTGATTCCACAAGGTCCCGCTTCTGCGCCAACTACGATTTCTGCAACCGCTGGAGATGCCAAAGCCACCGTAACTTTCAGTGGCGCAGTAACAAATGGTTCGACAATTACTGGTTACACAGTGCAGGCATATGACAGCAACGGAAGCGCTGTTGATGGTTCAACCTGCACTGTAACAACTTCAACAGGGGGCGGTTCTTGCGAAGTAACGGGCCTTGCCAACGGTTCAAGCTACACATTTAAAGCAATTACTAATTCAACTGCCAACGGATCACCAGTTACCTCGGCTCTATCGATTCCGACAACGGAAATCATGCCAGCATCAGCACCTGCTGCTCCTACTGACCTTGAAGTAAGTTCAGGAACTGGAAAGGTAACTGTTACTTGGACTGAGCCATCAGCAAATGGTTCAGTAATTCTTAGCTATACAGTTCAAGCTTATGATGCTGATGGCAATCCAGTTACTGGCGCAACATGCACCGCAATCGCACCAGCTGTAACTTGCGATGTATCAAGTAATTTAGTTGCTGGAAATAACTACACCTTTAAAGTAACTGCCACAAATGCGATCGGATCTTCAACAGCTTCTACTGCTTCGCCAGCTGCTGCAATTAATGCTGCACCCTCGGTTCCGCTTTCAGTAACTGCAACTGCTGGAAATGCAACAGCTACCCCATCATGGGATCCACCAGCTAATATCAATGGATCTGCGATTACTGGATATACCGCAACAGCTTACGACGCGAATAATGTTGCCAGGGGCACCTGTACGACGTTAGCGCCAGTCACGACTTGCGAAGTAACTGGCTTAACTAATGGCGCTCCCTATACATTTAAAGTAACTGCCACTAATGGAATCGGTACTTCATTAGCCTCATTGGCCTCTACCGCAGTTATCCCATCGACAGTTCCAAATGCGCCAACAGCAGTATCTGCTGGGCCGTTAGATGGTGGCGCAGTTGTTTCATTTACAGCACCTGTTAACAATGGTGGATCAGCAATTACTGGTTATTTGATCACCGCAAGCAATGGCGTGACCGGTACCGGAGCTTCATCACCACTTAATATCTCAGGGCTAGATAACGGGACCGCTTATACATTTACCGTAAAAGCGCTCAACATAAATGGTGAGTCAGTTGCCTCAATTGCTTCAACATCGGTAACCCCGGCCGCAATTGTTCCGCCGTTTGTAAGTACTGACGCAAAGCCAATCGGGGTTCCGTACACAGGTTCAACACTAACCGCAGCACTAACTTTCAGCGGTGCTCCTATTCCGACAGTTACTTATCAGTGGGTCGCATGTACTTTAGAAACAGATCCTTCAACTTGTACTGACATTGCTGGCGCGACAAATGCGACATTCACGCTAACTTCGGCGCAAGTTGGGAAATACATCGCAGTTAAAGGAACCGCCAGCAATACTGGCGGCACAATTACTGAAATTTCACTTACGACAGATTTAGCAACCGAAGCTCTAGCAATTGCTGCGCCAAGTAGTGGAATCAATGGGACCGCAGATTCTGCTTACTCAATGACACCAACATCAACTGGTGGAACTTCACCAAAGACATTTGCAGTTACAAATGGAACTTTGCCAGCAGGTTTAAGTATTGATTCAACTACTGGTGAAGTTAGTGGAACTCCAACAGCTGCTGGAACTTCAACAATTACAATTACAGTCACTGGTGCTAATGGTGTTACGGCATCTCTGACTTTAGCAATCTCGATCGCAGCTGCCTACGTTCCACCTGCGCCAGCGCCAACTCCACCACCAGCTCCAGCTCCTGCACCAGCGCCAGCTCCTGCACCAGCTCCAGCCCCAACGCCGCCACCTGCTCCAGTGACAGTTGCGCCAACTGTTACTTCTTCAGGCGTCCCGATCGGAACCCCAATGGCCGGCATATCTTTGAGCGCAAATACCTCATTTACGGGCACTCCAGCCCCAACCGTCACTTATCAATGGCTACTTTGCCTTTCACCAACTGATGTAAACACCTGCATTGAAGTTGGTGGCGCAACCGGGTCAACTTATTCTGCTCGAGCTGCAGATATCGGCAGTTATGTGCGACTGAAAGCGACTGCCACAAATAGTGCTGGCACAGTTACTGATATTTCGGCAGCAAGTGGCCCAATTGTGGCAGTAGCTGCAATCACTGCGCCAACTTCTGGATTAACCGGAACTACTGGAACCGCCTACACATTGCCACTAAATATTTCTGGTGGAAAAGCGCCAATCACATTTGCAATTACCGATGGGGCACTACCTGGTGGGTTAACAATTGATCCAGCTACTGGAAAAATTAGCGGCACACCAACTGGTAGTGGCACATACACATTCACTGTGACGGCAACAGACGCTAACGGTGTTAAAACATCAGTAACACTTGCAATTACAATCAATAAACCAGTCGTTGAATATGCGATTGAAAACTTTGCTTATGTGCTAAACGAAACCACGGCGACACTTTCATGGAAAGCGATTGATGTTCCGGCAATTATTGAAATCACCGCATCTGATGGAACAAAAAAGAAGTTAACTGTGGCTGCTGGCGTTGACCAAGTTGAAGTTTTAAATCTCGAACCAGGCTTTGCCTACTCGGCAACTGCTACCCCAGATGCTGCTGTAAATAGCGGATCTTCTAAATCTTTATCATTTGGTATTGCACCTCGTGATCCTTCAAATGTTCAAGTTACTGACTCTGGTGCAAATCTAAAAGTCACCTGGACCGGTGCAGTGGGATCTGCGCAGTATCGAATTGCCTTAGTTGCTGAAGGAAAGCCAATTCAAGTCTTTACAACTAGCGATACCAATATTGTGATTCCAGCTGATTTAGCTATTGGTTATACCGTTTCAGTTATCGCGTTAGGTGCTGGTGAATTGAAATCAAATGCAGCATCTGGCCAATTCACGCCGAAACCGTCTCCAACGCCAACACCAACGCCAACACCAACGCCAACGCCAACTCCTACGCCTACGCCAACGCCAACGCCAACTCCTACGCCTACGCCAACTCCTACGCCAACTCCTACGCCAACTCCTACGCCAACTCCTACGCCTACTCCTACGCCTACGCCAACGCCTACGCCAACGCCAACGCCAACGCCAACGCCAACGCCGAAACCAACTCCGAAACCAACGCCAACTCCTACCCCTAAACCAACTGTTTCTCCTACCCCTAAACCAACTCCGAAACCAACTGTTTCTCCTACCCCTAAACCAACTCCGAAACCAACTGTTTCTCCTACCCCTAAACCAACTCCGAAAGTTACTGCAACACCTAAACCAACCTCGACACCTAAACCAACTCCAAAAGTTACCGCAACACCTAAACCAACCTCGACACCTAAACCAACTCCAAAAGCTACAAACAAGCCTTCGATTGCACCAACTACCGATAGTTCAAAAGTAAAAGTTAATAACTTAAAACCTGGTCAAAAGATCAAGGTAACTGTAAAGATAAAGGTGAAATAATGCGTAAAATCCTACTTCTCATTTTGCTGTTTCTTAATCTTTCAGTATTGCCAAGTTGGTCTGCAGATGAAGTAATTATCGATCGAATATCAGCATCCGAAGCCGAAGAGCTCGATATTGAAATTCCTTATGATGTGCCACCAGGGTTTCACTCCGTTGAGATTGAAGTTTATGATGAGAGCGGAACGCTAAGTACACAGGAGATTGTTTTCTGTAAGAATCTATCTGGTGAAGTCCGCTGGGATAACAAGTGTCCTGATGTTACCGAACTATGGGCTTATGAAGATTTAATGAAAATTAAGGAACGTGAAAAGCTCCCTGCATATAGCCCAGCTCAAGAGCCAGAGAAATCTAAAGATTTAGCGGTTGCCGCATTTGCTGCCCTTGCAGCCCTGACTGTTGCTGGCGCAGCTAAAGAAAAGGAAAGCAAGGATAACGAAGATCAACCTGAAGGTGAAGATAAAGAGCAAGAAGATCTTGCCTCCGTTGATTCTGGAAAATTAGCGCTAATTAAACGTGATCCTGGTCGAGGTGATCTCTCAAAGACTTGGCAGAATCCATATACCGATGAGAGTGATTATCTCTTCACCGCAGCTGCCTATAAAGCTTCAGGCTATTCACCATTATTGGCTCGCACCTTGGCTGATGGCAGCTATTTACGGGCTATTTTGGGCTCTTTCGCTGGATTCCTTTATCCAATAGCGGTGATATTGGGCCTAACCGCGCTTATCAACGTTGATTTTCAAGCAATGGCTCCAGCACTTGGAATCATCTTGGCAATTGTTGTGGTCGGAATTCTCGATTCTTTCGCTGGATTTATCGCAGCCGCAATTTTCTTCTTTGGAGTATTCATTACGGGCAACATGGGCACACGACATGAACTGCTAACGGTTGCTGGGTTGATGGTTATTTTCTTCGCGCCAGCGCTACTGGCCAGTGCGGTACGTCCATTGCGCAGATTAGTCAGTAATGGCGAAGAAGGCTGGGAACGTATCACTGACTACGCACTGGCAATTCTGCTAACTGGCTGGGCAGTAGAAAAGATGGTTAATGCACTAAATGGCCTAGCTTCAGTACAGCTCGCAATTACTTATCAAGCAACCACAATTGCGATCTGGTCAGCCGTGTTGGTTGGACTTCGTATCGCACTTGAGGATATTTCTACTTACCATTATCCGGTTCGACTACAAGCAGTCACTGCTCAACTACAAGACCCTGATCAGTATCAGAAGATAGTTTCCCTAATGATCAAGACTTTTATCTTTATCATGCTAGCCGCACCATTTGTTGGCTTTACAATTCAATTGATTCTGGGAACTGCGTTATTTGTTTTTCCAAGTATTGCCAATATGACATTTGCCAAGAAGCTACCAAAGTTCCCAAATATTCATTGGCTGATACCTAAGGGCGCCTTCAAGATCGTGGCTATGGTATTTGTTGGATATCTGTTTGCTAATTGGGTACAAGGCCAATTTAGTAATCCACAAACTTTTCTTAAGTGGAGCTTTGTAATTCTAACTTTCCCAGGAATTTTCTTTGCAATTCTGGGTTGGATTGCGAAAGCGCCTGAGAAGAGTTGGCGCGCAAATAAAAACGGCCAGATCGCATACCGAATTCTCGGTGTTGTGGTATTCCTATTGGTTGTTCAGATTGTGCGCGGAGTAGACCTAACTAGTTGGCTCTAAAACCATTGATTTATAGGGGTTTTACTTCATAAACAAGGCGTTTAGACGCCTGGTTGTGAAGAATAAACCAACGCAAATCATCACTACGAAATAACTGACATTTACCAATAAGTGAATACTGAAGTCACCCGCCATGGCTTTGGTAACTAATTCAATTCCTTGTCTCAATGGCAACGCCTTGATTATCGCCTGTGCCCAACCTGGGAAAACAGTTAGTGGATAGAAAGCGCCAGAGAACAAGAACATTGGCAGTAAGAAAATTTCAAAAAAGTTCATCTGATGATGTGACTTCATGTAAGAGGTAATTGCCATACCAAACGAGGCGAAGCCAAAAGCCACAATTATCGCTGCCGGAACCGCTAAGAGTGCCCACCACGAAGTAACTAGACCTAAGCCAGCAAGCACTAGCGTAAAAGCAGTTGCATAAATTCCACCGCGCATTAGCGCCCAAGCTATCTCGCCAAGAGCGACATCTAGTGGCCCAAGCGAAGTCGCCAACATAGCTTTGTAAAGACGGCTCTCGTTTAGCTTGAAAAAAACATTCCAAGTTGAATCAAACATTGCACCATTCATTGCACTTGTCGCCAGTAGGCCTGGGGCAATGTAGGCGGCGTAAGAAACATCGCCAGTAGAAGTAGAAATATTGCCAACAAGTTCGCCAATGCCGTAGCCAAAAGAGAGCAGGTAAAGAACTGGCTCGAAGAAACCACTTATTACTGCAATCCAGGCAGATGACTTAAACCCTAGCCAGTTCCTGAGCAACACTTCCTGAGGGCGGCCGGAATAGTATTTTTCGCCGAATTTTCCAGTTCGACGTTCAGAGATTTGTACAGCGTCAGATGTCATTTACTTCTCTAACCTTTTAGCGAAAATGCGAGCTGATAAGAACAACCCAATTACAACCATGGCGGTCAGTACGACTACGTGTATAGAGAGTTGTAACCCGGACAACGGGTAGTCATAAGTCAGATAGCGACCAAGTTCAGAAGCGTGCCAAAGTGGTGAAATCCAGCCGAAAAACTGTAAGGAAATGGGCATTTGAGTAAGCGGATAAAAGGTGCCCGAGAAAAGAAACATCGGGATCATGATGAATCGTCCGACCAGAGTGAAGAAGTAATTCTCATTTTCGATCTTGGCTGCCATCGCCAGCATTACAGCGCCCATCGCAGCCCCTGCTAGCAGCGCTGCTGGCATTGCCAGCCAAGCGGTACCTGACTCAAGTGCGCCAAATAAATAAAGCACGATCCAGTAAATAACTATTGAAAGTATTGCGCGAGCCATGGCGGCAAGAAAAACTCCCAAAGAAATTTGTTGGGCAGTCAAAGTTGTAGAACGCATACCGAAAAAAGTACGGTTCCATTTGAAACCTTCCATAACTGGGAAAATTACTTCATCAGTACTTCCTTGAATTGCAGCACTTGCTAGTAATGCGGGCGCTAAGAAAGTTAAGTAACTAACACCGTTGACGCCATTGTTGGCATCAATCAAAGAACCCACACCAATGCCGATAGAGACCAGATAAAGCGTTGGATTTATGATGGCTTCAAATAAAATAATGCCCCACCACTTGACCATGTTTCGAATGCGGGCTTCAGCTACGTGAAATGAACCAAACCTAGAAACTTTGCGAGTATCGGTACTCATTATTCAACCAATGAACGTCCAGTGAGGCGCAGGAATACATCTTCCAACGAACTGCGTCGCACTAGTGAAGTGTTTGGATGAATACCTTTTGCAGCAATCTGCTCAAGTAATTGTTCGCCATCTTCGGCATAAAGCAAAATCCGATCAGGTAAAACTTCGATGCGATCAGCAAGTGGTCGAAGTACATCAACCATTTCTTGATTGCGATCAGAGCCAAAGCGAACCTCAAGCACTTCTTTTGTGGAGTAATCCTTGATCAGTTGCGCTGGACTATCTTCGGCCATGATCTTGCCTTTATCCATCACAATTAAACGATCGCAAAGTTGTTCAGCTTCGTCCATGTAGTGAGTTGTAATTAACAATGTCACGCCTTGCTCTTTCAGACGGAATAAGCGATCCCAGAGAATGTGGCGCGCTTGCGGATCTAACCCGGTAGTTGGTTCGTCAAGCATCAAAATGTCAGGCTCACTTACCAGTGATCTAGCGATAGTTAGACGCCTTTTCATGCCACCGCTGAGAGCCTCAACTTTTACATTCTTCTTCTCTTCGAGCTGTGCGAATTCAAGAAGTTCAGGAATCTTCTTATTAATGAAACTAGATGAAAGACCGAAGTAGCGACCATAAATAAAGATGTTCTCAGAAACCGTTAATTCACTATCCAAATTATCTTGCTGCGGCACGACGCCCAAATGCGAACGAATCTGTGGACCATTTTTTTCAGGGTCTTTTCCTAAAATAGTTAAAGTGCCAGATGTTCGCACTGATGTAGCGCCAATGATGCGCATAGTTGTTGATTTGCCAGCACCGTTAGGCCCCAAGAATCCAAATGATTCGCCTTTAGCTACATCAAAATCAATTCCATCGACTGCTACAAAATCACCGTAGGTTTTAGTTAATCCCCGAGCGCGTATTAATGGTTCGCTCACATTAGACCTTTATTAGCTCGATCTAAATCGTCTTGGAAATCAACTTCAACTGCAAATAGATCAGAGATATCAATCGGTTCCATCTTCAAGCCATGTTTCTCAATTGCTAATTCGAGTCCGCGCTCAAAATAATCTTGTTCACCACATGCATCAAGCTGTGCAATTACGCCATCTTTCTCGTGACTAGAAATGAAGTTAATGCCAACAGCTTCACCCAGCGCATTTTTAACTGTCTTAGAGAGTTCCTTGATATGACCGTTGCTATCAACGGTGTACTTAACTTCTTCATCAGATGTAGCCGAAGTGTTTACGCAAACAAAAGATTTATCAGCAGTTACACGATCAGCAACTCGTTCAAGAACCTTGTGATCAAAGACCACATCACCGTTAAGCCAAAGAACGCCACTTTCTTGGCTAGCGCGAAGCGCGCGCAGAAGGCTTTTTGAAGTATTGGTTTGGTCATACTCTTCGTTGTATACAAAAGAGGCAGCCGGGTGAGCTTCCATAATCATTTCGAGTTTGAAGCCAACCACAACGGTGATTCGGGCTTTATTGCCAAAAACAGTATGAACATTTTCCATCTGTTGTTGCATAATCGAGCGACCATCTGAAAGTGGCGTCAATGGCTTAGGCCAAGGCTTGCCCAAACGAGTGCCCATGCCTGCTGCCAGGATTACAACTTGAATCGCCATTTTTACCTCTTCTTGTGATGCGAGATAGTCTTAATTTCATCTCTCAACACGCTAGATTACAGGTTATGAGCGTAAATCTTCGGACTCTTGTAGTTAATAAGACCACAAAGATCTCGGAAATCATTGAAATCTTTAGCGAAATCAGCACCGATCTACTGTTAGTCGACGAGAACACAATTGTTGCCAAGCCACATCTGGAACTTTTGACTGATTACCCGCGTGGAACCACGACAGCACTTGTTGCACCACTTTTCCATGGTGATGTTCGGGTAACTGGCGGTCGAGTGGCAGGGGCTAGTTCTAAATTTCATACTCTAAAAGGCGGAAATAAAACCTTTGTCGGAATATTACGCTTATCTCAAAACCAACGAGATTCGATTATCACGACGTTAAGCGCTGTCAAAGACAATGAAACCTATGGCGAAGCAATTGATTTGGTTTTAGTTGCCCTAGTTCGCGCAGCTGTAATTGTCTCACCAGCTTCTCTTAAGGCCGCTCCGTTTATTCGTAGCTCAGATGATTCTGCAAAGGCAAAAGTTCAAGAAGAAATAAACGGTTTAAACATCGCGCGACTTCGACTAAAGATGGCAAACCGCGCAAACGATGGCTTCTTCTCAGTGTTTGTCTTGCGTAAATTCTCAAAGCTGTTCACTTGGGCTGCAGTACGTTTAAAAATGACACCTAATCAGGTGACTCTAATTTCTTTCGCCGTCGGCTTACTTTCGGCCTACGAATTTAGTCGTGGAACTTTTTGGAGTATTTTTGCTGGTGCAGTCTTGTTGCAACTCAGCCTCATCATCGATTGTGTTGATGGCGAACTGGCTCGCTACACCCGTCAGTTTTCAGCCCTTGGTGCTTGGCTAGATGCGATTACTGATCGAATAAAAGAGTATTTAGTATTTTTCGCACTGGCATATGGAGCTGCTCAGAATGGGCGAGACCTCTGGATACCAGCGATGGTCATGATGGTTTTTCAAACCTTCCGCCACTTATCTGATTACAACTTTGCGCGCATAAAAAAGGTTCGAAGTGCTGATTTGCCGGTTATTGATTTTAATCAAGCATCTGATGGTTTTGTCCCAGTAGATAAAGTAAAGAAATCTAGGTTTGAATATTGGTCAAAGAAGGCTGTTCAGTTTCCAATCGGTGAGCGTTGGTTAGTGATTAGTGCTTCCTCAGTAATTGGCGGCGCTGCCTTTACCTTCACAATAATGCCAATTTTGGCGCTGATCTCGATAGTTTTGGTATTCCGGGCACGGGTTCGCAAATCTAGAACTTGGCCAAAGATTCGAGTGAACAAGAATCTAATTGATGATCAATTGGATTTCTTCAAGAACCAGAACTCAACGAATCGTTTTGATTGGTTAGAACCATCTATCTTGCGCGTAATCGAAGGCGGAGTCTTTATCTGGGCCGTTTCGGTCACCGATTTAAGTCGCCCCGCAGCGTTTTTATTGTTATTCGCAATCTTGTTTGGGCATTACGACAACCTATATCGCGCGCTACAAGGTGAACATAAACCAAAGTGGTTATCAGTTGCAGGTGGATTCATTCTTGGTCGAGTTGTGTTACTAGGAATTTTCCTCGCGCTCGGTTGGTCAATCGTTCCCTTGGTTTGGTATTTCAGCGTGCTGTTTTTTGTGGTTTCATCTATCCAATGGGTTGCTGGCCACAAAGCTCGGATTAAATAAATGCAACAACGTCCAACGCGACCTACCATTGCGCAAATTCGCGAGGTATCGCAACCACCATCAGTTACTGGACGCTCAAATGCTGAACACTGGATTGCTGATCTCTATCTACGTAAAGTTTCACCGTATGTAACTCGCGTTCTTCTACGCACTCCAATCACTGCAAATGGAGTTACTTGGCTGATGATTTTAGTTGGCGCATCTATCGGTCCAGCCCTATTGATCCAAGGCTGGTTTGGTATTGCTTTAGCTCTAGTTTTGAGTCATAAACAAATGCTCATTGATTGCTGCGATGGTGAAGTTGCTAGGTGGCGCAATACAAAATCCCCAATGGGAATCTTCCTCGACAAATTAGGTCACTACGGCGCAGAGAGTTTGATTCCGATCTGTTTCGGATTGCGTTTGGCAGACTGGCCAAATCAACCAATTACTTCAAGTATTTACCCATACTTAGGCGCGTTGCTAGCTGTACTAATCATTATTAACAAAGCACTAAATGACGCAGTCCACGTGGCTCGCGCATTCTCTGGATTACCAAAATTAGAAGATGCCAAAGGTGTTAATTTGCCCCGTAAAGGCTTGCTTCGATTAGCTCGTAAAGCTTTTAATTTCTTGCCCGCACATCGCATCTTCCACTCTGTTGAATTCACTATGTATGTCGCAATCTTCGGTAGTTTCGCTATTTCGCTGCAAATTGCTTTGATTATTGCGTTATTCGTAACTGCAGGCCATATTTTGGCTATCACTTCATCAGCAAAACTTCGTAATAACTAGCTCTATACGATAAATTTCTCCTTAATCTATGTTCAGATAAGGGACTGCCATGAAAGTAATCTTGTGGAATTTACGCAAGAGTCTTCTTGAGCTTTTCCCAACCAAGAAATACCGGCTAATTTTGGTCAGCTTAATCTTGATCGCAGCATTTATTTCAGTTTCTGAGCTTTTAGTTGCTAAGTTATTTACTCAAATTATCTTGAATGAAGACGAGCTAGCTAAATCAACCCTCTTCATACTTATTGGGGGATTCTTTCTCTTTTACGGTTTAACTAGAGCTGGTCAATTTGCTCAACGTATTTATCGCGTACGTGTATTTGATAAAGCTTTCAAAGAAAATGACACTGAATTAAGTATGGCGAAAGATAACTGGCGTTGGTCGTTGGCTTTTGAGTTAACCCATATCTCTAGCACTTTGACTCAAATGGGCGTTGTTCTGTCCTTCTTCCTTTATGTTAATTGGATTTTTGCCCTGATTAATCTAGTAATAATTGTTATCGTCCTCGAAGTGCTTGGTCGGCTGTTTAAGAACCAGATTGAAGCCCAACGCGGTTTTGTTGAGGCAAAAAAGAACAAGAAGCCTGTATCTAACGTCGTTCGAGTTGGTACCCGAATTAAATCTGGCGAAATAGGAATCTTGTTATCAGGAATTGCCATGATTTTTATGTTGGGCGCGCTTTTCTACTTTAATTATATTGGCGATATCAGTGCGTCAAATACAGTTGTCTTGTTCTTCGGTTTACGTATGCAGAATTCAAACCTCTCGGGTATTTCCACTGGATTAATGCGATTTGCTAGGGCGCGTACGCACAGTGAGTAATGAATTATTAACTATTGGGTTTTCGACTCTTTCTGACCGAATAAACAATATTGAGCCGCCGCGCGTGAGCGTTTCGCATAAGATTTTTATCTCTATTCAAGATCCGCATAACTCCACAGATCCCCTGCCCTCCAACTTTAAGTTTGATTCAATCAAGTCACCCGAACTTGGTGTAGCTAAAAGTAGAAATACAGTGCTTCGTAGCGCTGAAACAAAATACTTATTATTCGCTGATGATGAGATCGTTTTTCTTGATCGCGGCGTTAAGTTAGCAGTTGCTTATTTAGAGGAGCACCCAGAGTGTGACCTGGTGCTCGCGCAGGCTATTGATACTACTGGTGCGCTACGGAAGCGTTACTCGAAGAAGAAAGTAGCGTTAACTAAATTTAATTCTGCGAAAGCTGCTACTTACGAAATGATTGTTCGGGTTGATAGCATCAAATCAAAAGGTGTTTACTTTGATGAAAAATTTGGTGCTGGCGTAAGCAACTACATTGGTGACGAATACATCTTTATTACTGATTTGCTGAATAAAGGCGGAACTGCAATGTTCTTGCCAATCACAATCGCGATACACCCGAAAGATAGCTCAGGAAGTCTTTGGGGTACTGAACGAGATCTTTTGGCGCGTGCGCAAGTTTTCCAGCGGGTATTTGGATCCTGGGCGCCAGTAGTGCGAGCCGCGTTTTACTTTAAGAATTACGGCAAGACCAATGGCCTTAAAAATTTCAAAAAGTTCGTGCGCGGAAAAATTTAGTCGCGTAGAGCTTTAGCCAAAGATCTAAAATCTTCAACTAAAAGATCAATTTCAGTTTGTCCATGCGCCAACGAAATCAACCATTGCTCATCAAGTCCTGGAGGCGTGATGATTCCGCGGTTTAGCGACCATAACCAAGAAAGTTCAGCGACTTGGAAGTCGGTTGCTTTGTAGTCGCGATAGTTGCGTACCGGTGTTGTAGACCAAGTAATACAGCCCTTTACGCCAAAACCAACGGTGTGCGCAGGCAAGTTGTACTCATCGATAATTTCATTGATGCGTACAAGTGCTTGTTGATTTAGCGCTTCAGCTTTTTCAAGCGCTTCAGGAGTACAAATCTTGTCGATTGCGCGAATACCTGCCATCGCAAGTGGATTTCCATTAAAAGTTCCAAAATGTCCAAGTCGACCATCGGTTACGGCCTGCATGTATTTTTCTTTTCCACCAAATGCAGCAACAGGTACACCGCCACCAATAGATTTAGCAAGCGTAATCAAATCTGGTTTCACGCCAAGACGCTGAGCAGCACCCTGGTAGCCAGCAGTTAAGCCAGTTTTTACTTCGTCAAAAATCAAAATGATTCCGTATTGATCACAGAGCTGACGGACAGATTCAAGATAGCCAGCATCTGGCAACACGATTGCAATATTTTCGAGAACTGGCTCAAGAATAAAGCAAGAGATTTTGTCAGCATACGCTTGGAAAACTCGCTCTAATGATTCGATGTTGTTAAATGGCACAACATAAACATCACCAGTTACAGTTCCAACATTTGGCACCGGGGTTGGATCATTTGCATCGCCAGCTTCAGATAAGTTTGGCTTACAGGAAACCATTAGCGGATCAAATGAACCGTGATAGCCACCCTCAAGTTTTACAACAGCATTTTTGCCGGTAAATGAGCGAGCCAAACGCACGGCATACATAGTTGCTTCAGTGCCAGAGTTGGCAAAGCGAACTTGATCAATAGCAAAGCGCTTACAGATTCGTTCTGCTGCGTCACGAGAAATTGGTGAAGGGGTTACAAATAGCATTCCCTCGGTAAGTGAGCTCTTAATTTCTTCAACCACAGCTGGATTCAAGTGACCAGCAAACATTGCGCCAAAACCCATCGACATATCTAGCAATTTGCGACCATCAACATCGATCATGTAAGCGCCTTGCGCTGAGGCGATGGCAATTGGGTATGGGTCCCAGTGCTGGAAGCTAGATGGCACACCCATAGGCATGGTCTCTTTGGCAGCCGCATTTTCGATTTCGGACTTGGCTGTTCCTTCTTTAAATCGAGCCCATTCTTGGTCTAGCAGAGCGGCGACTCGAGTTTTGGAGACTGGCGTTGATGTAGCAGGTACTGATCTAAACGTTTGCGGATGATTCGCAGTGGTTTTCATTTTTTGCGCTTTCGACTTTAAGACGATCTCAAAGCCCCTAGCGCCTTACTCCCAACAAATTTTGTTACTTGGGAAGTTTAGCGGTTTATAACTTTTAAGCAACGGGAGAGCTAGTTCATGCGTGGTTTATCGCGTGTTTTCAGGAATTTAACTTGATTTATATAGGATTTCCATATGACTAATACCCTGAAAACTCGCAAAAAACTGAGCTTCGGCATCTTTGCCGTTGTAGCTTCGCTAGCGGTAACCATGGTTACCCCAATCGCACAGGCCAATGTTGTTTACTCAACTCCTAGTGCTCCGACAAATGTCACTTCATATTTATCAGCACGTGGTGTCGTTGTTAAATGGACACCTTCTGCAACTGCAACCCCAGCAATCACACATTATGTGGTTTCTGCTGGCTCTGGTTCCTGTCCAATTATCGTTCCCGCTACTTCACGTCTTGTAACAATGCCAGTTGTCGTTGGTCAACCTGGCGGAACACCTGTTGTTCAGGCAGTAAATGCCTACGGTTTCTCAGCAGCTGCTAAATCAAAGCAGACTTACACCGCGGCCCAACTAGCAACTGTTGCGTCAGCATCAAATATTAAGTCTGTTCAAGTTCTACAACTCAGCGACTTACACGGTGCAATTGAAGGCTCTCCATCTAGCTCAATCGGAGCTGCGGTACTAACAACTGCTTTCGCGAACGATCGCAAGAATGCGGCCGCAACAGTTACCGTTTCATCGGGTGACAACATTGGCGCTGCGCCACCAATCTCAACTGAGTTTGAAGAATTGCCAACAATTGAATCAATGAACGCAATGAAGTTCGATGTTTCAACTTTCGGAAATCATGAACACGATCGCAACTTGGCACACGTCCAAAAAATTATTGGTGCCTCTGATTTCCAATGGGTCTCATCAAACTACGGTGACTCATCCCTGGCTGTGCTTAAGTCAGGCGATAAGGCTGCCAAGAGCTACACCATCATCGAGCGCGGTGGCGTGAAGATCGGCATCGTTGGCGCGAATACTGAAACAACTATCGAACAAGTATTCCCAGGTAACTTGGATTACACAGATGCTTCAGGCATCAAGCGCACCATCCAGATTGAAGCTGGTGTAACCGGTATCAACGCCGCAATTGTTGCTGCGAAGAAGGCTGGCGCAGATTTAGTGGTTGCGGTAATTCACCAAGGTTGGTCTGAAAATGCTGGCGGAGTAGCCGTTGGCGTACTCAACGATATGGCAAAGGAAATCAAGGGTGCAGCCGCAATTTATGGCGGACACAGCCACCAGACTTTCACATCATTAGTTCCAGGAACTCAAAAAGTTTTCGGAACTTTAATTGGTCAAACTCTGAACTCAGGTCAGGAATACACCCGATCACAAATCTGTGTTAACACCGACACCAATAAAGTAATTGGTTCATCAATTGAAACCATCAAAAAGGCTGCCGTTGCAACAGTAACCGCAGATGCTGCTACTGCTGCGCTAGTTAAAAAGTACAAAGATCAAATGACTGGCAAGCTAGATGTAAAAATTGGTTCAGTATCTGGTGTATTCCCTCGTGGCGGCACACCAGCAGTTGAACGATCTGGTGAAAACCCTATGGGTATTTACATTGCTGACCTACTTCGCGCAAAGTACAAGACCGATTTTGTACTTACTAATGGTGGCGGTATCCGCGATACTTTCCCAGCAAAGAACTATGTTCCAGTTAATAAGGAACTAGTTCGCACTGGCACAGGAGCTCTTGATGTAACACTTGGAGATGCGTTAACTGTTTACCCATTCGGTAACCAAGTCGCAACAACCGTCGTTACTGGTGAGAATCTCTGGAAAGCACTTGAAAATGGAGTTAGTGGATTCCCAGGGGGTGGTCAATTCCCACAAGTCTCTGGATTCAA
>JBIIYZ010000020.1:0-21237 GCA_044346555.1 Candidatus Planktophila sp. | reverse complement strand
TCAATTCCATCAAGGCGGTATGAGAAATCACCGACTGTTAAAGCAGTTCCCATTGGAACTGGATTGCTTGCTGTTCCTATCGGATTAGATGCAGGCGTTTTAACCCAGATCAATTTCTTTTTAACAGTTTTGCAAGTCAATTTGGAAGCACCGCTACCACTTGTCAGATTAAGTTTTGTGCATTTAGAGCCTGCTTTTGCGGCCGCATAAGATGGTGAGGGAATCGCTATCCCTAGTGCAAGACAAACTCCGAAAACTGCTAATCGTTTCATGCGCAAAGTTTACCCAGATCAGGTGAATTTTGCAGGATACCGAAGGCTAATTACGCCCACTGATCCTTAATCAGAAGGTCACTTCTTCTGATACCCCTTTGGGCATGTGGGTTTAACGGCCGTTACTTTCTTTGTGAGCTTTCCTTTTACGCAAGTGATAGTTGACTTTTTGGTTGGCTTTACTGATAGTTCAATTGAAGCCAGATTTTTTAGATCCCATTCCAAGACACTCGACCAGAGTTCTTTGGTTCGTGAGAAAGTACTTTCGACGCTCGCAAAAGTTTGAGTCCCATACCGGTCACAATCGGATTCAATTTTTGAATTAAAAAGTGAATACTGGGCGCGGTCAATGTCATAGCCAGGCCTTCTTGCCTCAAAATATGATTTAAACTTTGTTGGGTACAAGTTTTTTAACTGGTTCAGACTTTCATATAACTTTTCAACTTCAATATTATGCTGGAGACAAGATTGCTTCTGTTGCGCTAGGCGATCCGCTTCTAGCGATAGTCGATTAGCTTCTAGCGCACTTGCCTTAGCAAGTGCTTCTTGCTTTACTTTGAGCTCTGCTGCGGCTTTGGCTTTATTTTCTGCGTCAAGCACAGGGTTTAATAGAACTGATAATGTACTTTGAAATGCAACATCAGTGTTTGCGGCTATCGTCCCGCCAGTAGATGGTGAGTAGCTTCGGCACGTTGTGGTATTGCCCAACGTTGTGCAGGATGTAGACCATCCGCGACCTGAGAGGACAGCACCTTCGGTAAAATAGCGTGAATATGAACCGTGAAAAAAAGATAAGTATCCTTCATCTAGGTAAATCTTATCTAGGATACTTCGGGAAATCGAGATATCTATAACTATGTCACTGCCGACGCGCGAGAATTTTTGCTCAGTTTGCAGGTTGGTCCATTTATCAAACTTACACAAATGAAGTTCTTCTAGTGAGCACTTTGAGGCAAAGACTCTGACAAAGGAATTATCCGATTTGATTTCTTGAAAGTATTCTGACGAAGTCCCCGCCCAAAATGGATAATTTGCGTGCAAAAATGGGTCGTAAGCATAATTATCCAAGGCGAAGTCATCATAATAACTGTTCGGAGGCCAAATCTTCTCGTTGTCCAGAAATGAGCCATAGCTCGGTTTAGAAACCGGTCCGGCATACACCAAATCAATACAAGTGGCATTGGGTATGACTAATTGATAAAGGTATCTAGCATCTGTGACAGATTTGAGGGAGTATTCCCCGCTACGAATAAAATTTCCCCCTGTATAAATACTAAAACTTCCTTTGTTTTGACCATTCGCCAAGAGGTTTGAGCACGCATCGGAATATGTACCTTTGAGTTTTGCAAACCAGTCTGACCAAAGATTTTTTAGGCTGTAATCACCTTTTAATAAATAGATGTTTTTCCCTTTTGGTTCATCTCGAATGAGCTCAACTTCGACATCTAACCTGCCATTAAGGTCTCCGCCTTTTCTGTCAATATCTTTATTCGCAAGACTCTCAAGAGACTTCTGACTTACTTGAATTTGGGAACTGACAATTACAGAATCTTTAGAGCGTTCAAAAGTGAAATTACTCAGGATTAATTCGGAAAGAGGATACCTCTCTAGAGTCGCTTTCGATTTCCCAATACCTGTTATGCAGCTCTCCGGGTCTCTTAATTTCCAATAAACTTTATAACTTAAATCCTGCGAGTTTTTTGACTCCCAAATATCAGGTGACTCGAGAAGGTAATCTGGCTGAACAGAGCATCGCGTTTCGAAAGCATTTGATATTGGTGCCGTTAAAGTGTGAGCACAAATAAGCGCAACGGCAAATAAAAGGCGCTTCACCACTAAATTCTAACTGAATTAGATACTTGCGACTAGGAAACACCTAGACTAAAGTTTGCCTTGAAGGGCAGTTGGTAGAGCACGGTGACTTACTGAGCGCGTATAAACAAGCGCAGTAAGGAAGGTTTGGCAGGTCTGAGCGTAAGCGAGGAATTCCTAACCCCTCTGAATCAGTGGGCGGCTTCATCCCAACTCTTGCCAACACCTACATTGACATCAAGAGGCGCTTTAAGTGGATAAGCCCCACCCATCTCTTTGCGAACTAAAGCGGTTAATTCTTCTAGTTCGCCTTTAGCCACTTCAAAAATCAATTCATCGTGTACCTGCAGCAACATGCGAGATTGCAACTTTGCTTTAGCCATTGCGACATCTACGTTGAGCATCGCTTGCTTGATGATGTCAGCAGCTGAACCTTGGATTGGTGAATTAAGAGCAGCGCGCTCTGCGATTTCACGGCGCATGCGATTGTCATGAGTTAGATCAGGTAGATAGCGACGGCGGCCCATTACGGTTTCGGTGTAACCAACTTTGCGGGCTTCTTCAACTACATTCTTTAAGTAATCCCTAATGCCGCCGAAGCGTTGGAAATAGCGATCCATTAAATCAGTTGCTTCAGGTGGTGAAATTGAGAGCTGCATCGATAGACCGAAGGATGAAAGTCCATATGCCAATCCATATGACATAGCTTTAATTTGTCGGCGCATCTCAGGATCAACGTCTTTAGCTTTAACCCCAAATACTTCAGCAGCCACTGTGGCATGTAGGTCTTCGCCACTTTCAAAGGCGGCCAGCAGATTTTCATCATTAGAGAGGTGGGCCATGATGCGCATTTCAATTTGGCTGTAATCAGCGGTAAGTAGAGTTTCATAACCTTTACCAGCAACGAAGGCGGCACGAATCTTGCGACCTTCTTCGGTTCGCACCGGAATGTTCTGCAAGTTTGGTCCAGTCGAAGAAAGGCGACCAGTTGCTGCCACAGTCTGTTGGAAGTGAGTATGAATGCGGCCATCTTCAGCAATCTCGTTTAGTAGGCCTTCGACCGTAGTTTTTAATTTATTAGTTTCACGAATTCTAAGGAGTGATTGCAGTAGCGGGTGTTTAGTCTTTTCAAATAGCCACTCAAGAGACTCGGCATCGGTGGTAAAACCAGTTTTAATCTTTTTAGTTTTGGGCAGTTTAAGTTCGTCAAAGAGAACAACTTGTAGTTGTTTAGGAGAAGCCACATTGAACTCGTGACCCGCAGCTTCGTGTGCGGCTTTACTTTCGCGAGCGACTTCACCTTCAAAGAACTCTTTTAACTTGGTTAACTCTTTTTCATCTACAGAGATTCCAGAGTTCTCAAGGCGAGCGAGCAAGTTAGCGATTGGTATCTCGAGCTCAACAAATAGCTTCGTGAGCGATCTGGAATCAAGTTCTTTTTGCAGTGATTCCCGCAAGGTAAATAGCGCAGCAGCACTCACTTCGGTTGAGCCACTTCCCCACCGTTCAAGCAGTGAGGCAACATCTTGGTTGCGCACACCAGGGTTTACTAAGTAGGCCGCAATTTCGGTATCAAAAATCAGACCTGCTACTGGATAAGCACGAGCGATGGCTTTGGCATCATGCATAATTTTAGGAATCGAAGCATCGCTGAGCCAGTCACCGATTTCGCCACTGTTAACAGTAAATGACTCGCCATTTGCCAGCGCTACGGAGTAACTTGATAAGCGACCATCTGTAAATTGCGGCAGCAAAGCAATCTCACCTTTAGCAGCCACAATCTTCTTGGTTGCATCCTTCGGGGTGACTTCTTCGGCAATTTCAAAGAGTGCAAGTGGTTCTTCGACTTTCTTGGCGTTCTTTGAATTAAGAAGTGGGCCAAGGCGATCATTTAACGTGCGGAACTCTAGCGTTGCAAATAGCGGCGCAATCTTGCTCTCTTCGATTGGCTGCCAAACTAAATCAGTAAGTGAAAGATCAATTGGAACATCATGAATTAATTGAGTGAGCTCGCGGTTCTTGGCAATCGAATCAAGACTGGCGCGTAATGATTCACCTGCTTTGCCGGGCACCTGATCAGCTTTATTCAGTAACTCTTTTAGCGAGCCGTACTCAATAATCCACTTTGCCGCTGTCTTCTCACCAACGCCTGGGACTGATGGCAAATTATCACTGGGGTCACCGCGTAGAGCTGCAAAGTCTGGATACTGCGCTGGCGTCAACATGTACTTCTCTTCAACGGCTGCCGGAGTCATTCGCGCCATTTCACTGACGCCACGCTTTGGATAAAGCACAGTGGTTTTATCGTTTACTAACTGGAAGCTATCGCGGTCACCGGTACAAATAGCTACTTCGAAACCATCGGCTTCAGCCTGCTTTGCGATGGTTGCGATAATGTCATCGGCTTCAAAGCCTTCGCGTTCGAATTGCGTGATACCGAATGAATCAACTAGCTCGTGTAGATAAGACATCTGTGAGCGAAACTCGTCAGGGGTCTTGGCACGATTAGCTTTGTACTCTGGAAATATCTCGGTGCGAAAAGTCTTGCGTGAAACATCAAAGGCCACCGCAACATGTGTGGGTTTCTCTTCCTTAAGTAGTGAGATCAACATGGTGGCAAAGCCATAAATTGCGTTGGTGTGCTGGCCGCTGGCGGTGGTGAAATTTTCAGCCGGTAGGGCGAAGAAGGCGCGATAAGCCATTGAGTGACCATCAATTAGCAAAAGGCGCTTTGTCATGCGCCCATCTTAGGTTGATCGCGTTAGACTCACCGACTATGACGCAGAACGATTCTCCCGATTATTTATCAGCTATCCGTGCTCGCGGAAGTGGCGAACTCGATCGCAAGATGGGTATCGAAATCATTGAGGCTTCACCGCAGCGCCTAGTTGGCACAATGCCAGTAGATGGCAATCGCCAACCAATGGGTTTATTACATGGTGGCGCAAATGTGGTTTTGGCCGAGAGTTTAGGTTCGGTCGGAACTCAATTACATGCCGGTGCTGATCGTCGTATTGTGGGCGTAGATATAAACGCAACGCATCACAAATCTGCAACCTCAGGAATAGTTACAGGCGTGGCAACTGCGGTTTCATTAGGAAAAACAATGTGCTGCTACGACATTGTGATAACTAACGAAGCCGGTGAACGCACTTGTACCGCACGAATTACTTGCTTGATTTTAGCTAAGCGCGACTAATTAGTGTGCACCAGTACCGAGGTATGCCTCGCGCACTGCTGGATCATTAAGTAGATCAGAAGCTTTAGCTTCCTTCACAATGTTTCCAGTTTCCAAAATGTAAGCACGGTGTGCTCGTTGCAGCGCTTGCTGCGCATTCTGCTCAACTAACAAAATAGTCACACCGGTCTTATTAATCTCAGTAATGATGCGGAAAATATTGGCAATCATCTGAGGTGCTAGACCCATTGAAGGTTCATCAAGTAGCAACACCTTCGGACGGGTCATAAGAGCACGGCCGATTGCAAGCATCTGCTGCTCGCCACCTGAAAGAGTTCCGCCAGCTTGGCTAATACGCTCTTTCAAACGTGGGAATAAGCGATAAACCATTTCGAGATCTTCTTGCATTTCAGCTTTACGATTCTTGCGGTGGAACTTGCCCATCTCCAGGTTTTCAAGCACTGTCATGCCTGGGAAAATTCCGCGGCCTTCAGGAGCTTGTGAAATACCTAGATCTACGCGTTCATGCGCTGGAACCTTAGAAATATCTTTGCCATCGAAAATGATCTGACCAGATGTAACCGGGCGCAGGCCTGAGATCGTCTTTAGCATCGTGGTCTTGCCAGCGCCGTTAGCACCGATCAAAGTGACAATCTCGCCTTCATTTACGACAACTGAAACACCTTTAATCGCTTCAATCTTGCCATAGTGAACGTGCAGATCTTTAATTTCAAGACGCATCTGCTGGTACTCCTAAATACGCTTCAATAACACGTGGATCGTTTTGCACAACAGATGGAGTATCGTCGGCAATCTTGGTTCCAAAATCTAGAACCACAACTCGATCAGAAATTCCCATGATCAGCGACATATCGTGCTCGATTAAAAGGACTGTATAACCAGCATCGCGGACTCTCTTAATGGTTGCAGCAAGTTCTACTTTTTCAGCAGGGTTAAAGCCAGCCGCTGGCTCATCTAGCAGCACCAACTTTGGTGAAGTTCCGAGTGCGCGAGCAATTTCAAGGCGACGTTGAACACCATAAGGCAAGTTCTTAGCTAAGCGATCTGAATACTCATCGATACCGATAAAGCGTAAAATTTCCATCGCGCGTTCGCGATTCTCGATCTCTTCACGGCGGGCACGTGGCGTTCCGAATAGCGCTCCAACTAGCCCGCTCTTCTTATGCACATCGGTTGCGGTGATCACATTTTCAAGTGCGGTCATATCGCCCCAGAGGCGAATATTCTGAAATGTGCGAGCGACACCTAGGGCGGTCACTTGATAACGTTTTTGATTGCCAAGTGAAATGCCATCGAAATCAACGATTCCACTGGTCTGCTTATAAACACCAGTGATCACGTTAAAGACTGTGGTTTTGCCAGCGCCGTTAGGGCCAATGAGAGCCAAGATCTCGCCCTCTTTAACTTCTAGGTTTACGCCATTTAACGCAGTTACGCCGCCAAACTTCATGGTGACGTTATCGAGCTTTAACAAAGTCTTTCCAATTTTAGCCATTACGCGTTCGCCTCTCTTTTGACGATAGCTTTTTCGCGCTTCTTACGCGGCAACAAGCCATCTGGGCGGAAGTTCATCACGATAACTAGAACTAAACCGAAAGCTAAAAGTCGAGCATCTGAGATGAAACGGATGCGATCAGGTAGGTAACCTAAAATTGTGGCACCAACTATTACGCCCCAAATATTTCCAATTCCACCAAAAACCACACATGCGAGAATCAAAATTGAAACCTGCAGGGTAAACATTTCAGGTGCGATGTAAAGATTCTTTGATGCAAATAGAACACCTGCTGCACCGCCGACGGCTGCGCCTAAGGTGAATGACCAAATCTTGTATTTAAGAGTATGGATGCCCATGAGTTCGGCAGCATCTTCATCTTGGCGAATTGCTTCCCAGGCTCGACCAGGGCGACGAACTGTTAGGCGGCGGATCATCCAGATTGTTAGCAGGATCATGACGATCACAACCCAAAAGAACACTTTTTGATTTTTAAGTTCAAATTCCAAAGGCCCGAGATCTGGTGGCATCGGAATATTTGCAATTCCATTTGGTCCCTTTGACCAAGTCGAATTAAGCAAGATCAAACGGACTATCTCACCAAATCCAAGAGTTACGATAGCTAAATAATCACCGCGCAGACGAAGTGTTGGAATTCCAAGTAAGACGCCGGCAATCATCGCAAGTGCGATACCGATCGGCATAATTTCCCAGGTGTTTAGATTTGTGGTGGTACCTAAATACGCCATTGTGTAAGCGCCGATTGCGAAGAAAGCCACATAACCGAGGTCGAGCATGCCTGACTTGCCCACCACGATGTTTAAGCCAAGTGACATGAGAACGAACATGCCAACTGGATATACAAGAACGGCATCAAAGGAAGCAATTGGCGTAGCCAGAATGCTGCCGCCCATAAATGGTAGAAGTCCTACTAGCAGGATTGAAGTCAAAACAATTGCTACCCGCATAGGGCGGCCGGCGTTCTCCCAAATATTGGCACCGAAGTCACGCAGATTCCAGTAATTACGTATTTTCATAATTATGCCCTCGTCGTCTGAACGGCTTCGCCAAATAAACCATTTGGCTTAAAGAGGAGTACCAATACCAGCACAATAAAGACGGTAACTGCTTTCCATTGTGTACCAAGGACTGCCGAAGCGTAAACCTCAAGCAAGCCCAAAAACAGACCGCCGTAGAAAGCGCCACGGATATTGCCGATTCCACCAAGAACAGCTGCCGTAAAAGCTGCCATGCCCATGGTGAAACCAATATTAAATTTACTGTATTCAAATACCGTGATGTAGAAGAATCCTGCTGCACCAGTTGCTAAACCGCCGACTAAGAAGGTAGTTGTTATAACTCGGTTTAAGTTCACGCCCATCAACTTGGCAGCATCTTCGTTCATCGAAACTGCACGAATTGCTTTACCCATACGAGATAACTGAACAAATCGCTCAAGTAAGAAATAAATAAGGGCTGCGGCAAAAATTGTAACGACCGTATCGAGGCGAATATTGGCACCCCATACTTCAGTCAAAATGATCTTCTCGAGCACTCGTGGTGAACCCACTGGGCGAGAATCTGTCAGCAACCGCATTAACTCTGAAAGCACGATTGAAATTCCGATTGCTGAAATTAAAGTTGCTAGCCGGTTTGTTCCTTTTGCGCGTAAGCGACGATAAGCAACATATTCCACAAAGATTGCAGTTAATCCGGCAATGGCCATTGACATTAATAGCTGAGTAACTAGAACTAGCGCTAACTTAGAGCCGGTCGCAGGTGCCGATGTTTGGGTATAACCAAAGATGTCTCGTGAGGTAATGATGGTTCCAAAGGTGCCCCACATGAAGATTTCGGAGTTCGCAAAGTTGATCATCCGAAGCACGCCATAAACCATGGTGTAGCCAAGGGAGACAAGCACATAAATAAAGCCCAAGGAAATCCCAGCCAAAGTTAGCGACCAGAATTGATCAATCAATACTTCAAACATTACTATCCTTCACTTGTTTCTTGGGGCAAACATTAAGGCAGAAGTTATAGAAGTGGTGGGTGTCTTGATCTCTTTTGCGAGAGATGTGCAAGACACCCACCAACTTACCAAGCGTAAGTACTAAATACTTACTTGATGATTCCTGTATTAACTAGAACACCATCTTTTGTGGTGAAACCAGCAAATAGTCCGTAAGAAATGTCGCCATTGCTATCGAACTTAATTGTGTTTCCACTCACGCTTGTACCTGTATAGGCCTTTACCCACGCCAACATTGATTCGCGTGTTGTATTTCCGGCTTTAATACCTTCAAGAAGGATATTGGCAGCATCAAATGACTCAACTGAGTACACGCCTGATGAAACACCCATCTTCTCCTGGAAATCAGCTTCAAGCTCTGCGCTGATTCCTGCGAATCCACCTACACCAGTAATGCGTGAACCTTCAGCTGCAGCACCTGCAAGCTTAGGGAACTCCTGGTTGAAGACTCCGTCGCCGCCAGCAAATATTGCCTCTGAACCTGAGTCACGAAGCTGCTTGATAAAGATCGCAGCAGCTGAGTAATAGCCAGTGTAAATAACAACATTTGCACCAGATGTTTTAATCTTTGCAATTGTTGGGCTGTAATCGGTAGCAGTGTTAATAACTGAGTCTCCACCAACAAGTGTTGCTCCAGCTACTGTTTTCAAGCCTGCTTCAACGTAGCCGCGAAGAGGTACTGCGTATGATGATTGGTCATCGAAAACGAATACCTTGGCATTTGAAACACCCTCTGTGGCGTACTTAGCCAAAGCTGGACCTTGTAGATCATCTTTACCTACAACACGGTGGAAAACTGGTCCGCCGAAGTCAGGTGATGTTGGATCTGTAATAGATACACGAGTAGCTGATGGAGAAATCATAGCTAGTCCAGAATCCTTGTAGAACGGAAGTGATGCGATAGTTGCGCCTGAGTATGCAGGTCCAACTAGACCAAGAATCTTCTCGTTAGAAGCTGTTCCTGGAGCAACTGTTGATGCAACAGCTGGATCTCCCTGATCGTCTACTGAGACCAGTTCAATTGTGTACTCTGGATTTGCTTCCATAAACAACTCGATCGCGTACTTAACGGCGTTTTGCTCATCTGTTCCAGTTGAAGCTTCTCCACCAGATAGTGGGCCTTGGTATGCAATCGTAAACGTATTTTCTGCGGCGTCATCTGACGATGAGCAACCGGTAAGAGTTAATGCTAGGGCTGTAGCGATAGCAAGTGAGATCTGTATTCTCTTCTTCATTTCGTACCTTTCCTATTTTGCCTATTATGAAACTATCCCGGGACGGGGAGGTGCTGAGCGTAACCGCAGGGGTGATAGTCGGACAACCCCAAAGGCTAAAATTCTCAAGATTAATGAGCTGACTCGCTCGCAACTATGTACGATTTGAACCGAATTTTGCCTTTATATCTAACGGGTCTGATCGCCTTGCGATTGGATTAGCCGATTATCTCTCGGGTACAGCTGAAGGCGAGATAACCGCTTCAGCCACCTCTTTCATGGTGATTCGACGGTCCATAGCAGCGCGTTGAATCCAAGAAAATGCCTCTGGCTCAGTGAGATTTAACGCCTTCATCAAGATGCCTTTAGCGCGATCGATAACTTTGCGAGTCTCTAGCCGATCATGAAGGTCTGCTACTTCATCGGCAAGTGATCGCATTTGAGTATGTCGACTGATCGCAATTTCAATTGCCGGCACTAAGTCAGAGATCGTAAATGGTTTAACTACGTAAGCCATAACACCAGCATCACGCGCACGATCAACTAACTCTCGCTGACTAAATGCAGTCAACATTAGAACTGGGGCAATAGAAATGATCTTTTCCGCAGCAGAAATTCCATCTAAAACTGGCATCTGCACGTCAAGAATTGCGAGATCAGGTTTATGTTCATTAGCCAAAGTGATTGCTTCTTCGCCATTCGTTGCTTGCGCAATAACTTCATAACCAGCTTCAGTTAGCATTTCAACTAAGTCCATGCGGATTAATGTTTCATCCTCTGCAACCAAAATGCGAGTGGCAGGTGAAGTTGAGCTCTTACTACTGCTCTGTGAATTCATGTGCCTCGAGTCGGATTCGAACCGACACTATGCAGTGTTTGAGACTGCCCTCTCTACCGTTGGAGTACCGAGGCTGGAAGGGCAATTGTAGCGGTAAGAAATTTAACTACGAAACGCAGTTAGTTAGCGATACGCAGGCGCAACGCCAGAAATCGCATCACCAATTCGGTGCACGCGCATCGCGTTGGTTGATCCTGGAATTCCCGGAGGTGAGCCAGCGACGATCATTACATTTTCGCCCACTACCCCACGACCACTTTCTACGAGCAAAGTATCTACTTGCTTAACCATTTCATCAGTGTGGCTAACCATTGGCATAATCATTGATTCAACACCCCATGAGAGAGCTAACTGGTTATAGGTAGCTGGGTCTGGGGTCAGCGCCAAAATTGGAATTGGTGAGCGAAGTCGTGACATACGGCGAGCGGAGTCACCACTTTTGGTAAAAGCTATTAAGAATTTAGCATCAACAATCTTGCCAACTTCAGCAGCGGCCTTAGTTATTGCGCCACCCTTTGTTTTCGGCTGAGTGCGCATTGGGCGAATTCGATCCATCATGTCCTGCTCAGTTTTAACGATAATACGAGACATAACCTGAACTGCCTCTATCGCAAATGCTCCAACACTTGTTTCACCAGAGAGCATCAGCGCATCAGCGCCATCTAGAACCGCGTTTGCGCAGTCAGTTGCCTCGGCGCGAGTTGGCGTTGAATTAGTAATCATTGAATCAAGCATTTGCGTTGCCACAATTACTGGCTTAGCTGCCTCGCGAGCAAGTTCGATGCAGAGCTTTTGTACTAACGGTACATCTTCAATTGGTAGCTCAACGCCGAGATCGCCACGAGCAACCATGATGCCATCGAAGGCATCGACGATTTCTTGCAAGTTTTCAACCGCTTGTGGTTTTTCAATTTTGGCAATTACTGGGCGGCGAATGCCAACTTCGTCCATGATCTCGTGAACATCTTTAATGTCGGCAGCACTGCGAACAAATGAGAGCGCAATAAAATCGGCACCAGCTGCTAAGCCCCAACGAAGATCTTCTTTATCTTTATCAGATAGCGCCGGAACTGAGACTGCAACACCTGGCAGGTTAATACCTTTGTTATTGCTAACGGTACCTGGTTCGATAACTTTGGTTACAACATCGTTGCCCTTTACTTCAACAACTTCAACCGTAACTTTTCCATCATCAATCAAAATTCGGTCTCCTGGCTTGCAGTCACCTGGTAGGCCTTTATAGGTAGTGCCAACGCGTTCTTTAGTGCCTTCGACTTCATCAGCTGTGATCGTGAAAATGTCCCCGCGGGCTAGATCATGTGGCCCATTTGCAAAACGAGCTAAGCGAATCTTGGGACCTTGTAAATCAACCAAGATAGCAATTGGCTGATTTGTCTCGGCAGCTACTGAGCGAACTAAATCAAGGCGACTTTGATGTTCGTCGTATCCCCCATGTGAAAGGTTTAGTCGAGCCATATTCATGCCGGCAGCAATTAGCTCATGAACTTTCTCAGAGGACTCAACAGCTGGACCCATCGTGCAGACAATTTTGGCGCGGCGCATATCTATAGCCTATCCACTTAAAGTGTTTTTAAGTATTTGTTTGGAGTTGTTTAGCTAGACCATCATTGGTCGAGCGGTAGGAAGAATTGGTGCTGGCAATTGCGTATCGCCAGTTAAGTACTTATCTACTTCAGCCGCGGCACTGCGACCTTCTGCTATCGCCCAAACAATGAGCGATTGTCCACGACCAGCATCGCCGGCCACGAAAATACCTTCTTGGGTGCTTTGGTAGTCCAAACCACGTTTAATGTTTCCGCGTTCATCTAATTCAACTTCGAGTTGGTCGATTAGCGCAGTTTTTTCTGGGCCAGTAAATCCCATCGCTAAGAAAACAAAGTCAGCCGGTATTTCCTGTTCAGTGCCTGGAACTGGTTCAAACTTGCCATTTTCAAATCTAGTTTCAACAAGTTTTATTGCACGTAGATTGCCATTTCCATCACCTAGGAACTCTTCGGTGCTGACTGAGAACATTCGATTATCTAACTCTTCATGTGCGCTAGATACTCGATAAATCATTGGATAAGTTGGCCAAGGTTGTCCGGCCGGGCGTTCCTCAGTTGGACGAGGCATGATTTCGAGTTGGGTGACATTTGCTGCACCTTGACGAATCGAAGTACCTAGGCAGTCGGCCCCAGTATCGCCGCCACCAAGAATCACTACCTGCTTACCGGCAACATTAATCTCTGGTGTTTCGACTTCGCCTAAGCCCTGACGATTACCCCAAGGTAAAAACTCCATAGCTTGGTAAACGCCTTTTAGTTCACGGCCTGGCACGTTTAGATCGCGCCATTGCGTTGCGCCTACTGCTAAAACAATTGCATCAAACTTTGTGCGCAATTGAGAGCCAGTTAGCTCTACTCCAACATTAATGCCTGGACGAAAACGAGTTCCTTCTTTGGTCATCTGGTCTAGCCGACGATCGAGAATTGCCTTCTCCATTTTAAACTCTGGAATTCCGTAGCGAAGTAGCCCGCCAATTTTGTCGGCTCGATCATAAACCGCCACTGTGTGCCCTGCTCTAGTTAACTGTTGTGCGGCAGCCAGGCCGGCTGGGCCAGAACCAATTACGGCCACAGTTTTGCCAGTTAGGCGATCAGCAATTAATGGTTCTACATTGCCATCTTTAAAAGCTTCTTCAATCGTACGTAGCTCAATTTGTTTAATCGTGACTGCAGTTTTGTTAATTGCCACAACGCAGGCGGTTTCGCAAGGTGCTGGGCAAAGTCGCCCGGTGAACTCAGGGAAATTATTTGTTGCATGCAGGCGATCAATAGCTTCGTTCTTATCGCCGCGCCAAATCAAGTCATTCCACTCTGGAATTAGATTTCCAAGCGGGCAACCTGAATGGCAGAACGGAATTCCACAATCCATACAACGACCAGCTTGCTTTTGCAGATCTGGAAACGCTTGCTCTTCGTAGACTTCTTTCCAATCTTTAATACGCACATCTACCGGACGTCGTGTTGGTACAGCACGTTCAGTAGTTAAAAATCCCTTTGGATCAGCCATTTGCCGCTACCTCCATTACGACTTCATCAACTGGTAAACCTTCGCGAGTAGCCCGCTCAATAGCAGCGAGAACGCGTGCATAATCACGGGGCATTACTAAAGTGAAACGAGTCAAAGCTGCTGGCCAATTTGCTAATAGTCCCACTGCAACTTCGGAACCAGTTTCAACTTGGAAATCTGAAACCAATGTTTTTAGCGTCTCTTTCTGATCTTCAGGAACTGCCATCAGATCAACCATTTCGGTATTTACATTGGCAGCATCTATATCAAGCATGAATGCCCGACCGCCAGACATTCCGGCTGCAAAATTTCTACCAGTTGCGCCAAGGACGACCACAGTGCCACCAGTCATGTACTCGCAACCGTGATCGCCAATACCTTCAACAATTGCAGTTGCGCCAGAGTTGCGCACGCAGAACCGCTCGCCCACTTTTCCACGCACATAGATTTTCCCTGAAGTAGCACCGTAACCAATAACGTTTCCGGCAATTACATTTGCCTCAGACTTAAAAGTAGCTTTTTCATCTGGACGAACTACAACAGTGCCGCCTGAAATTCCTTTTGCCACGTAGTCATTGGAATCACCATAAAGGCGAATTTTTAGCCCACTTGGAATAAATGCACCAAGTGATTGACCGGCTGAACCATGCAGAGTTACATCGATGGTGCCTGCAGGTAAGCCATTGCCACCGTAACGACGAGTGATTTCAGCGCCCAACATAGTTCCGACGGTACGGTTAACATTTCGAACTGGCAGATCAATTTTTACTGCTTCGCCCTTTGTGAGCGAGAGGTCAGCAAGTTCAATTAACTTGTTATCAAGAGCTGCAGCTAGCCCATGATCCTGAGTTGAAGTGTTGTGTAGTGGGCTCTCAACATCTGGTCGCACTAACAAAGGCGCTAGATCTAAGCCAGCAGCTTTCCAATGATTAACCGCATCGCGGGTATCGAGAGATTCCACATGTCCCACTGCTTCAAGCAATGTGCGGTAACCCAGTTGTGCTAACAGCGCACGAACTTCTTCGGCAATAAATTCGAAGAAAGTCTCCACGAATTCTGGCTTGCCGCTAAAGTTTTTGCGCAATTCAGGATTCTGTGAAGCAACACCAACGGGACAAGTATCAAGGTGACAAACACGCATCATGATGCAGCCCGAAACAACGAGCGGTGCTGTTGCAAAACCAAATTCTTCAGCGCCAAGTAACGCCGCAATTACTACATCGCGACCTGTCTTTAATTGACCATCGGCTTGAACCACAATGCGATCGCGCAAATTATTAAGCAGTAGCGTCTGCTGAGTTTCAGCTAGCCCAAGTTCCCATGGCGCACCAGCATGCTTAAGTGAGGTAAGCGGAGAAGCACCAGTACCACCATCGTGACCCGAGATAAGTACCACGTCGGCATGTGCTTTAGAAACGCCAGCCGCAACTGTGCCAACGCCTACTTCAGCAACTAGCTTGACGTGAACACGAGCATTTTTATTAGCATTCTTAAGATCGTGAATTAACTGCGCTAAATCTTCAATTGAATAAATGTCGTGGTGCGGTGGTGGTGAAATTAAACCCACACCAGGCGTTGAATAACGTATCTTGGCAATCCAGGGATAAACCTTGTTGCCAGGTAGTTGACCACCTTCGCCAGGCTTGGCGCCTTGCGCGATCTTGATCTGAATATCATCTGCATTAACTAAGTAATCTGAGGTTACGCCAAATCGACCTGAAGCAACTTGCTTAATTGACGAACGCTTTGAATCACCATTACTCTCTTTAACGTAACGAGCCGGATCTTCACCACCTTCGCCAGTATTTGACTTTGCACCTAAGCGGTTCATGGCAATTGCTAGAGTTTCATGCGCTTCTTGCGAAATCGAGCCAAGTGACATTGCCCCAGTTGAGAAACGTTTTACGATTTCAGATACCGGCTCAACTTCATCAATTGAAATAGGCTGGCGCACGCCATCGGCAAATTTGAATAGGCCGCGAAGTGTCATCAAGCGATGGCTTTGCTCATCAACTCGATTGGTGTAACGCTGAAAAATATCAAAACGCTTATTGCGAGTGGAATGTTGTAGCGTAAATACAGTTTCTGGATCGAATAAGTGTGGTTCGCCATCACGACGCCATGAGTATTCGCCACCCGTTGGTAGACGTTTAGAACCAGGAACTTCTCCCCCTGGCGGATAAGCAATGTGATGACGCGCGATAGTTTCTTGCGCGATGATGTCTAAACTGATTCCACCTAAACGAGAAGTTGTGCCAACGAAGAATTCATCAACGACTTCTTGGCTGATACCAATTGCTTCGAAAACTTGAGCGCCGGTATATGAAGCGATTGTTGAGATACCCATCTTGGACATAACTTTAAGCACGCCTTTACCGAGTGCTTTAATTAAATTGCGCACAGCCTTTTCCGGCGCGATTCCAGTAATTACGCCTTGGCGAACTAAATCTTCAGCTGATTCCATCGCTAGGTATGGGTTTACCGCTGCTGCGCCATAGCCAATAAGTAGTGCCACGTGGTGGACTTCGCGGACATCGCCGGCTTCAACAACTAAACCAACTTGCGTGCGCTTCTTCTCGCGGATCAAATGGTGGTGAACCGCAGAGGTGAGTAATAAAGATGGAATAGGTGCATCTTCGGCATCGCCATCGCGATCGGAGAGCACGATTAAGTGAGCGCCGTCATCGATTGCTTTGGAAACTTCGCGCTTAATCTCATCAATTCGCTTGCGAAGGGCCTGGCCATCGCCATTTACTGGAAATAGTCCGCGCACTACATAGGCAGCAAGTTCTGGATACTCATCGTCGGCGTTAACGTGAATGATTTTGGCTAACTCATCATTATCAATAACTGGAAAAGCTAGTGAAATCTGCCGGCATGAGGCAGGGCCTGGATCAAGCAAGTTATGTTCTGGGCCAATCGAGCCACCCAGAGAAGTAACTAACTCTTCGCGAATCGCATCTAGTGGTGGATTAGTAACTTGGGCAAATAGTTGTGAGAAATAATCAAATAGCAAACGTGGCTTGGCAGAGATAGCAGCAATTGGTGAATCGCTACCCATTGAACCAAGTGGTTCACCACCACTGCGCGCCATAGGGGTAATCAAGATCTTCAAATCTTCTTCGGTGTAACCAAAGGCTCTTTGACGACGAACCACAGATGAGTGCGGGTAAACAATATGTTCACGAGATGGCAGATCAGCTAATTTAACGATGCCATCTTGTAACCACTGGCCATAAGTTTCAGCATCTGCCAATGAATCTTTAATTTCATCATCTTCGATTATGCGGCCAGCTGCGATATCAACTAAGAACATCTTGCCTGGTTGTAAGCGACCTTTACGAACAATATCTTCCGGTGCGAAATCTAGAACGCCAACTTCGCTAGCTAAGACAACTAAACCATCTTTAGTAACCCAATAACGCGATGGTCGCAAACCATTGCGATCTAGTACTGCGCCCACTTGGTTTCCATCAGTGAAAGTTACGCATGCAGGGCCGTCCCAAGGTTCCATAAGTGAGGCATGGAAGGCATAGAAGTCACGGCGCTTTTGCGACATCGTGGCATGATTTTCCCAAGCTTCTGGAATCATCATTAATACTGAATGTGGCAGCGAGCGACCACCTAAGTAAAGCAATTCGAGAACTTCATCAAAAGAAGCTGAATCCGAGCCTGACATTTCGACAATCGGGAACAATCGCTTGAAATCACCTGGAATAACATCGGATTCAAGTAATGACTCGCGAGCACGCATCCAGTTGCGGTTTCCCTTAACAGTATTTATCTCACCGTTATGCGCAATGAATCGGTAAGGGTGAGCCAGCGGCCATGATGGGAAAGTATTTGTGGAGAAACGGGAGTGAACTAGCGCCAAAGCAGATTTAACTCGAACGTCACTCAAATCCGGGAAGAATTCTTCAAGCTGACCAGTTGTGAGCATGCCTTTGTACACAATAGTCTGGGCTGAAAGCGAAGGAAAATAAATATCTAATGAGTGTTCGACTCGCTTGCGCAAACAAAAAGCTAAGCGATCTAGCGCAATTCCAGATTCCCCATTTACTCCAGCTAAAAATAATTGTTCGAACTTTGGCATCACGCCAAGGGCAGTCTTGCCAAGGGATGATGAGTTAATCGGAAGTTCGCGCCATCCAAGCACGACTAAGCCTTCTTCGGCCGCGATCGCTGCGATTTCATTTTGGAAATCAAAACTCTGTCCAATAAAGGCAATACCTGTTGCATAACTTCCAGCCACAGGTAATTTAAAATCCACAACAGCTTGATAAAACTCATCTGGCACTCGAATTAAAATTCCGGCACCGTCACCACTATCTGGTTCAGCTCCTGATGCACCGCGATGTTCCAGATTACGGAGTGCAGTTAGCGCTTGAGCAACAATTTCATGAGTGGCAATTTTATTTAGAGTAGCAACCATGGCAACGCCGCATGCATCATGCTCGTTTGCTGGGTCATAAAGACCTTGTGCTAGTGGAAACTCTTTTGGGATTGCCATTAGGTTGTCGCCAGATCCTTTGCTACTAGTTGTCTTGTGCCGCTAAATTCACGGGACAACTTTGGCCCTGGTCTTACTGGTACTCGTGGTGGGTAAGGGTAGCAATCTAAAGCCGAGATAGGTAAGCCAAATTTGCCAAAAATTTGGCAAAACAACTGTGATCTACACCCTGATCAGGCCGCAAAACTTACTAGCTACTTAGATCCCGCTTAGATGAGCGAAGTGACCAATGCCAGCCGTAATTGCCATACCCAGGCAACCACCAATTATTACTCGCACGGTGGGTTTCAAAACAGCGGCACCTGATGAGCGAGCGCTCAAAATGCCAGTCATCAAGAGCCCGAGTAGCGTGAAGCAAACAATGCTTACGGCAACCGCTCCTGCTGTTGGCGCAAACGCTCCCGCAAATGGAACTAGCCCGCCAAATGTAAAGCTCAAAGCCGAAGCGACTGCCGCCTGAACTGGGCGCGCTTTAGTATTTTCAAATTGGCCAAGCTCATCGCGCAGATGGGCTTCAAGTGGGTCTCTGGCATGCATCTGTTTGACAACTTCGCTAGCTAATTCTCGAGTCAGACCACGCTTAACATAGATCTCAACTAATTCAAGAAATTCACCTTCGGGGTCTGCGGCTAAATGCTCAATTTCAAGTAAGCGATCAGATTCTTCGACATCGTTCTGAGCACGAACTGAAACATATTCACCAACTGCCATCGACATTGCGCCCGCTGAAATTCCAGCAATGCCAGCTGTGATTAAGAAACTTTCGCTTACCCGAGCTGCTGACAGACCAATCATTAGTGAGGCAGTTGAGACCAATCCGTCGTTGGCGCCTAGAACTGCGGCGCGCAACCAACCCGCACGATGAGTGCGGTGCTGCAAATTTCTTTGGTAAACATCTTCTAGCGCCATATTTGGATACTACCCGAAATCGGTCGACTTATGACGAGCAAAACGAATGGCAAACACGCAGGCTGTAAGTCCGACGAACAACGCGGTCCATAAATTGATTCGTAACCCCAAGAACTCATTAGCATCATCAATTCGTAGTGATTCAATAGCAAATCTGCCAACGCAATAAAGTGCGACATAGCTAGCAAAGCCCTGGCCAGCTTTTAACTTTGGAGTTAGCCAGATTAGTAGCGCCGCAATCAATAAGCACCAAATTGCTTCATAGAGAAAAGTTGGATGAAAGCTTTCATATTCAAAATAGCCAAACGGCCGCTTGGAAAGCGGAATTTCTAGCGCCCATGGTCCCGAAAATGGTCGGCCAAAGAGTTCGCCGTTGAACCAATTTCCGATTCGCCCAATAGCTTGTGCAATCAAAATTCCGGGCGCTAGCGCATCTAAGAAGAATCGAAAATTTGGTAGCTCTAGATTCTTGGTGCGTTTGCGATAAGTAAACCAGGCTGCCAGGGCGCCGAATGAAATTGCGCCCCAGATGCCTAATCCGCCTTCATATATCTTTAGCGCATCAATGGGGTTTCCGTTTTCGCCAAAGTATGGCGCAGGTGACGAAATGACGTGATAGACACGCCCTCCGATGATGCCGGCTGGAACTGCGTAAATCGCTACATCGGCAACTACTCCGATTGATTGCTCGCTGTTATTTGCAAATGCGCGGTATCGCTTATTGCCTAACCAAATCGCAATGGCGACGCCAGCAATTATGCATAACGCATAGTAATGAATGGTTAACGGCCCAATTCCGATCGCCGAATTACTTGGCGTAGGAATTGCAGAAAGCATTGACTATCCTGCGATTGCTTTAGCGAAAGCCTCGACATTGAAGTAATCGGTATTGCGATCAATTTCTTTACCGTTTACAAATACTGTTGGTGTCGAATTAACATTCGCTTTTGCAGCAGCTTCGGCAACATTTCTAACCCAGTCTGCGTATCCACCGTTGTCAACGCAAGTCGCGAATTCAGGCGAAGTAATTCCGACTGCAGCTCCAACGCTCTTTAAGAAATCGGCATTAATTGCGCCAGCATTTTCGGCTGGTTGATTATTATAGAAAGCTTTGTGGAAAGCCAAGAACTTACCTTCATCGGCGGCACATGCTGAGGCATTGGCAGCCAAGATGGACTCTGTGCCCAAGAATGAAAGTACGTGATAAACAACTTTGGCTTTCTTCTCTTCAATAACTTTTTCAATAGTCATGCCATTAATGCCCGCAAATCGAGCACAAACGGGACACTGGAAATCTTCGTAAATATCAATTGTTGGAACATTAGGTACATCGGCATTAAAAACAATTCCGTAACCATCATCTTTAGAAACGCTTGAAGGTATTGCCGCAGTTGTTGAACCTTTTGAACCGAAGTAAGAGAAACCGGCGCCTACGACTACAACTAAGGCAACCATTGCGATTACTAAATTGCGGGTGAACTTATCTCCACCAGATGAACTAGTTGCCATTTGCTTACTCTCTTTCAGTCTTTGTTAATTTTTCTACTGCGAATCGAGTCAAAGGGTAGCGAAATAAATACAAACCCATCAATGCCAAGCCGATATCACGCAAAATTTCACTCAAATACTTTGTTTCTCCTGGGTCAACCGTGCCGCCCCCGCCGAAACAGCCGCAATCGATAGAAAGGCCACGCGCCCAAGCCTGAGAGATTGCTGCGATAAAGAGCACCATCAAAGCGCCACCAAAGAACGCTGAAAGCTTTACTCCAATTCCCAAGATCAAGAGAACGCCTAAGCCCACTTCAAACCACGGTAAGAATATTCCGAGAAAGTTAGCTAACGAAATCGGGAGTACCTCATAAGCACGAACCGCCATCTGAGATTTGG
>JBIIYZ010000041.1:0-5605 GCA_044346555.1 Candidatus Planktophila sp. | reverse complement strand
GGTTTACTTTCTGTTGCACTTATCCCGCGGATTGCTCCGGGTGGCTGTTAGCCACCACTTTGCTCTATGGAGTCCGGACTTTCCTCGGTACTTGCGTAACGCGGTGATCCGGGCGACTCTTCTAGGGCAAAGGATACGCGAGATTAGTAGCGGTAAGTAATGAGTTCCTTTAGGGTTACACCCATGATTACGACAGTTGATGCGGATTTCCTAGCTTTACCACTCGAAAAAGTCTCAGATGCAGCGCTCAGCGCAGCTACAAGCGCTGGTGCTTCTCACGTAGACGTGCGAATTGAACGAACCCGAACTGGGCTTCTTTCACTACGCGACGCCAAGCCCGAAACCCAAAGCGATGAAACGATCGCCGGTGTTGGTGTGCGCGTAATCGTTAATGGTGCATGGGGCTTTGCTTCATCTCCTGAGATCTCTGTTGAGGTAGCCAAGAAGCTGGCAGAAACTGCAGTGGCTATGGCAAAAACTTCTAAGCCGCTTTCTACTGAATTGGTTTCACTGGTAACTGAACCAGTTTATGCAAATCAAACTTGGGTATCAGATTATGAAATTGACCCATTTGAAGTTTCTGATTCTGAAAAGAAAGACCGACTTGCTGATTTGAGTAATCGTTTGCTCAAGAGTTCCAGCGTTAATCACACTTCTGCTCACACCATGTATGTCAAAGAGCAAAAGCATTATGCAGATTCTTATGGCACCAGCACTACACAGCAGCGCGTTCGGATCCAAACCCAAATTGAAGCGATCTCAATCGGTGAAAGTGGCTTTGAATCTATGCGCACATTGGCTCAACCTGCTGGCTTTGGTTGGGAATGGATGGGAAATAAAAATTGGGATTGGGATTCAGAAATTGCCGAACTTCCTTCTCTCTTAGCTGAGAAGGTTGCCGCGCCGTCTGTTGAACCCGGTCGATATGACGTTTTAGTTCATCCATCGAATTTGTGGCTAACTATTCATGAATCAATTGGCCACGCAACTGAATTAGATCGCGCTATTGGTTATGAAGCTAATTACGCCGGAACTTCTTTTGCTACGCCAGATAAGTTAAATAAGCTGCAATACGGTTCAAAGTTAATGAATGTAACTGGAGATCGCAGCACTCCGCATGGTCTAAGTACCGTCGGATTCGATGATGAAGGAGTTGCGGCGCAACGTTGGGACATCATTAAAGATGGTCTTCTGGTTGGTTATCAATTAGATCGTCGCATTGCTGCCCGAGTTAACCGCGATCGCAGTAATGGTTGCGCCTTTGCTGATTCGCCAGCTCATGTGCCAATTCAGCGCATGCCAAACGTTTCACTGCAACCAAATCCAAGTGGTCCAACGTATGACGAAATGGTTTCATCAATGGAAGACGGAATCATCATTAAGGGTGATAAGTCTTGGTCAATTGATATGCAGCGTTATAACTTCCAATTTACTGGTCAGCAATTCCATCGAGTTAAAAACGGCAAGATTGTGGGTCAGCTGAAGGATGTTGCGTATCAAGCAACTACAACTGATTTCTGGGGTTCTATGAAAGTCGTTGGTGGCCCTTCGACATATGTTCTAGGTGGCGCATTTAACTGCGGTAAAGCGCAACCGGGTCAGGTTGCAGCAGTAAGTCATGGTTGCCCAGCGGCGATCTTCGACAAAGTAAATATTCTAAATACTGTTGCGGAGGCCGGAAAATGATTTCAGCTCAAGATCTGATTGAAAAGATTACTTCGACTGCGACCTGCGATGACTGCATCGTTGTTGTGCGCGATAAGACACAAGCAAACCTTCGCTGGGCTGGCAGCACGCTAACAACTAACGGCGTGATTCAAGAGCGCAGCGTTACTGTAATTGCATTTGTATCCGTTGACGGTGGCATGGCATCTGGTGGAGTAACCCGCACCGATGTCTCGCTTGCCGATGTTCCGGCACTTTTGGAAGCAGCGGTTGCCTCGGCAAAGGCTGCCGGTCCGGCCGATGATTACGCCCCGCTTGCTACGAATGTTTCGATTGGCAATTGGTCAGCAGAGCATGTGCCAACTGGACCTGACGTATTTACAAAATTTGCGCCAGCTCTGGGCGATATGTTCTCCCGCTCAGTTGCGGACAAGATCGAACTCTTCGGTTATTCCGAGCACACAAATGAAACAACTTGGGTTGGATCAAAGGGTGGCTTACGTCTACGTAAAGATTCCCCAGTTGGCCGCGTAGAAATGACTGGAAAGTCGCACGATCGCAGCCGTTCGACTTGGGCAGGTGTAGAAACTCACGACTTCACTGATGTATCTGTTGCCGATATTGATGCTCAGATTAGAGAGCGTTTAAATTGGCAAGGAACCAAAGTTGATCTTCCGGCTGGAAAATATGACACTATTTTTCCGTCAGGTTCAGTGGCAGATATTTTCACCTACATGATGTGGGTATCAACTGCTCGCGATGCCCACGAAGGACAATCTGTCTTTTCTAAAAAGGGTGGCGGAACTCGCATTGGCGAAAAACTCGCAAATGTTTCGCTGCAATTCTTTAGTGATCCAGACTTTAAGCAGCTGCCATTTTCAAACTTTGTAGCAACAGCTGTTAGTTCACCGTTCTCATCCGTCTTTGACAATGGGCAAAGCATTAAGCGCGTCGATTGGCTAAAAGATGGCGTGCTGCAATCTTTGGTTCAGACTCGAGCTTCTGCACAGCTCACAAATTTAGATTTCACTCCACTAGGTGAAAATCTAGTTATGAGCGTTGATGGCGCAAGTGGTTCGCTTGAAGATATGGTCAAGAAAGTTGATAACGGGCTACTACTGACAACGCTTTGGTATATCCGCATGGTTGATCCAAACTCATTACTTCTAACTGGCTTAACTCGTGACGGCGTTTACCACGTTAAGGGTGGCGAAGTTGTAGGTGCTACCAATAACTTCCGCTGGAATGATTCTCCAGTTAGCGCTCTATCGCGTATCGCTCATGCGGGTACTAGCGAATGGACGCAACCACGCGAATGGGCTGGGGACATGACCAGCATGTCTATGCCGCCGTTGGTTATTAAAGATTTCAATATGTCGACTGTGAGCCCAGGCAACTAAAAATGCAGACCGGACGAAGTGTTGTCTACGCTCGTAACGGTGGTGCTGCTGCGAGTCAGCCGTTAGCTGTAAGTGCTGCGATCACTATCCTTAAAGATGGTGGTTCGTTTATCGATGCTGCGATAGCACTAAGCGCCGTTATCTGTGTTGTCGAACCTGGGGCATCGCACTTGGGTGGAGATGCATTTCTCGTGACTCATCACGCTGCCACCAAAAGTAATCTTGCTTTTAACGGAAGTGGCGAAGGTTCACACGCTGCAACACCTGAAAACTATCGCGATGGAATTCCACTTCACGGATTTAAATCCGCAACCGTTCCAGGGCTAGTTTCTACCTGGTTTGAATCTCACAAACGCTATGGAAAGCTGCCTTTCGACCAACTCTTGGCCCAGGCAATCGATTACGCTGAAAATGGTTTCCCAGCCAATGCGGGTTTTGTTAATAGAATCAAAGCGCACCTGGCAACTACGCCTGATACTCAAGTCTTTGTAGATATGGGAATTGATGTCACTGCAAAAATTGGCGATCTCGTTATCCAAAAGGATTTGGCTCGTTCACTCAAGGAAATCTCAGCGGGTGGCCGATCTGCTTTCTACGAAGGCCGCATCGCCGCACAACTTGTAAAGGGTTCAGAGGGCTGGTTTAGTGCTGAAGATCTGAAGGCGCACACCACTCGCGTGCTAGATCCACTCTCAGTTAAATATCGTGACATCACGATTTACGGACAGCCTCCGCCAACTCAAGGAATGATTTTGATGGAAGAGCTTTTGATTAATGAGAGATTTGATTTTGCTTCACTATCTGAATCTGATCGAATTCACATTGGAGTTGAATCAAAGAAGGTTGGCTTTGCTGACCGAAATGAGATTCTCGGTGACCCAGAATTTGTTGCAGTTAATACTGAAAAAATTCTTTCCAAGAGTCACATTGATAAGCGCGTAAGTGCTATCTCAATGGCTACTGCTGGTATTGATATTGAGCCAATAAATGAGGGAAGCGATACAACTTACTTTTTAGTTTCAGACTCTGAAGGCAATGCGGTTTCCTGGATTCAATCGGTATTCCATGGCTTTGGCAGCTCTTGGATTATTCCCGAGACTGGAATTTTGCTAAATAATCGCTTAACTGGATTCTCGCTAGATCCAACATCGCCAAATATAATTGCTCCAGGAAAGCGTCCGGCACATACTCTCAATGCATTTACCGCGGTGCACCCTGATGGTTCTTTGTATCTGGTTGGTGGAACACCGGGTGCCAATATTCAGGTTCAGACCAATCTGCAGTTACTCACAAATGTGATTGATCTAAAGCTAAATGTTCAAGAAGCGATCGAAGCGCCACGTTGGCAGCATTTAAACGCACCGGGACTTAGTTCTGCACAAGAGTCAGGACTTGGCGTTCTACAGATTGAAGAACGGGTATCTGCCAGCGTGTTTGAAGAGCTAAAAGCTAAGGGTCACCAGGTGGCACATCTTTCGCCATGGGGACACGGATCTTCAGCTCAACTCATGGAAGTTTTGGCCAACGGTACTCATGCATTCGGATCAGACCCTCGTTGTGAAGGCCAAGCAGCAGGGGTTTAAGCAGCGTTAATTGATGAAAGTTTAGTTTTTTAGAGAGTAATTGAGATTGGCAAATGGTCGCTGATCTTGCTGGCAACGGTTGGTTCTAATGTTGCTTTGGTTCCTGGGCGAGCTAAGAAATGATCGATTTGGCGATCTGGTTTCCAGATTGGAAAAGTTAATTGCTTTACAAGTGAGCGCCAGCGAAGTGAGTTAACTGATTCTTCCCAACTATTTGCAATATTTAAATCCCCCACAATTATTACTCGAAGTGATTTGTCTTTGGCGATGACATTAGCCCAACGCTTTAACTGGCTTAACTGAATATTACGAAAAATCGGTTCCCATGAAAGATGCGAGTTGATAATTACGGTGCCATCTTCCAAATAAGCAGCGAGTGCATTGCGCGCGTGGTCCTTAACCCAATATTTCTTGGTAACTCCATCTGAAGTAAATGGTAGCCACCAACCCATGAACGCTTTTGAGAGTTCTTTACGTTCCCATTTGATAACTGGCAGCTTAGAAATAATGCTTACGCCATAACCTGGTTGAGTTGACCTTGTGGCTTTTGTAATCAGTTCTGGAAAATCCGAACTCTGCGACTTTGGCCAGTCCAGCCATTCATCATTTCTGCGCCAAACGGTAGGCGCAAACGCCCAATATTCTGCTCCGATTATTTCAGCAAAATCCTTAGTCTGCTCTTCTAAATTACTACGGTCATTTAGGTGATCAACTTCCTGTAAAACCAGAACATCGCAATTAAAAGCTGCAACAGTTCGCTGAATTTCGGCACTCCGATTTACTTCAGTACCAGCAGCGTAAACTTCACAATGCTGAATATTCCAGGAAGTGATCTTCATGGGCCAAATTCAATCACTTTTAATAGGTAAATGGGGTCCAGGCAGGGCCAAGTTCCTGGAGATTAGAATTAATCTCACCGTATAGATCATCAATATTAATCACTTTTTGAGCGCGTAA
>JBIIYZ010000040.1:0-5613 GCA_044346555.1 Candidatus Planktophila sp. | reverse complement strand
AACCCAGAACTCTACTTAAGTTCGGCCGGTTCCCTTGAATCAATTACGCGAGCTAAGAGCGCTCAGTTACGAAAGTTTGAAGCCGCACAACAACGGCTCAACGCGACAACGCTAACGGTTAATGACAAGGTGGCTTTGGTAAAGGCGGCTCAAAAGAGATTTGCGCAGAAGTCAGCGTTAGCAAAAGCAAAATTAGCTAGTGCTGAGAAGATTTTGGCAAAGTTAAAGAAAAAAGATCGAGCCCGGTTGGCCGCCCTTGCGGCAGCTCAGGAGGATGCAGATCAAGCATCATCGAAGGCTTTTGCGAGCAGCACAGGAAAAATATCTGGTCGTGCTGGAGTGGCAGTTAAGTATGCTCTGGCACAGATCGGTGATCGGTATGTTTTTGGTGCCTCAGGAACTACTAAATGGGATTGTTCAGGGCTAACAATGCGTGCCTATCAAGCTGCTGGTGTTTCACTGCCACATTACTCGGCAGCTCAGTCACGTTATGGTAAGAAAGTTTCATACAGTTCCGCCAGACCCGGTGATTTGCTTTTCTATGGCAGTCCAATTTCGCATGTAGCAATTTACTTAGGTGGGGGAAAGATGGTTCATGCGCCTCGTCCGGGCTCTCGAGTTAAAGTGGAATCTAACGCGGCTACTGCGCTAGGTCGCAAGAAGCTAGTTGCCGTTCGTCGGTTCTAGTGATGGCCGCGAAGACACTTTTTATCACCAATGACTTTGGCCCCAGAGCTGGCGGTATTGAAACTTTTGTACATGGATTAATTGAGCGCTTACCTAAAGGCTCGGTAATTGTTTATACAAGCGCCCAACCAAAGACAGCCGATTTTGATGCTGAATGGTTACGGGATTACGGCGTTGAAGTAATTCGTGACCGCAGCAAGATTCTTTTGCCGACGCCACGAGTTATAAACATTTGTCAGAGAATAATTAAGGAACGGAAGATAACCAGAGTTGCTTTTGGTGCGGCAGCGCCACTAGGTATCATGGCACGCGCAATGCGCAGGGCAGGTGCGCAAAAGATAGTTGCCCTAACTCATGGCCATGAAGTTTGGTGGGCAAAAGTGCCACCATTCTCTTTTGCGATTAGATACATGAGCAAAGAAATTGATGCGCTTACTTATTTAGGTAGTTACACCAAGGACGAGATCAGCAAAGCACTAAACAAGAGCGATAAAAGTAAGTTAGTTCAGATCGCACCCGGTATAGATGTTGATCATTTTGTTCCAACTGATTCTAGTGAATTGCGCGCCGAGCTAGGGCTAACCGACAAATCAGTGATCATTAGCGTTGGCCGCTTAGTTCACCGCAAGGGCCAAGACAAGCTGATCTCGGCGCTTCCGCAAATCAGAGCCGCAATACCCAGCGTTCACTTAGTTCTAGTCGGAGTCGGGCCACATCAGAATCACTTGGAAAAATTAGCAGCTAAGTTAGAAGTTGCGGATTGCATAACATTTATCGGACGCATCAACTATGTCGATCTTCCCAAGTACATCTGTGTGGGAGATGTGTTCGCGATGCCATCGCGGTCACGATTCTTCGGTCTCGAGGTAGAGGGATTAGGAATTGTCTATCTGGAAGCTAGTTCCTGCGGGTTGCCAGTAGTCGGCGGTAAATCTGGTGGAGCCCCAGATGCAGTTCTTGTTGGTGAAACTGGCGTTGTGGTTAATGGGACAAATACTTTTGAAATTGCTGAAGCCTGCATTGAATTACTCAATAACCCAGAGCTATGTGCTCTCATGGGCGCTAATGGGCGGGCCTGGATTATTGAGAATTGGCGCTGGGAAATTTGGGCAAGTAAATATGCGGCATTACTCGCCTAACCAAGAATTGTCGCGAGCAACCGCAACGGCAGAGATTCGATTGTTTACTTCTAGTTTTCGATAAATACTCGCTAGGTGCGTTTTGATAGTTGGTTCACTTAGATACATTTGTCTTGCTATTTCCTTAGTGCTTTTGCCAGTCGCTAAAACATTTATTACTTCTAACTCTCTTGAACTTAAACTCGGTAAACGATCCTTTGCCTTGAGCGCTCTTTGTAAACCAGATGCTGTGAAACCAAGGGGAGTGATCAAAGCAAGTTCTAGTGTTGCAATGACTTCCGATATTGGCGCACTCTTTAGGACAAATCCACTCACCCGGGCGGCCAGAGCTGCCAGCAGAAGTTCTGGGGCGTCATTGAGAGTGAGAATTACAATGCCAATCTCATCAGAAATTCCTCGAGCCCAGTTGGCAACTTCAAAGCCACTTCCATCGGGAAGATTCAAATCAAGCAAGATGAGGTTCGGATTTGTCCGTGCGATTTGTGCGATTGCCTCATTCTTACTGGCCGCGACGGCGCAGATAGTGAAGTTTGCTTTAAGCAGTGCTTGTTCTAATCCAGCGCGAACAATCGGATGATCATCAACAATTAGTACCCGACGGTTCAACTTGGGATCGAAACTCGAATCAAGAGACCTGGCGCAAGATCGCTAAACTCAATTTGGCCAGAAAGCTCAGCAACAGCCTCGGCAATCCCAACTAAACCAAATCCATCAGTTTTCATGTCAACACCGCCAATCCCGTTATCGCTAACTTCGATAACAGTAAAAGTCTGGTCTTGGCGAGTACGCAAATTAATCACGCTAGCCCCAGAGTGCTCTGAGGCATTGCGTAAGAGTTCGATAACAATGGGATTTAGTGCCTTATCAAGAGGGATTGTTAACTCAAATACTCCAAGACGATCGCCACAGATTGCTATAGCTTGTTCGCGTAAATCAGGGCTGGAGTTTCGAAGATTTAGAATCTCGCGTCGAACTTTTTCAATTAGATCAGTTACCGCAAATCTAAGTGTGCGAAGTTCAGCACGAGTTGAAGCTGGTAACTCAGGCGCTCCTAAAGATTGATCAAGTGAGTACCCCAGAGCAACCAGATCTTGCGCAATTCCATCGTGGATTTGGCGCGCAAGCTGGTTGGTGCCCCGGGCATTCAATTATTCTTTTTCGTAAAGCGCTTCTATTTCAGATGCGAACTCTTGAGCAATCACGTGACGCTTAACTGAAAGCTTGGCAGTTAACTGCCCACCTGCGATTGTGAAATCGGTTGTCAAGATTCTGAATTTACGAATGGACTCAGCTTTACTAACAGCCTTATTAGCTTCATCAACTGCAGTTTGAATAACGCTTAAGAGTTGCGAGTCAACTGCCAAATCGGCCATGGACGCGCCTTCCTTCTTATTTGCGGCAATCCACAATTTCAGTGAATCTTGATCAATTGTGATCAAGGCAGCAATAAATGGGCGGGCATCGCCAACTACAACACACTGGCTTACCAGTGGATGTGAACGCAAGCGATCTTCTAGAACAGCAGGAGCAACGTTCTTGCCACCAGCGGTAACAATTAGTTCTTTCTTACGACCAACTATAAATAGGAATCCGTCATCATCTAGCTTGCCGAGGTCACCTGTTTTGAACCAACGATCGGCATCAAAAACCTCAGCATTGGCTGCTTCGTTCTGCCAATATCCGCGCATCACAATTGGACCGCGGATGAGAACTTCGCCATCTTCAGCGATTTTTATTGAGGTGCCTGGAATTGGTTTGCCAACTGAGCCAACTCGTAGCGCAGAAGACAGGTTCAGCGTTGCACCAGCTGTGGTTTCAGTTAATCCATAACCTTCCAGAACAGTTATTCCAGCACCACGATAGAAATGACCCAATCGTGCGCCTAGGGGAGCGCCGCCAGAAATTGCGGCTTCAACGCGACCACCAACTGCGGTACGAATCTTAGAAAAGACCAACTTGTCGAAGAGTTTGTGCTTTAGACGAAGTGAAAGTGAGATCTTTCCAGTATCTATGCCCTCGCTATATGCAATCGCCACAGCGGCAGCTTTACGGAAGATGTCACCTTTGCCGGCAGCATCTGCTTTCGCTTCGGCGCCGTTATAAATTTTTTCAAAGATACGCGGAACAGCAAGTACGAAAGTTGGCTTGAAAGATGCCAAGTCTGTCGATAGTCGACCTACTGGATCGCTGCAGTGAGCAAGGTGTAGTCCGGCAGTGATGGCGCCGATCTGGACCATGCGACCGAATACGTGCGCGACTGGCAAGAAAAGTAGAGTTGACCCATCTGGCTTCAAGAAAAGATCCTTAGCGCCTTGAACAACGTTGCCACACTCAGCCAAGAAATTGCCGTGAGTTAATGAAACACCTTTTGGCTTTCCTGTTGTGCCAGATGTGTAAATCAAAGTAGCCAAAGTATCTGGAACAAGTGCGTTACGTCGACGATCAATTTCATCATCGCTTATGTGAGCACCTGAGGCAGTCAAAATATCTAAGACCCCATCGGTCATTGTCCAAACGTGTTGGGTATGAGCTGGCCTAACAGTTTCAACTAGCTCGCGAAGAGTTGGTGTCTCGACAATAATGCCAACAGCACCAGAGTCATTAAGAATCCAATCAATTTGCTCAGCTGAGGAAGTGTCGTAAACCGGTACGACTACGCCGCCGGCGTACCAAATTGCGAAATCTAAGATCGTCCACTCATAGCGAGTTCGGGACATGATCGCAACACGATCACCGATTTGAATACCAGCTGCAATCAAACCTTTAGCAGCGGTGCGAACTTCAGTTTCAAATTCGCGAGCAGTTACTGGTTGCCATCCTTCGCCAAGTGGGCGAGAGAGCATTATGCGTTCTGGCTCAAACCAGGCACGCTCAGCGACTAGGTTGGTGAGATTCCCTTCGGTAGCCGAAGGGACAAGGGCAGGTGTTGTTATCTCGTTCATGGGGTAACGCTAGCGTGGCAACTATTGGAAATGGAAGAGGGTACCCTTTGCGCCATGAGCGAATTAAGCAGCGGAAATATCACCATAGATGCCCCAATCAGCGAGGTACAGGCAGCCCTTTTTGAGGTCGCCAAGTATCCCGAGTGGTCCAGTTCGATTAAATCAGTTGAAGTTTTGGCTACCGATGAGCAAGGCCGTTTAACGACCGGTAAGTTCGTTATCGATGCGGGCATGATGAAAGATAAAGTCACGCTTGACTACGACTGGTCAGAAACTCCCAGCAAACTTTCATTTTCCTTCAATGATGCCGATTTGCTAACTGGCATGGAAGGTTCTTACTCAATTAAGAAAATTGATGAGGACACCACCCAGGTCACGTATGAAATGGGCGTTGAAATATCAATGCCAATTCCAGCAATGATGCGCAAGAAGGCCGAACAAGCAACCATTGATCAAGCCTTGCAGCAATTGAAATCGCATTTAGAAGGTTAATTCTTAGTGTCATTAACTGTTGGCGTAGACGTTGGCGGCACCAAAGTTCTCGGTGGCGTTGTTGATGCGACTGGAAAAGTTTTAGCAACTTCAAGGCGCGACACTCCGCGCGAAGGTGGCAGCGAGCTAACCCGAACAATTGCAGCTGTTGCACTTGAGTTGATGCAGGAACATTCCGTAACTGCAGTGGGCGTATCTGCTGCGGGTTTTGTCTCTTCAGATCGCAAAACTATGTTGGCTACACCAAATATTGCGGACTGGAATGGCGTTCAACTCGATCTTGAATTAACTAATTTAATTGGCTTGCCAGTTGTAATTGAGAATGATGCCAATGCTGCGGCTTGGGGAGAAGC
>JBIIYZ010000005.1:0-63268 GCA_044346555.1 Candidatus Planktophila sp. | reverse complement strand
ATTCAAGGACGATCCCTGATTCGGCTTGGATAGTTTTTAGGCCATCCTCTCGATGAATCGCACGTGCTGATTCATCAAATTCCCCACCGTGTATCCGGACGCGGAAGGGAAACTTAATTGCGTAGCGGCTCATTATTTTGCCACCTTCGCTGTTGCTGACTCAGATAGAAAAATAGCTTGAGCCAAGATTTGAGTTTTACCTGGGTTTAATACCAAGCGAGTTGTAACTGTCTTTGGGGCTGCAGTTAAGTCATAACCACGAGCACCAATAGCGATTACAAAATCAGAGTCAATTACTGATTCAACAGTCATGGTTGAAGTAATTAGGTAGTTACCGTTGCTTAGGCGATCGATAACAGTATTCGCAGAGCTAGTAATTAGTGGGGTCCAGCTGCCTGCGATGCCAACTGATGGTGAGCCTTCGTAGGTGGTGCCAGTGCCATCGACCTTGATTGTTTGTGAAATCAAGACATTTGGGCCGGTTGTGTTATTGGCTGTGATTGCTGGAACGCTAAGAATCATTCCGCCTTCAGTCATAGTTGGAACTGCGTTCTTGTTAAGGAATAACTTGCCAACTACCTTGCTCGCATCGGTCACTGTGAAACCTGTTGGAATACCGTCTTTATCAAGGCCAGCAAAATTTAACTTGCCAGTCTTGATATCAACGCCGGCAACCATTCCGAATGACTTCTTGGCTTGAGATTCAAGTGCCGGAGTCGCAGAAGCTGAAGTGCTTGCGCTTGCGCTTGCGCTTGCGCTTGCGCTTGCAGCAGCTGAAGGAACAGTTACTGGAGTTGTAACTTGTGGGGCTGTTGCGACAACATCTTGCTGAGTAGCGATCGGTGTTAGTGCGCCTTCGCGACCGGTCATTGAGTTGAAACCAAGGAATGCGGTAACAACCAAAATTAGAGAGAGTGCAACCTTAGAAGATTTCTGCGCAAGCTCGGCAGCCTTCTTATAAGTATTTGAAAGTGAATCAAGTGCTGTTGCACCGGTGGTCTCGTCAACAACCCACTCAGAAAGAACGCGGACCATTGATTGACGAGCACGAGCGACAACGTGGCGAACATTCGCAGGTGTTGTATTAAGGGCAGCTGCGATTTCCTCTGTTGAGCGGCCTTCCATTTCCCACATGACAAGCGCTGTGCGCTGATCTGAAGTCAAACGTGAAAGTGCTTCGCGGATAATCGCGGCATCTTCAGCTGCTGTGATAGTGGTATCGATATCAACGTGGTTTTCGTTAGCAATCTCAGCTAGACGCTCTTGGGTTGTATCAGCATCGAGTGCAACCAAGTTAGGGCGATCGCCACGAGCACGGATTACGTTAAGAGCTAAGTTGTTAACCGAAGCGCGCAAGTAAGCAACAGCGCGCTCAGTTGTATCTAGATCTGGGGCAGCCAACATGAACTTCAAGAAGGCTTCCTGGACAACCTCGTTGGCATCAGTCTCATCACGCAACATGCGGCGGGCTTGAGAGACAAGTGAGGTGCGGTATTCGGTGTAGATCGCGCTTAGATCAGCAATTGACCAGTCAGATGTAGCTGTGCGGGGCACGACTGGGAGGGCTGGAGTCACGCTGGTTGCGGCGTCGGCAAGGGTCGTTGCAGCTGCTTTCGCTGCCTTCGACTTTAGAATTGCCATTTTAATTCCCGCTTATCTAGAGACAACGTCTTGCCTCTACTAGTTAAGACACCTGAGGGGGCCAAATGTTGTGCCCATTCAGAAACTTTTTTTACTAAATATTGTCAGCCACGCTCAGAGGCAACCTTATTAGGTCACTCTGAGAAAAGGCTTAGAGGGTATTTGGCCAGTTTAGGGCAATCTTGCCCATGATTTTGATTGGGGAAGGGCTTGCGCCGAAGGCCATGGCCGCTAATTTTAAGCGTAAACCAGGCTAATGAAAGCAGGGTCGAGCATGAGACCTCAAAAGGCTCAAGTAAAGGATAAGGGTTTGGGGGCAAAATCTGGGGATTTAGAGCTTGAAGCGCTTATTTTTCAGAGTCCTGCTTAAGTCTTTGGGTTAGCCAATCTAAGTTGAACTAAAAATGGATTCACAGACTTTTCTATTTGTCAGAGGCCCATGGTCGTTAAAATCGTACCTAGGTGTACTAAGAGAACTCATCGAAAGATTTCCACACAATTGCGATGTTTCCGAACTTTACGGGCTTAGATATTTGAACAGTTTTAAAAAAGGACTTTTCGAGAAAGTTTGTTAAGTGAGATTTCTTGTAAGATTTTAAATGCCAATCTAACTTAAAGATTCAAAATGCTTCTTGATCAGATCAGATATTTTTTTTTGAACTTCTTCGGAGTGCCAATTATATTTGAAATGTTCACCAGAGATAAAGTTCTTCATAGCTTCCAAATGAGAATAAATCTTTTCATCGCTAAAATTCTCAATAACCCTCGCGATTTCAGAGATGCTTTTGGGCGATTCTATTGTGATGCCACTAGGAATGCCGAAGCACTTTAGATCCGGCCCCATATAGATAGGTATACACCCATTAATCATTGCATCAAAAATTTTTTCTGTTACTGTCGTGTTGGAATTTTCAATCACTAAATTAAATTTTGTATCCTTTAACAAGATATGTTTGTTCGATATTAAACCTCTTGTTGTGTTGTACTTTGTAAATAAGGAACCGTAAATCTGCAGTAAATTCGGCAAAGTTCCTTGTTTAATGGCAGCGACAAGTACAGCTACGCGATGTTTGCCTTTAAAATACAAATTTTCGTTCCATAAAGGTCCATAAACTTCCAGTAAGCTAGCGCTGGCCGTTTTTGCTAATCGCCTTCTTATCCCATAGTTTGACGCGGAGATTGGACTCACTTTGTTCCCAGCAATCATAACTAATTTGTGAGAGCGCTGTTTCCAATTTTCTGGTGAGAACAAATTTTCTAAAGCATTGGAATTCAAAACCGCGCTCAATTCATCATCATCTTTTCTAGGTTTAGATGGATTTGGATGGTACTTATATGGCCATCCAATAAATGAATCACCGCCCTCAAAACTAAATTTTGAACCAGGTGAAATAACTAAACCGTATTTATTCGCTATTCGTTTCTCATATTGGGCAGGGAAAACGGTGTTTGGCTCCAGTCTAATAAGTACAGTGCATTTTGGATCACCACCCGCTCTTATGAAATTAGAGTAAGAGTTTTTTTCGTGATTAAACAAAACAAGAAATTTACACTTTCCATTTGGAACCAAGTTGTACATATTATTATCGAATTGTGACGCAAAATCTGGCATAGATTCGAGAATGGGGACTTCGGGCGAGAAAGCCTTAGAAGTTCCACTTACTAAAATGTCGATTTTGCCCATATACAAATCGTATCAATATCCACAAAAGTTATAGGGTAGTGGCATGGACATCGTCGCTAAGAATATTTCAATTTGCGGTTGGACTGACAAGATTAACAATTGATCAAAGTGGATAAAGGTCAGATTCATTAAATTTGTTTTAGAAAAGAAGTCTTCTAACATGCGACCACAGTTATGTGTAGTGAGATGACTTTGATAAAGTTACCTAGCCTAAGCACTGAGGAAGCAGAGACATATGCTTAAATACCGACATTTCTGGAAACAAAGCTCTATAGGTAGATCAATCGCAGTGCTTTCAAAAAATGACCAGCGAAAGATCATCGCGATCTCAATCGTCCAGATTTTAATGGGTCTCTTGGACTTATTAGGCGTAATCGCAATCGGGCTCCTTGGCGCACTTTCCGTATCGGGTTTACAATCGCGCCAACCCGAAGCGCGCGTAGCTTCAGTTTTAGATTTTATCCGAATCGCCGATTTAACTTTTCAAACTCAAGCAACAATTCTTGGAGTTGGCGCGGTTGTTCTTCTAGTTGGGAGAACAATTCTTTCAATTATTTTTACTCGCCGAATATTGTTTTTTTTGAGTCGTCGCGGTGCGAAAATTTCTGCAGATTTGGTTTCTCGTCTTTTGGCACAACCACTATTAAAAGTTCAGGAACGCACCACACAGGAAACTGTGTATGCGATAACAAGTGGTGTCACCTTAATAACTCTACAAGTACTTGCAACTGCGATAGTGCTCCTGTCTGACATTGCGCTACTTGTAATAATGGCCATTGGTCTATTTGTAGTTGACCCATTTACTTCCATTGGTACATTTGGAATTTTTTTTGTTATTGGCCTTTTGCTGTACAAATTCATGCATGTTCGTGCGAGCAATCTAGGGGCGCAAAGTTCTGAATTGAGTATTAAGAGTAATGAGAAAATCGTTGAAGTTTTTGGTTCATACAGGGAGTCAGTTGTTAGAAATCGGAGAGACTACTACTCGAGAGAAATTGGTAAATTACGATATCAACTTGCAGATACATCAGCAGAGTTGGGTTTCCTTCCTTATATTAGCAAATATGTAATTGAGTCGTCTGTAATTCTTGGCGCGCTTCTAATTGCTGCTGCACAATTTATTTCGCAAGATGCAGTTCACGCTGTTGCGACGATGGCAGTTTTTCTCGCTGCTGGCACACGTATCGCACCTGCAGTTCTCAGAATTCAGCAAGGATCTATCCAAATTAGAAGTGGCCTGGGTGCTGCGATCCCCACATTGGATTTGATAAACATGTTAGGCAATGCGCCAATGATTGAGAACATCAATGATGAACTTGACGTCGAGCATGCTGGTTTCATAGCAAGCATTTCCTTATCTGACGTGACTTTAACTTATCCAAATTCCAAATCTCCTGCAATATCACAAGTGAATTTGAAGATTAAACCTGGGTCTTCTGTGGCCATTGTCGGAACGTCTGGTGCAGGTAAAACCACCATGGTAGATGTACTTCTGGGAGTCTTGAGTCCTGATTCAGGAGAAGTGTTGATATCTAATTCACATCCGCTTAATGCAGTTACTCAATGGCCCGGTGCGATTTCTTATGTACCCCAAGATGTTGTAATTGTTTCGGGGACTATTAGGGAAAATGTATCTTTAGGGTATCCATTAGAAGTTGCGACCAATGATTTGGTTTTAGCCGCTCTGAGAATTGCTCATTTAGAGGAATTTGCAGCGTCATTGCCAAATGGCATTGATACCAAAGTCGGTGAGCGTGGATCAAGCATGAGTGGAGGGCAACGTCAACGTTTAGGAATCGCACGAGCTATGTTTACGCAGCCGAGACTGCTTATTCTAGATGAAGCTACAAGTGCGCTTGATGGTGAGACGGAGGCAAATGTTTCTACTTCAATAAGCGATCTGAAGGGCTCAACAACTGTCGTAATGATCGCACACAGACTTTCAACAGTTAGAAGTGCGGATTTGGTAGTTTACATGTCCTCTGGAAAAGTTATAGCGACGGGATCCTTTGACGAAGTTAGAAACATTGTCCCTGACTTCGATAGACAAGCGAAGTTAATGGGGTTATAGCTCGTGGTTTTTATGTTGCTTTGTCTCTTCGAAAAGTTCCGTGTTACGCGTATAGAATTCTACTTTCACATGCAACTTGGATAAAAATTCTCTTAAAACAAACTTTTGGCACTCTCTTCGATTGTATTCTCTGAAACAAACGCAAAAGCTTTATTAATCAGAGTGACGTCAGCACACAAATAAGCAGGATCCCCTTCTCGTCGCTTGGCTTCGGTCGCAGTGAAATCATTAAGTTTGGCTGCATCACATACTAACTTAATGATTTCACGAACTGAGACACCGCGGCCTGTTCCTACATTTATTGCACGTGGCAAAGTTGAAGAGTTTGCAGCAACTAGGTGCGCTCTGGCAACATCGCGTACGTCGACATAGTCTCGAATGCATGTTCCGTCAGGTGTTGGGTAATCGGTACCAAAAATAACTGGAGATTGGCCTGACCTGATCTTATTGATAACAATAGGGACAAGATTGTCGACTGAATTGTCTAGCAATTCTGGCGCTGCCGTACCTACCACATTGAAAAAACGAAGCGAAGTTCCAATATTCCCCGGGATTGCTAAGAAATTATCTACTTCATTCTCAGCGGCAAGCTTTGATGCACCGTAAGGTGATATGGGATTTTTTGGAGCATCTTCTTTAATTGGATTTGTGTGATCTGGTGATCCATAAATTGCTGCCGTGGAAGAAAAAATAAAATTTTGAATGCCACATTTATTTAGTGCTTTAAGCATCTTTGATGTTGCGTGAAGGTTGACTTCAAAATACTCGTCAGGATTTTTCATTGATTCGACCACTGATTTAAGTGCAGCGGTGTGAATGACGCCATGCGGCTTGTAGATTCCTAGAACTTCTTCAAATTTAGCGGTGTCCCGGATGTCGGCAATTACTAATGGGATCTCAGTGCTGTGCTTTTTTCGTAGGTAGTCAACTCTGGTCTCAATGCCTTGGTATAAGGAGTCATAAATGACAACACTTTTATTGTTGGCTAAAAAAAGATCAGCAATATGAGACCCGATGTAACCTGCGCCCCCAGTAATTAGCCAGGTTTGTGATGTCATAATTGAATTATAGGCTCATTATGGGCGGCGCTAACTCCGAAGTTACTGCAATTCATTATGAATTAGGGAAAGATGGAGTTATGACTAAGAGAAGCCAGCTACGAGTAATGCATGTAATTGCCCGCATGAATGTCGGCGGACCTGCCGTTTTAGTAACAGATCTTATTCGCAGCGTTGACCCGAGAACTTTTGAGCAAATATTGGTGACTGGGTATTGCGATGAGAACGAGAGTGATTACGTACAAGAAGTAGCCAAAGACATAAAACCCGTGAGAATACTGGGGCTTGGTCGATCTGTGTCTGCACTAAGGGACCTGCTTGCTTTTACCGGATTGATTCGAGAGATTAGAAAGTTTGGGCCCGACATCATTCATACCCATACTGCAAAAGCTGGGGTATTGGGTCGGCTAGCTGGCTTGATCGCAAAGCCATCTGCTCGCCGAGTTCATACTTATCACGGGCATTTGCTTCATGGATATTTTAGTAAGACCAAAACTCGGCTCGTAATCATACTTGAGGTACTCCTCGGTTGGATTTCACAAAGTTTGGTATCAATTGGAACGAACGTAAAGCTCGATTTGATAAGAGTAGGAATTGGAAATGAAACTAAATTTAATGTGATTTTCCCAGGTCTACAGGATTTGGCGATTTTACCTAAGGATCAGGCTCGCAAAGAACTTAGGTTGGACTTTGGAAAAATATATATTGTCTATGTTGGCAGACTTACTCAAATTAAACGACCTGACCGATTAATTGAAATTGCTGCCGAATTAAAAAAATCTTACCCAAACGTTCATGTACTAGTTGCTGGTGCTGGCGAACTTTTCAACGAAACAAAAAGAGAAGCAGAGTCTGGCAAGTTGCCTATAACATTCTATGGTTGGCGTAATGACATTGGAAGAATTCTGAGCGCATCTGATATCGCAATCTTATGCAGTGATAACGAGGGAATTCCGCTCACTCTTATTCAAGCAGCTCAAGCTGGGTTACCAATTGTAAGCACCGAAGTAGGCTCCGTGAGTGACATAGTCAAAAATGGAACTAATGGAATATTAGTTGGATGTTCCTCGAGCGAACTCATAGAAGGACTCAGGGAACTAATTGAAAATGATGCCTTGAGATCTCGATATGGGAATGCTGGCAAGGTACGGGCTCAAGAACTATTCTCATCAAAAATCATGGTGGATGCACACGAAACGCTATACCGAAAGTTAGTGAATCAATAAGGTTGAGTGGGCCCAGACGGGCTCGAACCGTCGACCCACGGATTAAAAGTCCGTTGCTCTACCGACTGAGCTATAGGCCCCACTGAAAAACAAAGTAAATCAGATTAAGGAATTAGAATATAGTGTTTTCCTGATTATGGGTATTCAGGTTGCATTGAGGCTGTACAGGTACCCTTCTCTGAAGTTTCATTCTGCTAGAGATGCCACTATTAGATCAGCTGGATTTGATTGACCTGAAGATTTTGAGGTAAGGGTCGGGAATCGCTATACCCTATTTGGGACGGAATATTGACTCTGCCTATACTAGATCAACCAAGTTTTCGCGTTACGATTAATGGAAGAGCCAGAATTAAAAAGATATAAACTTCAAGTTTGGATATAAAATCTCGAAATAAATTCCCTTGTAGCTCGAACGACGACATCGTTTGCTGCTGTTTCTAATCAATCTTGGACTTAAAATTCTGGCGGTTAATTAGCAGTCGGAGCCACATTTTTAATGTCTTCGGCATTAAAATAAAAACGATATATCGAGAAAATCTTCCTGGCCTTGCGAAGAAGTCCGACCTAAACTCCCACAAAAATCGTCTTCGTTGGCTATATGTAAGCTCCGGGAGCAATCGCAATACTCCAAATGAGTAATCTTGACTCCTTTTCAAAATATCACGCTTAAAGTTCGAATCAATTAGGTTTGCAAATTTTATTGACCTTAACCCAACTAACTGAGTTTCCATAATATGCAGATTATTTGATGAAAAGTTTGGAGATCCTAATTGGACATATATTTGTGGATTGGACTCAAATACAACCCGAGATTTTTCCAATAAAGAATAAAACCAAAAAAGGTGGATGAAATTGCTTTCATATTCTTGGAACATGTCTCTAATTTGGTCCAATCGAAACGTTAGCGAGGAGACCTGGCCAAATCTACCTCTAAGTGAATCTAATTTGTTCAGATTCCAAGGGGGGCTGAAAGTTTCAAAATTCGAATCCAAACTAAATTCAATCAAAGGAAGTGACTTGCCTTTGTATGTTTGAAAGTCATTTACAACAATATCGGGATTAGTGCTCCTGAGTAAATTACAATGATTCTTGACAAAGACCGCACCCAAAGTATCGTCATCTGCGATAAATTTTATATATTTACCTCGCGCCATAGCTACTAATTGCGTTAGATTTCCATCATAACCAAGGTTCACTTCATTTCGGTGATACCTGATCTCTATATTGCAGCCAATTACTTTCTCGATAACATCGCTGAGGGCTTGAGAATCTGGATTATTATCGCTGATCACTACCTCAATTTCTTGAAAGTCTTGATTGTCTGATTGTCTGCAGATTGAAGAGATTAGTCGCTGCAGGGTATCGTTAGATTTATAAGTTGGAATTGCTAACGTTAAGAGCATGGTCTAAAAGTCTCCTATAGTTTTTCTTAAGCCGCTCTCTAATGAATATTCAGGTCTCCATCCAAGTGACTTTAGAATGTAAGTATTTGCGAAGGAACTCATAATTTCGTCATCTTGATATTCGGAATGCGAAAAAGGTGCCGTGGCGTTTATTCCTAAAATCTTGCTTATGATCTCTGATAAATGAATCAAGGAATGTGGTTCACCTGTTCCAACCTCAATATCTTGATAGCCCAAATTGAGTTCAGATTCGCGCTCAATGATAAGTTCAATCGCAGATGCAACATCTTCCACAAACACAAAGTCTCGCAATTGTTCGCCTGGACTTAACTTTAACCCATCTTGATAATTCAATTTAGCAGATGAGATTAATCTGGGTATAAATTTATGCGACTTATCGTTTGGCCCATACATATGTTCAAGAATTAAATTGCTGACTCTAATTTGATTCGAATTCTTCTTCAACCAAGGGATTAAAGCAGCCTTGCTTTGAGAATAGTCAAAAAGTCTGTCTTGAAAATTTCCTGGTTTATTGTAAAAGGAATCGATATTAATAAAATGACAAGAATCATTTGAAATAGCCATCTCAAGAAGCATAAGCGGCAAAATCAAATTAGCCTCTAGGATCTCGGTGACACTTTCCTGATGCCTACCGTAATTTGTGGCCAAGTGCATATAAATATCAATTCTTCTCTCGCCTAATTTATGCACCAGCTCACTAGGGTCTTCAATACAAACTTCCTCAAATTGTGAGTTTCTATGTAGATTTTTCGTAACTATTTCTGGATCTGAGTTAGGTCGCATGATTAGATAAAAGTAATAATCTGGGTTTTTCAAAAGTTTATTCAATACAACTTGGCCGAGGAAACCGGTCGCACCTGTGATCAGAATAATTTTTTTCACTAATTCGACTCCTAAGGCTGTATGGGTAATTCTAGTCAAGAACTGTAGAACCAGGCTCTAAAACTCCATTGACTTTATGACTGAGTGATCGGCCACAGTGCTATACAGGGTCACTTTCTTAAAGATAAATCAGAACCACATATTAGAAGTTCAAATCGAACTTGTATTTTGCTGATGCTTGACCCTTTAGCTGGCATGATAGACCCTTAGGCCTTCCATATTCGGGGACGCATTTTTGATTATATAGATAATCAAAAGTCAGAAAAGTGTATTGTTTGAACCTTTCGATTCTGCGTTATCAATTTATAAGTGAGAAATTGCTAGCAGACTGGAAATTTTGGGTTAACGCAGGATAATTTGTGCTTCCATAAAAGAAATTAGGCGTAAATACTCTTGTCTCTGGCTTAGCCAGAATCCCGGCTGTGAAAGAAAAGGTTGAGTTTGAAGTAATCAGAACACTACTCATTCTCATTAAATCATGAATTACGTAATCTGGTTCAGATTGCGGATCAAGGAAGATAACTTGCATTTCCGTACAATTCGTATAAAGGTTCTTTATCTCATTAGTGAAGGATTCATCACTTACTACAAATATTTTCCCTTTAAGCATTGGCATAATTTGCTTTAGTAGCTTGATATTCTCTTCGTGCTCCATAATTCGTGAAGCTACTTTTAGATAATCTCCTCTTCTAACATGAAGCACTGAATAATCCTTTGTAGCTCCATGCTCTTCTAATACTTTTGTCACTCTCAATTCATCTACTATGAATTTCTTAGGAAGTTCCGATTTTATATATTCCCAATGGTCTGGCGTAGCCCATGTGTTTATCCTATTTTTCCGGTGTTTTAGAAAATTACTTTCCTGCGAGTACTTCTCAAAAAAAATTGGATCTATATCGTATCGCAATAAACTCCAAGGCCAAAATGAGTTACCGGACCCTCTGTATGTTTTTTCGTTTTCAAAATAGTCCAAATTTGCTAAAGTTTTCTTATCTTTATCTAGTTCAATTCTTGATAAGTACTCAAAAGTCCCCATTAATTGAGATCCTAGCCCGCCTTCTATGAACACTACTTCAACATTTTTGTAGATTTTCCGGGTGGCAAAATCAAGAAATTGTCTCGAATAAGAGAAAATTCCAGAAGAAGATGAAATTAATCCCATACGTGTACCTTATCGTGCTACCGCGTTCAATTATCTCTAAAGGATTATCTTCAAAAAATACTTGCAAAATTACCTTCCGGTTATACGCGCTGCCCGTTTTAGTCGGTCTCTTATTGCCATCGCTAAACCTGGACCGTCTGGCTGGCTAACATAAATAGACTCAAGATTTTGGTGGTCACCTTCGCGCAGAGCTGAGTACAAAACCCGAGCAAATTCTTCGACTGATTTCGGCGCTGCTAAGCGAATCGCACCCACTGGGGTAACAAAACTTTCAAATGCGATAAAGCCAGCTCCAGCGACTGGATGTATATCCAGAAAGACTTTAGCTTTAGGCGAATAGTGACTCTCGAGAGAACCACTCACCCTAATAGCTGGCGTGCTTGAGGCGTCCAATGGTTTAGCTGTTGATTCTAAGACTTGCAGACCAGTTACTTCCTCTATCAAATCAACCGTTATCGCACCAGGGCGAAGAATTCTTGGCTGTTCTACAGTGCAGTCAATGATTGTTGACTCCAAGCCCACTTCTGACGGGCCTCCGTCAAGAACTAAATCGGTATCACCTAAGAACTCGCCTAACTCTTCTTCCACGGCAGCCGCAGTTGTTGGCGAAACCTGACCAAAACGGTTCGCGCTAGGCGCCGCAATGCCTGCGCCGCCTAGCTTGTGAAAAGCTTCTAAAAGGCCAAGTGCGAGTGAATTATCAGGAATACGAATTCCTACCGTATTTTGCCCACCAGTAATAAAGTCTTGGGCTAGGCCACTACGTTTCAAAATTAAAGTCATTGGCCCGGGCCAAAACTTTCTAGCAAGAGCAATTGCGTATTCAGGAATATCCGAGATCCATTGCTCTAAATATTTAAGGTCAGAAATATGAACAATCAGTGGGTGATCAGCTGGGCGGCCTTTGACTTCGTATATCCGAGCTACTGCATGCGCGTTTGTTGCGTCAGCGCCTAAGCCATAGACAGTTTCGGTTGGGAAAGCGACTAACGATCCTTCTTTTAATGATCGCGCGGCAGACGATAAGGCATCAACACTGCAATTTGAGAGAAACTGGCCCATGGGCGCAATTATCTATCAATTCTCCCAAGTGTGCCAAACAATCAAAGATTCAAGTGATCTCTTATTCACACCAAATTCGCAGGGCTGGCTAACGCATTGCTAATTAAATGGGTCATAATTAAGGCATGAAACTTACAACTAAACGAAATATTGCCGTTCTCTCTGTTGCCTTGGCTTTGGTCGCAGGCGTTGCGTCTGTGCCAGCAGCCTCGGCTGCTTCAGGCCCAAGTCGTTACGTGACCATCACGGCTGATGGGTCAGTAAAGGTTGTCCCTGATGCAGTGCGCATGAATGCAACTGTCACAGTTATTGCGGGCAGTAGCAAGGAAGCACAGGCACAAGTATCGACAACTTCAGCTGCTGTGCGCGCTGCGCTAACTGCTGCCAAGATCGATAAGAAAGATATTGCAACGCAATCAATCACGGTTTATCCAGAATATAACTACACCCAAGAATCTGGTTCGAAGTTAATTGGTTACCGCTCATCGCAATCATTTGCGATCATTATTCGTAACGCTGCTAACGCTGGCGACATTGTTGATTCAGTAGTTGCTGCCGGTGGCGATAATCTACAGATCAATGGCGTATCACCATTTGTACTTGATTCAACTAAGGCTGCTGAATCTGCTCGCGCAGTTGCGGTTAAGAATGCGAAATCAAAGGCTGCTTCTTACGCCAAGTTACTAGGCGTGAAGTTAGGTAAAGTTACTTACATTGTTGAGAACTACGCACCAGCTTCATACCCAGTTCAAGTTGCACTTGGTAAAGCAGAAGATGCGATGTCAACAGTTGTTGATCTTGGTCAACAAGATGTAACAGTTAGCGTCACAGTTCGCTGGGCACTTCTCTAATTAATTGCAGATAGCCGAGGCAAGTTCGCAGATATCGCGTTCTTTTCTCGGCTTTTTGCTGCTTAGATCATGGCTATTCGAGCCCTTTGAGGGCGAATTAATCGGGTTTTGATCGTGAGACGTTAAACGGTACGATTTGCGAGCCTCAAACGTCCCCATCGTCTAGGGGCCTAGGACATCGCCCTTTCACGGCGGTAACACGGGTTCGAATCCCGTTGGGGGCACGCAACACAAGTAACAACGGCTTTGAAGGTGACATAAGAGCCACTTATGTGACAGGAATATTTTTTAATATTCATCAAGGCCCGGTAGCGCAGTTGGTTAGCGCGCCGCCCTGTCACGGCGGAGGTCGCGGGTTCAAGTCCCGTCCGGGTCGCAAGGACTTACATTTCGATCGCAGCGATGCGTGCGAAGTTATAGACCGCCCAAGGCTGGGTAGCTCAGTTGGTACGAGCGCGCGACTGAAAATCGTGAGGTCGCCGGTTCGATCCCGGCCCTAGCCACTCTAAGTTAAAGAAGTTTTGCGTTTGGCCACACTGGATTTGATTCGGTTTGTGTTTGGTTAGAGGCTAGCCAATCTACCTAAAAAAACTAAAATACAGCCATGAAAAAACTGTCAATCCTTGCTCTTGTAATTCTTACCTCAATTACACAAACTCATGTGGCCGACGCCGCCACTTCCCTAAAAGTTACGGTCAAGGAAGAAGTTTGGATGTGGTTGGGAGATGAAGGGGAGAGGTACGTTGTCAGCGATCCCGAAACTCTGGCATTTAAGAAGAGGATCACTGCTTATGTAAAAACAAGTAAGGCGAAGAGTGATGCCTTGGCAGAATGTAAAAGTGACAGCAATTATTTCAACAAGCGAATAAAGGTTCTTGATGCGCGCAATGGGACAGCTGGATTAGGAAACCTTAAGTCGGTAACAGCTTCAAATATGAAAGTGGTAGAAGAGATTCATGATTTGCCTGAGTACACCTATGCAGAAGAAATCGATTTATATAACGAATACGATTCTGAAGAAGACTATCCAGGTTATATTGCAGACGGTTACGCAAGTTATCGCATTGAGTTCATTTGCTCTTATTCGGGGAAAGTTTCACTAATCACCAGTAATGCTTATAAAATTTATATAGCTGGTGACTTTGCCGGTGAATACTCAAGGACAGAGCTCGCAAAAAAGAAATGGTCGATAACCTACGACGATAACTGATTAATTCAGCGGGTAACGTTCTTTACCGAAGTCACCCGCTGAATCATCAATTTCTGAAGCGCCTATAACTTGGCTTTAAAGAAGAACTTGATCTCTTCTTCAGTATTGCCATAGATGATCAGAGCTTGCGCTGAGTCAAGTTCATTTGGAAGAAGCACATAGAAGCTTCCTGAAATGCTGTCACCAGCTTCGAGCTCTAGCCCTTCCAGCGAATCAATTGTGAAAACTGAAGTGAAGTCGAAGAGCTCCTCATCAAACTGCAGCGTAAATTGATCTGCTACCCAAGTTGATTCACTGTTATTAGTAACAGTTAGCACTACTTCAACATAGCGATTGTTTAATTCAGGGTCGAATACTCCGGTGCCATCTTCATCGATACAAGCTTCATTAGCGGCATCAGCTTCACAGACAGCGTCACTTACTTCTTCATTGATGGAACTAACTGTTACAGATATGCCAGCGTTGATTATTTCTACGCCTAAGCTGGCTGGGCTTTCTTCAGTTCCATCGCCCTCAGTTGTGATGATCTCGCTTGTGATGATCTCGATCGTGCGGTAAACAGTTGGGGCGGCGTCGTAATTATCATTGCCAGCTTTAGTGAAAGTTAGTTTGCAGTCACCGACGGCCACAAAAGTAACTGCATCACCGTTAACTGTGCACACATCAGTTGTCGTAGAAGTTATGACAACTTTAGGTGTACCTGCTTCGATGGTAAATGTGAAGTTTAACCCTTTAGATTCGGCTAAATCTTGGGCTTCAAACTCTTCAATCTCAATAACTTGTGGAGTTTTCATAATCTCAAAAGTGCGAGTTATTGAAGGTGCTGGTAAGTAATTAGCATCACCTTCCTGTGATGTAGTTACCGAACAAGTACCTGCTTTGTTTAGCGAAAGCTTGTTTGTTGCTGCATCAAAAGTGCAGGCACCTGAGGCTGCATAAGAAACTGGCAGACCACCGGTGGATATCGCTTTAGTTAGCTCCAGTGTTTTGGTTGCTAGGTAAGCATTTTCCAATGGTGGAAATTCAATTGATTGAGCTTTCTTAACTACAACTACTGGTGCCTTTGGTTTGGTTCCTTTAGGAACAGCAACGCCTTTATCCCAGACCAACTTCTTACCTGATTTGATGCAGGTAAATTTCTTACTTCCAACAATTTGAGTTGTTTTCAGTTTGGTGCACTTAGCACCTGCTTTAGCTGTAGCAGCCTGAGCTGAAACTGGAACTAGTAGTGAAGTAATTAATATTGCGGCTAGGGCGACTTTTCTCATGGCCAAATAATGGCACTAGCAGGCCACTTGGTCTAGATAGACGCAGGCTTTTTCTTGCGCGCGACCCAAATAACCAGAATTGGTATCAGCAACAGTGAACGATGCCTTAACGCTGTGCCAACATTGATCTCGGTCAAAGCGCTTATCGCGACAAATTCAAGCGCAAATATGGTGGCGACCATGACCGCATAATCGAACTCGCGCCGGCGGCGAACCAATTGATACAGGCCTACGAAGAAGAGCCCATAGATAAATAGCCAAATCGGGGTCTCTATCGATTGGATATTTAAGAACAAGCTGCCGTTATCAATAAAGATAAATGGGACAAGTAAGAATTTGGCGCTTGATTCAAGGACTTGCAGCGGTTTTTTAACAACTGCTTGCTGCAGAGATAGTTTCTTCAGGTTTTCAACGACTGATTTGTCTGACTCTACAACAATGGCTGATCTTGAAACGGCTTCAAGTTTTGCGGTAATTCCTAAAGAGCTGGCAAGTTTTGCCACAATAGAACCCGGGTCGCGCTGTAATTCATCAACCAAAATGTGAACTGTCATTCCACCTGTCGCTACATACTCAATTGGCTCTTCTAGCTCTCCGTTGCCGTTGCCGTTGCCGTTGCCGTTGCCGTTGCCGTTGCCGTTGCCGTTGCCGTTGCCGTTGGCGCATGGTTCGAGATAATCACATCGGCCATCATTGTTTATGTCTCCCGTTTCAATCGTATCAACCTTGGCTACCTGGCCCTTGAAGTAACTTGATATGGCCGGTACTAGTTCAGGATTAAATGCCAGCGGCATTAGTGCGATACTAAGAATCAAAATATGCGTGACATATCTTTGGCGTTTTATGAATGAGAATACAAATAGCGTCGCAACAAAGGCGAATAAGAAAAGTATAAAGATATAATTCTTTGTCATTGATAAGCTGTAGACCGAAATTGCTAGACCTAGCAAATTGCGGATATCGACCTCGTCTTTGATGCGAGATACGAAGTACAGAATTGCGCTTATCTCTAGGTATAGAAAACTCTCACGTAACCCAATTGATGACCAGAGAAAAACAGTTGGAATAAATGAGATGCCAATAATTGCAGCTTTAAAAATGCGGTCATCACGATTATTGTCTTTAGCAATTCTAATTACTAGGTAGGAAGCAAGTGTTGAGCAAGTAATTGCGAGTAATCTTGCCGCGATTAAATCAGAAACTCCAAAATAAGTGATTAACTTGGCAGGAAGATAAATAAGGCGTAGCCAAGGTTCCCAAGCGCCGTTAAAACCTAAAGCATTACTTGTAAATCCAACTGAATAGAGTCTTGAAAAGATGTCCCTGTACAAACCTTCATCGGGGGCAAACGCAATTATGTTGCCAAGTAATACTGAAAAAGTTACATGTAGCCCAATATAGGCGGTGAAGAAATATTGATAAAAAGAGAAGTTAGAAAACTTAAAGTTGCGAGGGTTCGCTAACTGCATATGGAATTAACCAGCAGAGCCTGAAGGGCCAGATTTACGCTGGAAACGCGCTGCGGGCCCACCAGTTTGGGAACCAGAGACCTTTGAGCCAGAGGTTGTACCGCCACCTGGCAGTGAAGAGTTTTTGTTCTTCTTCTTTTCTAGCGCTGCTAAAAACTTGGCGCGAGCATCATCTGCTGGTGGATTCTGGTTTTCGCTCATGTGCCTAGGGTACTACTGATCAGTTGCTGGGATTCGCAGGAAGGTTACTAGTAAAGCCAACCAAATTGCGCCAGCTGCATATATGGCAGGTGAAACTAGAGATGTTTCAATACATGAAGCGAAAAATGCCACTGTGCCAAAGGCTGCGGCCATTGTCCACAAGGCATAAGCAGTGCTCTTTCGGCCCAGCCCTTTGCGCATTAAACGGTGAGAAAGGTGGTCACGACCGCCAGTAAAGGGCGAGATGCCGCGGGAAAGGCGTGAAATAACCACTGTGGTGGTGTCCAGAATTGGCACAGCCATTAAAAGTAGCGGGATAGCAAGAGCTCTTGATTGTGGGCCGACTTCTGGGTCAAGGCGAATAGTTAGCACCGCAATTATGATGCCCAGAAATAGTGCGCCAGCATCGCCCATATAGATTTTGGCTGGGGTTTTATTCCAGATTAGAAATCCTAAAGTGGCGCCAGCTGTTACAACCGCAAGTGCGCTTACAAGTGATTGGCCGTGATCAAAGGCAATGGCGAATAAGAAAATAGAGATAACCGCAACTGTGCCAGATGCACCACCATCGAGATTGTCAAAGAAGTTAATTGAATTGCAGATGCCAACAACCCAAATGATGGTGACTAAATAATTAAGAGCTTGATTACCAAAAGCTTGGCCAAGAGTGTCATTTTGAATTAAGTAAATTGCTACTGCAATGCCGGCGATCGTTTGGGCAACTAATCGTGGCCACGGCTCGAGGCCACGTAGGTCGTCGTAGAGACCCATCGCTGAGATGAGAATTGCCGGTAATAAAACTGAGAGCGCTTTGTTGAATGTTTCAGTTGAAAAATCTGAATACAAGAGGGCAGCGAATGAAGCAGTAGTTATGCCAATTGCAATTGCGACGCCACCTAGATATGGAACTGGTTCTTTCTGAGTTTTGCGTTCAAGATTCGGGCGATCTACCGCGCCAACTTTTAACGCGATCTTGCGCATTACTGGGGTAAGCCCGCCAACCAGAGCGAAGGTTGCTATGCCCAAGATTAAAAATTGAGATAGCGAGAAGTCCATAGGAAGTGATCCTATGCGTAGGGTTAGCCTTGAGTGTTTAAGTGGCTCTTTAAAAGTTCGCGAACTTCTGATTCGCGGTAGCGACGATGTCCGCCGAGGGTTCTAATTGAAGTTAACTTGCCGGCCTTTGCCCAACGTGTAACTGTCTTCGGGTCAACGCGAAAGAGCGCAGCAACCTCAGATGGCGTTAATAGGACTTCGGCATCGGTAAGTCGGCTCATATTTGCTTCTCCCCACAAAATGGTGGAAACGATGTCCGTTTCGCACCTTTAGGGGTGAAGTATCCGTCTATTGATATGGCAAAAGCAATACTTTTTCTCAGAAATCTCACCCCAAAGGGTTAGAAATTAAGCGTGGGGAAAGGTCGGTTTTAAGAAGCTTGCTCGAAAGCCGAGACTTTGCGCCAGCGAGTTATCAATCGTTCATAACCCAAGCCGGCAGTTGCACCATCGTTGGCGGCAAGGCCAGCTAAAGACTCGTGAATATCTTCGATTGAAGAATCAGCTTCAATGCCACCGAGATCGGCAAGTGCCATGTTTAGGTAATCGGCTAACCCGCCATAATCAAGTTCTACAAGTGACTTGGGGTGGAACATATCCATCCAGTCATATAAATCTTGAATCTCTTCTTCAACGCCACCTTCGCCGAAAGCATTTACAACTGCTTCGTGAGTGAATTTACATCTCGTTTTTGCGTTAGCAATTTTTGCTCTAGCAATACAGAAGGCACCATTGCTGTCACTGCCCCGCATTCGTTCTTCGGGGGCGAAGAGCGAGAACCAACGTGGCGGTATCAGCCAGGTTTCAGTCAAGATGTGCGGCACTTTGTTATCAATGTAATCAGCTCCGCTAGTGATTAACTCTTCAATTGCGGGGGTAAAGAAATATTTGGTAACTGAAGATGGCATTGAATCCGTGAAGTTATCGTAGGCCGCCCAACTACGGGTGGCAGTTGACCAAGGCGAAACGTAGCGAACATCTTCGTAATCAAGAATGTGCGCACCATCTGCAACACTGGCAAAAAATGTGGGCGCAATTAAACGTTGCATTGCACGAGTTTGTTCATCTTCAACTGTGGAGTAAATCGGGAAAGCTTCTTCCCAAACTAACCGATCTGCTGGTTCAAATGCTGAGAGTGGTTCGTAAATACGTAACGCTGCAACGTAAGGAGTTCGGCGCGTCATGAGTTACAGGCTAACTAACTTAGTAACTAAGCGCGAGGAATGTAGTTGCCCTCAGCGAACGGATCATCGTTATCGTTCTCGTCAACTGTTGGAGCTTCGCCATGTAGCTCTTTAGCAAGGCGATCTAGATCCATATCTTGAGAGTTATATTTCAAATCTCTAGCAACTTTAGTTTGCTTTGCTTTTGCGCGGCCGCGACCCATGGGCGACCTCCTTTTTCACGTTGTTTCCGTCAAGACGCGTAGGTTACCGCGCTTGGTAGGTACCTTCCAAAGTTGAGCGTGATTGGGCCTGCGTTGAGCGTACTTCGCCGGCAATCCAGGCCTTCATGCCCCGGGCCGCCAACGATCTAAGGGTCAGATCGGCGACATCTGGGGCCACAACAGCGACCATGCCGACCCCTGCATTCCAGGTGCGCTCAAGGGCGCTTTGGCTGACTTCGCCCACACGGGCCATAAATTCCATCTCAACCGGCAGCGCCCAAGTGCTGCGGTCATAGGTGGCGCAAAGTCCAGCCGGAATAACTCGAGCGGTGTTTTCGGCTAGCCCACCACCGGTTACATGAACGAAAGTACGCAAGTTGGTGCCGAGTGATTTGATCAAGGCTAAACAATCAAGAGTGTAGATCTCAGTTGGAGTTAAGAAAACTTCACCTGCTGTTTTGTTGTATTCGGTTACGACAAAGTCGAGCGATAAGTTTCTGGTTTTGATGATGTGACGAATAAGTGAATAACCATTTGCATGGAAACCAGAGGCGGGCATACCGATTAACACATCGCCTGCTTTAACTAGGTCAGCTGAAAGTAATTTGTCGGCATCGACTGCGCCAGTTGCGGCACCTGCGATATCGAATTCGTCATCAGCCATTAACCCGGGGTGTTCGGCTGTTTCGCCGCCAATGAGAGCGGTGTTGGCTTTCTCGCAACCACGCGCAATGCCGCTAACTATTTCAGCAATCCGTTCTGGAATAACTTTGCCAACTGCAATGTAGTCAGTCATGAAAAGTGGCTCTGCGCCGCAAACCACAAGATCGTCAACGACCATGGCAACTAGATCTTCGCCAATGGTGTCGTACTTACCTAACCTGCGAGCAATCTCGGTTTTAGTGCCAACACCATCGGTTGAGGTAGCAAGTAGTGGTTGCTTAAATTTTGTAAGTGCTGTTGCATCAAATAAACCAGCAAAGCCACCAATGCCGCCAATAACTTCAGGGCGTGAGGCTTTGGCGATGCTTGCCTTCATTAATTCAACAGCACGTTCGCCGGCATCAATATCAACGCCCGAATCTTTGTAATCAGCCAATGACTTGCTCCGATGCTTTGGTAACTTCAGTAATCTCAAGGCGCATTTTGCCTTCAGATAGATCTGTTGGAATCGCAATTGGGTATACACCGGTGAAGCACGCAGTACAAAGTTTTGAATCAGGCACTGAAGTTGCTTGTACTAAGCCTTCGATTGAAACGTAGCCAAGTGAATCAGCGCCGATTGAACGACGAATCTCTTCAACGCCTAAACCGCTAGCGATTAGCTCTGCGCGAGTAGCGAAATCGATACCGTAGAAACAAGGCCATTTAACTGGGGGAGAGCTAATTCGAACGTGAATTTCAGCAGCTCCAGCCTCACGCAACATGCGCACAATTGCTCGCTGGGTATTGCCGCGAACGATTGAATCATCGACTACCACGATGCGCTTGCCTTCAATTATTTCGCGTAGCGGGTTTAACTTTAAGCGAATACCTAATTGGCGAATTGTTTGCGAAGGTTGGATAAAAGTACGACCAACGTATGAGTTTTTAACTAAACCAAGGCCATATGGAATACCAGATTCTTTAGCATAACCAATAGCAGCTGGCGTGCCTGATTCAGGAACTGGAATAACTAAATCGGCATCAACTGGAAACTCTTTAGCTAACTGCTGGCCGATCTTTACGCGGGTGGCATGAATTCCTTGACCAGCAATTGTTGTATCGGGGCGAGCTAAATAAACATATTCAAATAGGCAGCCCTTTGGTTCAGCCGGTGCCCATGGGTGCGCGCGCAAACCGTCTTGATCAATAGCAATAAATTCACCTGGTTCAACTTCGCGAACAAAAGCAGCGCCCACAATATCTAGCGCTGCAGTTTCAGAAGCAACAACCCAACCAGTTTCTAACTTACCAATTACTAGTGGGCGCACACCATGGCGATCACGTGCTGCATACAGAGTGTGTTCATCCATAAAGATCAATGAAAACGCGCCTTCAAGTAGTGGCAACACGGCAAGTGCGCTTGCTTCAACATTCTTCTCATTTTGTAGCGCAATTAGCGCAGTCATAATTTCAGTATCAGTTGTTGCCCCACGACCATTTCGTGCAGGAGTTGGGTCTAACTTTGAAACAAGTTCAGCTAAATCACCGGTGTTAGTTAAGTTGCCATTGTGGGCAAGAGCGATTGTGCCGTATTTAGTTGGGCGCAAAGTTGGTTGGGCATTAACCCAAGTGCTTGAACCCGTTGTGCTGTAGCGACAGTGACCAATTGCCAAACTGCCTTTTAGAACTGCTAAATCTGACTCAGTAAATACTTGCGAAACTAAACCCATATCTTTATAAATCAGGATTCGTTCGCCATCAGAGGTTGCTATGCCAGCTGATTCTTGGCCACGATGTTGCAGCGCATAAAGCCCGTAAAAGGCTAGCTTTGCGACTTCTTCGCCTGGTGCCCAGACCCCGAAAACTCCACAGGCATCTTGCGGGCCTTTGTCATCTTCTAGAACATTGTGGTTAAGCAATCCATCGGGGCGGCGGCTCATGGCGCAATCCTATTTGTACTTTGTAGCGGCAGATACTCCGACAGGTCCGCGCGAGCACCCGATGCGTTTATTTTGCCAGTCGCCATAGCAGCTGCCCAATTTGTTTCACCGTTTGCGAGGGCTAACCACGTGTCGGCATCCATCTCAATGACATTAGGTGGCGTACCGCGGGTATGCGTTGGGCCTTCGCCGCACTGCACTGCTGAATATGGCGGAATCCGAACTTCAATTGCGCGACCAGGGTTTTTCTCAACTAATAAAGCAAGGGTTGCTTTAACTGATTCGAGAATCTGTGGGTCGCGCATTGGCTAGCCAAACAACTTCGGGAAAGTTTCGGTATGGGCAGTGCGCAATTCAGCTAGTGAAATCTCAGCACCGTTAATCGTTAGCGCTGTTCCGCCGGTAGTGCCGATCTTGGTGGCAGGGTAGGTGATCTTTGCGACATCTTTTGGATCAATCGCAATTAGAACCCGTGAAGGCGTTTCTGAAAGTAATTCAATACCGGCGTCGCTCAGTGTGATTGTTGCGCCGACATTGTTCTTCAGCGTTGCTTCGATCAGCGTTGCAGCAAGGCCACCTTGCGAAAGATCGTGAGCGCACTTGAAGATTGAATTATTAGCGAGCAAGAAATCAATTAGCTTCATTTCGCGTTGTAGATCAGCAATCGGAGAATTTCCGCCACGTTGATTATGCAAGAAAGCCCATTCGCTACCAGCTAGATCGTTCTTGGTTTCACCTAAGAGATAGAGATCAAGCCCTGCAGCTGGAATTCCCATTGGGGTGCGAGTGCGCACATCTTGAATTACACCGAGCACACCAATTACCGGAGTCGGCAGAATCGCTACGTCACCAGTTTGGTTATAGAAGGAAACATTTCCACCAGTAACAGGTAAGCCCATTTCTAGACAACCATCGGCTAAACCGCGCACAGTTTCGGCGAACTGCCACATGACACCAGGGTCCTCAGGTGAGCCAAAATTAAGGCAATTTGTGACGGCTAGTGGCTTTGCGCCAGCTACTGCAATATTGCGAGCAGCCTCTGCGAGTGCCAACTTAGCGCCTTCGTACGGATTTAAAAATGACCAATTGGCATTGGCGTCAGTACTAATGGCAACGCCTAATTGAGTTGTCTCATCAACGCGCACCATGCCAGCATCTTCAGGTTGAGCCAGAATTGTGTTGCCTTGTACGTACTTGTCATATTGCGAAGTAACCCAAGATTTATCAGCGAGGTTTGGAGTGCTGGCAATAGTTAACAGCGCAGCTTTAATTTCTGCTGCAGTTTTAGGTAGCGGCACATCAATTGTCTGGGCGTTAACAATATTTATGTAATCAGGTTGGGCAATTGGTCGGTTATAGACCGGGCCTTCGTGGGCCACAGTGCGAGGTGGCACATCAACAATTACTTCGCCATGCCAAGTAATAATTAAACGATCACCATCGGTTACTTCACCGATTACATCAACGGTGACATCCCACTTGGCGCAGATCTCTAGGAAACGCGCAATATGTTTTGGTTCAACGATTGCGCACATGCGCTCTTGTGACTCTGACATCAGAATTTCTTCAGGTGAAAGTGAGGGGTCGCGAAGCGGTACTTTGTCGAGTTGTACGGCCATGCCACCGCTACCGCCGGAAGCAAGTTCGCTAGTTGCACATGAAAGTCCAGCGCCACCAAGATCTTGAATACCAACAACTAAATCTTCGGCAAAGATTTCAAGGCTGCATTCGATTAGAACTTTTTCAACGAATGGGTCTCCCACTTGAACGCTTGGGCGCTTAGCTGGGCCACTTGCACCAAAAGTTTCAGAAGCTAGAACTGATACGCCACCAATACCATCGCCACCAGTTTTGGCACCAAAGAGCACAACTAGATTGCCCGCACCTGATGCTTTAGCTAATTTGATTTGATCATGGCGCATTACACCAACACAAAGTGCGTTAACTAGCGGGTTGCCTAAATAAGTTTGATCAAAAGTTATCTCGCCGCCGATATTTGGTAGGCCAAGGCAGTTTCCATAACCACCGATTCCGGCCACGATTCCAGGCAAAACCCGCTTGGTATCAGGGGCATCAGCCGGGCCAAAACGAAGTGGGTCCATGACGGCAATTGGGCGAGCGCCCATCGTCAAAATATCGCGCACAATGCCGCCAACGCCAGTGGCTGCGCCTTGGTATGGCTCAATGAACGATGGGTGGTTATGCGATTCGATTTTAAAAGTAACGGCGTAGCCCTGGCCGACATCAACCACACCAGCGTTTTCGCCAATGCCGACAAGAAGCGCATCGCTATGTGGCGCTTTCTCACCGAATTGCTTTAAGTGCACTTTGGAAGATTTATAAGAACAGTGCTCAGACCACATAACTGAATACATCGCGAGCTCAGATGAAGTTGGGCGACGATTAAGGATTTCTTTGATGCGCGCGTATTCATCGGGCTTTAAGCCAAGTTCAGCAAATGGTTGCTTGGTATCTGGTGAAGTTTGTGCAATCGCAACGGTATCTAGTGACATCACTTACCTACCAACGCTGTTAGAACTGAGGTGAAAAATGGCAGGCCGTCAGTTGATGGGCCAGTTAGTGAATCAATCGCGTGTTCTGGGTGAGGCATTAGACCAACTACATTGCCGCGCTCGTTGGTAATGCCAGCGATTAAGTTACGTGAACCATTTGGGTTTTCGCCAACATAGCGAGCAATAATTCGATTGCTATCTTCGAGTGCTTTTAAAGTTTCATCATCGCATTGGAATGAACCTTCGCCATTTTTCAGCGGAATCACAATTTCTTGCCCTTTGGTGAAATTTGAAGTCCAAGCACTTGTGGTATTTTCAATTTTTAGCCTTTGATCACGGCATAAGAAATGTAGTTCGTGGTTACGGGTTAACGCTCCAGGCAGCAAGTGCGCTTCGCAGAGAACTTGGAAACCATTACAGATGCCAAGTAGCGGCATGCCTTTATTGGCTTGAGCAATAATTTCAGTCATAACTGGGGCGAAGCGAGAGATTGCGCCGCAACGCAAGTAATCACCGTAGGAAAAACCGCCCGGCAGAATCACCGCATCGACGCCCTTTAGGTCGGCATCGCCGTGCCAAAGCGAAACCGCCTCAGCGCCCGCGTATTTAACTGCTCGCGCGGCATCTCGATCATCGAGAGTGCCGGGAAAAGTTACGACTCCAATGCGCATACTTATTCGGCCCTAACGGTGAAAGTCTCGATAACTGGGTTAGCTAGTAGGACTTCGGCAGCTTTTTCTACTTCAGCGATTTGAGCGGCCGTGACATCGCCATTGACCGTGATTTCAAAGCGTTTGCCTTGGCGAACATCGGTTGCAAAAGAGAAACCTAAGCGGGGCAGCGCAGCAGCAACCGCTTTACCTTGTGGATCCAAAATCTCTGGCTTGAGCATTACATCAACCACGATTTTTCCCATTGTTTTCTCCCTTGTTAGTTCTGAAAGCTAGTGCCAGTTAATTTTTGGAAAGCTGATTCGTAACGTTGCGATGTTTTTTCAATTACTTCAGTTGGTAGCGCTGGTGGATTGCTTTTACGATCCCAGTCACTGCTAACTAAATAGTCGCGCACATATTGTTTATCAAAAGAAGGTTGCGATTTACCTGGTTGCCAATTAGCGGCATCCCAAAAGCGCGAAGAATCAGGAGTTAGGACTTCGTCGCCAAGCGTCATCTCACCGTGGACATCAGTACCAAATTCAAATTTCGTATCAGCCAAGATAATGCCGCGCTCATTAGTAATTTTGGCAGCTGCGTCATAGATCGCAAGGGTTAAGTCACGTAGTTCAGTCGCTGTCTCACTTCCGACAATTTTGGTAGCCGCTAGAAAATCAATATTTACATCGTGATCGCCGATTTCAGCTTTTGTTGCTGGCGTAAAAATACTATTTGGCAATTTAGAGCCATCGAGCAAACCGGCAGGTAAATCATTTCCGCAAACTTTTTGATCATTTTTGTATTCGGCCCAACCGCTGCCAGTTAAATATCCGCGAGCGACACATTCGATCGGATACATTGTTAGTGGTTTAGCTATCACTGCTCGCCCAGCCACTTCGGTTGGCACATTGGTTGAGACAATGTGATTTGGTACCAAATGCTTTAGTTGTTCAAACCACCAGAGCGAAATCTGCGTTAAAACCGCGCCTTTATTGGGGATTAGCGTCGGTAGAACCCAATCAAAGGCCGAGATGCGATCACTGGCAACTATTAGAAGTTCGTCGCTTTCATTGGTGTATAGATCGCGAACTTTTCCGGTGCGCAAATGAGTCCACCCAGTTATCGCAGGCGCTGGCGGTGGGCCAGCTAGGCCAAAGCCACTCACCTGATTGCGCCGGGTTTGTACTGCGCAGCGGCAGGGTGCGCGGAAGTAATCGCTTCAATGCGACTTACAACTCGTGCTACTTGTTGGCGAGCATCGCCAGTAAATTCAATCGGATCACTAATTAACGCTTTAAGGACGGCTTCATCAAGTGGAATTCGTGCATCGGCTGCGATAGCAGCGAACATGTTGTTTGGTTTTCCTTCGCGCATAGCAAGGGCGGCAGCGACTGCGTGTTCTTTGATAACTTCGTGCGCAACTTCGCGACCAACACCGGCTTTTACAGCGGCCATCAGAATTTTGGTTGTTGCCAAGAAAGGTAAGTAACGTTCTAACTCAGCGGTGATAACAGCAGGGAAAGCACCGAACTCGGCAATTACCGTTAAGAAAGTTTCGAGCAGACCATCAATTGCGTAGAAAGAATCAGGAAGTGCAACTCGACGAACAACGCTGCAGCTAACATCGCCTTCGTTCCATTGATCGCCAGCCAACTCGCTAACCATTGAGGCATAGCCGCGCAGAACTACCGATAAACCATTAACACGTTCGCATGAGCGAGTATTCATCTTGTGCGGCATTGCGCTGCTGCCGACTTGACCAGCTTTGAAACCTTCAGTTACTAGTTCAGCGCCAGCCATTAAGCGAATTGAGGTAGCAAGGGATGACGGCCCAGCAGCTAATTGCACAAGTGTTGTGACTACGTCGTAATCAAAGGAACGCGGATAAACCTGACCAGTTGAATCTAGAACGTTTTCAAAACCAAGTTCGGCGGCAATCGCACCTTCTAACTTGAAGTGCGCATCGCTGCTACCAAGTAGATCGATGGAATCTTGCGCAGTGCCAACCGGGCCCTTGATGCCACGCATGGGAAAACGCTCTTGGAGCGCTGTTAAACGGGCATATGCGAAGAGCAACTCTTCAGCGGCTGAAGCAAAGCGCTTACCAAGCGTTGTGATTTGAGCTGGCACATTATGTGAACGACCAGCAATTGGTTGCGCCGCATATTGCGCCGCACGATCGCCGAGAGCTGCAAGTACGGCAACAACTTTGTCATGCACAATGTTTAGACCATCGCGCACTTGTAGTGCTTCAATATTTTCAGTTAGGTCGCGGCTAGTCATACCGGCATGAATAGCTTCGTGACCAGCAAGTGCGTTGAATTCTTCGATGCGAGCTTTGACATCGTGACGCGTTGCTTTTTCGCGGGCATCGATGGAAGCTAAATCAACTTTGTTAATCACTTTTTCATAGTCGGCAATTACTTTGGCATCAATGGCGTGACCAAGGGTTGACTGTGCGCGCATGACGGCGATCCAGAGTTTGCGCTCTTGAATAATTTTGGCTGAGGGCGCAAATATGGCACGCATCTCGGCCGATGCGTAACGGCTACCTAACAAGCTAGCTGACTCGTTCACTGCGTCATTCTCTCGCATTTAATTGCCCTTCTCTGCCACCGACGCATTTAGCGCGATGTCGGTTCGGTAGAACGAATCGGTTAATTTGATTTGGGAGATCACTCGGTAAGCCTGATTGCGCGCTTCAGTTAGATCGCTGCCAATGCCCGTAACAGTAAGTACTCGCCCACCGTTTGATAGCAATTTCTCACCCTGTGCCTTTATGCCAGCATGGAAAATTTGAACGTCATCAACTGTTGGCAAGTTAGTTATTTCGCCACCGGTAACTGGCTCGGTTGGATAACCCGGTGCTGCTAACACAACGGTTACTGCTGAATCATCGCGCCACTGCAGTGCAACATCATCTAGATCATTAGTGGCTGCTTTATAAAGTAGCGCGGCCAGCGGGGTTTGTAACCGGGGAATCAAAACTTGAGTCTCGGGGTCACCAAAGCGGGCATTGAATTCAATGACCTTTAAGCCAGTATCAGTTAGCGCCAGACCGGCATATAACAAGCCTATGAATGGGGTTCCACGCGCTTCCATTTCGGCGATCATCGGCGCTAAAACTTGGGTGTAGACCTCATCTTCGAGATCATCAGGAGCCCAGGGCAGTGGTGAGTAAGCACCCATGCCACCAGTGTTTGGGCCAGCATCACCATCGTGTGCACGTTTAAAATCTTGCGCAGGCTGCATCGGAATTATGTTGCGACCATCGCTTATGCCGAATAAAGAAATCTCGGGGCCAGCTAAATATTCTTCAATGACCACTCGTTGACACTGCATTGCGTGGGCGATCGCTTCGTCGCGATTAGTTGTGACAACCACGCCTTTACCAGCAGCAAGCCCATCGTCCTTAACAACGTAAGGTGCGCCGAAAGTATCAAGTGCGCGTTCGATCTCAAGTTGTACTGGGCCAACGGTAAAACTTTTAGCAGTTGGTACGCCGGCATCGTGCATCACTTCTTTAGCAAAGTTTTTGCTGCCTTCAAGTTGGGCAGCAGCTTTGGAAGGACCGAATACTTTTATGCCGGCTGCGCGTAACCGATCGGCAGCACCATTAACAAGTGGGACTTCCGGGCCGATCACCACAAATTCAATTTCAAGTGACTTAGCTAATTCAGTAATTGCTTGATTGTCTTTGATATCTAAGTCGTGACAAGTAGCAAATTGCGCAATGCCTGGGTTACCGGGTGCGACATGTAACTCGGTGCAGAAAGTATCTGCGTGTAGTCCTAGTGCCAGGGCGTGTTCGCGACCGCCGCTTCCGACTAGGAGGATTTTCATCTTTAGATGAACTCCTTCACGACGATTGTCTCGTCGCGACCCGGCCCTACACCGATTGCACTCATCGGAGCCCCTGAGATTTTCTCTAAGTAAGCGACATAAGCTTGCGCGTTCTTCGGCAGATCAGAAACTTTGCGCGCGCTGCGAATATCTTCAGTCCAGCCAGGTAGATATTCATAAATTGGTTTAGCGTGATGAAAATCAGATTGCGAAGCAGGTAGTTCTTCAACGCGCTTGCCATCGATCTCGTAAGCCACACATACTGGGATTTGCTCCCAGCCTGTAAGCACATCGAGCTTGGTTAAGAAGAAGTCAGTTAAGCCATTAACACGCACGGCATAACGAGCAATCGGAGCGTCATACCAACCACAACGACGGTTGCGACCAGTTGTTACGCCAACTTCGCCACCGATGCTGCGTAGTTTTTCGCCATCTTCATCGAGTAACTCAGTTGGGAACGGGCCGCTACCAACGCGAGTTGTGTAGGCCTTAACGATTCCGATTACCCGTTCAATCTTGGTTGGGCCAATGCCAGAACCAGTGCAAGCGCCACCAGCAGTTGGATTACTTGAAGTTACGAATGGATACGTACCGTGATCAACATCGAGCAAAGTGCCTTGCGAACCTTCGAGCAGAACAGTTTTGCCCGCCTTGAGCGCTTGATCAAGAATCAAAACGGTATCGGCAACATATGGGCGCAAGATTTCAGCATAGCCAAGATATTCGGCCAGAACTTCTTCGACCTCAATATTTTTGCGATTGAACACTTTAATTAAAACTTGGTTCTTATCGCGAAGTGCGGCTTCAATTTTCTGACGCAGAATTGAAGGATCAAATAAATCTTGCACGCGAATTCCGATGCGATTAATTTTGTCGGCATAGGCCGGCCCGATGCCGCGACCAGTTGTGCCGATCTTGGCATTACCCAAGAAACGTTCGGTCACTTTGTCGATGGTGCGGTGATAAGGCGTAATCAAATGCGCGTTGGTGCTAATTAACAATTTGCTGCAATCAATGCCGCGTTCAGTTAAACCTTTGATCTCTTGTAACAAAACACCTGGATCAATAACTACACCATTGCCGATTACTGGAATTACATTTGGACTTAAAATTCCAGAAGGAAGTAAGTGCAGCGCATATTTTTGATCACCGATAACAACTGTGTGACCCGCATTGTTACCACCTTGATAGCGAACTACATAATCAACGCGGTCACCGAGCAAATCGGTAGCTTTTCCCTTGCCCTCATCGCCCCACTGAGCTCCCAGTAGAACTAATGCAGGCATCGGTAAAGCCTTTCTCTAGCTAAATTAAACGGCGGCAGGTGTGGAAGTTTACTTGCGAGATGTGGTTCCGGTGGAACGAAGGTCTTCGCAACCCTTAACAACGCGAGCAGCCATGCCAGCTTCAGCAAGTTTGCCCCATGCGCGTGGGTCGTAAGCCTTCTTGTTACCAACTTCACCGTCGATCTTGAGCACGCCGTCGTAGTTCTTAAAGGCGTGATCAACAACTGGGCGAGTAAATGCGTACTGAGTATCGGTATCGATATTCATCTTAATTACACCGTAATCCAGGGCTTCGCGGATCTCAGAAAGTAGCGAACCTGAACCACCGTGGAATACGAGATCCATTGGCTTGCTGCCAGCAGGTAAACCAAGTTTTTCCGAAACCGCAGCTTGTAGCGTCTGCAGAATCTTAGGTTGTAGAACAACGTTGCCTGGCTTGTATACGCCGTGCACATTTCCGAAAGTTGCCGCAACCATGTAACGAGTACTTGGGTCAGTACCTAAAGTAGCAACTGTCATAAGTGCATCTTCCGGAGTCGAGTACAACTTGGCATCGTGCTTTGCTTCGATGCCGTCTTCTTCGCCACCGACAACGCCGATTTCAATTTCAAGAATTGTGCGAGCTGCTGCTGAAAGCTGCTGCATCTCGGCAGCAATCTTCATGTTAGTTGGCATATCAACTGCTGAGCCATCCCACATGTGTGAACTAAATAGTGGCCCTTGACCATTCTTGATGCGGTTTGCACCGAACTCAAGTAGCGGGCGCATGAAACCATCGAGCTTTTCAACTGGGCAGTGATCTGTGTGAAGTGCGATGTTTACGTTGTAGTTCTTCGCAACAACATGTGCGAACTCGGCGAGACCTACTGCGCCATCGACCATGTTCTTAACAGTTGAACCTGATGCGTATTCAGCGCCGCCCCAAGAAAATTGAATAATGCCATCTGATTCAGCTTCGGCGAAACCACGAAGGGCTGCGATCAGGGTTGAAGATGATGAAACGTTGATTGCGGGATATGCAAAGGCGCCAGCTTTCGCGCGATCCAACATATCTGCATAAATTTCCGGGGTTGCTATTGGCATGATCACTCCAGTGGTGGATATGTAAAAGCCGAGCGCATCTTTGGGCCGACTAAAGGCTTACGACATATCCAACCACTTACCCGAGCGTAAGAAAAATTAGGCTCAGAGGTGGGAGTGCCAGCCTTGGTTACATGCCCAAAAGCATGGTTTTCAGGGCTCGGGCGATGATGGTGGCTACCGCTCGGGTTAGTTCAGGGGTGGCCATGAACTTGATGAAACCGATTAGAAATCTAGTCATATCTAGCCTTTCGATAAGCGATCACGTATGTGATCGAAGGCTGTGATCTTCGCTGGTTAAAGATCTTCTAATTTCACCGTGGCCTAACACTGTTGATAAAAACATCACTAGGAAATATCTACCGAGCGGAGTAATCTCAAGCACTATGACTGAAGACTCACTTTCAAATCTTTCGCACGAAACTCGCACCTTTGCCCCTAGCGCTGAATTCGCGGCACAAGCAAATGCCAAAGCCAGCCTCTATGACGAAGCTGAGGCTGATCGCTTAGGTTTCTGGGAAAACCAAGCCAAGAACTTGCAGTGGGATGCGCCTTGGTCTGAGGTTCTTGATTGGCAACCACCGTATGCGAAATGGTTTGTTGGTGGAAAGTTAAATGCCAGCGTTAACGCACTTGATCGTCACGTTCATGAAGGTCGCGGATCTCGCGTTGCTTTTCACTTTGAAGGCGAGCCTGGTGACACTCGTACCATTACATATGCAGATTTATTAGTTGAAGTTAAGAAAACTGCGAACGCGTTAACTGAACTTGGAATTAAAGCGGGCGATCGCGTTGCGATTTATATGCCGATGATTCCGGAAGCAGCGATTGCGATGTTGGCATGTGCGCGCATTGGTGCACCTCACTCGGTTGTCTTCGGTGGTTTCTCGGCCGATGCTTTGGTCTCACGCATCAATGATGCTGATGCGAAGTTAGTAATTACTGCCGACGGTGGTTATCGCAAGGGCGTCGCGTTTGCCCTAAAGCCAACGGTTGATGAAGCTCTGACACGTGAAAATAAAGTTGAGAAAGTTTTAGTTGTTAAGCGCACCGGCCAAGAGACGGCCTGGAACTCAGCTACCGATATTTGGTGGCACGAGATTGTCGATCGCCAAAGCTCAGAGCATGTGGCACAGGCTTTTGACGCCGAGCACCCACTATTTATTCTCTACACCTCAGGCACGACTGCTAAACCAAAGGGTATTTTTCACACTACTGGCGGCTATTTAACGCAGGCTGCCTATACCCACAAAGCGGTCTTTGATTTAAAGGCTGAGACCGATGTTTATTGGTGCACTGCAGATATTGGTTGGATTACCGGTCACTCTTATGTGGTTTATGGCCCGCTAATCAATGGTGCGACCCAAGTTATGTATGAAGGTACGCCTGATACGCCGCACAAAGGTCGCATCTTTGAATTAGTTGCAAAATATAAAGTAAGCATTTTGTATACCGCACCAACTTTGATTCGTACTTGGATGAAGTGGGGCGAGGAATTTCCTAAAGCACACAATCTTTCTTCACTTCGTTTACTTGGTTCAGTTGGTGAACCAATTAATCCCGAAGCCTGGATGTGGTACCGCGAAGTTATTGGTGGCAATCGTTGCCCAATTGTTGACACTTGGTGGCAAACCGAAACTGGTGGCATCATGATTTCACCGTTGCCTGGTGTGACTGCAACTAAACCAGGTTCTGCGATGCGTCCAATTCCGGGTATCAGTGCAAAAGTTGTTGATGATCAAGCTAATGAAGTTGGTTTAGGCCATGGCGGATTCTTAATTCTAGATAAACCATGGCCCGGAATGTTGCGCGGGGTTTGGGGCGAAGACGAGCGATATAAAGAAACTTACTGGTCTCGCTTTAAGGGTATTTATTTTGCCGGCGATGGCGCAAAGATCGATGAAGAAGGAGCTCTCTGGTTATTAGGTCGAGTTGACGATGTAATGAATATTTCTGGTCACCGTATTTCAACCACTGAAGTTGAATCAGCACTCGTTAGCCACCCAGAAGTAGCAGAGGCTGCAGTAGTTGGCGCGGCCGATGAGATGACTGGCCAAGGCATCGTGGCATTTGTGATTCTGCGCGGCGGCGTTGAACATGTGGAAAGTGAGAAGTTAATCAAAGATCTGCGCAATCACGTTGCTAAAGAGATTGGCGCGATCGCTAAACCACGCCAAATCGTGGTGGTTAATGAGCTTCCAAAGACTCGTAGCGGAAAGATCATGCGTCGTTTATTGAAGGATGTGGCTGAAAATCGCGCAGTTGGTGATTCCACAACGCTGGCAGATCCAAATGTAATGAAGCTAATCTCTGAAGGGTTAAATACTTCTAAGGACGAAGATTAAGTAGCTGGTTTATCGTTTGTAGGTTCGCTTATCCGAGGTGAAGGTGCTTGCGAATTCAATTGATAACGAGTTATCACTATTTACTTGAAGAATAACTGAGCCGACGCTAGTACCAGAACCTAACGTGTAACCAACTGGGTACGGTTCGGAGCTTCCATCTACTCGAGCAGGCGTTCCCGCAGGGAAAATATAGGAGAACTGTGAAAGTGTATAAACCATGGCGCCTGAACTCGCCGTTAATTTATCTGGTGTGACTTGACCAGCTGTTAGATTTATCAAGAATTGAACAGGATCACCTTTTGAATCTTTATACCAACCTGTCGAAAGAATCCATTTACTTGTATCTACTTCATGTTGCGCAATTGCCAAGTGACTCCACGCATATGTGCTCTTACCTAAAACACTGCCAAAGACTTGAGAAGTCGCATTCTCATAAGCGCTGGTTAGATTTCCACCGTATCCATTTGTTCCTGCGAGGTACCAGTTTCCGGCTGCTGCACCAATAACATCTTGATCAATCTTTCCTATTCGGGGTGCCGAAGTGCGCTGTAACAATTTCTCCATAACGGCCCGAATGTCATCGGCAAAGAATGGTAAATAATCTGCCGTGTATGGCTTCCACGTGTCACCAGTTAAATAGGAATATGGATTTGCGAAACCAGATAGCCACTGTGTGCCATCAAATATATTAAAGTCCAACATATTGTCGCGTTGTCTTCCAAATTCTTCGCCCGCTTTAATTGGAATACTTAGTGACATGAAACCATTGTTGCTTAACTTACTGAAAGAATCTGCGAGCACGCCAGTAGCTTTATTAAGCACCATATATACGCTGTAAATATTGCAGCCATGGTTGATTACAACTCGATGACTAGTTGGTGAACCCAAGCTGCTTAATTCAGTGATCACGCCGTCGGCAGGTGCGGTTACCGCAATGTAGTCATTGTCTGTTCGACTTGCTTGAGGAATCGCTAACGAGGTTAAGCCTAGATAAGCATGATCGATAGGAGTTACATGGTCTGCGACCATCATTCCGTAGGGAATAGATGGAGCTAATTTATCTAGTGCGATTACTGGCTTAGTAAATTTGATTGTTGAAGGTGAGCAAGTTGGCTCAATACCGCTTGAACCACCGAGTATTTGCGTCAACGTTGGGTACCAAGTTGGCCGTGATGTATATCCACTTACTGGGGTGGCGGGAATATCTGCCTGCAGTGCATACTTAACAACGCCGCCTTTACATGCAGCAACAACGTTTCCATTCCAACCAAGTTCGCCTTCTTTAGTGCATTTACTTCCTAACGCACCAAGTGCGAAGGATCCCGGCTGCGTATTTGTACCTGCTGATCCACCGCCGCTTCCAGATCCGCCGCTTCCAGATCCGCCGCTTTGCTTAGGTCGCCACGAAGATTTTCCATCGCCACCTTTTGTGCAGAATAATTCAACGCCACTTGCATTTTTAGCACTTGCTGGTCCGTTTGCATCGCAGAGAAAACCTTCAGCAATATTGGCAGACCCAGAGTTTGAATTGCTGCCACTTCCAGAACCAGAACCGGAACCAGTCTGAGTTGTCGATGAAGGTGTCGCACTTGGCGTTGCTGATGCACTTGAAGTTGCTGTCGCACTTGGAGTTGCTGACGCACTTGGAGTTGCTGTCGCACTTGGAGTTGCTGACGCACTTGGAGTTGCTGACGCACTTGGAGTTGCTGAAGATGTTGGTGCAGGTGTTAATGAAGGTGAGGGACTTGCAGCAGGTGACGGTGAAGCTGATGGCGAAGACGTTGCTTTGGGTTTTACTACTACCTTTACGCCTTTTGACCAAACCTTCTTGCTGCCACTTTTAATGCAGGTGTAAATCTGACCACCTGATGTGATTTTCTGATTTAAGGTCTTACAGGCTGTTCCTGGCTTCGGAGCTGCGGCTAGAGCAGGCGAGAGAGTTGAAACAGTTAATACCAGGACTATTAGGGCAGAAAACTTTCTCATGCCCACAGATTTTAAATTATCTCTAGGAAATAAACCATAAGCCAGAAGTAATTTTTGGGTTAACTTTTTGTGGGTATGCCGAAATGTCCTAGTTCGTTAGCAATTCATTTGCGCGCTCTTTTAAATCAGTAATCACGATTGGTAGTCGCTCATCTAGTTGAGCGTAGATCTGGCTCTCATTAATTTGAGTTTTAACTGGGCTCCAGGGCGACCAGAGCAGCGTGGTTAAAACTAAATAACCAATGATTACAACACGGGCGAGTTCTAGTGCAACACCTGCCAACGAATCGATTGCTTTTAGTGGTTTCCAAAGCAGACGAGCATGAAAAAACTTTGCGAATTTGCCGAATACAAATAGCCCAACTTGTGCGCCCAGAAAGATGGCAACTAATACTGCGATGACTTGTCGTAATATCGAATCCCAAGATGAAACTAATTGAAGCGAGTAATACAAACCGCCTACGCCACCGATTATGTAGCCAAGGGTGCGAAATATTGTGGCTAGAAAGCCAGCGCTATATCCGCGCTTAATTGCTCCGAGAGCTAACAGTGCTAACGCAATATCAACAAACATCAGACACTCACCTTTAGATACTTCTCAGTTAATTCAATTAACTCAGCAGTTGAGTTAATTACACCTACATGTTTGTAAACCACAATACCTGCTTTATCAATAAACCAAGTAAGTGGCACTCCCATGCCAAAGTTAGCTCTAGTAACTCCGTTAGCATCGTAGAGATTAGGCCAAGTTACCCCGTATGAAATAACGAAATCTTTGGCATCTTGGGCTTTAGCTTCTTCAACTGCGATACCCAGAAGTTTCACCTTGCCCTTGGCTTGGTCGTTAAACTCGACAAAATATGGCATTTCCTGCTTACATGGACCACACCAAGAGCCCCAAACATTAACTATTAGTGGGCCGCGTAGTGATTCAACTGAAATTTTTTGTGAACCGGTTAAACAGTTAAGTACTGTGTCATCTGGTTTTGCGGCAACATAATCAACTTCTGCGCAATCAACTACTTCACCTTTAGCTGTAACAGTTTTGGTAACTGATGAACAACCAGTCAATGAGAGTGCTAGTAGAAGAATTAAGAACTTTCTCATCGGAAATCCGCATCTGTTTTCAAAAGTAACTGCGCTTTAACTGGATCAACTTCACCAATGCCAAATGAAGGGCAGATCTTGGCCATTGGACAGGCACCACATGCAGGTTTGCGCGAATGACAAATTCGACGTCCGTGCCAGATCATGCGCTGTGACAAGTTAGTCCACTCTTTCTGCGCAATGAGTGCGCCAACTTCATGCTCTACTTTTACTGGATCTTGCGAAGTCGTCCAGCCAAATCTACGCGACAAGCGACCAAAGTGAGTGTCAACAGTAATTCCTGGGATATCAAAGGCGTGACCAAGTACAACATTGGCAGTTTTGCGACCAACGCCTGGCAGAGTTACAAGTTTTTCAAGTTCAGCCGGGACTTCCCCACCATATTGCTTAACAATTTTGGTTGCTAGCCCTTTAATGTGGCGAGCTTTGGCGCGGTAGAAACCAGTTGTGTAAATCAGATCTTCAATATCTTCTACTCGTGCGCCTGCATAAGCATTCACGCTCTTGTACTTTTTAAAGAGTGCTGGCGTAACAGCGTTCACGCGCTTATCAGTGCACTGTGCTGAAAGAACTGTGGCAATCAGGAGCTGCAGCGGATTCTTAAAGTCGAGTTCGCAGGTTACGTGCGGGTATGTCTTGGTCAAAACCCGATAGATCTTGCGGGCCTCTGCTCGCTTTTGGCTATCGGCTCTCATGCCAGTAAAGTACCGCTTGTGCCACATGATGAAGAAGTAGTACGTAGAGCCCCACTTTTCACTGCCCTCGATGATGCTGCCGCCGCTTCTTTGCGCGCATCAATGGATCAAGTAAAGGTTCTTAAGGGCAATGTGCTTTTCGCTGAAGGCGATTCTGGCGATCACTTGTATGTAATTGTTGATGGAAAGTTAAAGCTCGGTACATCGAGCACCGATGGCCGCGAAAATCTATTATCAATTCTTGGTCCGGGCGAAATGTTTGGCGAACTTAGCCTCTTTGATCCAGGCCCCCGTACTTCAACTGCCACAGCAGTTACTGATGCAAAGCTACTTAGTCTGTCTCATGCCAAAGTTATTCCTTGGTTGAAAGAAAACCCAGAAGTTTCATTGCAACTACTTGCTCGTTTAGCCCAGCGTTTGCGTCGTACTAACGAAGCTGTTGGCGATTTAGTTTTCTCAGATGTTCCTGGTCGCGTTGCTAAAGCGTTAATTGATCTTGGCGATCGTTTCGGAAAAGTTACTGATGAAGGTTTATTTGTCCACCATGATTTAACTCAAGAAGAGTTAGCTCAATTAGTTGGCGCATCTCGCGAAACTGTTAACAAAGCGCTGGCCGATTTTGCGGGTCGCGGTTGGTTAAAGCTTGATGGCCGCGCTGTATTAATTACTGACGTTGAACGTTTAGGAAAACGCGGTAAGTAATTAGTCGGTAATCTCGACGGTTAGTTCGATTTCAATCGGTGAGTTCAACGGCAATTCGGCAATACCAACTGCGCTACGTGCGTGCTTTGCGCCATCGCCCCAGATTGCTAAGAACAATTCGCTAGCGCCGTTAACTACAACGGGTGCATTGATATAGCCAGGAACTCCGTTTACGTAACCAACTACGCGAACAATCTTGGTAATTTTATTTACATCAGCGACAGTTTCAACTGCGGCTAGACAATTAAGAGCACAGATCTGCGCAAGTTCTTTAGCGCGCTCTGGTGTGATCTCGCCATCGACTTTGCCGGTGCCAGCCATGGTGCCATCAACTAATGGCAATTGCCCAGCGGTGAAAACAAGATTTCCGGTGCGAATCGCAGGAACGTAAGCGGCAACAGGTAGCGCAGCTACTGGAAGTTCTAGGCCAAGTTCTGCCAGCTTTGCGCGAACATCTACTTTATTCATTTGATTTCTCGCTTCATGTAAGCAACTAGCTGTTCGCCGGTTCCTGGTGCTGGCACAACTTGAACAAGTTCCCAACCATCAGAACCCCAAGTATCAAGAATCTGCTTGGTTGCATGTGAAAGTAATGGCACGGTTGCATATTCAAACTTCATTTGTTTAACGCTGCTTTCACTAGTGATGAAACGACACTGCCATCGGCTTTGCCGGCAATCTTGGCCTTAATGGCACCCATTACTTTGCCCATATCAGCAGGGCCAGCAGCACCAGTTGCCGCAATTGCTTCGGCAATCATGGCCGCGATATCTGCCTCAGTTAATTGAGCTGGTAAATACTTAGCAATTACTTCGCCTTCAGCTTTTTCCAGAGTTGCCTTGTCGGCACGGCCGGCATCGGCGAAAGCTTCAGCAGCTTCACGACGCTTCTTGGCTTCGCGCGATAACACCGCAATTACTTCATCTTCAGAAAGTTGGCGCGCTTCTTTGCCAGCAACTTCTTCATTAGTAATCGCAGTAAGCACCATGCGGATCGTGCCCGAAACGATCTCGTTGCGAGAACGAATAGCTTCAGTAAGGTCTAACTTCAATTGCTCTTTAATGCTCATGAGGTAAGCCTACTTAGTAAATTCAAGGGCTAGTAATTCGGCGATCTGCGCAGTATTTAGCGCAGCACCCTTGCGTAAGTTGTCGCCGCAAACGAACATATCAAGTGACATTGGATCATCAATACTCTTGCGCACACGACCAACCCAAGTTGGGTCAGTGCCTACTACATCTGCCGGGGTCGGGAATTTATGATTTTCTGGGTCATCGACCAACTTCACCCCAGCAGCGTTTTCGAGGATATTTTGTGCCTCTTTGCGGCTTGGTTCTTTCGCGAAAGTAGCGTGGACTGTCAGTGAGTGAGTTGTAATTACTGGCACGCGCACGCAGGTGGCGGAAACTTTTAAGTTAGGCAGACCAAGAATTTTGCGAGATTCGTTGCGCACCTTTAACTCTTCAGATGAATACCCATCGGCCTTTAACGAACCAGCCCACGGAATAACATTTAGCGCAAGTGGTGCTGGGAATGGACCCAAGTCAGTAACGTGTTTGCGAACATCGCCAGCAACATCGCCAGCCTCAGTATTGGCAACGGCTGCGATCTGTGCGCGCAACGAATCAATACCTGCTTGACCAGCACCGGATGCAGCTTGGTAAGAAGAAACAACTAACTCTTTAAGTTCATATTTCTCATGAAGTGCACCAAGGGCGACAATCATGGAAAGCGTTGTGCAGTTTGGATTAGAAATAATTCCGCGTGGGCGATTTTTAACGTCTTGCGGATTAACTTCAGGCACAACTAATGGAATATCGGCATCCATGCGGAAGGCACCTGAGTTATCTACAACTACTGCGCCTCGGGACGCAGCAATTGGTGCCCACTCAGCAGAAATTTCATCGGGTACGTCAAACATCGCGACATCGATGCCATCGAAAGCCTCGGGTGAAAGTGCGACCACGGTTAACTCTTCACCGCGACAGATTAATTTCTTGCCAGCGCTACGAGCAGATGCGATTAAACGAATCTCGCCCCAAACATCTGGGCGTTCTGACAAGATTCCGAGCATTACAGTGCCGACTGCACCAGTTGCTCCAACTACTGCCAAAGATGGTTTTTTACTCATCGTCCAGTGCCTCCGTAAACAACTGCTTCGCCAGATTCAGCATCTAGTTGGAAGGCAGTGTGCGCAGCTCTTACGCCTTTTTCTAGATCAGCTACGCGGCAAATGATCGAGATGCGAATTTCAGAGGTTGAAATCATTTCGATATTGATGCCAGCTTCAGCCATGGCTGCAAAGAAAGTAGCTGTAACACCTGGATGTGAGCGCATTCCAGCACCAACAAGTGAGATTTTGCCGACCTGATCGTCGTAGAGAATTGAGGCAAAACCAACTTCACCTTGTAACTTCTGCAGAATTTGTGTTGCGTTAGCACCTTCAGATTTTGGCAATGTAAATGAAATATCGGTAAGACCAGTTGCCGCCGCTGAAACATTCTGCACAATCATGTCGATGTTGATGTCGTTATCGGCAATTGCTTGGAAAATGCGCGCAGCAACACCAGTGCGGTCAGGTACACCAACGATAGTTATTTTCGCTTCTGATTTATCGTGAGCGATACCTGAGATGATTGCTTGTTCCATTTGGTCTCCTTCCGGATGATCTTTGACCACCCAGGTTCCTTCGTTAGTAGAAAAACTTGAACGGACATGAATTGGTAAGTCATAACGGCGGGCATACTCAACGCAACGTAAGTGCAGAACTTTTGCACCACTTGCGGCTAGTTCTAACATTTCGTCGTAAGTAACACTCTTTAACTTTTTAGCAGATGGCACAACGCGAGGGTCGGCGCTAAAAACGCCATCGACATCGGTATAAATTTCACAAACATCAGCATCAAGTGCAGCTGCGAGCGCGACGGCTGTTGTGTCACTGCCACCGCGACCAAGAGTTGTAATGTCTTTAGTGTCTTGCGAAATTCCTTGGAAGCCAGCAACGATTGCAATTGCACCTTCGTTTAGTGCTTCTTGAATTCGCCCCGGTGTTACATCGATGATGCGTGCGCGACCGTGAGATGAATCAGTAATCACACCAGCTTGGCTGCCAGTAAACGAACGTGCTTCGTGACCCAAACTTGAAATCGCCATCGCAAGTAACGCCATTGAAATTCGCTCGCCGGCAGTTAACAACATGTCGAGCTCGCGGCCATTAGGAATTGGCGTGACTTGATTAGCTAAATCAATAAGTTCATCGGTGGTATCGCCCATGGCCGAAACCACGACCACGACCTGATTTCCATCGCGTTTGCTGGCCACAATGCGGGCGGCAACGCGCTTCATGCCCTCGGCATCGGCGACGCTAGAGCCACCATATTTCTGAACAATTAACCCCATGTAGCGAAGTTTGAACTATGGATAGCCACTCGTGCCACCGATAAAGGGGATATCTCAAATAATGATACGGAGACTTATCCACATAATGAGATAGTCAGGCTAAATTGTGCGACGGCCCTCAAATGCGCGACCCAAGGTAACTTCATCGGCATATTCCAGATCGCCACCAACTGGCAGGCCGCTGGCTAAGCGCGAAACCTTCATGTCGTATGGGGCTAGCGCGCGAGCTAAATAGGTAGCCGTGGCTTCGCCTTCAAGGTTGGGGTCAGTCGCCAGAATAACTTCAGTCACGGTGTTGTCGGCCAAGCGCTCAAATAATTCCTTAATACGTAATTGCTCTGGGCCAATGCCATCGATCGGACTAATCGCACCCCCGAGCACATGATAGGTACCGCGGAATTCGCGAGTGCGTTCAATCGCAATTACATCTTTACTCTCTTCGACCACACAGATCGCAGTGCGATCGCGACGTGGGTCGCGGCAGATGCGACATTGTTCTTCTTCGGAAACGTTGCCACATTCGATACAGAACTTAACGCGCTCTTTAACGGTGCGAATAGATTCAACTAAAGCGATTGCGATTTCAGGTTCAGATTGCAGAATATGAAAAGCAATTCGTTGAGCACTTTTTGGGCCAATGCCGGGCAAGCGACCAAGAGCGTCAATTAAATCTTGAATGGCACCTTCATACATTCCAGTGCTCATCTATCGTCTTTCACAATCTTGGCACCAAGTTCGCGCGCAAGTAGTTCGGGGCCAGAGAGTTGATTCTTATCAGTTGGTGATTCATCAACGCGCACGGCGCGAGCAGCTGGAGTGTTGGTGTCGATTGAAGAATCAACAATCACTTCGATCTTTTTATCAACGCCAACTACATCAACAAAAGCTTGGCGTAGAATTACATCGGATTCCGAACGCAGGAATGAATCACGCGCACCTGGGTTAACAATGCCGATCGTAATTGAGTTTTCATCCATTGAAACAATTTGCGCGCTGGCACTTAGCAGTGACCAAGTGAGGCGGCGCTTCTTCTTTACTTCTTCAATTACGTCGGGCCAGATTCTGCGCAGGCCGGTTACATCTATTGATGAATTCTTCATCGGAGAAGCAGCTTTCACTGGAACCGCCGCTTCGGGAAAAGCGTCTTTAGAATCGGCTTGTTCCGTTAAAGCTGCTTCTTTAATCTCAACTTTCGGCGCAGTTGATTTAACAGGTGGTGGATTTGAAGGAACTGAAATTGATTCGGCGCGCTCGAGGCGCTCGATGCGACTGAGTAATCCGCGCTCAGTTGTGTCGGCGCCGGGCAAAAGGATGCGGCCGCAGATAAGTTCGAGAATTAAACGTGGGGCAGTGGCTCCACGCATTTGGGTGAGGCCTTCGGCTGCGATATCGGCTGCGCGCGAAAGGTTAGCCGCACCAATTTGATTAGCTTGGGTGCGCATACGTTCGATCTGATCTTCAGGTAGATCGCGCAAAATTGAGTTGGCATTAGTTTGTTGCAGCGCATCGACGATCATTAAGTCGCGCAAGCGCTCAAGGAAATCGCTGGTGAATCTGCGTGGGTCGTGGCCGGATTCAATTACCCGATCGACAGTTTTAAATAGGGAAGCACCATCGCGAGCAGCAAGTGCGTCAATGGCATCATCTAGTAACGCACCATCGGTGAAACCAAGTAATTGAATCGCGATTTCGTATGAAACGCCATCGGAACCAGCGCCAGCTAATAGTTGGCCCAGAATAGAAAGCGCGTCACGAACTGAACCGCCTGATGCGCGAACAACTAATGGCAATACACCTTTAGCTACTTTTACACCTTCGGCGTTGCAGATCTTTTCGAGGTGCGCAACCAAGATTCCAGGTGGAACCAATCGGAATGGGTAATGGTGGGTGCGTGAACGAATAGTTGAGATTAACTTTTCGGGTTCAGTTGTCGCAAAGATAAAAATAACGTGGGGAGGTGGTTCTTCCACAACTTTTAAAAGTGCATTCGCTGCACCAGTTCCAAGTTGATGCGCTTCGTCAATAATATAAATCTTGTAACGCGATTGAACTGGTGCGAAGAAAGCTTTATCACGCAGATCGCGAGCATCATCTACTAAACCGTGTGTAGCAGCATCGATTTCAATTACATCAAGTGAACCTGGACCATTCGCAACTAAGTCCTTACAAGATTGGCACTCACCGCATGGTGTTGGAGTTGGACCTTCAACGCAATTAAGTGAACGCGCCATGATTCGAGCTGAGGAAGTTTTTCCGCAGCCACGTGGTCCGCTAAATAAGTATGCATGATGTGTGCGATCACCAGAGAGCGCGTTCGATAGTGGAACGGTTACATGTTCTTGTCCGATGACATCAGCGAAAACCGATGGGCGGTACTTGCGATACAAAGCTAGTGACATCGCTTGTGATCTCCGCTCTTCCTACTCATCGGTGCCGAACTCTAGTTCCAAGAAATTATCTTGTAAGGGATCCCTCGCGCACCCGTCAGAGCACGCCTACCCTTGCTGTATTCCTACCCTGGGGGAGTTCGGACGCGATAACGTCGCGCGAGGGATCTGGTCTAAGCATAGTTATTGCTACCGATAGAGTTCACCTGCTGATTAGGTCGCAGCCGGGTTTTACGCTCGGATTGGGCCCAATTTGCGCGGGAGGATTCGCATAGCGGCCGAGTGCGCACGCTTGGAAAGCGTGTATAGGGCAACCTATCGAGGGTTCAAATCCCTCATCCTCCGCTCATTTCATTCGCTTCGGCTGATTCACTAATTACTGAAACGAACTTATTTATCTGGAACTGATTGCCCAGCCAGGGTTTGTTGCTGGCTCGGACATCCTCCGCTCATTTCATTCGCTTTGGCTGATTCACTAATTACTGAAACGAACTAATTTCCCTGGAACTGATTGCCCAGCCAGGGTTTGTTGTTGACTTGGACATCCTCCGCTCATTTCATTCGCTTTGGCTGATTCACTAATTACTGAAACGAACTAATTTCCCTGGAACTGATTGCCCAGCCAGGGTTTGTTGTTGACTTGGACATCCTCCGCTCATTTCATTCGCTTTCACTTTGGTATCTGTGGATAACTTTCGAGGTCTCCAGTAAAAGTTTGCGATCCTCGAGCATGACAAAATTTAGAAATCCAATAATGATTTTTGCTTCACTTTTCATTTGTTTGGGAATTGCATCCAGTACAGCAAATGCCTTGGATTCAACTAAGAATCCAAAACCACCCTGCAGAATTCAGATTGCGCATGCTCATATTTCAAAGTCTGTTTTTTTGAGGTACGGGGTTCGTGCTGTGAAAGTAAATGCTTCCTCAATCTGCAATGTTCCGCAAAGCAGGGTGACTCTTACCGTAGAAATATTCAAACACGGCTTATTTGGTCCTCAACTTGTTGGAAGAAGTGTTACCAAGGTTCCGGGAATCACATATCCCGGGCGTAGAGTCGATAACTTTGATACCTGGAGGCGCTGTAAGACTTTTGAAGAAACTAGATTTTTCGGCAAAGCTTTCGCTAAAGCATTTATCCAAGGCAAGTGGCAGTTTGCTAGTGACACATACTCAATAGAAATAGAACCCTTGAAGTGCGGCACTTGAGATAAACTCTTTTTATGGCACATGAAGGTGAAATTCAATTAACTCCCGATGAAATCATTAGAGAGTCTGAAATCCTTTTCACTTTTCAAAATTTGCTAATCACTGAAAAATCTCGCTACGAGTCTCAAGCAAATAAACTATTAGAAGAGATTTCTTTACATACTAAAATAGTCGGCTATGACCTTTCTTATCGGGTAAATTCAGAAACATACCTATGTCGCATTACTAATCAAGATAAATCAGGGAATAGCTACGCTATTGAGATACCTATTCCAAATTCACAAGCTGAAAAATTAGAGACGCTGGTAGAGCTATTTGCTCAGTCAGAAGCTGGGTTTATTCATTAATTTGTCACTGATTACTTATTTGACGGCGCTATTTAACTAATCACCACTGAACAATCTGGTTGTCTTCCCATAGAACTCCGGTGGTATCGCCTGGGTTAAATTCTCTAGTTGCTAACCAAAGTGCAGTTGCTGCGCCTTCTTCTGCGCTGCGCGGTGCATCAGCGCCACCCATGTCGGTGAGCGAATGATTCGGGCAAACGGCATCAACTAAAACTCCGCGGGCACCCAAACCAGTTTCATGTGCAAGGTTTCGCACCAACGCATTAACGCCAGCCTTGCTAATTCGATATGGCGCCAGTCCGCCAGCATTTCCAGGGCCAGACATTCGACCTAAGCATGCGGAATAAATAATGATGCGGCCATTTCGTGCTTCAGCCATGGCGGGTACAAGTCCATTAACAATTGTGAATACGGAATCTAAATTAATGGACATCACGCGACGCCATTCGGCATCAGTTGTCTTTAGCGTTTTAGACATTTTCTCGCTCATCACACCATGGGCCAGAATCATGATTTCGGGGGCTATCTGTTGCTGCGCAATTAGTTCAACGGTTTTGCGAGTAGCTGACTGATCTTCTAGATCAACGGCATAGGTCGTGAACTTTTGATTCGGATACTGTGATTGCAGCGTTTGTTGAGCTATCGATAAACGATCTGAGTCTTTTGCGATCATCACGATGTCATGACCCAGCGCCGCTAGAGATTTGGCATTTTCAAAACCCAAACCTCTGCTTGCGCCGGTAATCACTGCTAGAACCATGGGCAAAGCCTGCCTCAGATTGCCAGAAATTGCCGAGTGAAATAGGTGTATCAATTCGCTTCCTTGCGTAAAGTATCGACCTATGGCAACTAAAGATCGCAGTGGATACTTAACTTGGAAGCATGGCCGAACTTGGTTTCGTGTAATTGGAGACCTGAGAAATGGGCAGATTCCAATAGTTGTAATGCATGGTGGCCCTGGCGGAACACACGTCGGAGTTTTAACTATGGCGAAATTACTAAACGCATCAGGTCGCCCGGTAATTGTTTACGACCAACTGGGCTGCGGTAAATCAACTGCGCTGAAAGCAAAGCCGGCGAGCTTCTGGACGATGGGGCTTTTCGAAGAAGAGCTAACACGCCTGATCAAGCATCTTAAGATTGAAAATCGTTACATGCTTGCTGGTGCATCTTGGGGTGGCATGCTGGCGTTGAACTATTCGATCAAAAAGCCAAAAGGTTTAAAAGGTTTAATCATTGCTAACTCACTTCCATCAAGTCGTATGTGGGTGCGCGAGACTCGCAAGCTCGTTGCGAAGCTGCCACCTAAACATCGCAATGCGATTTATAAGTATGAGAAGTTAGAGAAATACAAAGCTAAGGAATATCTAGCTGCCAACGTTGAATTTGCTAAGCGTCATATCAGGCAGATTCCACAACTAGTTGATTTCGCACAGAAGCCTAAGTTTGGAATGCATGTTTACGAAGCGATGTGGGGACCAACTGAATTCACGGTGCGCGGAACTTTGAAAGACTGGTCGGTTGAAAAGGAACTTCATCAAATTAAGGTGCCAACTTTCTTCATCAATGGTGAGAAAGACGAAGCAACCCCCGTTATGCATCGCTTCATGAAAGCACGCGTTAAAGGTTCGCAGTATTACTGCATTAAAGGTGCTTCACATATGGCCCCGGCCGAAGCGCCCCTTGAATGGATGCAGGTGACTGAGAAGTGGTTAGCCAGTAAAAAGCTCTAGCTAAATCTGCACGCCGATGTATTTAGTTTGCAGGAACTCATGAATTCCATCGAAGCCACCTTCACGGCCTAAACCAGATTGCTTAACGCCACCGAATGGGGCAGCTGGGTCAGAAATTACGCCCTTGTTAATGGCAACCATTCCGGATTCCATCGCCTCTGCGGTGCGAAGCGCGCGGGCTAAGTCACTTGAGAACACGTAACTAATTAGCCCGAATTCGGTGTCATTGGCCAGTGCAATTCCTTCGGCGTCGGTATCGAAGATAACCACTGGGGCAACTGGGCCAAAGATTTCGTGGCGCAAAATTGGGTTGTCTTTAGCCACGGAAAGCACGGTTGCTGGGTAGAAAGCACCTACGCCATCGGGGGTTTTGCCGCCGGTTTCGACCTTGGCACCCGCTGCAATTGCTTGATCTACTAATTCAGCGATCTTGTTGCGCTCTTTGATTGAAACACTGGCACCTAGCGTTGTTGTGGCATCAGTTCCGCGGCCAACTACAAATGCTGACATTGATTTAGTTAGTTCGGCAATAAATTTTTCGGCAATTGGTCGTTGCACATAAATGCGATTTGCTGAAGTGCAAGCAGCACCACCATTGCGCATTTTGGCTAACAACAATTGCGGAATTGTCACTGCAAGGTCGGCATCATCGTGCACGATAACTTGGGCGTTTCCACCAAGCTCCATTGAGCAACGAATTACGTTATCGGCAGCTTCCTTGAGAAGCACTCGACCAACTTCAGTTGAACCAGTGAAAGATAAATTCTTAACGCGCGGGTCGTGCAGCATTTTTGAAATTGCCGGCCCAGTTTTTTCTGGAATAACTAAATTCAAAACACCCTTAGGTAATCCAGCGCGCTCCAAAATATCAACGATGTGCATTGCGGTCAGCGGAGTTTCGGTTGCTGGTTTCAAAATCATGGTGCAGCCAGCAGCTATTGCTGGACCAATTTTACGAGTTGCCATTCCGGCCGGGAAATTCCATGGCGTAATTAAAATTGATAAACCAATTGGCTGATGGGTAACTAAAATTCGTTTGTCGCCACTTGGTGACATTCTGAAATCACCGGGCGTGCGCACGGTTTCTTCCGCAAACCAACGGAAAAATTCCGCAGCGTATGCCGCCTCGCCGCGAGCATCAGGCATTGCTTTGCCATTTTCGCGCGAGATCAACGTTGCGATCTCTTCAATTTCAGCGGTCATTATTTCAAATGCTTTGCGCAGAATTTCAGAACGGAATCGTGGCGCAGTCGCAGCCCACTCAACAGCTACGGCATCGGCGGCGGCAATCGCAGCTTCGCATTGCGCATCATCGGCGATCGCAACTTGGGCTATAACGGAACCATCGCTGGGGTCAGTTACGGCAACCGTGCTTGCACCCGGCACCCACTGGCCATTTATATAGAGTTGTGTGCGCATAGGGAGAGCATAACAATCTAAGATAGAGCCTCTAACAAGGAGTAAAAGTGCCTAAGTCTTGGACTGATGGAGCCCCAGCCCCGGTTGCGCTTCAGGATCATGCGCATCTACGCGACCCGCTTACCTACAAGATAAAAAGACGCTTCTTGGGGAAACCTCTTAACCGCCATTCTTTGGGGAATCAAAGATTGAATAAGAAGTACGCATTTGGAATCTTGTCATCCGATTGCATCTCGTCTTCAGCTTATGGTGGAGAGCAAATTCTATTGGCCTTGATTCCTGCATTTGGCTTGGCTGCATTCACAATTTTCCCACCCATAGTTGGTGTAATTTTATTGATGTTGCTGGTGATAACTTTTTCATACCGCGATGTTATAAATACTTACACACAATCTGGTAGTGCTTATATTGTTGCTAGAGAAAATTTTGGTCGCGTTGTATCTCAAGTAGCTGCAATTGAACTTATGTTCGGCTACATAATTACTGTGGCAATTCAATCTGCTGCAGGTGTTGCGGCAATAATTTCTACTTTCCCGGAGATAAATTCTTACAAGATACAACTTACGCTATCGATAATTGTGCTTTTAACATTTGTTAACTTAAGAGGCGTTAAAGAAGCAGGTCTAATTTTTGTTATTCCTTCTTACCTATTTATGGGATCTATGCTGGTGGTTTTCATTTTTGGTATTTATAGATATTTCACTGGATCGCTTACTAAGTACTCTCTTGAAACTGAAGGTTTAATACCAATTGGTGAGCCACAAGGACTACTTTCGGTGGCTGCCGTTTTGCTAATTTTGAAAGCATTCGCAAATGGCAGCGCATCTTTAACTGGCATTGAGGCTATTTCCGATAGCGTCCCACTTTTTAAGTCTCCTGAACACAAGAACGCCAGAAAAGTTTTAATGTTGATGAGTGCAACACTTGCAGCTTTGATTGCCGGAATAGCATGGCTGGCTAAAGAAACTCAGGCAATTCCTTATGCTGATGGAACTCCAACGCTTATCTCGCTAGTAGCCAAAGCCTCATTAGGTGAAGGAATTTTGGGTTCAATCTTGTTTGTTACAACACAACTTGGAACCATGCTTATTCTATTTGCGGGCGCTAACACTTGTTTTAGTGCATTTCCTAACATGATTAACAATGTTGCTAACGACGGTTATCTACCGCGTCGATTAACCCAAAGAGGGCATAGATTAGTTTTTTCAAATGGAATTCTTTTCATAGCTGGCGGCGCAGCGTTGCTCGTTCTCATAACACAAGCAAGTATCACGATTTTGGCGGCTATCTACGCACTCGCTGTATTCATTGGATTTACCTTGACGGGTGCTGGCATGACCAAGAAATCCATCAAAGATGGATTAGGAAAGGGCCGCGTTTTATTGCACGGTATTTCGGCCACAATTGCGGCTTTCACTGTGATTGTTTTGTCACTGTTAAAGTTTACTGAAGGTACTTGGATTGTGGTTGTTGGTACTCCTTTAGTCGTTCTACTCATGTTGAAATTCAATAATCAATACGATGCCGAACAGAAAGCGCTAACTGTTAAGCGCGAACAACAACGGGCAACTTCAATTACGCGTCACGATGTAACTATTTTGGTTGACTCCGTAGACCTGGCAACAGTTAGCGTAGTTCGCTATGCCCGTACCTTGAATGCGCGCAAACTTTCTGCAGTTCACTTTGTCATCGATGATCGTCGTGCCGCTGCAATCAAAAAATTGTGGGCAGCATCTGAAGCAGTTGATGATGTTGAATTAGAACTAATTGATTGTCCTGATCGTCGCCTACCTAATGCAGCGCTCGATTATGCAATCCGCATGACCGAACAAGCAGATGTTGAGCTAACTCTTTTGTTACCTCGTCGCTCTTACTCTGGTTTCTTAGGTCGATTACTACATGATCAAACTGCCGAAGATATTGCAGCACCTATTTCACAATTGTCACGGGTTGTTGCCACAATTTTGCCGTTTGATGTGTCCAAAATAATTTCCGGTAAATCCATTACTGTTGAAAGCAACAAGGTAAGAACTGTGATTGAAACCAAACCTGTAGCTACCAAAGCAGAATCAAAGCCAGTTGTTCTGCAATCAGCAGAGCCAGTAAGTCACTACGCCGAAAACATGACCCCGATCGGAAATATTACTTGGCGCAAACGCGCACATATCCAAGGTCGTGTCACCTCTATCCGCACTGCACCAAGTGGGTCAGCACCGATAATTGATGTCGAGGTTTGGGATGAAACTGGTGGCGTAACTCTGCAGTTCTTGGGCCGTCGCGAGATTCGTGGCTTAGATGTTGGAACTGAATTACGGGCCGAAGGAATGGTTGCTGAGAACGAAGGCAAAATGACTATTTTGAATCCTTCGTACGAACTACTTAAGTAGGTCATCCGTAAAAAATATGGCGGTGGCGGTGGGATTTGAACCCACGGTTGAGTTTCCCCAACACACGCTTTCGAGGCGTGCTCTTTTGGCCGCTCAGACACGCCACCGTAGGTGACAATACCCCAAAACAATTACTGGCGGAAAAAGTTAGTTAGCAGTTCAGCGCATTCAGCTTCAAGTACGCCACCTACAACTTCCATCTTATGAATTGCGCGTGGATCACGAAGAACATCCCAGATGGAACCAACTGCGCCAGCTTTTTCATCCCAGGCACCAAAAATTAAAGTGTTGATTCGTGATTGCGCAATTGCACCGGCACACATTGCACAAGGTTCGAGTGTGACAACTAATTTGCACTCATCTAGCCGCCAAGTACCTAATTTTTGTGCCGCTCGCCTGATTGCGACAATCTCAGCATGTGCCGTTGGATCCTGATGTGCTTCGCGTTCGTTAAATCCTGTTGAGATTACATTATTTTCGGCGTCTACAATTAATGCGCCTACTGGCACGTCTTCTGTTTTAAGAGCGCTTTGCGCAATCGCAATTGCCGAGCGCATTAGATCTTGATGAATCAAAGTTCTAGCAGCTCCGCAAACTCATTGCCAAAACCTAATCGCTTCGCAATAGCTTCTAATTGTTCATCTGGAAAAAGCTCGCCATCATCACAGAGAGCAAGCAGTTCCATATGTGGCATTCCGAGATCAGCAAAAATATCTTTGTGGCCAACCGGTAGTGGTTCATCTTCCTCAGTTGGCTGATCAAGATCTGCTATTTCTAGAAATTCTTCAGCAACTTCGTAATCAAGTGCGCATGAAACATCACTTAAAAACATATAAATGTGAGTGCCAAGAACTCGGATTAAAATGAAAAACTCTTCATCAATTGCAATTAAGGCAACTGCGCCGCCATTTGTTTGTTGTGATTTAAGGCGATCAATAATTCCTGGTAGATCTTGGGCATCAGGCAGATTGGCTAGCGTCCAACGGCCATCTTCGTGCCAGGCTTCAACGGCGATATCGACTTCATTAATGAGTTCAGTCACTTTCCCACCCCTCACCGCATCGCCACGAAGGAACTTCCGAAGAGTTCCAATACGGACATAGTGGCACTTTTTTATGCGGAAAGAAACCCCTGTATGGTTTGCGTTATGAAAGTTCACGTAGCAAATCACCCACTAATTTCCCATAAATTAACGATTCTGCGTGATCAGGAAACTGATTCACCAACTTTCCGACATTTGGTCGAAGAACTTGTAACACTACTGGCCTACGAAGCCACTCGAGATGTGCGCACCCAAGAAGTTCAAATAACAACACCAGTCACAAAAACTACTGGCCGCAAAATGGCTTCCCCTGCACCCGTTGTTGTTCCAATTCTGCGCGCAGGACTCGGAATGTTAGAAGGCATGGTTAAGTTGCTACCAACAGCCCAAGTTGGTTTCCTCGGTATGGTGCGAGATGAAAAAACTTTACAAGCTAGTACTTATGCCAATCGTCTGCCCGAAGATCTAACTGGTCGCCAAGTATTTGTACTTGATCCAATGTTGGCAACGGGCGGAACTTTAGTGGCGGCCTTTAACTTTTTGATTGAGCGTGGCGCATCTGACATAACCGCAGTTTGTATCTTGGCTGCACCTGAGGGAATCAAAATTGTTGAAGATGCATTCAAAGATGCCAAGATTGACATTAAGTTAGTTACAGGCGCTCTTGATGAAAAACTAAACGAGCATGGCTATATCGTTCCTGGTCTGGGCGACGCCGGAGATCGTTTGTATGGTGTTGTCTAAATGGCAAGCACAAGTCCTGGTTATGGCATCACTATTCGCGTTGAAGGGCACCCTGCTTCACAACCAGTAGCTGCGATCACGGCGGTTATTAGTGAGGCCGGCGCAACGATTACTGCACTCGATGTTGTTGAATCGCTTTTAGAGCGAGTGGTAATTGATATTACCTGCGATGCAATTGATCAAGAACACGCTGATGTAATTACTAGTTCGATCTCTAGGCACCCAGATTTAACTGTTCGTAAAGTTTCAGACCGCACCTTCTTGTTACACCTCGGCGGTAAAATTGAGATTCAATCAAAGGTGCCACTAAAGACCCGTGATGATCTATCTCGTGCCTATACCCCTGGGGTAGCGCGTATTTGCCAAGCTATTGTTGATGATCCAGCCGATGCCCGACGCTTAACTATTAAGCGAAATACAGTGGCTGTTGTAACTGATGGCTCAGCAGTACTGGGTCTCGGAAATATTGGTCCGGCTGCCGCACTTCCAGTTATGGAAGGTAAAGCTGCGCTGTTTAAGCGCTTTGCCGATGTTGATGCTTGGCCAGTTTGCCTTGATACTCAAGATGTTGATGAGATTGTGCGCACCGTTCAATTGATTGCGCCGGTTTATGGTGGCATTAACTTAGAAGATATCTCTGCGCCTCGTTGTTTCGAAGTTGAAGCGCGCTTACGCGAACTGCTTGATATCCCGGTTTTCCACGATGATCAGCACGGAACTGCAATCGTAGTTTTAGCTGCGCTTCGCAATTCCTTGAAATTAGTTAAGAAAGATCTTTCACAAGTAAAGATAATTATGAGTGGTGCAGGTGCTGCCGGTACCGCAATTGCGCGCTTGCTTACTAAGAGTGGTGCCACAAACATTATTGCCTTTGATAAAGATGGCGTAATCTGTAAGGAAACTAAAGTAGATCATGATCCTATGCGTCAATGGTTTGTCGATAACTGCAACCCAAGGAATTTCAATGGCAACATTCATGAAGCTATGAGTGGTGCCGATGTCTTTATTGGTGTTAGCGCACCAAATGTATTGACCGAATCAGATGTGGCCTCAATGGCAACTGGGTCAATTGTTTTCGCACTAGCTAATCCTGACCCTGAGATTGACCCTGTAATCGCGCGAAAGTATGCAGCCGTGGTTGCTACCGGTCGTAGCGATCAGCCAAACCAAATCAATAATGTTTTAGCTTTCCCCGGAATCTTCCGCGGACTTCTCGATGCCAACGCACATAAAATTACCGATACCTTGTTAATTGCTGCTGCTGAAGCTATCGCTGATTGCGTTAGCGCTTCACAATTAAATGCCTCTTTTATTGTGCCAAGCGTTTTCGATCCGCAAGTAGTTACAGCGGTTGCTGCGGCGGTAAAGAAGAGCGTTTAATGGATTTCTCGTCCTACCAAGGGTTTTTAAGCTCGATGGCCCCGTTTTTGCTCTATATCTTCATGGGTGTCATCATTTTCTTGGAAACAGGAGTCCTGGTTGCCTTCTTTATCCCTGGTGATTCACTTTTATTCTTCGCCGGGCTAGTGGCCGCATCTACTGAAAATGTAAACATTCTCTTACTTGTATCAATTATTTTCGTGGCAGCTTTCATGGGTGACCAAGTTGGTTTTGCGCTGGGTCGTACCGTTGGCCGTTCATATTTAGAGAAAAGCAAACGACCTGGATTTATCAAAATGGTTGCTCGAGCTGAACGCTTCTACGAAAGATACGGATGGTGGGCTGTTGTGTTTGCGCGCTTCTATCCGTGGATTAGAACTTTCGTGCCACCAATTGCTGGTATCTCGAAGATGAACTATTACCGTTTCTTGACTGCAAATGCTCTCGGTGCCTTTGTTTGGGGCGTTGGCATGACAATGCTTGGTTATTACGCAGTCCAATTTCCCTGGATTGATGAAAATTCAAAACTAATTGCGCTTTTCTTTATTGTTCTTTCACTGATTTCCGGATTCGTGAATTACTTACGCCTCCGGCGATCACCCCAAAGTAAGTCATAACTATTCCAGTTACTAGATAAGCACTAACGTTAACTCCACTGGTCGGTAAAAGTAAGTCAAGGAGCAGTGATCCTACTAATTGTCCGCCAACGCTAAATAAAGTAAAAGTTAAGACCCCTAAGTGCTGCACAATAGTTGAAGAAAAAGCAATATATATAACACCTATAACACCGCCAGTATAGATCCACCAAGGACCAGCAGGTAGTGGCGCTAGTTCAGACCAATTTGCAACTGCTGCAATAATTAAGAGAATTACTAAAAAACTAGTTCCCATCATGAAATTTAGTAAAGAGGTTGTAAAACTCTGTTTGGAATATTCGTTTATTTGCCCATTAAGTGCTCTTTGAACACCTACGATTGCGCCTGCTAAAACCCCGAAAAATACTGCCCACATTGATAGATCTTTGGCATTGATGCGATCCCACACTGAGACTAAAACTGCTAAAACAGTTAGCGCTGCTGCTGCAATTCGTCGTCTGGAAATCAACTTCTTTCCACCACCAGTTAAACCAATTCGATCTACATACAACGACATGGCAGTTTGGCCAGCAATAGATGCTACTGAATAGATGGCAACTCCAATGATTGGCACGATTTGAGTTTGAACAGCAACAAATGTGCCACCAAGAGCGCCAGCAAATAATCGCCAACGCGGAATCTCTTTGGCTACTACTGCCGCTCTAAGATTTGCGATTCCCTCCTGAATTCCTTTATGGAAGAGTGAAATCACTGCGATGATGATTAGCCCTGACCCAAATGAAACTAACGCAGCCTCAAGTCCATTATTAAGGCGATATGAAAGTTCGCCGTTTGCACGCGCTTGAAGCGCGATCATTACTCCTGAAAGCGCTGCTAATAAATCAAGGCGCATTACTTATGTGTGCCGTGGAACTCTCGCTTATCAGCGATCCAATCCATAAGCGCGAAAAGCACACCCGAAGCAACGAAAGTTAAGTGAATTACGATGCGCCACTTGGTGCCACCGCCCACATCATCTTGCCCGGCAAGTTCAATAAAGTCTTTTAATAGTTCGATGACTGAAATCGCAACCAGTGAACCAATCAACTTGATCTTTAGACCAGAGAAATCAATAGTTCCCATCCAGTGTGGGCGGTCTTTTGATTCAGCTGCCACATCAATACGAGAGACAAAGTTTTCGTAACCAGCAAAAATAACCATCAAGATCAGATTCGCTAGAAGTGTTAAATCAAGAAGCGCTAAAAGATCTAAGGTAAATGTTTGAGCAGTTGCTTCACCGATATGGCTAGCTAAGTGGTAAAACTCAATGATAAATCGCCAGCATAGAAGCACTAATGCGCCTACCAAGCCTAGGTACAGCGGGGCCAATAAGAATCGGCTGCGGAATAAGGTAACTTCGACGGCATGAGATAACTTAGACATAGGTGGAAGTTTAACCCTCGATTATCAATGTAGCGGCTAACCATTCCTCTTCGCGCGAGAGTTTTTCGCTATTCAAATCCGTCAATTCAGCCGTAATCGCGACCAAGCGATTAGCATCATATTCAGCGGTATTTTGCTCGTTTATTAAGGCCGCAATCTTCTCTGCTAATTTGGCTATCTGGCGTTCGATGCGTGCCAAATCTTTCTTGGCTTGACGCTGTTCGGCGGCTGAGGATGTTGATTTATTCTCTTTCTTAGTTGAACTACCTGAAATAGCTTTCTCACGAAGCTCTAAATATTGATCAACGCCACGTGGCAGATCCAGTAACTTCTTATCGCCCAGTAAACCAACAAAACGATCACATACCCGCTCCAGGAAATATCGATCGTGCGAAATAATCAAAAGCGTGCCGGCATAGCTATCAAGTAAATCTTCTAGCTCAGTCAAGATTTCGATATCAAAATCATTAGTTGGCTCATCAAGCATTAGAACGTTCGGGCTCTCCATCAGCAACCTAGTTAGTTGTAGGCGACGTTTCTCGCCGCCAGATAAATCACCGACTGGGGTCCACTGTGAATCACGATCGAAACCTAACCGCTCACAAAGTTGAGATGCCGAAAGTGTGCGACCTTTGCCAAGTTCGATATGTGAGGCAACTTTCTCAACTGCTTCGAGTACTCGCCAAGTTGGGTCTAGTTCAGCTAAGTGCTGAGTTAAGAAACCAGCTTTTACCGTTATGCCAGTTACTAGTTTTCCGGCAGACGGCTGAACTTCTCCGGCAAGTGTGCGCATTAGCGTTGTTTTTCCAGCACCATTAATGCCAACTATTCCAATGCGATCACCGGGGCCAACATTCCAGTAAAGATCATCAATTAGTTCTTTGTCACCAGCACGAACTTGTAGATGATGTGCTTCGTAAACAGTGTTACCTAGTCTGTTCTGGGCAAATTTTAATAACTCGGTGGTGTCACGTGGCGCTGGCTCTGCTGAAATTAATTCATTCGCTGCGTCAACTCGAAATTTTGGCTTAACGGTTTGAGCTGGTGCGCCACGGCGCAACCAAGCTAATTCTTTACGAATCAGCATATTGCGGCGTTGATCTAGCACTGCAGCTTGGCGCGAGCGCTCTGCTTTAGCTAATACGAATGCGGAATAACCGCCGTCATACTCTTCAACTTTTCCGCCCACAACTTCCCAGGTGCGATCAGTAACTTCATCTAAAAACCAGCGATCGTGCGTTACTACTGTCACGGCTATATTTTTGCGATTCTTCAAATGGTTTGCGAGCCATGCCACGCCTTCAACATCTAAGTGGTTAGTAGGTTCGTCGAGCAGAATTAAATCAAGGTCATCAATTAGCAACTTGGCTAAGCCAACACGTCGTCTTTCGCCGCCTGATAACGAGAGAAATGTTCTTTCAAATAAGTGATCATCAAAGCCACCAAACAAACCAGTAAAAACTTCGCGAACGCCGGCATCACTAGCCCATTCATGTTTTGCTTTATCGCCCAGAACCACATCTCTAACGGTTGCGGCTTTGTCGGCGACATCAACTTGATTGAGCATTCCGAGTTTGACTGAATTGCTCTTGGTTACTCGACCTGAATCTGGTAGTTCAATACCGGCAATTATTTTCATTAAAGTGCTCTTGCCGGCACCATTTCGTCCAACAATTCCGATTCGTTCGCCTTCAGCAACACCGAGCGATACGCCGACTAGTAATTGCTTGATATCAAAGGCTTTGTTGACGTTTTCGACGTTAACAAGATTGCGTGCCATAGGGGGAAAGCGTACCTTTACGGCATGAAGGTTACTGACCGAGAATATGCATTGGCACTTGATGCCGCAGATCCACTACGCCACTTCAAAGAGCGTTACGTGATTACCGACCCAGATATGTGTTATTTAGATGGCAATTCGTTGGGCCGTTTGCCACACGACACTGTTGTGGCAGTCAATGATTTCTTAACGAAGGAATGGGGGCCCGAAGTAGTAAATGGCTGGGGCCACTGGGTTGATGAAGCTCAACCCACAGGTGATTTGATTGGGCGTTCAACTCTAGGTGCCGCCGCTGGCCAAGTTCTGGCTTGCGATACAACTTCAGTTAATTTCTACCAGCTCTGTTTAGCCGCAATTCATGCCCGCCCTGGCCGCAAAACAATTATTACTGACGCTGCTAATTTTCCGACTGATCGCTACATTCTCGATGGCATCGCTAAGCAATTTGATTTGAATCTGGTGATTATTGATAATGAAGATCCCAAGATTGCCGACAATGAATTAATTACCGTTGATATTCTAAAACCATATCTCTCTGATGACGTAGCACTGGTTACGTTAGAAGTTATTCAGTATCGATCAGGTGCGCGCAACGATATTAAATCTCTAACTGATTTAGTTCGCAGTTTTGGCGCATTCCTACTTTGGGATGCTAGCCACGCGGTTGGCGCAATTGAAATGAATTTTGATGCTAACGGCGTAGACATCGCAGTTGGTTGTACCTATAAGTACGGCAACTCTGGCCCCGGTGCTCCGGCTTGGTTATATGTAAACAAGCGCGTACAAGCTGAACTACAAGTTCCAATTCAAGGCTGGTTTTCGCAAAGTGATCAATTTGGTATGGGACCAGTTTTTGAACGTGCTGAAGGAATTCGCGGTTTCCAAATTGCCAGCCCTTCACTTATTGGTCTTCGTTGTATTAAAAGCGCATTTTCAATTATTGAAGAAGCTGGCATAACTGAGATCTCACATAAGTGCGCGACTGGAACTCAAATGATGATCGAGCTATACGACGCATGGTTGGCTGACCTTGGCTTCACATTGCTGACTTCACGAGATGCAGCAGAACGTGGTGGCCATATCTCAATTGGGCACCCAGATGCCGCGCGTATCTGTATTGCCCTTCGACAATTCGCCAACGTTGTTCCGGACTATCGCACCCCAGATTCAATTCGCTTAGCTATCTCGCCATTGCCTACCTCTTATGTCGAGATTTGGGATGGTTTTCAGCGTCTTCGCGATCTAGTAACGACTCGCCAATACGAAAAGGTTGAAAAATCAGGCTCGAGAGTCACATGAGAAATGATCAAGTAGATCCAGCGCTTACTTATACTTCTTATTTAGCGGTAGATGAATTACTTAGTTTACAAAGACCGCTATCAGAAGGCCCAGAACATGATGAGATGCTTTTTATCATTATTCACCAGAGTTACGAACTTTGGTTTAAGCAATTAATTCATGAATTTTTAGCAGCGCAAGTTTCGTTGGAAGCAGGCGATACTCATCGTTCGCTTGCTCTACTTGGTCGGATTCGTACAATCATGAAAGTTTGTGTTGCTCAGATTGATATTCTCGAAACCATGACACCGCTACAGTTCAATAGTTTCCGTTCTTATCTTTCATCCTCTAGCGGTTTTCAATCGGCGCAATTTAGAAAAGTCGAAGCAATTCTTGGTCGTCGCGATAGCGCGATGGCTGGACACTTACCAGAAGATATACAGAGCGAGATTTCAATAATTACTAATCGAAATTCCGTTTGGGATTCATTATTGGTTTATATTTCAAAACGTGGCCATTTAATTCCAACTGATGTAATTACTCGTGACAAATCGGTTGCCTACGTTGCTAATCCAGCAGTTCAAGATGTTTTACTTGAAGTGCACCGCAATGATCCAGAGAGTGCATCGGTTTGCGAGCGGTTGCTTGATATTGACGAAGGATTACAAGAATGGCGCTACCGTCATGTGAAAATGGTTGAACGCACGATCGGTGCCAAAATGGGTACTGGTGGGTCAGCAGGTGTTAAATACTTAGCCAGTACTTTGTTCAATCCAGTATTTGTTGATCTCTGGGAGATCCGTTCCCGGTTCTAAATCAGTTGCTAGTTAGGCAGTCCAGCTAAAACAATTTCTGCCAGATCTTTGCGCTGACGCGGCGCATTTTCACGCTCTAGCAAAACGCCTTCGAGTTGTTCTGCTGGCCCCTGGGTGCCAATCGCAATTACGACAATTGGCGCGATTTGCGCAGGTAACTCGAAAGTTTGCGCTGCTTGCGCAGGGTCAAAACCAGCCATTTGATGGGCTACTTGACCACGACTATGAGCTTCAAAAGTCAGCTGGCTAACGGCCAAACCAGCATCAAAACCTGAAATTGGTCGGGGAGTTCCATCTTCATTCTGATTAACAATAGAGACCATAACTAGGGCAGATGCGCGGTTTGCCCAGCTCTGGTTAAAGGGAACCAAGGTGGCGAGTATTGAGTTAAATACTTCATCACCACGTACGCCAACATGAAAACGCCAAGGTTGAAAATTATTTGCAGAAGGTGCCCAACGCGCCGCTTCTAAGATCGCCAAAAGATCGTTATTTGAAATGGTGGCAGCAGCGTCAAAGGATCTTGGGCTACGTCGGTTTGTTAGTACTGGATGAATTGGAGTTGCTGTATTTGCGCTCATTGCCGAAATTATAGATTAATAAATCAGAAAGCGCTCTTTGAATTATTTATAGCACCTATTTGGTCATGTAATAGTAGATAATTACCAAGATTGAAAATACTGCCGCGCCAGCAAAAATTAAGTATTTAACCCAGGTTGGGATTCCAACTTTATCGGCAGCAGTCTGCGCCATAGTCTTAGTTTTATTCATTGCTCTACTAGCCCAAGCAAACTCGCTTGCTAGGATTCCAAGACCCGCAAGTAATATTAAAACGCCAGGGCCAGGTGCAACGAGTGCTATCGCACCCAATACCGTAACGGTGCCACCCAGAACGCCAATAAATATGCGCCAAATTAATTGGCCAGCCTTAGTGCGCTTGATGAATGTTCTTAAGTTCATAGCGGCTCCTTATGAGTGTTTACCACTCGACGTAAAGTCCCGTAGGCAGCTGATGCTATCTCATCACGGCGACGACGATAATTCTCGGAAGCACCAGAAATTAAATGCTCGTAGCGAACATCGCCATTGATTAACTTACGCATTGTTTGTGGATCAGTCTCATCACCAAAATGAGGTGGATCAACTTTTACAACCTGAACCACAATGTGCGGATTAAATTTGCGATACACCAGAGCTAATTGACGATAAATCGCATTGGCGAATTGGCGAAAACTGATCAAGCTAAAATCGCGAGCCCGTAAACGCAATCTGGCCACCAAAGAAGGCTGCGCTCCATGCTTAATTGTGGCCATTTCATAGAGAATCTGCGCTGCCTCTTTGGCCCCATTTGCTTCTGGCAATTTCTTACACATGCGGTGTAGCCGGGCCCGTTCTTCAGGATCTTGTAACAACTTCACGGTTTCAGTGATATTTGTTAAATCCGCTTGATCGGCTCGTAGCGCATAACCTAAATCGTGGCACCACTGAGCGCGAGCTTCTTGATCATCGGTGCCACGAATATTCGAAACAAAAACAGTTGGCACATGTGCAGGCAAGAGTTCATGTACGCCGTTATATCCAGTTGCACAGATAGCAGCATCGAAGGCATGTAGGACTTTGGCTAATGGGAAATACCGAACTTGTTTAATTTCTAAGCCTTCTGGAACTAAGGAATTTCCATTAGCATCGATTGGCTTTTTAGTTAGGACTACTTGTAAATCTTTCCAACCAATTAAACCTTTAAGTGCTGCGGTCATTTTTTCGTTTACATCGCTATCACCGGTACCAAGTTGCACTAGTACTGCTGGACGATTTAAATCAATGCCTAACGCAATTCGCGCATCATCGCGGTCAAATGCGGTGGACTCTTGGTATAACGAAACAGCTGAAGTTACAACTGCGTCTTTACGATTCTTAGTTGGGCCATGATCATAAACACGAGCGAAATCACCGGGTTCGATAATTGCATCCATCATCATTGATTGCAGGCCTAGCGCCAAACCTTGTGGTTTTTTCTGCCACAAACCACGGCGAACCCAAACTAAAGCTAAATCATTCTTCTTTAACTTCGCACCGATCACACCTGGATAAGGAACTACGCCATCAAAAGATAAAACTTGGGCATCGGTTTCTTCAATTAGTGCGAGTAAACGATCGCGCAAATAAGCATCCCAAAGTTTGCGCGGCATCCAGCCACGATCGCGACCTGGAATATATTCACAACGGACGCCAACAAAATTAGGAACTTCAGCAACGCCGCCAGCCATTGAAACAATGATTGGGTTGGCAATCTCTTTTAGCTCAAGAGCGATCGCACTAGCGCGAGCAAGGTGGCCCATTCCGACACCATTACTGGTAGCCAGGATAATCGTGGGTTTTTCCGCTTGCGGACTCATAGAAGTAGAGTTTATCGCGTAAAAATAAATCAGGGGCACACCCTTTCGGAATGCGCCCCTGATCTTTAATCAGTTCTTAACTGTTAACCGATTTTCTTAACACGACCATCGAGTGCTGGAAGTTGGGTAACTTTTCCAGCAGCCATATCAGCCTTTAGGGCATCTACGAATACATCAAGTAGTGCACCGAAGACCTTGGCCTTTGAAGGAGAGAACACATTTGCGTATCCATCGCCACCGTAAATGATGAAATCAAGTGTGGTTAAGGTGTAAACGGTTTGATCCTTCGCAATTGCAGTTCCATCGTTCTTAGTAACAGAAACGATGCGACTTCCGACTGCCTTGGTTGGATCAAAAGTGAATTTGAATCCAGAGACTTGTGGGAATTGACCACCCCCTGGGAATCCACTAACTCCATTTTCAAGTGCTTTCCAGAGATTCTCACCAGTAACGACGGTTGTTGCGACTTGGTTACCGAATGGGTAAACAG
>JBIIYZ010000039.1:0-5950 GCA_044346555.1 Candidatus Planktophila sp. | reverse complement strand
ATCTCTAAAGCACTGAGAAGAAGGCTAGTCTAGGCTGAGATTCCGATTAGAGCTCCCTGACTTGGATTCGAACCAAGAACCTGCCGGTTAACAGCCGGCTGCTCTGCCATTGAGCTATCAGGGATTGCGAAGGCCAAACTCTAGCGTAATTATTGCGATCGGTAAAAGTGACCGTTGTAAGCAGCCGATTACAGGCCGCCGACCGCTAAATCGTGAAGGCTGCGTCTGGTGCTTTCCAGCGAAACTAACGTGGCAAATGCTGCGTTGTATTCAGTCTCATTTTCAACTGGATTCAATCGCTGCAGACTAGATTTCAAATCAGCAATCGCACGCGAAACCGAGACTTCACGCAATCTAGCAATAATGCTGGAAACATAAATCTGTGAAATTTCGCCATCAGTACGAATTGGTTCAACTGAGAGTTCGGTAAAGAGCGCTTTCATATTTTCATTGGTTACTAATTCAATCGTCAACGGACGATCGGCAGCAACCACATCAATGACTGCGCGCAGCTCTTTATATGCTGGATGTGTAAATGCTTCAGCCTCAATTTCTGACCAACCGTTGGCAAGTTCGGGCATCTGAACTTTTGCTTTAAGAACTTCGCGTTCTAGCATTAGCCGCGGATCACTTGGGTCAGGTCGCCAGTTTAGTTCTGGAACTTCTTCGGTAACTGGTTCTGCATTATTGGTAACGGTTGGCTTAAAACCACGAGCCACTGCTTTACTTACAACATCAGTTTCTAGCCCGATCCAACCTGCTAACAATCTGGTGTATTCAGGGCGCAGAGATTTATCGCGAATCTGGGCAACTAGCGGCGCTGCGGCATTTAAAGCATTGACGCGACCTTCGGCAGATTCCAATTTATGTTTTGCGAGTTCTGCTCTAATAGCAAACTCAAAGAGAGGTACTCGTTTAGCAATTAAATCACGCAGTGCTAAATCGCCTTTATGTTGACGTAACTCAGCGGGATCCAAACCATCGGGCTCAACTGCCACATAAGTTTGCGTTACAAATTTCTGGTCATCGCTAAATGCTCGAAGTGCCGCCTTTTGGCCAGCTGCATCGCCATCGAAAGTAAAGATAACTTCGCCGCGGAAAGCATCGTCATCCATTAAAAGTCTGCGCAAAATTCGAATATGGTCAGCGCCAAAAGCGGTACCGCAGGTAGCAACCGCCGTTGGAATACCGGCCAAATGCGCGGCCATTACATCGGTATATCCCTCGACAATTACGGCCTGGCGCGACTTAGCAATATCTTTTTTCGCCATGTCTAAGCCATATAGAACTTGGCTTTTCTTATAGATCGGCGTCTCGGGTGTATTTAAATACTTTGGCCCTTGATCTTCAGCATCACTGGCTAACTTACGAGCTCCGAAACCAACTACATCGCCAGAGATATCTTTGATTGGCCAAGTTAAACGATTGCGGAATCGATCGATTGGGCCGCGTTCGCCCATTTTAGAAAGACCAGCACTTTCTAGTTCATCGATGGTGAAGCCAAGTGCGCGCAAGTGTTTGGTTAATGAATCCCATTCATTTGGCGCGTAACCAACTCCGAATTGTTCGCAAGCCGCTTTATCAAAACCGCGCTTAGTCATAAGTTCGCGACCATATGAAGCGCCTTCAGATTTATTTAATTGCTCTTGATAAAACTTAGCGGCTTCGGCATTTGCGGCGATTAATCGGGAACGTTGCCCGGCTGGAGCCGTTGAACCCGAAGAGTTCTCGTCATAACGCAAGGTGTAGCCAATGCGATCAGCCAGGCGTTCAATTGTTTCAGTAAAGGATAAATGATCCATCTTCATTACAAAAGCAATTACGTCGCCACCCGTTTGGCAACCAAAGCAATGGAAATATCCCTTTGATGGCGTTACATGGAAAGAAGGAGATTTTTCATCATGGAAAGGACATAAACCTTTTTTCTGGCCTCCGCCAGCAGACTTAAGTTGCACATAATCGCCAACAATTTCATCGATGGGTGCATGGTCGCGAACGTAAGCAACATCTTCGTCTCTAATTCGACCACTCATGATTTAACCAGTCTATCCAGTCACGCAAACGCGGGCATGTAGTGCGTATGCGCCAGGATCAGTTAATCCGGCAACTTGATCAATAATCACGCGCAGTCTCTCGGCATCAGTTGATGCGAGTTGCCAATCAGCCAAAAAGACAGAATCTAAGTACTTTGGGCCAGCGGCATAAAGTGCCTCTACTAGTTCACCGATCAAGGTCTGTTGCTTGGCATAACGCTCTTGCGAAGCTGCGGCATTAATCAAGTAATAGCCAGCTACCGCCTTTAGAAAATCAACTTCGATGATCTGATCACGTGGAATCTCAAGGTCTGCGCTGTAACGGGTAAGCGGCCCAGCGCCATGGACTTTGCGCGTCTCAATTTCAGCTGATTGCACAAACCGGCCAATTAACTGACTGGTGGTGTCTTTTAGTCGAGCTAATGCGCGATGACTGCCATCGAAATTCTTTGGCCAACAAGAAAGTGTCTCTAGCCGAGCTAGCGCGGATTCAACTTCATTCTCGGTTGCATCACTGCCGTAATCAATACTCATTACTTTGAATAGCTCAGCGAAGTCATTACGGAAATTAGAAACTTTAATTTGGTTGGCCACAATGGCATCTTCTAAATCATGAACTGAATACGAGCAATCATCTGACCAATCCATGATCTGGGCTTCAATGCATCGCTTACCTGCCGGGGCGCTTTCGCGCATCCACTTATAGATTTCTACATCATCGCCATAGACGCCATATTTACGTGGATTCTCACTTCGGGCCCATGGATACTTTGTTGCCGCATCTAGCGAGGCTCGAGTTAAATTCAAACCAACGGTTTTTCCATTGGCATCAACGCTCTTAGCTTCAATTCGAGTTAATAATCTAAAACTTTGGGCGTTACCTTCAAAACCACCGCAATCTTTGGCAAGTTCGGCCAAAGCTTCTTCGCCGTTATGTCCAAACGGCGGGTGACCTAAGTCGTGAGCTAGACATGAAGTTTCGAGTAAATCAGGATCTGCGCCAAGTGATTCACCAAGTTCGCGACCAATTTGAGCGCACTCTAACGAATGTGAGAGTCGAGTACGTTGAAAGTCATTTTCCCAAGGAACTGCTACTTGAGTTTTGGCAGCGAGCCGACGAAGAGCTGCGGAATGAATTACCCGAGCACGATCGCGCATAAATTCGGTGCGACCAGCTCGCTTAGCTGGTTCATCAAGAAAGCGTTCTTGATCGCGCGCGGCGTAACCAATCAATTCGCTCATGGCTTTACCTTATTGAGAATATTGTCCGAAGGTAAACGGTCACTGATCTGAACTCCGCGGCGGCCCAGCGTTATATAGGCTAAATAAGCCCCTGCCTCGCGGATTAAGTATTTAAAGCCGCTTTTTTCCAGAGTATTAGGGCCACTTCTAACAGGTGAACAAGTAGCAATCAGCCCACGGTCATTTGCCATAGTCATCGATCGCAAGCAATGTAATGGATCGGTAACAATAATTACATTCTTTATTTTTTGATCACGCATTTCAGCGGCATATAACTTTGTCGAATTCAAAGTATCGCGACCTTTTTCAAGGGCTGTGATATTTGCATACTTGACGCCATTTTGCATCAACCAAACACGTCCGGAAGCCGCTTCAGTTGTGCGATCACCAGGGGCGCCACCGCCAACTGTAATAATCTTTTTTGCTAAACCTAAATCATAAATTCGCTTTGCTTCAGTAAGTCGTGCTTCTAGAACCAAACCGGGCCGACCATCTAATTGTGCAGCGCCTAAAACAACTATTACATCGCCGTTGCGAATTGTTGGATTATTCGCGGCATACCAAGTTTTCCCAAGTGCAAAAACGGGAACCACAATTACCAAGAGAAGCAAGAAGGCAGTCGCTCTGCCCAATAGTTTAAATAGAAACATTAGCCACCAGAGAACATATCTTCGAGTTCGATCTCAACAATTTCATTTGGATCTAATAACCAACCATCTGGCAATGTAACTGGGCGACCATGACTCGTGCGTCCGCGAGGTTTTTCGCTTACTTCAACTGGATAAGGTTGATCATCTAATTGATTCAGCAAACCACGTAACTCTGCTAGCGAACCAACCATTCCGAATTGGCGACGTAACTCGCTATTAACGCGGAAGCCCTTTAAATACCAAGCCATATGTTTGCGCAGATCACGACAACCACGATCTTCATTCTCAAAGTAATCAACAATTAGTTCACCATGACGATACATAACCTCGCGAACTTCAAAAAGTGTAGGCAACGCTCTGCTCTCTGTTCCAGAAAAAGATGCAACCAAGTCAGCAAATAACCAAGGTCGGCCCAAGCAGCCACGGCCTACAACCACGCCAGCGCAGCCAGTTTCTGCAACCATTGCTAAACCATCGGCACCAGACCAGATATCGCCATTGCCTAAAACCGGTACGCCAGTTGGCTTTAAGTGCTCAACTAGGCGCGTAATAGCTGACCAATCAGCTTTTCCTTCATACATCTGTTGGGCGGTGCGGGCGTGTAAAGCAACCCAAGCCACGCCTAAGTTGGCCGCCGATGTAGCTGCCTCTAAATAAGTTTCGTGATCGCTATCGATGCCGATGCGCATTTTCACAGTTACTGGAATTCCAAAAGGTTTGGCTGCTTCAACGGCCGCGCCCACAATTGAGGTAAACAAGTTTCGCTTATACGGCAACGCGGCCCCGCCACCTTTGCGAGTGACTTTTGGAACTGGGCAACCAAAGTTCATATCAATGTGATCAGCTAAATTCTCTTTGCCCATCATCGTTACCGCGGCGCTCATCGTGTGCGGATCAGTTGAATAAAGCTGCACTGATCTTGGCCACTCACCTGCACCTGGTGCGATCATGCGCAAGGTGTCGGGGCGACGTTCTAACAATGCGCGTGCAGTAACCATTTCGGAAACAAATAACCCAGCTCCTTGTTCGCGACATAACATGCGAAATGCAGAGTTGGTGATGCCTGCCATTGGTGCCAATACAACTGGTGGATCGATAAAGTGATCGCCAGTTGCTAGTGGCAAGCGCAGCGGTTTTAGCAACCCAGCAGACGTGGCGCTAACCATGACTCCACCTGATCGATGCTGATTCGCTCTTGCGCCATTGTGTCGCGGTCGCGAATTGTTACAGCGTTGTCATCGAGAGTCTCGAAGTCAATGGTGATGCAATATGGAGTTCCGATTTCATCTTGGCGACGATAACGACGACCGATTGCGCCAGCATCATCAAAATCAACATTCCAATTCTTGCGTAGCGCTGTTGCTAGATCACGCGCCTTAGGAGATAAATCAGCATTACGTGAAAGTGGCAAAACTGCTACCTTCACTGGCGCAATACGATAATCAAACTTAAGCACAGTGCGCTTTTCCATCTCGCCTTTAGAATTTGGTGCTTCGTCCTCTGTGAAAGCATCCATTAAGAAAGTAAGTGCGCAACGATCAACGCCTGCTGCTGGCTCGATAACAAACGGAGTCCAGCGTTCATTCTTCTCTTGGTCGAAGTAAGAAAGATCTTTACCTGAAGCTGAAGAGTGCGCTTTTAAGTCGAAATCTGTGCGGTTTGCGATGCCTTCAAGCTCGCCCCACTCGGTACCTGCGAATTCAAACTTGTATTCAATATCTGCGGTGCGCTTTGAATAATGTGACAACTTCTCTTTTGGATGATCGTAAATGCGCAAACGATCTGGGTTGATACCAAGATCTACATACCAAGCGAGACGGTAATCGATCCAGTATTGGTGCCAATCTTCGTCAGTACCAGGAACCACAAAGAATTCCATTTCCATCTGTTCGAATTCGCGAGTACGGAAAATAAAGTTTCCTGGCGTAATTTCATTACGGAAAGATTTACCAATTTGGCCAATACCAAATGGTGGCTTCTTACGTGAGGTAGTCATTACTTGATCAAAGTTAATGAAAATACCCT
>JBIIYZ010000019.1:0-23159 GCA_044346555.1 Candidatus Planktophila sp. | reverse complement strand
AGTTTTACTAATACTTGAGCAGCTACGCCTTCGCCTTCGCGGATTAGACCAAGCAAAATATGTTCAGTTCCGATGTAGTTATGTCCTAGTTGCAAAGCTTCGCGAAGTGAAAGCTCAAGAACTTTCTTTGCGCGTGGCGTAAATGGAATATGACCACTTGGTGCTTGCTGACCTTGGCCAATAATTTCTTCGACTTGTGCGCGCACGGCTTCGAGTGAAATGCCCATGCCTTCCATCGCTTTAGCAGCGACGCCTTCGCCTTCATGAATTAGTCCAAGCAGAATGTGCTCGGTGCCGATGTAGTTGTGATTGAGCATGCGTGCTTCTTCTTGGGCTAGAACAACAACCCGGCGGGCACGGTCGGTAAAACGCTCAAACATGGGCGGCACTCCTTCTATTCGTATCTCGCTAAGCCTAATACCCGAGGGGGCAAGCTCGCGAGGTGGGTTTTACGCTTGAAAAAACCACTAGATCTGGCAGTTATAACCAGTTTGAACCCTAATTTATGCCCTGACTGGGCTCGAAATATGAGTCGCCTTAAAGGATTTTAAGCATGCGGGTATTGCCCAAAGTATTTGGTTTTACCGATTCCAGGTCAAGGAATTCAGCCACACCAGAGTCATAAGACTTAAGTAATTGAGCGTAGACCTCGGGCTCGACCGGGGTGCCTTGAATTTCCTCAAAACCATGGCGGCCAAAGAATTTAGTTTCAAATGTTAAACAGAATATTCGAGATAGACCTAGTTCATGAGCACGCTCAATAACTCGTTCCAGAATTAGATTACCAATACCGTTGCCGCGTAAGTTTTCGGTAATTGCAACCGAACGCACTTCTGCTAAATCTTCCCAGAGCACGTGCAAAGCGCCGCAACCGACTACTCGGCCATCTTCAACAGCCACCAAAAATTCTTGCACGCTTTCGTAAAGAGTCACTGTCTCTTTTTGTAGCATGCGACCACCGGAAGCAAAATCACCAATTAACTTGTGAATTGCTTTGATGTCAGAAGTTCGAGCGGGGCGAACTTCAATCATTACTCAAGCTCCGGCTTAACTAACGGGAACAAAATTGTTTCGCGAATTCCGAGACCAGTAAGTGCCATGAGTAGTCGATCTACCCCCATACCCATTCCACCCATTGGCGGCATTCCGAATTCCATTGCGCGCAAGAAATCTTCATCAACTTGCATTGCTTCGACATCGCCCTTTGCGCCAAGACGGGCTTGCTCAACTAAGCGATCGCGTTGAATAACTGGGTCGATAAGTTCGGAATAGCCAGTGGCTAATTCAAAACCTTCAACATAGAGATCCCACTTTTCGGCGACGCCAGGTGTTTCGCGATGCGCACGCACTAATGGTGAAGTATCAACTGGGAAACCCATGACAAAAGTTGGTTCAATCAATTGATCTTTAGCAACATGTTCAAAAATTTCTTCGGCTAACTTGCCGGCAATCCAAGCTGGATCAATCTTCATGCCCAACTTAGTTGCGATGCGCTTTAGATCTTCCATTGGCGTTAGCGCAGTTACGGTTTCGCCAGCACCTTCAGAAATCGCGTCATATAGCGATATCTCACGCCATTTTCCGCTGAAATCAATTTCGCGACCATCTTGATGTGTCACTTTTAATGAGCCTGAAACTGCGATCGCAGCATTCTGGATAAGCGTCTGGGTTAGTTCGGCAATAGAACGCCAATCACCATAGGACTGATAGCTCTCGATCATCGCAAATTCTGGTGAGTGCGAAGAATCAGCACCTTCATTACGGAAGTTTCGGTTGATTTCAAATACTCGTTCGATTCCACCTACAACGCAGCGCTTGAGGAAAAGTTCTGGTGCGATACGCAAGAAGAGATCCATATCGTAAGCATTGCTAAATGATTTAAATGGGCGAGCCGCTGCCCCACCGTGTTGAACTTGCAGCATTGGCGTTTCAACTTCAATGAAATCTAGTTCGTGAAATGTTTGACGTAATGAACGCATGACCGTTGGTCGCATTCGAGCAGTTGCCCGTGCCTCTGGTCGCACAATCAAATCCACATAACGCATACGAACACGAGTTTCCTCAGAGAGCGGATTATGTTCATTAGGTAATGGGCGCAATGATTTCGAAGCTAGTTGCCATGAATTTGCCAAGATTGATAGTTCGCCCCGCTTTGACGTAATAATCTCGCCAGTAACGCTAACGATGTCACCTAGATCAACTTGAGATTTCCAGGCAGTTATTGAATCTTCGCCAACTTTGTCGAGTGAAAACATTGCTTGCAGTTCAGTGCCATCGCCCTCGCGCAAAGTCGCAAAACACAATTTGCCAGTATCGCGCTTAAAAATAATTCGGCCAGTCAAACTTTCGATATCACCAGTTGCAGTATCGGTCTCAAGACCTTGGTATTTAGTTCTGACTTCGCTTAAGGTTTTTGTGCGAGCAACAGCAACTGGATATGGCTCGACGCCCTGGGCAATTAGCTCAGCCCGCTTCTCGCGCCTGATCCGTAGTTGCTCGGGTAGATCATCACCGATAGCTGGAGTCTGTTCGCTCATAAGAAGTGCAGTCTAACTGCTACTGATTGCGCTCGTGAATCAGACGCAAACCGATCAACGTTAGATCTGGTTCGTGTTCGTCAATTGTCTCTGAAACGCCCAAAATCAAGGGCGCTAGGCCACCAGTGGCAACAACAGTTGGCGTATCGCTGTAGCTCTGCGCAAGTTCTTCGGTGATGCGATTTACCAAACCATCAACTTGACCCGCGAAGCCAAAAATAGTTCCAGACTGCAGTGCCTCAACAGTATTTTTGCCAATTACTGATTTAGGAAGAACTAATTCAACTTTACGCAATTGTGCGGCTCTAGCGGCAAGCGCTTCAACTGAGATTTCAATACCCGGAGCGAGTGCTCCTCCCAAAAATTCGCCGGTTGGTGAAACCACATCAAAATTAGTTGAGGTTCCAAAATCAACCACGATTGCGGGTCCCCCAAATAACGTGTGGGCTGCCAAAGTGTTAACAATACGGTCAGCACCAATTTCTTTTGGATTATCAACTAGCAACGGCACGCCAGTTTTAATCCCTGGTTCGACAATGGTTGTTGGTACCTCTTCAAAGTAATCAGCAATCATCCGACGTAGCTCGCGCAGTGTTGCTGGCACTGTGCTACAAATTGCTAATCCAGTTAAATCGTAATCCGAAACCAGCGCTTCGTACTGCAACCAAAGTTCATCGGCTGTGTTGCGTGGGTCAGTCTTTACTCGCCAGGACTGAGTTAAATTCTCGCCTTCAAAAATCCCCAGCACCGTATTGGTGTTACCCACATCTACTGTTAACAACATATCTAGTTACTCCTTACGTCGAGGCCGATATCGAAATTCTTTGCGGAATGTGTAAGGGCGCCAATTGCTAGGTAATCAACGCCAGTCTCGGCATAAGATCGAGCCAGCTCTAAAGTAATGCCACCGGATGCTTCTAACTTCGTTTGACCAGCAACCAGCGAGACGGCAGCCCGGCACTGTTCAGGTGACATGTTGTCGAGCAGAACTAAATCAGGCTTTAGCGGAAGTACTTCGGCTAATTGTTCTAAAGTATCAACTTCAATTTCAATTGGCGCAGTTGGAAACTCGCTGCGAACCGCATTAAATGCGGCTTTTACGCCACCTGCGGCCGCTATGTGATTATCTTTAATCAGGGCCGCATCAGATAGTGACATTCGATGATTTGTGCCACCGCCCATGCGCACAGCAAACTTTTCCAATTCACGCCAGCCAGGTGTGGTCTTACGTGTATCACGCACTTCGCAATTTGTGCCTGCGATTGCTTTTACCCACTTGTTGGTAAGTGTGGCGATTCCAGATAAGTGACCTAAGAAATTTAACGAAGTACGTTCAGCCAATAAAATTGCTCGGGCATTTCCAGTAACTCTAATCAATACATCGCCTGCATTAACATAGGCACCTTCATGAACTAAAACTTCGATTCCGGCAACCCCAACTTCAGCCAAGACTGCTTGAACCATTTCGACACCGGCAACTACGCCCGATTCACGTGCGACAAATTCTGCCTGCAGTTCGGCATCGGCGCTTATGGTTGCAGTAGAAGTTACATCTACTCCCCCTGCTAGATCCTCAGCAAGGGCAGCTCTAACTAAATCAAGATTAATCATTTTGCTATCACCTGCGCATATTCAGTTGCCCAATTACCGACTTCATCAATCTGCTGCACAATTCTTTTCTCCCAAGCAGTGCTTGTTTCTGGAAAATCTTCCCGCCAATGTGAACCGCGAGTTTCCTGTCTAATCAAAGCTGCTCTCAAAATAGTTTGGGCAAGTTGAAATAGGTTGGTAGTTTCCCAAGCATCGACTTGAGGTGAATCGCTATGTCGAACTTCGAGCCGAGACAGTGTGTTGCTAGTTTCAATAAGGGAGTCAGCTGAACGCAATACGCCAGCACCACGACTCATCGCTGTTTGTAAGTCTTTACGAACCGCCGGATCTAGCAAGAAAGACTGACTGGTATTTTCAACGGGTTCAGATTCGGCAGGCAGGTTCGCTGCAATATCTGCTGCAATTCGAGCACTGAAAACTAGGCCTTCGAGCAGTGAATTTGAGGCTAATCGGTTAGCACCATGGACGCCAGAACAAGCGGTTTCGCCACAGGCATAAAGGCCGGCAATACTGCTGTGACCGTTTAGATCTACGCGCACACCACCTGAGGCATAGTGTGATGCTGGCGCAACTGGAATTAAATCTTTACTGGGGTCAATGCCGTGAGATAAGCATGAAGCATTAATGGTTGGGAATCGATCAGCAAAACCAGTTAAGTGGCGGACATCGAGCCATACATGATCATTGCCGCTTTCTTTCATCTTGCGCATAATCGCAATTGCTACAACATCACGTGGGGCTAATTCAGCCAATGGATGAAGGCCTTGCATAAATCGATTTCCATCATCATCAACTAGATAAGCGCCTTCGCCACGAACCGCTTCAGAAATTAGCGGTTGTTGACCGCGTGATTTTTCACCTAGCCAAAGGACGGTCGGGTGAAACTGAATAAACTCCACATCGGCAATTTTTGCGCCTGCGCGTAGAGCGAGTGCCACACCATCGCCAGTAGAAACAGATGGATTAGTTGTACTGGCAAATACTTGGCCAAGCCCACCAGTACCAAGTACAACTGCTTTACCAAGAGCTTGACCAACTCCATCGCGAGAGCCAGCGCCAATTACGTGCAGCGTAACTCCACAAACACGACCGGTGTTATCTTTCAGCGCATCTAGCACCAAGGCATCTTCAACAACTTCAATTTGCGGATCATTGCGAACGGCAGCTAATAAAGCTCGAGAAACTTCAGCACCTGTTGCATCTCCACCGGCATGAAGAATACGATTACGTAAGTGACCACCTTCGCGTGTTAGCGCAATCTCGCCATCAGCTTCGGTATCAAATTTAGCGCCACGTTCAATTAATTTACGAACTGCTTCAGGGCCTTCAGTAACTAATACCCGTACTGCTTCAGCGTCGCAAAGCCCGGCGCCTGCCGCCAAAGTGTCTGTTAAATGGGCCTCTGGTGAGTCGCCCTCGCCAAGGGCCGCGGCGATTCCACCTTGCGCCCACTTAGTAGAACCTTCATCAACTTTCGCTTTAGTAACTATCAAAACTGATAAACCAAAAGTGCGTAGCTGTAGCGCGGTAGTCATGCCAGCAATTCCAGAGCCGACCACGATTACATCGGCGCGCGAAGTCCAACCTGGCTTAGGGGCTAGTAGCTTCATGAGTTAGTTTCCACAACTGCATTATCTAGTAGTCGAACCCCATTTACCCAACCAGCGATGATGGCCCGCTTATTTTGAGTGGTTGCGCTAGCTGGTTGAAAGGTTTTCTCATCAATAATATCGGCATAATCCAATTTGAAGGCGGGTTCGGTTGCCAATATTTCTTTCATTCGAGATGGCTCTTTAAGGGCTTTGAAAATTATCAGCGCTGCTGCTCGATCTGATTGCGTTAAACGGGCGTTACGTGACGACAGGGCCAAGCCATCAAATTCGCGCACTGTCGGTACTGCTGAAATCTCGATCTTCTTAAAGTAATTCTTAATTAACCATAGTTGCTGAAAATCTTTCTCACCGAAAACAGCTGCACTTGGCTTAACAATTTCGAATAAGCGATTAACCACAGTTAAGACACCCGAAAAGTGGCCTGGTCGCGATGCACCTTCATAGAGATCGCCAACTGGGCCAGCAGAGATTTGAACTGGTTGGCTGGGATAAATCTCTTCATAAGTTGGAAACCAAACTTGTGTAGCACCAGCCAAAGTTGCGATTTGAATATCGGTTTCCGGTGTACGCGGATACTTTTCGATATCGTCAGCCTCAGTAAACTGCAGCGGATTAACAAAAATACTTACAACTACCTCTTTATCTAATTCGCGAGCACGCTTAATCAACGCTTGGTGCCCCTTATGAAGGGCGCCCATTGTCGGAACTAGTACGGTCATCTTTTGGCTCCAGTCCTTTCAGGTACCGGGCGATGAGCTCTTATTCTAAATCAGTCTTTAGTAGATCCGAAATCCGCCCGTGTGTGAGCAACACAGCTTCAGGCTCAATCTCAAACCAAGGCGCTAAAACAAAGCGACGCTGATGAGCCCGCGGGTGAGGCAGCGTTAACTTCTCATCATTGACTAACAACCCACCATATTGAATTAAATCTAAATCAATTACCCGTGGCCCCCAATGTATTTCGCGAGTGCGACCCATTGCGGTCTCAATTCCATTTAATAGTGCCAATAAATCTTTAGCTGGTAGCTCTGACTCAACAATTACTACCGCATTTAAGTAATCAGGTTGCTCAGGCCCACCAACTGGCTTGGTTTGTGAGTAACTTGAAACAGCAATCACTTCAGTTGCTTCACGTAATAAGCCAATTGCTAAATCTAAATTTGCTTTTGTGTCGCCAATATTGGCACCTAACGAAATAACTGCTTTCATCGAGTGCGAATAACCATCACATTTATGTCGCTAGTAATAGCGCTAACTGGGGCGCTTGGTTTGTGAACTGTAACCAGGGCAATTTCGACTAAATCAGCCGTTGCCAATATTTCATCGGCGATTACGCCAGCTAGCTTCTCGATCAATTTGTAGGGTGTTCCGGTAATGGCAGCAACAACCAAATCACAGATTGCCCCGTAGTCGACAGTGTCGGATAAATCATCACTCTTAGATGCTTTTTCAAGATCAAGAATTAACTCAACATCAACCAAAAATTCTTGGCCATTCTTAGTTTCCTCGGCAAATACTCCGTGATAGCCGAAACCTTTAATGCCATTGATGCGAATTGAATCATTCATTACAAGACCGCCCTGTTAGCTGCTACGCCATGAACTCTAACTGCCCAGATACCACTTTGGCTAAGTCGCTTAGTGAGCTCAACAGTTGCCGCTTCACGAGAAGTTGGATCATCGCCACCTAGGAATCGCTTGCGTGATGCACCAACTAGAACTGGATACCCAAGTTCCACAAATTGCGCTATTTCCTCAATTATTGCCCAATTATCAGCCGGTTCTTTAGCAAATCCAATGCCTGGATCAATAATTAAATTCGACTTATTTATTCCTGCCGAAAGTGCAGCCTCAACTCTTAAATTCAACTCTGTTATTACTTCTGCAACCACATTTGTGTAGACCGCCAAATTATTCATCTCTTTGGAATGGCCACGCCAATGCATGGCGATGTATGGGACTTTTAGTTCGGCAGCTGTATCTAACATCGCTGGATCCGCTAACCCACCGCTTACATCGTTGATGATTGCGGCACCTGCAATTACGGCAGCCCGAGCAGTTGCTGCCCGCATTGTGTCGATGCTTATTGGTTTACCGGCATCAGCTAATTTTGAGATTACATTTATAACTCGGCGTTCTTCCTCAGCAGGTGAAACTCGTTCCGCACCTGGCCGAGTAGATTCACCACCCACATCAATAATGTCGGCACCTTCGGCGATAAGTTTTAAACCGTGATCAACTGCATCAGGATAAGTGAAGTGCTCACCGCCATCGGCAAAGGAATCTGGTGTTGCATTAAGAATTCCCATTACCAACATGGTTTATCTACCGAGCTGTAATGAGTGACATTGCTTCGGCGCGAGTAGCCGGATCACGTAACACGCCACGCACAGCGCTTGTAATTGTGCGAGCTTCTGACTTACGAACTCCGCGCATTGACATGCATAAGTGTTCGCAATCAATAATCACAATTACACCCATTGGCTTCAAAATATCCATCATGGCATCTGCTATTTGTGAAGTCATACGCTCTTGCACTTGTGGTCGTTTGGCAAAAACATCTACTAAACGGGCAATTTTCGATAATCCAGTGATTTTTCCATTTGGAATATAGCCAACGTGGGCAACGCCATGGAACGGAGTCAAGTGATGCTCGCACTGTGAAAACAGGTCAATATCCCTGATAATCACCAGTTCTTCGTGTCCAATATCAAAAGTTGTAGTTAGGACATCTTCTGGTGATTGATAAAGGCCAGCAAAGTTCTCAGCCATTGCGCGCGCTACTCGAGCAGGAGTTTCTCTTAAACCATCGCGCTCTGGATTCTCGCCTAGCGCAAGTAGAAGTTCGCGAACTGCAGCTTCAGCGCGTGCTGCGTCGTATGGCTGCTTTGCTCGGCCATCGCCATCTTCAATCGAAATTGAATTTATCTCACTCACTAGATTTCTTTCTGGTGCGTGGCTTCTTGGCTTCGACTGCTTCTTCTACCTTGGCTTTTGCGGGAACTTCAACCGGTGGAATATCGGACGGAACCCGAGTAATTGATCCAGTCCAGGCTGGTCGCTCTGCCCAAGACTTAACTCTCTTAAAGATCTCAGCAATATCATCTTTGTTGATTGTTTCGCGATCAAGCAATTCAAGCACCATGGCATCGAGAGTCTTACGATTTGCCACCAAGATATCGAAAGCTTCTTGATGAGCATTCTCAATTAATTTGCGAACTTCGGCATCAATAATTCCAGCAACTCTTTCAGAGTAATCGCGTTCGTGACCATAGCTGCGACCCATAAATGGTTCGGAACCATCGCTGCCAAGTTTGATCGCACCAATTGCTTCGGTCATTCCGTATTGAGTGACCATAGCTTTTGCGAGCGCTGTAGCTTTTTCAATGTCATTTGAGGCACCAGTAGTTGGATCATGGAAGATAAGTTCTTCAGCTGCCCGACCACCAAGGGAATAGGCCAGTTGATCTAGTAATTGATTACGAGTAGTTGAGTATTTATCGTCATCGGGCAAAACCATGGTGTAACCAAGTGCGCGACCGCGCGGCATGATGGTGACCTTGTGAACTGGATCAGTATGTGGCAAAGCGTGCGCCACAAGTGCGTGACCAGCCTCGTGATAAGCAGTTACTAAGCGTTCTGAGTCCGACATTAAGCGTGATTTACGCTGTGGGCCAGCCATTACGCGATCGATAGCTTCATCGAGTTCGCGATTGCCAATCTCGGTCTTTAACTCTCGAGCTGCTAGCAGCGCAGCCTCATTAAGTACATTTGCTAAATCAGCTCCAGTAAATCCAGGAGTACGACGCGCATATTCAAGTAATGCTAAATCTTTTGCAATTGGCTTTCCTTTTGCGTGTACTTGCAAAATTGCTTCGCGACCCTTTAAGTCGGGACGATCAACTGCAATTTGTCGATCAAAGCGACCAGGGCGCAATAACGCAGGATCTAAAACATCTGGGCGGTTTGTAGCTGCGATCAAAATTACTTGACCATTTGCCTCAAAGCCATCCATCTCGACTAGGAGTTGATTAAGCGTTTGTTCGCGTTCATCGTGACCGCCACCCATGCCAGTTCCGCGTTGACGGCCTACCGCATCAATTTCATCAACGAAGATAATTGCTGGTGCATTCGCTTTCGCTTGGTTAAATAGATCGCGCACGCGTGCGGCTCCAACACCAACAAACATCTCAACAAAGTCAGAGCCAGAGATTGAATAAAAAGGTACGCCAGCTTCGCCAGCAACTGCGCGAGCAAGTAGCGTCTTTCCAGTTCCCGGCGGGCCATAGAGCAAAACACCTTTAGGAATCTTGGCGCCAAGTTCAGCATACTTGGCCGAGTTAGCTAAGAAATCTTTAATTTCGTGCAGCTCAGAAATTGCTTCATCAGCACCTGCGACATCGGCAAAAGTTGTCTTGGGTACTTCATCACTTTGCAACTTTGCCCTTGATTTACCAAAACTAAATACCTTGTTGCCGCCTTGCGATTGGCTGAGCATAAAGAAGAAGAGCAAACCGATAATTAGAATTGGTGCTATCGAAAATAGGAAGCTCAGAATTAAAGGCGTCTTTGGCACCTCTATATTCCAGCCATTTTGTGGTGGATTTGCGCTTAAAGCATCAATTATTGTGGGTTCTTGGCGAACTACGTATGAAGCCTCAACTTTGGAAGCGCCGTTGATAGTGCGGCCAGACTTTAGCTCAACGCGAATTTTTTGATCTCTATCTACAACGGTCGCGCTCTTAACTTCAGATTGTGCAATCGCATCGAGAATTTGTGAAGTATTAACTTTTGTAAAAGCGCTGCCTGCTCCTGAAATCTGACCAAAGACTGACACAGCAATAATTGCAAAGACGATCCAGAAAAGTGGCCCGCGGAAAATACGACTAGCTTTTGTGGCGGGCTTCTTTTCGCCACGCTTAGAAACCGTCTTGGTCACTTTCTTTTTCTTATCTTTCTTAATTTCTTCAGTCAAATTTTCTTTAGACATGTTGCTTCTATTCGTACATGTGCTTTGCGAGCACACCGATAAATGGCAAGTTGCGATACTTTTCGTCGAAATCAAGTCCGTAACCAACAACGAAATCTTTTGGGATATCAAAACCTACATATTTCACTGCAACCTCAACTTTGGCAGCCTCTGGTTTGCGCAGAATTGCCAAGATGTCAACATTGGCAGCGCCACGTGATTCGAGGTTCGACTTTAACCAAGAAAGAGTTAAACCTGAGTCAACAATATCTTCGACGATTAAAACATTGCGGCCAGTAATATCGCGATCAAGATCCTTTAAAATTCGAACTACGCCACTGGACTTAGTACCGGAGCCATAAGAAGAAACAGCCATCCAGTCCATTTCTAGATGACGCTGCATCGCGCGAGTTAAATCAGCCATCGCCATAACTGCGCCTTTTAATACGCCAACTAGAAGAATGTCACGACCTTCGTAATCGGCATCAACTTGTGCTGCCAATTCTTTGATGCGTGTCTGTAGATCTAATTCGCTAACTATTACGCGCTCGATATCGTTTTCAATTACTGATAAATCCACGATGCTCCTTCATTGATATGGCGGGCTTACTTTAATTAGCGGGACAGGAGCGAAAGTCTGCCCGAAATTCGGGAAACCTTCACACCGCCCGGAAGGCTACAAGCGCCTTGACCGTGCCAAGAGGTGACAAAAGCCTCAACTGAGGCCACATGTTCGGCAGTAATTGAGCCCATGGGAGCCCCGGCTGCGTAAATTGCCTTGCGCAGAAGGCGAGTTCGGACCGCCTTAGGCAGATCGGCCAATCGAGTAATTTCTAGATTAGCCAGATCAAGTTCAGCTGCAACTTGCGTTGCCCAGCCATCGAGAGCATCAGCATCATCACGTAATAGGTCGGCACTGCGTGCCAGAGCTTCGGTAATTCCGGGACCAATGCTTTCTTCCAACTTTGGAAGTGCATCAGTGCGCACACGGACTCGCGCAAAGCTCAAATCTGAATTATGTGGGTCAACCCAAGGCGTTAGTTTATTTTCGTCACAAGCCGCCAAAGTTTGTAATCGAGTAATTTCCAAAAGTGGACGGCAATATTTTCCGGTACATCGTGCCATGCCAGAAAGTGAACGCGCACCTGATCCGCGGGCTAAACCAAGTAGAACACTTTCAGCTTGATCATTAAGAGTGTGACCAAGAAAAACCAATCTCGCATTGTGTTTTTCGGCTAAAGCATCAAGTGCGGCGTAGCGAGCTCGGCGAGCCGATGCTTCTAATCCATCTAGCATTTCAACATCAACTTTAACTATTTCAACTTTATCGATTCCTAATTCCAAAAGTTGCGCCAGAACTTTGGTGGCTTGTTCACCAGAATTTTTCTGAAGTTGATGGTCAATTGTTACGCCCACTAAATTCACCAATAAATTTTTTGCTTCAGGAACCAGAGCAGCAGCTAGCGCTAAGGAATCAGCGCCACCAGAAACCGCAGCTAAAACTGTGTCGCCTGCGCTGCAGCTAGATAGACACTCACGCACAGCACTTCGAATTGTTACGGTTGCTGGGTTTGTGCTCACAGGGTTAAGACTAGACCCGACCGCCAAATGGCATTAAGCCCTTGATGCTATAAATATTTGAGTAAATCAAGCCCTTTTTCGTGGAATTGGCTTCCCACATCATGCCGTTGCCAGCGTAAATCGTAATGTGGTGAATGCTAGAGATGGTTCCCTTGAACGAATAGAACAAGAGATCGCCAGGAACAAGCTCGCTAAGTGAGACATGCTTGGTGTAACCCGCATAAAGTGCGGAGTTTAAGCGATCCCAGTTCGGCCAACCTAAGCCAGCAGCTCTATATGCGGCAAAAACTAAACCTGAGCAATCAAAAGAATTCGGGCCTTCAGCACCCCAGATATATGGCTTACGTGCCAACACTTGTTTCTTAGCAAAAGCAACTGCCACATCTCGCTGAGCTTGGGTAGTTCGAATTGTTGACCGGCCTTTGAAACCTAGATTTGGCCAAACTTTTGACTGACCTGGAGTTTGCGCAGCTTGCCTTGCTTGCGCTTCTTCCAGTAAAGCTAACTGGCGTTGTTGTTCTAATGTAACGCGAACTTTTCTTGCTTTGGAAAGTTCTTTTATCAATTTATCTTGGACTGCACGTAACGAATCAACTTCTTTCTGCTGTAACGCTTTAGCGTCATCGGCAATCTTCTTGGCCGCAGCAACCTTTTCTGTTGCCGCAATCTGTTTAACTTTTGCAGCATCGGCAACAACTTTGGCGGCTCGAGCGATAACTTCGGCGGTCTTAAATCTCTCAAGCGCAGCAGTATTCTGATCACCAAGAGAGTCCAGGATAGTAATTCGATCAACTAAGTCTTGTGGTCCGTTAGCGCTTAAAAGCGGTTCGATATCACTAAACGTGCCACCCATAATGTAAGCATTCGCGGCTAGCTTGCCAATTGTTCTATGAGCGAGTGCAACTTCTGCAGCGGTTTTACGCGCATACTCTGCGGCCACATTTGCTTCAGCAGTTGCACTTGCTAATTCAGCTTTCGCGCTTACATAAAGAGCTAGCGCTGCATTAGCTTTTATAGTGAGATCCTTCAAGGACATGTTTGCTGCCGCTAATTTTTTGGCCGCCGCATCAGCTGCTTTCTTTTTCGCTGCTTCGGCTTTTTTCGCGGCCTCAATCTGCGCCAAAGTTGGCTTTGGGGTGGCGGCATAAACAGTCGTGCTGCTACCTAGAAAAGTAAGCGCGACTGCGAGCGCAATAAACCGCTTCGACATGCTCCTAGGATAAATGGGGCACCTTAGAAATGAGTTAGAAGCGCCGCCGTGTCAGTCCCTAATTAAATTAGAGTTAATTAGATACATCACGTCGCTTGAAAAGCGTAACCACAATTGCGGTACTTGCCACCAAATAGATTGCAACCATCGTTATTGAGTGGGTATAAGAAATATCAGTTGTCCCACCAACTGCGATTGTTGATATCAAGCTTCCTGGCATCCAAGTTCCTAAACTTGATTTAACTGCAACTAGGATATTTTCCACAATCAACAACCAGATAACACCCAGGGAGATAGCGCTAATCGGCGATCGAAGCAATAAACCTAAAATCATGCCAACGGTGCCAAATGCGATAACCGATAAGAGAACATTTCCGAAAGTTTTTGTCATTTCCTGAAGAGCATCGGAAGTTACCCATGCATCGGTTGAGACCTTAGCTTTACCCGATAGCCCAAAAGCTAATGACATACTGACAATTGCAGCCAGGATCACCATCACCATGGCAAATGAAGCCATTGACACATATTTTCCGAGCAACAACTGAAGACGACGTGGTTGGCGCACTAATAAATTTCGCAAAGTTCCGTAGGTGTATTCCTGGGCAGTTTGCGCAGCAAAGACGCACAAGGCAACGATTCCTAACAACCCGGCTGCGTTACTAAAACCAATAGTTAAACCACTTGGTAGTTGCAGAATTTCACGAGAGATCATGTTGCCACGATCAGAATTGCCTTGTGGTGAATCAATCAGTAAAAACAGTAACGAAGTAACCAAACCAGTTAAACCAGCCGATGCCAGCATTGTGCCTATGAATAGCGTTGGCCGACGAAGCTTGCGCCACTCTGACCTAAATACCCGAGCTTTGAATATCTGGTTCATTCGGAGTCCCCCGTCATTTCGAAGAATGTTTCTTCCAGACTTGGCAACATCGGCGATAGCTGCGAAAGCGTGATACCAGCAGCAAATGCCGACCTATTTAATTCGGCAGCCCACTCTGCTGGTCCTTCGATATGCGCAACACCGCTTCGAATTGTTGTCTTATGACCTGCGGCAGCTGCAATTTCAGAAATTTTAGGCAAGTCGCTTTCATTTGGAGTCTTCACCAAAATGAAAGGTTGTTGTGCCAAAAATAAATCTTCAATCTTTCCAGCAAATAAAACTTTACCTTTGCGCAACATCACTAGGTGCTGACTGATTAATTCAAGTTCTGAAAGTAAATGTGAAGACACGAATACGGTAGTTCCTTCTTGCGCTAACGATTTCAATAAATCTCTAATCTCTTGAATTCCTTCTGGGTCTAAACCATTCGTTGGCTCATCAAGAATCAAAAGCTTTGGATTAGGCAGAAGTGCGGCCGCAATACCTAAGCGTTGTTTCATACCTAATGAATAGGTTTTAAATTTTGAATTACCACGATCGCCTAAACCAACTCGTTCAAGCAAGGACTGCACGTGATCGGTTCCGTAGCCGCCTAAAGTTGCCAACACGTTTAAGTTTTCGCGGCCAGTTAGAGCTGGATAGAAAGCTGGTCCTTCGATCATCGCGCCAACGCTGGCCAAGTATTTTTCCGGGTGCTTAATTGAATGACCCAAGATTTCGCCAGAGCCACCAGTAGGCGAGATCAAGCCCAACAGCATGCGAATAGTGGTGGTCTTGCCTGACCCATTAGGCCCGACGAAACCACAAACAGTGCCCATTGGTACTTCAAAATTAGCGTGTGAAACAGCGAAAGTATCGCCATATTTCTTACTTAAGTCTTGTACTGCTACTGCGAGATTACTCATGCCCATCACAATAGTCGTTTCCCTTACACTTAGCAGGTGAGTAAAGATGCCTGGGGCTATCAAGAACCCAATCGCCGCCCTGCCCCAAATTGGAAAGTTAACCCACAAACCTCTCAGGTTCGTGCTGGCGTAACCCGTACTGGCTTTGGCGAAACATCTGAAGCGCTCTTTTTAAACAGTGGCTTTACCTATTCTTCTGCGCAAGAAGCTGAAGATTCCTTCACTGATGAAACTGATCACTTTGTTTATAGCCGGTTTGGTAACCCAACAGTTGCCATGTTTGAAAATCGCTTAGCTGAACTTGAAGGCGCAGAATATTGCGTAGCAACTGGATCTGGAATGTCTGCCATGTTCGCATCAGTTGCCTGCATGGTTAAAGCCGGCGATCGTGTTGTTGCGTCAGCTGCAATGTTTAGTTCTTGTCACGTTGTGCTAACTGAGTTTTTACCAGCTTGGGGCGTCGAAGTGGAACTTGTAAAAGGTACTGATGAAAAAGTTTGGGCCGAAGCGCTTAGCAAGCCAACTAAAGTAGTTTTTCTGGAGTCCCCAAGTAATCCATTAATGGAAATTGTTGATATCCGAATGATTTCTGATTTGGCACATAAAGTTGGTGCAACAGTTATCGTCGATAACGTAATGGCATCACCGATTATGCAGCGTCCGCTAGAACTTGGCGCAGATGTAGTTATGTACTCAGCCACAAAACATATTGATGGTCAAGGTCGCGTTCTTGCTGGCGCAGTACTTGGCAGTTTCGCTTACATCAATGAATATTTCAAACCATTCTTCCGCCATACCGGGCCAGCGCTAAGTCCGTTTAATGCTTGGGTGCTATTAAAGTCACTCGAAACTTTAGATATGCGGGTCGAGCGTATGGCCAAAAACGCACAAAAAATTGCCGAGTTTTTGGCTACTCGCCCAGAAATTGAAGTTGTAAGTTTCCCTGGTCTGCCATCGCACCCTGGTCATGAATTAGCAAAGAAGCAGATGAGTGGCTTTGGAACGACTATTGGCATCACTTTCAAGGGCACCAAAAAGGATGTCTATAAGTTCATGGATGCTTTGCGAATCATTGATATTTCCAACAATTTAGGCGATAGCAAGTCACTTATTACCCACCCAGCTTCAACTACTCATCGCAGATTAAGCCCAGAAGATCAGATGGCCATGGGAATCACAGCAACCACGCTACGTCTTTCAGTTGGCTTAGAGCACAGCGATGATCTAATTAAAGATATTGCGCAGGCCTTAGGTTAAATTTAAATTAAGACTGCTGCAACAAGTAATACTGAATACAAACTTAAATAAGTTATCGACCACTGGAAAACTTTGGCGGCAACTTTGCCATAATCTGGATTACTCCCGCGAAGTTGCGCAAGTGTTGAAGCAAACACGGCAAATAGAAGTGCGTTGACAATCTGCACCCAAGCCGAAAGTTCAGCAAGATCAATTGTTATAACTGAAGCAATAAACATCGCAATCGTGTGGAACCACATTTGACCATGTAGATTTTTTTGTGAAGTAACACCTGGCAACATTGGAATTCCGGCTGCGTTGTAATCATCTTTGTACTTAATGGCAAGTGCCCAAAAATGTGGTGGTGTCCAGAAAAAAACTACAAAGAAAAATGCCCAGGCAACGTTTGATAAATCATTCGTGACCGCAGCCCAACCAATTAGAACGGGCATACAGCCGGCGATTCCGCCCCAAACAATATTTTGCGAAGTACGTCGCTTAAGCGCCATCGTGTAAATAACAACATAGAAAACAATCGCGATCAAAGTTAACAAAGTAGCGAGCACTGTTGTAAATAGTGCGAAGATAAGAAGTGAAAGTAACCCGACAACAGTTGCGAAAATAGTTGCTTCTCTGCGCGAAATAACACCGGTTGCGATTGGTCGTTGCGCAGTGCGCTTCATTAACTTGTCGGTTTCACTTTCGATCACCATATTGAATGCATTCGCACTTCCTGCTGCCAGGGTGCCACCAAGAATCGTGGCGATAGATAGCCCAACTGAGGGGATTCCATTTTGAGCCAGAACTAAGGCTGGCAGAGTTGTCACCAGTAAGAGCTCGACCACCCTTAACTTCATGAGGTCGAGATAGCCACGAATTCGAAGGTCCGAACTCTTGTCGGGCTGATTTATGCTCACTGAGCAAGATTACTGACTAATTTGTCTTGCTTAGTTACCATCGAGATTCTCAGCAATGCTTGTTGGGCTCGGTGAAATACCAGGAACTGGTTTGGCAAATTTAGCCAGGACTTTATCTAGCGCAACTCGAGCTGCTTTTGCAGCTGAATAGTTTTTAGGAATCTGATCGGCGATCGCGACAAAAATGTACTCGCGATCACCTCCTTGTACATATCCAGCCATTGACACAACCCCAGTTAAGAAGCCGGTCTTCGTTCTCACTAAACCAATTGCTTTTGGAGCACTAGTAACAAAACGATTGCGCATCGTGCCATTAACGCCACCTACTGGAAGTCCACCGTAAATAGTGCGGTATTTATCGTTTTCGTAAGTTTTAAGAAGTAACTCTGCCAACATTTGCGCTGAAACCCTGTTGGATCTAGATAGCCCACTGCCGTCAACAGCATTTAAGCCAGTTGCATCAATCTCAAGATTGCTAAGAGATTTAACAAATGTCTCTTCAATTCCAGATTCAGCATATCCAAAGCCAGCTTTCATTGAGGCATACATAGCCATGCGATTACCCAGAGTGTTATCGCTCCAGATCAACATCCAGTCCATAATTTTCTGCAGAGGAGGCGAATCAAATTTAGCGATTGATTCCTTTGAATTAAGTTTTCCCTCTGCAGCGGTGACTTTTGCCATACTTACTTTAATATCTCGGGCTACAAATTGAGCTTTGATAAAATCAAGATCAACGGTATGCATTTTGGAATACTCAATGCGTAAAGTTTCTATTGGCGCGCCATTATCGGCATCAAGTTTCTTGAGTGCAGTTTTTACAATTTTAGGAAGAGAAACCCGACCCATTTTTGTAGCGAGCGTATTGTTTCGCTCCATCCAAGGATCTAGCGCACCCGCAATAATCAACGTGTTAGGGGTGATGCCAGTCAAAATTTCGGTCGTGAATCGAAACTCTGGATCAACATAATCTAATAAAGCTACCGCCGAAATTATCTTTAGTAGCGATGCTGGCTTGCGCAAAGTGTCAGCATCATTTTCGTAAATTGTCTCGCCGGTTGCTGGATCGACCAAAATCAAGCCTGGGTTAGCTAGAGTCTTTGAACTGGCTGCACTCTTTAAAATAGGGGTAATGGTGCTGCTTTTGAGAGCGGCAGGGGCGCCAGAAGTCATAGCTGCTGTGAGTGCGACTAGAACTACGCTGATCGAGGCGATTGATAACGGGCGCAACTTCATGGTGCCAATACTACTTTCTAATTACTAAAGATAGATTGACCCAATGAGCATGCCGCCAGCTGAAATCGGACCAGGAGAATTTTTTCCGGTCGTAGGCGTAGGTCCGCATCCAAAACCTTGGCCAACTGGCGATGAATACGACTTAGAACTTCTTGAGAATGGTGATCGTCGTAATGTGCTCGACAAATATCGCTATTGGTCAGTTGCCGCAATCGTTGCTGACTTAAATACCAAGCGCCATAAATTGCAGATTGCAATTGAGAATTGGCAACATGATTTAAATATCGGTTCAGTGGTTCGAACTGCGAATGCCTTTAATGTTGATGCCGTTCATATTGTTGGTAAACGCGATTGGAATAAACGTGGCGCTATGGTCACGGATAGATATTTAACTATCGTGCATCATCCAACGGTTGAAGATTTTGGAAATTATTGTCGTGAAGCAGGCTTACCAATTATTGGAATTGACAACTTGCCCGGAATATCGAAGCAACTTGAATCAACTCAGTTGCCAGAAAGTTGCGTTCTGCTTTTTGGCCAAGAAGGTGCTGGCATGAGCGAAGAAGCAGTTGCAGTTTGCGAAGTCGTGCTAGAAATTAATCAGTACGGCTCTACCCGCAGCATGAATGCATCAGCTGCGGGTGCAATTGCTATGTATCACTGGGCGTTACAGCATTTACCCAAATAGGGCTAAGAACTAATCGTCAGCGAGAGCTTCGCGCACTGATATCAACCGGCGATCAACTTCATCAGCCTCAGTATTTCGGCCTAAAATTCGCATAACAGCGGCCATAGAAGTTTCAATATCTACGATGAATTCGAAGTCTTTTGGCTCTTCATCGGTAGCTACAGTTAAAACTTGATCGAGAGTGTTCAAGCCTTCTTCGTAGTTCTCTAGCAGCACTTGGGCTTTGCCATATTCAAATAGTGCGTTATTTGATCGAATATGATCATGCGCGGTTTCAAAAACATCAAGCGCTTTGCGCGCACGAGTCAAAGCTAAGTCGCCTTCAGCTAGCGCAACATGGCAAGAAGCAATTTTTTGATCGCAACGTGCAACTTGAATTACTTCTTTATTACGCTTAAACAAATCGCGCGCTTCATAGAATGAAACGATTGCTTCGCGGAAATTCTTCATAGAGCGATGCGCACAACCAATTAAGTACAAATCATTGGCCGCGCCATATTCATTTCCATCGAGTAAATGTTCTTGCGCACATTCATCCATGGTGGAAATCACTTTTTCAAAATTCTTAGAGGCAAACCACCACTCGCCTAGTGTGCAGGCAAGTTCTAGGGCGATAGAAGATTTGTTAGCGCGCAAAATTTCGACAGCCTTAGACATTGCAGTTGCGGCTTCTTCCATGCGCTTTAACTGATTTAAGTTATAGCCAATCGCGCTATACGCCTGCGCGACGCCTTCAGATGGTGCGCTTGCGCCGAGTTGGTCATAAATATCGCAAGCAGTTTCAGCGAGTGCTAGAGCTTCGTCATATTGGCCACGTGCAAAAATTCGCGCGCTTAATTCGTAATATGTGCTGGCACGTTCTGCGCCTTCAACCTCGGGAATTCGATCCCAGAGCATTTCCTCAGTTACTAGATCTTCCATGCCCTCGTCATCGCTCATGCAGATCTCCTCTAGTCAAAGTTTCCAACAACCTTCGAGTAACCGTGACTCTATACGCCCCGGCTGCTCTTTGCCTGTGGGTTTGCCTGCGAAACACCCTGGCCTCCACGCTCATTTACGCCAGAAAACACCAGTCCTGCCTAGAAGATGCAGATGCGAATCATTTGCGTTAACATTTTCCCATGCACATTCCAGACGGCTTTCTTGATGTCCAAACCTCAGTCATCTTTACTGGTCTTTCCGCCACCGGTGTTGCCGTTGCGCTCAAAGGAGCCCGCTCGCAACTAGATGAAAAGACTGCACCACTTGCTGGTCTAACCGCAGTGTTTATCTTTGCGGTTCAAATGCTCAACTTTCCAGTTGCTGCAGGAACTAGCGGGCATTTAATTGGTGGTGCGTTAGCTGCAATTTTGGTGGGGCCGTGGGCTGCGACTCTGGCTCTAACAATAGTTCTTCTTATGCAGGCATTTCTTTTTGCTGATGGTGGATTAACTGCTTTGGGTGCGAGCACATTTAACATGTCAATTGTTGGAGTTTGGACTGGCTATGGGGCTTTTCTTTTGGTTCGTAAAGTTCTGCCAAAGAAAAAAGCTTCCATCCCATTAGCCGCAGCGATCGGTGGTTTTGTTTCTGTGCCAATGGCTGCAATTAGCTTCACCCTTCAATATGCAATGGGCGCTACGGCAACTTACTCAACAACTACCGTTCTTGGAGCAATGGTCGGAACACATATTTTGATCGGAATTGGTGAAGGTCTTATCACGGGTCTTACTGTCAGCGCGGTAATTGCCAGCCGTAGCGACTTAGTTTACGGATGGAAAAACAACGCTAAGAATTTGGAGATTCGAAATGCGTAACAACCGTAAGTTTTATATTTCTGGCTTTATCGCTTCATTATTCCTAGCTGGCGTTGTTTCTTTTTATGCTTCATCACATCCAGATGGCCTAGAAAAAGTTGCTGAAGAAATTGGTTTCCTCGAGACAGCTAAGGAAAATACCAACGCTGGCGTCGTTTTTTCTGATTACGGAACCAAGGGTGTCGATAATGAACGTGCCTCTGTTGGAATTGCCGGCGTTATTGGTGTTCTAGGGACTGCCGTTGTTGCAGGCGTTGCCTTTAGATTGATTGCGCGGAAGCCAAAAGATAAGAAAAATTAAAACTCAAGAGAACAAGCATCACCATGGCCATGATGTTGGTGAGCGGCTTTATCTCCATCGACATACCTTTATTCATGCACTTCCGTCACACCTAAAAATCGTCGCTGCGCTCTGCTTTATCCTGGTTGTAGTCTCGACTCCGGTAACTCAATGGGGCGCATTTTTAGCCTACTTTCTCTGGTTACTTATCGTGGTGAAAGTGGCACAAATTCCATTTTTAACCTTGTTCAAGCGCGCCTTAATTGAAATTCCATTTATCTTCTTTGCAATTTTAATGCCCTTCTTTGGTTCCGGTGAAAAAGTACAAGTAGGACCTTTGGAGCTATATCGCGAGGGTTTGATTGCCGGTTCTGGAATTGTCGTAAAGGGCACATTAGGAGTGATGACTGCGATCATTTTGTCTACTTCAACAACTGCTCGCGAAATTCTTCGTGGGTTAGAGCGGTTACGTCTTCCAGTTCTTATGGTTCAGATTGCTTCCTTTATGTTGCGATACATAAATGTTGTAAATGACGAAATGGAGCGCATGAAGATTGCGCGTGAATCGCGCGGCTTTGAAGCAACCGGAATGAAAAGTTGGAGAGTACTTGCCACTGCGGCTGGGGCGCTGTTTATTCGATCTTATGAACGAGGCGAACGAGTGCATCTTTCCATGTTGTCACGAGGTTATGAAGGAGCTTTACCGCAAGAGCAGCAATCTAAAATAAAGGCATCGATTTGGTTTACCGCCATGATCTACCCACTTGTTGCTGCAGTAATCTTTGTTGCTCAATTATTGATTGGAAGAATGTAATGAATACACCAAGTCTAGAAATCAAAGAGTTGGCATTTGCCTATCCCGATGGAAATCAAGCTCTATTTGGTGTGAACCTTTCAGTTCAAAGAGGCGAACGCGTTGCTCTTCTTGGCCCTAATGGTGCCGGTAAAACAACTCTTGTTATGCACATGAATGGAATTCATCCAACTTCACATGGTTCGGTACATATAGCTGGCCAATTGGTAGATGCCAAAGATAAAGAATCAATAAAAGTTATTCGCTCCAAGGTCGGAATTGTTTTTCAGGATCCGGATGATCAGTTATTCATGCCCACGGTTGGCGAAGATATTGCTTTTGGCCCGTACAACATGGGCAAAAGAGGCGCTGAGCTTGATGCAATAGTCGATGAAGCGCTACAGCTTGTTGGCATGAGCGAGTTCAAAGATCGACCCCCTCACCATCTTTCATTTGGTCAGCGTCGACGTGTTGCTGTTGCGACAGTGTTGGCTATGAAGCCGGAAATTCTTGTATTAGATGAGCCCTCATCAAATTTAGATCCAGCCAGTCGCCGCGAATTAGCCGACATTTTGCGCTCACTCGATATCACTATGGTCATGGTCACTCACGATCTGCCTTATGCATATGAACTGTGCGAGAGAGCAGTAATTCTTTCGGGTGGCATCATCGTTGCTGATGGTTCTACGCATGAAATTCTTACTAATTCAGCTTTATTGGCGGCTAATCGTCTTGAACTTCCAGTTGGTTTTTCAATTCAATAATCCAAGGTAGAATTAGCCATTGCTTCGACCGAAGCAAAGTACTTCCCCCACACAAGTGCAAAATTGCACTTTCTTGCGAGTCTTATCTCCACCCTGACCAATTTGAGTCAAACCAAGACGCGCTTGTTTACGTCTTGATTGGTG